>QCKF01000035.1 GCA_003215545.1 Prochlorococcus sp. AG-409-L14 | reverse complement strand
CCAACTTCAAGCAACCTTTTATCCCTCGCTGCCTGGATTTGTTCAAAACTAGAACCAGGCTCTATGCCAAGAGATTCATAGGGATCGTTGGAGTCTGACCTAGAAGTTGAATCCATGCCTAGAGCCCAAATTAAACTTACTTATAGAAGACTAACTAGTGATCTAAGAAAAAGGTTTAGTAAAGTTAAAGCATTATTGAAAGGAAACCTAAATTCCAGAATATAAAAAGCAAATTATCAAAACAGGATCCTTCAAAGACTTATAGGGTCAACACCACTTACTACAGGAGCAACTGCACTCAACAAAAGATTGGGATGATCTTCATGAAGTTGATTCAAATTCCAATCATTCTTAAAGAGAAGAACTGGCCTATGCCAAACATCTTGAACAACTTTGCAATTGAAAAGACGTCCTGTGTCTTCCAATTCTGACCAGCCACCAGAAACCCATCTGGCAACTTGGAAACCAAGTGGTTCTAAGCGAGTTTGAACACCATATTCATTCTCCATCCGATGTTGAACGACCTCCAATTGAAGTTGACCTACAGCTGCCAATATTGGATCTCTTTTACTTTGATCAGTGTCATACAAGACCTGAACGGCTCCCTCTTCTCTTAATTCATTAATACCCTTTCTGAAATTCTTAAACGCTGAAGGGTTTGGATTACGTAACCAACTAAATATTTCTGGACTAAAACAAGGGATGCCCTCATACTCAATATGTGACCCAGTATATAAAGTATCCCCGATGGAAAACATTCCTGGGTTATTTAAACCTATAACGTCACCAGGAAAGGCATCATCTACAACATCTCGATCTTTTCCAAAAATCTTTTGAGGCCTCGAAAGTCTTATTTGTTTTCCTGTACGTGCATGCCTTACTGTCATATCCTTTTGAAACTTACCGCTGCAAACTCTTACAAAGGCAACTCGGTCACGATGGCGAGGATCCATATTTGCTTGAAGCTTAAAAACAAAACCACTAAAAGATGGATGCAATGGATTAATAGGGCCTTTGTTACTTTCTCTTGCTACTGGTCCTTGTGCCATTTCAAGGAATGAATCAAGAAATGGACTGACCCCAAAATTAGTCATGGCTGATCCAAAAAAAATTGGCGTAAGTTCACCGGATTGAACTAATTTCATATCTAGAGCTGAACCTGCCTCATCTATAAGCTCTAATTCCTCCAAAGCTATATCTAATAATTCTTTCTCTACAAGTTTATTTAATTCTGGATCAGAAATATTTAATTTATACTCAGTCGATTGTTTCCCTCGTTCTGCTTTTGTAAAAAGAGTAACTACTCGTGTTGTTCGATCAATAACACCTCTAAAGAGATCACCGCTACCAATAGGCCAATTAACAGGCCATGTTAAAAGACCTAATTCAGATTCAATCTCATCAAGAAGTGATATAGGTTCTTGACCAGGTCGATCCATCTTATTAATAAAAGTAAATATAGGAATGTGGCGCATTCGACATACTTCAAAAAGTTTTCTGGTTTGTGGTTCTAAGCCTTTAGCAGCATCTTCTAGCATTACTGCATTATCTGCAGCTGCCAGAGTTCTATAAGTATCCTCTGAAAAGTCTTGGTGTCCTGGTGTGTCTAGGAGATTAATAGTTGTATCGTTATAGCAGAATTGCAACACTGTAGATGTAATAGAAATACCTCGTTGCTTCTCTAATTCCATCCAATCTGAGGTTACTTTTCTTTGCTGTCCCCTGGCTTTAACGGCTCCTGCTTGTTGAATAGCTCCTCCATAAAGAAGAAGTTTTTCAGTGAGAGTTGTTTTACCAGCATCAGGATGAGATATTATCGCAAAATTACGTCTTTTACTTACAGCAAGGGCCAATTCATTTTCTGAAGTATATTTATTATCAAGCAAGTCAAGTTCATCAGCATTTGATTTAGTTGTCATTAAATTATCCTGCTATTAAATTAGTAAATTTAATGTGGAATGGATTAGAAATTCCTAGTATCTCTAAATAGGGATTATCAACTTCATAAACTTGCCAAAACTCGAGTCCGGCTTCTTTAAGTTGGGTCATGACTTCATCAGGAGTAAATGCAGCATGCAAAGAA
>QCKF01000034.1 GCA_003215545.1 Prochlorococcus sp. AG-409-L14 | reverse complement strand
ACCTATTCGCGACAGTGATTGCTTTGTCTGTAATTTTGACCCCGTGATGTACTTCATATTGCTCTTTAATGCCCCTAAGTATTTCTACACTAAGATCTAAGCTCGGCTCCTTAATCATTACTTGTTGAAAACGCCTGCTTAATGCCTGATCCTTTTCTATTGTTTGTCGATAATTTTCTATTGTAGTTGCTCCAATACAGAGAAGTCCACCTTTAGCCAGTACTGGTGTCAAAAGGCTCCCAGCGGAAGCACTTGTACGATCTGTGCTGATAATTGTATGTAGCTCGTCTATAAATAGTATTACTCCTGCATCAGGGGAACTGGCTTCTTCTAACACTGAACGCAAACGTTCTTCAAATTGGCCACGAAATTTTGCCCCTGCAATTAAAGCGCCTAGATCTAATGAAATTAATCTCATCCCTTTCAATGCATCAGGAACTTCTCCATTGACTATGCGCTGTGCAAATAACTCTGCAACAGCTGTTTTGCCTACTCCTGGAGCCCCTATAAGTACAGGGTTATTTTTACCTCTTCGTGATAAAACCTTTATAAGATTTCGTATTTCACTGTCTCTACCAATTACTGGATCTAATTGATTTTCTTCAGCAGCAGATGTTAGGTCTCTCCCATATAAGTCTAAGGAAGTTTTCTTGTCCTCTTCAGATACAGAAAGTTTTTCCTGGTCTAAATTTATTTTTTTTGGGCTCTTAATTTCGTCTGGTCTTGCTTCAGATATATTTTTCATCAGTTGACTTTTAACTATTTTCTTGTTCTCAGCTTCTTCTGTGAATTTTTGCTTATTTGATATTGATTTCCTGTTTTTTGATCGAGGTCTTTTCATTATTTCTGCTTCTAATCTTTCACTTGGTAAGCCAAGTTCTTCAAAAAGATATGATCCTATTCTTTTATCTCTACCAAAAGCAAGTATGAGATGTGAAATTTCTATTAATTTTGATCCCCACCTCATCCTAAAATCATTTGCATTTTCAAGTAATTCTTCTAAATCTTCCCCAATAAATAGTTCTTCACCTCTTGACATTTGTTGCTCTGCTAAAAAGCTTTCTAAACTATCTAGAAGCTCTGAATTATTTATTGGTAGATCTTCAACGAATCTTTTGTAGTATCTGTCGCTGAATAAGACTTGAATTAAATGCTCTACATCTAGATGGCCATGCTTCCATCTCTTGGCAATATCTTGACTGCTAATTAAGAGATTCCATGAATCATCGCTAAATAGATCTGGATTTTGAGTAAGGCTTCCTTGCATTTGAATTTGCTTTATGGCATTAGATGGAATAGGACTCATTCGTCTTTGGGGCGAGAAGACATTTCAATTAATTCGATTTTGTACCCATCAGGATCTTCTACAAACGCAATTACTGTCGTTCCATGTTTCATTGGCCCAGGCTCTCTAGTGACATTTCCACCGTTTTGCCTGATGGATGTACAAGTAGCATGGATGTTTTCTACTCCTATTGCGATATGACCGTACCCCTTTCCTAGCTCATAATTGCTTATGTCCCAATTCTCAGTGAGTTCCAGGACAGTGTGTTCAGATTCATTTCCGTAGCCAAGGAAAGCTAGGGTGAATCGCCCTGAAGGATAATCTTTTTGTCGTAGTAATTGCATGCCCAGAACGGACGTATAAAAAAGTATTGACCTATTTAAGTCTCCTACTCTCAACATGGTGTGAAGCATTCTCATTTCAGGTCAACCTAGACTTGCGTTATAGATTCATTCTGGTGCTTCATGTCAGTCTGGCCAGCTGCTGAAATAGCTGGAGTACGAAACATGAAAGGGCTAAATTTTATAGCGGGCCATAAGATCAAAAAATCTCTTCTATAAAAAGTGATCGATTCTCTTGAACTAGTCATCGATAACATCCTAGCTAGGGAGGTTCTGGACTCTCGGGGAAACCCAACTGTGGAAGCAGAGGTGATGCTTGAGGGTGGCTCAATTGGTCGCGCAATTGTTCCAAGTGGCGCAAGTACAGGAGCACACGAAGCTCACGAACTTAGGGATTGTGCTGATCGTTATATGGGGAAAGGAGTTTTGAAAGCAGTTCAAAATATTGAGGAAAAAATTGCCCCATGCCTTTGCGGACTTTCTGCACTTGATCAGATTGCTGTTGATGCTGCAATGAGAGAACTCGATGGCACAGACAATAAATCAGTTCTTGGAGCAAATGCTGTTTTAGCAGTAAGTCTTGCGAATGCCCGTGCGGCAGCCAATGGCCTTGGTGTGCCTCTTTATAGGTATTTAGGCGGACCTATGTCTTCACTCCTACCTGTGCCATTAATGAATGTCATCAATGGAGGAGCGCATGCCGCAAATAACCTTGATTTTCAAGAATTTATGTTGGTCCCTCATGGTGCGCAAAGTTTTCGCGAGGCGTTGCGAATGGGGACTGAAGTTTTTCATTGCCTGAAAGACCTTCTAAATAAGCAAGGATTGTCAACTGCTGTTGGTGATGAAGGTGGTTTCGCTCCAAACTTGTCTAGTAATCAGGCTGCTGGTGATTTATTGGTTGAGGCTATTGAGAAGGCAGGCTTTTCTTCTGGAAAAGACATTTCTTTGGCTCTAGATGTAGCTAGTACGGAGTTTTTCAAAGATGACAAATATCATTTCGGAGGTTCTTCTTACTCAAGCGAAGGGATGGTGACACAGTTAGAAAAACTTGTCGATGAATATCCCATTGTGTCTATTGAGGATGGACTGGCTGAGGATGATTGGGATGGATGGACTTTACTGACTAAACGGTTGGGAAAGAAAGTACAGCTGGTTGGTGATGATCTGTTTGTAACTAATACTTCGAGACTTCAAAAAGGTATTTCTTTAAATGTTGCTAATTCTATTTTAATTAAGGTTAATCAGATTGGCTCTTTGACAGAGACATTAGAAGCGATCGATATGG
>QCKF01000033.1 GCA_003215545.1 Prochlorococcus sp. AG-409-L14 | reverse complement strand
TTCTGATCACCCGATTTTTTTGCAGAGCATTAGTTTCATTCAGTCTCAGCTAGCTCCAACAGGTCTTGACTTATTACAGCAACAAGTCTTAGAGCGACTTATCCAATGTTCAGGAACTGCATTTGCTTTTGCTTTGGTGACTGATAAAAAATAACCAAAATTTCTATGTTGATGGATTCTAATATTATTATTCCCACTAGATTTCCTTTCAAATTCTTCTTGTTCTTTTAGCCAAGCATCTTGGTCGTCTAATTGATTTCTTAGTCCATCTAATATTTGATTAACACCATCATGAATTAATCCTCCATCCTTTAGACTTAACGGAGGGGTATCGATAAGTTCATCTCGAATAGTATCAGCTAAATTTAGTAATCGATGGTCTACATTTAGTAAGCTTTTAAACCAGGAAGGCGTTTCACATTTTATATGCACTAATTCAATTGCAAGTTTGGGAAGCTTTTCTATTCCTTCAGCAATGGCAACAATATCTCTAGCACCCGCATGCCCTGCACTTGCTCGTCCGGCTAATCTTTCAAGATCTCCCATTGATCTGAGTAGTTTTCTGAGTACTTTCCTGAGAGACCTTTGTTCCACCAGAGTTGATACTATTTTTTGCCTAGCATTTATTTCTTTAATATCTATTAGTGGTTCTTCAAGCCATTTGCGAAGGCAGCGTCCTCCCATTGAGGTTAAAGTTCTATCAATTGACCATAGAAGTGATCCTTGAAATCTTCCATCTCTTTGTGTATTAGTAAGCTCAAGATTTCTACGTGTTTGAGAATCAAGAACTAGAGTATTTTCTGCAAAAATTATCTTAGGTACATCTAAAGCAATGTCGATTCTTTTATCTTCTTGAATTTGATCAAAGTGTTTTGGCTTGGTAGCTCTTAAGTATTGCAGTAGTCCTCCTGCAGCTCTTAGTGCTAAAGGCCATTCTTGTAGTCCAAGGCCATGAATTGATTGAAGTTTGAAGTGAGTTTTGAGTGTTGTTTCAGCTTCTGGCAAGCTAAATGGTGTATTAGGAATATTTGTTATTGGTAATCTTTCTGGTTGCCAATTATTTAGATTGCTTGTTGAACAATTACTTAAGAGAATTTCAGCAGCTTGTAGCTTTGATAATTCTTGTTGGAGAAGTTCAGGACTTTGTCGCTGCATTACCAAGAACTCACCAGTACTTACATCTGCCGTTGCAAGCCCCCAAAAGAAAGTATTTGATTCTTTGGAATGATTGGTAATAATCGCTGCCAACCAGTTATTTCGTCGAGCATTTAACATTCCTTCTTCTATTACTGTGCCTGGTGTCAAAACCCTTGTGATATCTCTTTTTAGAAGACTGCCTTTTGTTGCTGTAGTTTCTAGTTGGTCACAAATAGCTACGCTTAATCCCCGTTTTATTAGTTCTCCACAATATCTATCAGCAGCATGATGCGGGATACCGGCCATTGGTACTCGGCCTATTTTTTTTCCTGCTTCTTTTCCTGTAAGTGTGAGTTCTAAAATCCTTGATAGCTTGATTGCATCTTCAAAAAAACATTCAAAAAAGTCCCCAAGCCTATACAGCAATACCCTTTCAGGATTTTTTCTTTTAAGCTCCACGTAATGGGAGAGCATCGGAGTTAGCTCATCTTTATCTATAAGGCTTTGATCTGACCATGGTGGTAGGCCATCCTCATCAGACTCTGTGTTTTGTTGTAAATGCCTAGAAATATTGTTTTTTGATGTATCCCTTTCATCTATTTTTCTTTTGCGAGGTCTTTTCAGGGCGTCTTTTGCTAGATCTTGTTCAGAAAGCGATATTTGCGTTTCGATGTTTTCAGATGTGTTTCCAGTCTCTAGTGAGAGGTCTTCTGTATCCTCAAAAAGACTGCCCTGCAAGGGCTTAGCGCTTCTGGGCATAGACCCTTTTTCTTTTTAAAGCGTTCGCATAGTAAGCGGTGTTTTTTTTCTCATGTGAAGCCTCGCGACACCCGGGAGTAACTTTTCAACATTGGCGGCCACTTCATGGGAGAATGTACGGATGCTGAGAGCATTGGCTCCGTCGCCTTATTTACCATGCAGTTTATTAGTTTCATCGCCGCGAATGCCCTGCTGCTTGCTTCATTGATTTTGGTAGTAGGCGTCCCAGTTCTTTATATGACTCAAAAGAACCCTGGAGATCGTAGAAACAGCGAAATCAAAAAAATTGAGCTTATTGGTGGGGTTTGGTTCCACCTAGTTCTGATCAATGCTTTCGTTGCAGAATTCATAGCTCACCAAATTGATGGTGTTTCCTTCTAGGTTGCTTTTTAGGTAAGTAACTAAAAGGAATTTTTTCCTGACCTTGCATTGTCTCTAGATGACCATGCGCCTACGTTGTAGGTTCATGGTCATCCCTTTGGTTACAAATGGCTACATTTGAAGGACGCTTTGATGACTCCACAAGCTTTCGTATAGCTGTTGTTGTCGCTAGGTTCAATGATTTGGTGACAGGCAAGCTTTTAAGTGGATGCTTGGACTGTTTGTCACGGCATGGCGTTGATATTTCTTCTGCAAGCGATCAACTTGACGTTGCCTGGGTTCCAGGCTCTTTTGAATTACCAATAGTTGCACAAACCCTTGCCAAAAGTGGGCGTTATCAAGTTGTTATTACTTTGGGTGCAGTCATTAGAGGAGATACGCCGCATTTTGACGTAGTAGTTTCTGAGTCAAGCAAAGGAATTGCTTCAGTTTCTCGTGAGACAGCAGTTCCTATAATTTTTGGGGTATTAACAACTGATACCTTGCAACAAGCTTTAGAGAGGGCAGGAGTAAAAAGTAATTTAGGTTGGAATTATGCATTGCAGGCACTTGAGATGGCATCATTAATGCGGGTTCTTCATTCATCTGACTCAACTAATTGAAAATTCAGATTGACCAGGTCACCTGCCATAAGGCATGCTTGAACTCATAGGGACGGAGTAACCCTATGGAAATGCGGATGTAGCTCAGTGGTAGAGCATCTCCTTGCCAAGGAGAGGGTCGAGAGTTCGAATCTCTTCATCCGCTTGAAAGTTCTTTTTTAACTGGAGGAATGAATTCCTCCAGTGTTTGGAATTATTGATGTTTTTGTAGTTATTGGAATTTTTTTATGAGTAGTTTTTGTGTATTTGCTTTTTCAAAACCTATTTGCTCATAAAAGGTCGATTGGTCTGTGGTCATGAGGTATACCCGTTCTACGTTCTTTATTGATGGAGAAGATATTAGAGCTTCCACTACTTTGCGACCTAGCCCTAGGCCTCTTAGGTCACCAGCAACAACAACATCCCAAAGTACAGCTCTGCAAATTCCATCTGTAGTTGCGCGGCCAAACCC
>QCKF01000032.1 GCA_003215545.1 Prochlorococcus sp. AG-409-L14 | reverse complement strand
TAGGAATCGGAGTTACTCTTTTATAACCACTAGATTTAAGTAATGTTTCTATATGCTGGTAAAGAGGTGCATCTTTATAGTATTCATACCTTGAAACTTCTACCTCCACAAGGCAAGCATGCTGAAGGTATTTACCAGTGCCTAAAAGGCCTTTAAACTCTGCTCCTTGAATATCAAAAACAATTACTGTAATGTCCTTGGCTGGAATCTTATAGAGTGAAAGTATTGTATCTAGCCTAGAAGAACTTAGATTTAAAGTCTTACCTGTTTCTTCAACTTGGCAAACTTTTCTTTTCAACTCGGTACTATTGTAAATTGAGGAAGAAGCACCATCATTGCTAAAGATATTAAACTTATACGACTCTCCATCTTGGTCAGCGACAAGAGATTGGACTAGTAAAATCTTAGCCTGATCAACCTTATTAAGCTTATCAACCTTTGCTCGCAATCTTAGGAAAATATTTGGATCAGCTTCTATTAGAATAATTTTTTTAAAGTCGAAAGATAAGTACTCTTCTATCTCACCCCCATCATGTGCTCCTATATGAACCAAAACATTAAGTTCATCAGGAAAAGGTAAATGGCTTCTAACTATTTCTGTAAATATCATTGTCAAATCCTATCATTCAGTAGTCCAACAGTGTTAACAATTCCAAGCGAACTCGACTAATACCTAGATCTCTTCTGTTATCGTCACTTCCCAAATACTTCTCTCAAAAATCTTTGACCTTTTGCTGTGAGGAGCTCAGACGTTGGCATTAGTATTGACTTATTATAATAATGTGAAGATGTTCTAGTGCTTAATATAAGTGTGATGGGATGCAAATTTCTTTTTTTCTCCTTATCTTTTTGTAGAGAAGCTGAATACTCTGGTTTTAGCAAATCTTGAATTAATTGACTATTATCATACTCTAGGAATCCATTATCAAGGCATTCTTGCTTTAATTTATCAATCAGCAAATAATCAGACTTATTAGGCGGGGGAGATTTATGTATAAACTTATTAGTGATAATATTTGGCAATCTACAGTTAGATAGAAATTCACTTTGAATTTTACATAATTGCGAAAAATCACCAAGTTCTATTAGTGAATCCACAACTGGTTCTGATACAGAGGAAAGATTTATATAAGTATCGAAAGAATCATAACATGCTCTATATATAGAATTATCTAAGAAAATATCTCGATCTTTTATACACTCTCTAACCAAATCGGGTCTATTACCATTTGTCCTCAATAGATGCCTTATTGCTGATAATAGCCTCTTCTCTGGATTTCTATATGCTGCTATTTTAATTGGCCTGATATTACATTTTTCTTTCAAGTCAAGCAATAAATTACTAATATTTATTTGGTATGAACGAAAGAAGGAGAAATCGATGTTCATATCATATGGAATCTTCCTCCTAAAGAATTCATAATAAAGCGCAGATCCACGACCTTCAAAAAGAATATATTTAAATTCGTTTTTTTCATATAAATCAGAGAGGTAATCCTTAAATTCGAAAATACCTTTATTAATATACCATTGTTTTATACACTCAACCAATGGGTCTTCAAAGCGTGTTCCGCCACACTTAGGGATATGCAAGTACATTAAATGTGTGCCAGTATTATTGAAATCAGAAGGGTAAGAAGGTATGAATATAGCTTGACTTGGAATAGAATCAATACTCTGATAATAATCTATAGCTTTACAGCTCCTAATCATATCGTCGGATTCAGTACTAATTTGATATACCAAAGGATTATATTTAATAAATATTTCGTAGGCATTTAAAGACTTTTTCTTGTGACCTTTCTCAAAAGATATGTCGCCAATCAATTGATAAGTATTAGCTCTAATAGGTTCTAATAATAGTGATCTTTTATATAAAAATAATGCAAGATCGAGATTAGAAAAGTTTGCATATAAATCCGCTAGATTTAAATATGCCGTAGCATTGAATGGATTCAATGCAATAGATTTCTTATATAGTTGGGATGCTTTTACATAACTTTCTAGGCCAACTTTAGAATAACCTGTAAATAAATTTCCAAGATTAAAAAATACATCAGCAAAGCCTGGGCTAATTTTACAGGCATTAGATAATGCCCTTAATGCTTTTTGATCACATCCAATTTCTAAGTAAAAGATACCAAGATTGCGGTATAAAGCTGCTAACTCTGGTTTAATAATGACTCCCTTCTTCATAAACTTAATTGCAAAATTGGTGCTTAATCTTTCATTTAAAATAATTGAGACATTATTGTAGGCCTCAATACATCCAGGGTATTCAGCCAAGCATTTGTAATAAGTGTCTAATGCATGCTGCAAATTACCAGATCTTATCTGGTCAGTAGCCTTGCTCAGATAATATTTCTCATTAGCTGCTTCCAGTTCTGTCATCCTAGATTCTATACTTTTCATATTATTCCTTATCTTGGCACAGTGTTGAGAATTTGATAATGAGAATTATTCATTATCAATTAAAAATAAACTTCATAAGCTTTGACTTATTCAATATTTACGAAAGCACTCTATTTATTAATAATACAATTAAGGAGTTCATCTTTCTTTAGTTATATTATCAATTTTATATTTTTCCATAATAGAGAGCATATTTATATTTTCGGGGATTTCATTATTAAGTGTTAAATCGATCACTTCAAATAGGCCGTTCTTGTGTATTAAAAATTGAGCGTAAGGTAATAAGTAAATAGTAGCAGAAACCGCCTCTGCAAAATAAACAGCGAATGGATATACGAGATTAGGCTCTAATTCAGGAGGCGTAGAATTAAATCCAAAATCATCGCCACCTATACAGCCCCCTTGTTTAATCTTCGGAAAAATTCTGATCATATCTATAGTTATACCTTTTAAAGAATGATCTCCATCAATGTACGCTAAATCTATTTCATTATTTGGGATCTTATCAACGACTTCTGTTGTTTTACCTCTTAAGATTATTCTCTTATTAGCAGCATAATTTGTCTTTTCTAATGTATGTTGAAAGAGTTTTTCAAATTCCGAATCACTTCTATTTGCCTTTGCATTATAGTTATCGATATACCTCCATGGGTCTATCATATAATACTTGTCTATTGAATCACAGTTCCTTAAAATTCCATTCGCAAAATCACCTGCAAATACACCTATCTCAACCATAGACTTAAATTTCATTGACCTAACAAAATTGACCCAAATATAAGGTCTCTGATAAAGATCAGGTATCTTTTCAATGCCAACATAACTTTGCAAGATAGCTTGCTTCATAGTTTAATTTAGAGAAGTACAGTGGTTCGTAAATTCTCAAGATTTTCTTGATAGTGCTGCACCTATAACAAGAATACTAATTCGGTC
>QCKF01000031.1 GCA_003215545.1 Prochlorococcus sp. AG-409-L14 | reverse complement strand
TGGCATCGATGCCGGCTCGTTCTGGATCTGCATAGCAGCCAGGTGTTGGCAGACGCAGATCTAAAGGCTGGGAGCTGCTCATAATTACTGACCTGGCTAAAGAGTTGTTTTGTGTTTGAAAGTTGTTGGCTTTGAATGGTGACGATTATTAGATTGTATTAAGAAAAAATGGATACCTTTTTCTTGAATTCAATGGGCATCTTTATGGCTGGTTTATCGATGGACGCTAGCGGTAGTTATTAGTTCAGACGCAGAGTGACTTCAGATCAACACCATCTGCTCATTGCTTATAAGGGAGGAAATGCCTTTTTTGGGTCGCACGTTCATTTATGTTTCTTCTAAACAAGATGAATTTGCCAATTAAATGTTCTTGACACAGGTTCTCTCTGTTTTGAGCACTCATGACATTGAGGTTGCTGAAACACTTATAGGGGTTATCAATTTTTTATTGATTTTTGTCGCTGCCAGAACTTTGGCCGAAGTTTTGGTACGTCTTCAACTGCCTACGATTGTTGGAGAGTTATTAGCTGGTGTTCTTATAGGTGCTTCTGGCTTACACCTACTTATGCCTCCATCTACGAGTGCACAACTCAACGAAGGGTTCGTCAATGTAATTAGTTCATTGGCTGCTGTGCCCCCTGAGGCGGTTCCAGATCTTTACTTTGAAACATTTCCTTCATTGCAAGCAGTTGCAACTCTTGGCTTATATGCATTGCTTTTCCTTACAGGACTTGAGAGCGAACTTGAAGAGTTGGTAGCTGTTGGAACGCAAGCTTTTACAGTCGCAATGGCTGGGGTGATCCTTCCATTTGCTTTAGGAACTTTAGGCTTGATGTTTATTTTCCAGGTCGATTTAATACCTGCCGTTTTTGCAGGTGCCTCTATGACAGCAACAAGTATTGGTATTACGGCAAGTGTTTTTGGAGAATTGGGTTATTTAAAGACTAGAGAGGGTCAGATTGTGATTGGTGCTGCTGTACTCGATGACATTCTTGGAATAGTCATTCTTGCAGTTGTTGTAGCTCTTGCCTCAGGAGGTTCATTAGAAATTGCACCTATCGTCAAGTTGGTAGTCGCTGCAACCATATTTGTTATTGCTGCAATTGCGCTTAGTAGAACAGCCGCTCCAGCTTTTGATTGGCTGCTTGATCGACTCAAGGCTCCAGGAGCTGTGGTAGTTGCATCATTTGTGATATTGGTTTTGAGTTGTTTTGTCGCTACTGCTATTGGTTTGGAAGCTGCTTTAGGTGCATTCGCAGCAGGTTTAATTCTAAGTAGTTCTAAAAATAATCACGCAATACAACAATCTGTTTTACCTCTTGTTTCCTTATTTGCAACGATTTTCTTTGTCTTAGTTGGTGCTGGTATGGATCTTTCAGTTATTAATCCTCTTGACCCAGCAAGTAGGTCAGCCCTAGTAGTAGCAGGTTTCCTTCTTGTAGTTGCGATTATTGGCAAGATTGCAGCAGGTTGGACGTTCATGATTGACAAACCTACAAATAGGCTTGTTGTCGGCCTAGGAATGATGCCTAGAGGAGAAGTGGGATTAATTTTCCTAGGTTTAGGAACAAGTGCAGGATTGCTTACACCATCATTGGAAGCAGCAATTTTATTAATGGTTATAGGCACTACTTTCTTGGCACCTGTGCTTCTTAGGTTGGTTCTCAAAGATAAAAAGCCAGGCGGTGGCAATGAAATCCCTGATGAAGTTGCGGCTAATCCTGTTGGACTTATTTAGTTCAGCACTTTGATCTGATTTAAATGCTCGCTCATTAGTAGCTAATAATTTTAGTTTTTTGCTGTTTCGGCAAACAACTTCTTAAATGAGTGTTTAGCATCATCTTTCTGAGCAAGAAGTTTCTTTTTTGATGTCAATGCAAGTTGCTACATCTAATGCTTCCTGGAATTATCTAGGTCATGACGTGCATTGTTTAAGTACTCATCCAATTACTGAGTTGGATGGCAAATCATCGCTAAAAGAACCCGCTTTGCTTTTGGTTCACGGTTTTGGCGCATCAACTGATCATTGGAGACATAACATTCCTGTTCTTTCTCAAACTCATGAAGTACACGCAATAGACCTATTAGGTTTTGGTAGGAGTTCAAAACCAGGTGAACTTAACTATGGAGGTCCGTTATGGCGCGATCAGGTAGTTGCTTATGTAAAGGAAAGAATCCGTAGGCCAACAGTTCTTGTAGGTAATTCTTTAGGTGGATATGCTGCCTTGGCTGCAGGATCAGCATTGGGTCAAGAAGCTGCAGGTGTGGTTTTGTTGAATGCAGCAGGTTATTTCACCAGTGATAAAAAGCCTTCTCAGGGATTCTGGTCTAAGGCCCGCAGGGCTATTGGCGGAGGTTTTTTAAAAGATCCACTAATTCAAAGGTTGATTTTTGAAAATCTACGTCAACCATCTACTATTCGACGAACACTTAACCAGGTTTATATTGATCGTACCAATGTTGATGATTACTTAGTTGAGGCAATTCGCCAGCCCTCACTTGATCCAGGAGCATTTAGAGTTTTTAAAAGTGTTTTTGATCCTGGTGGACCTCAGGGACAGCCACTTGATGAGTTATTTGCAGAATTGCAATCACCAGTACTTTTGCTTTGGGGTAATCGAGATCCTTGGATGAATGCCGTTGGAAAAAGAGCAGCTTTTATGAAGCATGCACCTCAAGACACTGTAGAAGTTGTTTTGGACGCGGGTCACTGCCCGCATGATGAAGTTCCTGAGCAAGTCAATGAGGCGTTGTTAGATTGGCTAACGAAGAAAACAGATAGAGAACAAAATACATGAGATTTATCTATATAAATACCTTTGTTGATTAAATTGGATAGGGTTTTTGTCTAATGCAACTTACTCGTAAAGATAGTCCTTATTCTCATTGGGAATTATTAGATAGTGATAATGGAAATAGGTTGCGAGTTGTTCCTGAGAGAGGAGGCTTGATTACTGAGTGGCTATGTAATGGTATTGAGGTACTTTATTTTGATTTAGCAAGGTTTAAGCAACACAATAAAAGTGTTCGAGGTGGCATACCTATCCTTTTTCCTATTTGTGGAGACTTGCCCAATAATCTTTTGAAATTACCGCAAGGTGAGTTTCATATTAAACAACACGGGTTTGCACGAGATCTGCCATGGAATATAAATTATCTTCAAGATAGTTCTGGATTTAACTTGAGTTTATTTACAGAGGATTTTCCTCGTTTTAAGTTTCCTTTTTCATGTCAAGTTGATATGGAGGTTCACTTAGGATTGGATTTCATCGATTTCAAAATTAACATCAAAAACGTAGATATAATGCCAATACCTTTTAGCTTTGGCTTGCATCCATATTTTAAAGTTTCTGATCTGCGAGAAGTAAAAATTCTGGGCTTACCCTCCCAATGTATTGATCAAATTGATATGCAGTCAGTAGCTACCAA
>QCKF01000030.1 GCA_003215545.1 Prochlorococcus sp. AG-409-L14 | reverse complement strand
AAGCATTAGCAGTTATTGGCATGGATACTGCTGTGGGCCTATTGGCGGGATTGGTTACATTTCCTGTCGTTATGACCTTTGGATTGAAAGATGCCGTAAGTAGTTCGACAGTTGGCGCCTTGTTTATAGCTTTGCCTACTGGCTTAGCTCAAATGGGCATTTCAGGGAGAGTAGTAGCAATCTTTTTCTTTTTGCTTGCTTATATAGCAGCCATTACTTCATCTATTTCATTGCTTGAAGTACCAGTTTCTTCAATGATGGAGAAATTTGGTTTGCGTCGTAATCAAGCAGTCTGGATTTCAACGGGGCTGGTTTTTGTGATAGGAATTCCCTCTGCGTTGAATCTGGATTTCTTGGGAAAAATGGATGCAATTTTCGGTGGTATTTTATTAATTCTAGGAGGCTTATGTATTTCTTTATTACTTGGTTGGGTAGTACCTAGGCGTTTTGAAAATGATTTGATTGGCTGTGAGACACCATCTCGAGTAATAATATTTCTAAAGTTTATGCTTCGTTGGATTTCTCCTCCTGTTATAGCTTTTGGCCTCGTAGTGAGCATGGTTGACTTGTTTCGACAATGGGCTTTGGCTTAAAGATTTAAGACTTTTGATTTTATTAAGTTGATATACGAATCCATTCGGTAATTCCTCCTGGTTTATCTATAAGCTCAATCCCCATTTCTTTTAGTTCGTCACGGATCCTATCTGCTTCTTTGAAATTTCTCGCTGATTTAGCATTTTTTCGAGCATTTATTGCTGCCTGGATGGTTTTATCCGTTTCAAGGATTGAGTCATGTTTAGCAGCCAATGCTTCGCTCGGTTCATATTTTAGTCCTAGTACCTTTGCTAATTCAATTAGCAGTAACCATCTTGTATGCAAAGCTGACTTTTCTCTGGACAAATTACTAGGGATGTCATCTCTCTCAAGCCTGTTGGATAATGCACGCAAGGGACGGGCTATCAAAAAGAGTACGGCTAAAGCACCTGAGGTATTCATATCATCATCCATAGCTTCAATAAAACGTTGCCGTAAAATATTTAACTCCTCATTATTTGAGAGATTGAGAGCTTTGATCTCTACCCCATTCCTTGTTTGATATTCTCCCCAGCCTAGAAGATGTCTATATTGAGTGCCAAGACAAAGAGCAATGTTTAACCCTTTCCATCCTGTGGAAGCAGCATTAAGTGCATTATTTGTAAAGTCAAGTGGTTTTCTGTAGTGCGCTTGCAATACAAATAGCCTTAATGTCATGGGAGAAATTTTGCTTTTAATAAGAGCTCTAATTGTTGTAAAGTTTCCTAGTGACTTACTCATCTTCTGACCATCCACATTGACCATTCCATTGTGTAACCAGAAATTGGCAAGATTCTTTTCAGTAACAGACTCGGATTGAGCTATTTCATTTTCATGATGAGGAAAAATTAAATCAGCTCCTCCAAGATGAATATCGATAGTATCACCTAATTCCTTACGTACCATTGCAGAACATTCAATATGCCATCCAGGACGTCCATTGCCCCACTTCGATGGATAACTTGTTTCACCTGGCTTTGTTCCTTTCCATAGTGCAAAATCTAAAGGGTTTTTTTTGCGAGCTTCTTCTTTATCTTCAATACGACCATCTGCATTTGTTTGTTGTGACTCTAAATCGCGTCCACTTAGTTTTCCATAATTAGGATTTTTAGTTACTGCAAAATAAACATCTCCTTCAATTTCGTAAGCTAGTTCTTTTTTTTCTAATTCTTCAATGAAAGAGCGGATCCCATCAAGGCATTTAGTGGCCCGAGGCATTCGATCAGGCCTCATTATTCCAAGTGAATCCATATCTTGATGAAATGCTTTTATATTCCTTTCACTAACTTCATTCATTGAAGCACCTTCCTCATAAGCTTTTTAAGTATTTTGTCGTCAATGTCTGTAAAATTCTGCACGAAAGTTACCTCATACCCTTTCCAAATTAGATAACGACGTAAAACATCCCAGGCAATATAACTACGTGCATGTCCTAGGTGGCAAAGATCATAAACAGTGACACCACAGCAATAAATACTTACTCGATTAGGTTCAATCGTACGAAACTCTTCTATTCCATGATTGAGGGTGTTGTAGAACCTTAATGTCACGGCATCTTCAGTTGTAGATGAAAATTATTATTAAATAACACGATTTTATTTTGCCTCCATCCAATTGATTCCTACTCCAGTCTCAACAACAAGAGGAACACTCAAGGTGATTGCTGTCTCCATGGTATTTACAACGATTGTTTTGACTTCATTTAATGCTTCAGGATCGACCTCTAGAACAAGTTCATCATGGACTTGAAGAAGCATTCGTGCAGGGAGTTTTGAGGTAGTTAGCTTCTCTTGAATCTGCACCATGGCAACTTTGATGATGTCTGCGGATGAGCCTTGAATTGGGGCATTGGCTGCTGCTCTAAGCTGTTGAGCTTCCATTCCAGCACGACGAGCAAGATTAAGATCTATTTGATATGGGTCTTTCCCAAACAATCGGCCTAATCCATTTTTATCGAAGCTAAAAAGTCGACGTCGTCCCAGTATTGTCTCAACATATCCTTGGCTTAAAGCTAGTCTTTCTTGAAGTTCCAAAAAAGAAAAGACTTTTGGATAACGCTCTTTGAATTTATTTAAGAAGTCTTTGGCCGCTATTTGACTGACTCCAGTTGCTCGAGAGAATCTTTGTGCTCCCATCCCATAGATAACACCAAAATTAATCGTCTTACCAAGACGACGTTCCTCCTCTGTAATAACGTCTTTTTCAAGAAGAAGTCTTGCAGTAAGGGAATGTACATCTTCTCCATTATTATAGGCTTCTTGAAGCACCTCTTCTCCTGAAAGATGGGTGAGTATTCTTAATTCTATTTGCGAATAATCAGCACTCAATAACTGCCAATTTTCCTGAGGTAAAAATGCTTTACGAATTCTACGGCTAAATTCTGTTTTTATAGGTATATTTTGAAGGTTTGGATTACTACTACTAAGCCTACCTGTTGTCGTAACCGCTTGGTTAAAGTCAGTGTGTACTCTCCCAGTTTCTTTCTCAACTAATTGAGGCAGTGCGTCTACATAAGTACTAAGTAATTTACTTAAAACACGATATTCTAAAATTAGATTAATAATTGGGTGGTCACCTTCTAGTCGCTCTAATACATTTGCATCAGTACTCCAACCTGTTTTGGTTTTTCGAGATTTTTTTCTATCAAGACCTAATTTATTAAAGAGAAGCTCTCCAAGTTGTTTCGGAGAGGATGGATTGAAATCAATACCAGCTTCTTGATGAGCTTGTTTTTCAATACGCTCAAGGTTTTTCCTTAGTTCCAGGGAGAGTTTTTCTAAATAGGGAATATCTATCCGAATTCCCGTCGCTTCCATGAGTGCAAGGACAGGTTCTAAAGGTTGCTCAACATTTCTTAAGAGATTAATAAGCTTATCACCTTTCTTAACTAGCTTTTTATGTAGCACGATGGCAATCTTTCTAGTGAGATAAACGTCCATTCCGCAATATGTACTTGCAGTATTTATATCAACGTCAGCAAAATTTTTACCTTTCTTCACTAGGTCTGAGAATAGAATAGGAGTATAATTAAACTCCCTTTTTGATATTTGATCTAATGCATGTTTTGCATT
>QCKF01000029.1 GCA_003215545.1 Prochlorococcus sp. AG-409-L14 | reverse complement strand
TCAGTTTGATTACTGCCATTTCATTTGCTCCATGGCATGATTCTCCCAAGAAAATCGAATCATGACTCGAAAGGGCATTATCCTCGCTGGTGGCAGTGGCACAAGGCTTCATCCAATCACTAAAGCAGTCAGTAAGCAATTGCTTCCTGTCTACGACAAGCCGATGGTCTTTTATCCACTTACCACTCTGATGCTTGCAGGCATTAGAGAGGTTTTGCTTATTACTACTCCTTATGACAAGCAAGCTTTTCAAACGCTTTTAGGCGATGGAGGAGATTTGGGCATGGATATTCAATATTCTGTGCAGTCAAGTCCTGATGGCTTGGCACAGGCTTTTTTGATTGCAGAGGAATTCTTGTCGGGAGATTCAGCTGCGTTGGTGCTTGGTGACAACTTATTTCATGGAGATGATTTTGTTGCACAGCTGAAAGCAAGTAATCAATCAGAAGTGGATGCAACTGTTTTTGCATATCCCGTTAAAGATCCTGAGCGTTATGGAGTTGTTGATTTTTCAGTTGATGGACAAGTTTTAAGCCTTGAGGAAAAGCCTTTAAAGCCTAAAAGTCGCTATGCAGTTACAGGTCTTTATTTCTATGATGGATCAGTTGTTGAAAGAGCTAAGAGAGTTAAGCCATCTTCTCGCGGTGAGTTAGAAATTACAGATCTTAATCGTCAATATTTGGATGAGGGAGTTTTGAGAGTTGAATTAATGGGGCGAGGTACAGCTTGGTTGGATACTGGCACATGCGATTCATTACATGAGGCTGCTGCTTTTATTCGCACTCTTGAGCATCGACAAGGGCTCAAGGTTGGCTGTCCAGAGGAGGTTGCTTGGAGGCAAGGATGGATTACCTCCGAGGAGTTAGCCTCATTAGCAGTGCCACTTCAAAAGAGCGGTTATGGCGACTATCTTTTGAATTTGCTCAACAATCCTTTGTAGGTAATTTTAATGAGGGTTGAACCTCTTCTGACTCTTCAAGGTGAGAAAATACCTGGACCTCTGCTTTTAAAACCAAACTTATTTGGTGATGAAAGAGGTTTTTTTTATGAGAGCTGGAATTCCAATGTTTGGAAGAGATTATTAAAGGAAAATAGTCAATCAACTAAAGAATTTGTGCAAGATAATCATTCTCGCTCTGAATATGGTGTTTTGCGAGGTTTGCATTATCAGCTTTCGCCTTATCCTCAAGCAAAGTTAGTACGTTGCATTCTAGGAGAAATTTTTGATGTTGCTGTTGATATACGACGTAATTCTCCAACTTTTGGAAAATGGGTTGGTGTTTTTCTGAATACTAATAATAAAAATTATTTATGGATTCCAGAAGGCTTTGCTCATGGATTCCTTACACTTACTGATTATGCTGAAGTTTTATATAAGACTACTGATTATTGGAATCGAGATTGCGAAAGGGCTATTAGATGGGATGATGACGATATTCAGATTGATTGGCCAAAGATTAAAGTAAATCCAAAACTTTCTGAGAAAGATGCACAGGCTCCTAAGTTATTTGATAGGGAAAAGGGAGATTTCTTTGTATGAAAGTTATTCTTACTGGTTCTACTGGTCAGCTTGGAAGAACATTGCTTTCCGAGAGATCTTTGTTCCCAACTAAATTGAATTTAGAGCTAATACCCCTTAGTCGAAAAGAACTTGATTTATCGGATGTAGATGCTTGTAAGTTATTAGTAAAAAAAATACGGCCTGATTGGATATTAAATGCTGGTGCATATACATCTGTTGACAAGGCTGAAAGTGAGTTTGATCTGGCTCATGCTGTAAATGCAATAGCACCTCAATCTTTTGCAGAAGCCCTTGCTGATTATGGAGGTCGATTATTGCAAGTTAGTACTGATTTTGTGTTTAGTGGTAATCAAGGGTTTCCGTATAAGGAAAATCATCCAATTGACCCTTTAGGTGTATACGGTGCAACTAAGGCAGCAGGAGAAAAAGCTGCACTTGATTATTCAGGTACTAGAGTTTTACGCACAAGTTGGGTATATGGCCCAGTAGGAAACAATTTTTGTTTGACGATGTTGCGCTTGCATAAAATTAAAGCCTGTGCGTCTGAATCTTTATCTGTTGTGGCAGATCAAGTAGGTTGCCCTACTTCCACTTTTACATTGGCTAAAGCTTGTTGGAGATTGATTTCCCTAGATGAAAAATTACATGGCCATAGAATATTTCATTGCAGTGATGCAGGAGTTGCAAGTTGGTATGACTTTGCAGTTGCAATTGGACATTTGGCCGTAAGGTTTGGGCTTCTTTCACAAGCAGCAGAAGTCATACCTATAGGTACAGTTGATTATCCAACACCTGCTAAGCGACCTAGTTATTCTTTGCTTGATTGTGTTAAATCCAGAGGATTACTCAATTTAACACCTCAGCATTGGCATATTGCTTTAGCTAAAGTTCTTCAAAAAATTTCATCTGAAACAATTTTGTAATCTCCTCCTCAGCAATTTTGAAAATTTTTCAACCATCATTATTTAACCACTGTGATTAATTTTTCTTCTTTGATTGATAAATCTTTCCGAAGGATCTTGGTAACAGGAGGTGCGGGTTTTATTGGAGGCGCTGTAGTAAGAAGGTTGCTTCGATCTACTAATGCAGAAATCTTTAATTTAGATAAGTGTTCATATGCAAGCGATTTGACTTCTATAAATAATGTTATTAAAGATTTAGGAGGATCTACTTACAAGCGTCACAAACTCTTGAAAGTTGATCTACTTAAAGCATCAGAAGTTCAAGAAGCAGTTCTGCAATCAGATCCTGATTTGGTATTACATCTTGCTGCTGAAAGTCATGTAGATAGATCAATAGATTCACCAGCTTTATTTCTTCAGAGTAATGTTATTGGCACGTTCAATTTGTTGCAGGCGGTTAGAGATCATTTTGAAAAGTTAGATCAAGATAGGCAAGATATCTTTCGTTTTCATCATATTAGTACTGATGAGGTTTTTGGTTCTTTAGGAAAGAATGGTAAGTTTTCAGAAGACACCCCATATGATCCTCGAAGCCCTTATTCGGCAAGCAAGGCTTCTAGTGATCATTTAGTTAATGCTTGGCACCATACTTATGGTCTACCAATAGTTCTTACAAACTGTTCAAATAATTATGGTCCTTGGCAGTTTCCAGAGAAATTAATACCAGTTGTAATCCTTAAGGCTATAAATAGCGAATCAATACCACTTTATGGTGATGGAGGTAATGTTCGAGATTGGTTATATGTAGATGACCATGTTGATGCTTTAATCCTTGCTGCTACAAGAGGAAGGCTTGGTCAAAGCTATTGTGTTGGAGGTTTTGGAGAGAGGACAAATAAACAGGTTGTAGAAACTATTTGTAATTTATTGGATAAAAAATTTCCACAAAGAGAACCGCATGCTTTATTGATTAAATATGTCCAAGATAGGCCTGGCCATGATCAGAGATATGCAATAGATTCTAAGAGAATTATCTCAGAATTAGGATGGCAACCGAACTATAAATTCGAATATGGATTAGAAAAAACAGTTGATTGGTATTTAGATAATCTAGAATGGATTAAATATATTAGAAAAAATTCAAGATATTATGGAGAGCGTATTGGTTTGACCAACTAAATACTTTTAAGTATCTAATTAATCAACCTCTTATATTACCTTCTTGTAAGGATATTAGAAAATCTGAATATGCTTGTTTTAAGCCTTCCTCAAGTGGAATTCTTGCTTTCCATCCCAGATGTTTCATGCGTGATACGTTCAATTGTTTTTTAAAAGTTCCATCTGGCTTTGATTTATCCCATTCTACTTTACCTTTAAATCCTACTACTTTAGAGATTTTATCAGCAAGTATTCTAATAGAGA
>QCKF01000028.1 GCA_003215545.1 Prochlorococcus sp. AG-409-L14 | reverse complement strand
AGTTGCAGCTACTAAACCAATCATTGCCAAGCGGCCATTAATTAGTTCAGCATTTTCCCAATAGTTGTCCATCAGAAAATTCCTGGAAGTATTTGACCTGTAGAAGCATATGCTCCAATTGCAGCAATAAATCCAATCATTGCCCAGCGGCCATTTGCCTTTTCAGCTTCAGATGAATAACTACTGTAATTTTCCACAGGTTGCAAACGGGCTTCAGTCGCAAACATATTTTGGCGACCGCCGTCTTCTGTCGTTACGAAAGGGGAAGAGGACATTTGTTCTTTCCTTAAACGTAACCAGGAATTATTTGACCTGTAGTCAAATAAGCTCCTACTGCTGCAAAGAAGCCAAGCATCGCTGCCCATCCATTAATGCGCTCGGCAATGATTTTTTCAGGCTCAACACTCTGAGACTTGGTCTGTTTTTTCATTGAGGGATGGCTAATAAAGCCAGACGAGGGGTGATAGTCGAACTGGTCGACGTGTAAAGAACTGTAACACATTCTGTTACGGAGTGTGAAGGTCGATGTGCTTGGCTGCCAGTTAGTATCAATAAATACCCTTATGCATGGTTGGTTTAAAAGGGATTTAGGTTTTTGTGAAGCTCAAAAGATGAGATTATTAGCGATTTATTTATAGGTAAACAGGAAAATATGATCGAATAGAGTCTGATCAGAAGTTAAATTTTGGTTATTATTTGATAGTTTTCGATCTATTAATTAATTTATATTGTCACCAAAGCAAGTAAATAAATAAGAGTATACTTGATTATAATGTCTAATCATTAAAGGATCTAGAGACATAAAGCAAGATAAGCTGACTAGCCAACGTGGATTTAAATAAAAGTTCTATTATGATTTTCTACAATATCAAACACCTTTCTACACGAAAGCATTATGCATCCAAATACTGATCTTTACCTAAGACGCCTAAAAGTTTCCTAAAGTAACTGAACTAAGAATTTCAAGCCTTCTAGCTATGCCTCTAAAAGTAGGAGATCAAGTTCCTGATTTCGAATTATCTGATCAGTTAGGTAAAAGTCGCAGCATGAAGCAAGCAAAAGGTAATCCACTTGTATTATTCTTCTATCCAAAAGATGACACGCCTGGATGCACAGCAGAGGCTTGTGGGTTTAGAGATAAGTACGATTTATTTAAAATTTTTGGTGCCCAGGTATGGGGAGTCAGTAATGATAATGATATAAGTCACAGACGGTTTATTGAAAAGTATAAACTGCCTTTTCCATTACTTTGTGACACGGATAATTACTTAAGAAAGATGTTCGGAGTTCCTAAAGCTTTAGGGATTATTGATGGAAGAGTAACATATATAATTGATGCAGATGGAATAGTTAAACATGTATTTAATGATCTATTAAATAGTCCTAAGCACGTAAGTGAAGCCCTGAGAATATTAGACTCAATTCGTATGGATACCAATTAAAAAAAAAGATAAATACGATGCCTAGATATTAGGTCTTTATAAACTTAAATCTAATCTGAGAAATCCAACTTGCCATTGCAGCTTTGAATCGCAATGACATTCACACCTTGATGTGAACCTGATTTCCTCCAAACTTGATTTGAGACCTCCCCAATACAAGCAAGTTCTGCAGTGGTTTTAATTGCCACTGGTACCTGAGTAAATGCCAAAAGCATTAAAGCTGCTCCTGTCCCAGGGGCATGGATATTTAATCTCAAGCCCTTTATTAAATTTAATCTTGGCATAGAAATTGAATCAAGCTAAACCTAAGTACCAAGATATTTAAAAATCATCCTCTTTGCTCCCTTAACGACGTCTTCCCTTACCTGGAAGCACCTTGAACTATGTATTAATAGCCAGTGAGAGGGATTGCACCTCCCAAAACCGCTTTTCGGAACTGGCTGCTCATATATCTAAGAAGCTTTTTGCGCAGTAGGACTAGCCACTCTTCTTGCACGTCTAGCAGGTCTCGGAGTAGTCGCTTTTGCCATTCGTTTGGCAACTGATGTCTTTGTCGAGGAAGCTTTTACAGACGAAGCTTTTTTGACTACAGATTTCTTAACTGCCGAGGCCTTTGTTTTAGCAGTTTTAACACTTGTGCCTTTAGTAGATCGCTTAACTGGTGCCTTCCTTGTTGCGTTGGATGCCTTACGTGTGCGATGAGACAAAACAATTGCCCACTCTTCTTCAGAGAGATTTGCAGGTTTGTTGCCGTGGACCTCTGAGACCTTTGCAGCCTTTTCAATGTCCTTAATGAGATTTTTCCAAGAAGTAGCAAACCGCTTATCTGATTGAGACTTAGCACCACTCTCAACCAAAGATTCAACCACACCAGCAGCTGTAATCTTCTTACGACGACGATTGAAGATCTCCTTTTGCAGCTGCGCAATCAAGGCGTCTGCCTTAGCGCTAACTTTGATTGTTAATTGAGACATTAAGTCGAATTCATCTATATCCATATCTAGCATATTCTTGGAATGTCAACCTATTCATGGATAAAGAGAA
Source organism: Prochlorococcus sp. AG-409-L14 (assembly GCA_003215545.1). Classification (GTDB taxonomy): domain Bacteria; phylum Cyanobacteriota; class Cyanobacteriia; order PCC-6307; family Cyanobiaceae; genus AG-409-L14. The sequence continues at coordinate 1,507 of QCKF01000028.1, read as the reverse complement.
TGGTGTTGTCTAATGACAAACGGCTACAGAGTAAATAATTCAACCCTCAAAATAGATGTGTGGCCAATTCGAACTTATGACCAAATTAGAGGAGCTCCCTGCTCCTCTACAAAAGACGTTGACTCAAGAGTTAAAAAATCACTATGCACCACAAGCTTTAATCCGACCATCAAATCCTGTTCTTGTCCTCAAGCAAGAAAACGGAAAAATAGCTTCATCATTGATGTTGTGGGGATTACTTGCTGAATGGAGTAAAGACCCAATCAATAGTCCAAGACCATTCAACGCAAGAGCTGAAACAATCAGCTCTAAGCCAACTTTCAGAACAGCATGGAGACATAGAAGATGTTTACTACCAGCTAGTGGTTTCTACGAGAAAGGGAATCGAATCAAAAGAATTGACTCCAAGCCTTTTTGGCTGGCGGGACTCTGGAATAGATGGTTAGGTCCTGATGGCAGCGAAATTGAAAGCTGCACTGTAATCACAACGAAATCCAATTCACTTATCAAACCACTACATACAAGAATGCCTGTCGTAATTGAAGAAAAACATGAACAAAAGTGGTTAAAACAAGGAAATGGCATGGACTTAAAAGCATTAGAGCCTCTTTTAACTGGATGGAGCCCTAAAGACTGGCTCATTGAGCCAGTCTTTAGGGCAATCAAAGTCGATAAGCAAATGAATCTTTTCTAGATAAACCAGAAATATACAAACAATCAAATCGGCTTACCGAAAGAAAAGAAGACAATGCTCTCAGAACTACCTTCAACCTTTCTTAAAACGTTTTCTAGCGCTCATTCCCTTAGAAGTCTTTAATGGGTTATACCACTACCTCCTTAGAGAATTTATCCTCTGAATCTAAATCAAATTCCTTAGAGAGCTTTTGCCAACCTTCAAGCAACATCTGACCACAAAGTGCGAGAGCATCATCCAAAGGAAGCTTCCTTCTATGCTTCATTTGCGAGGGCGTGCCATCAGATTTAGCGCTCCACTTGTCGACATATACAAAAGGATAACGTTGCCAAGACTTTGGATCACGTTGAAAGCAATAGCACCAATTACCTTCAGGACTAATCAACCATCCGGATAGCTCTTGCGTTGAACGACGCTGCATGAAATCATTAACAAGTACACCTGTACTAGCTACATAGCTTGGTCCTGTCAAGTGGTTTAAAAGTTGCAATTAATCTTTTATTTGCGGCATTGATCTAGTCAAAGCGATTATCAAACCTCCTATAAGACCTAAATTCATAAACACAGCCAAGGTTTGGAAAGGGAAAAAGTGCATGATCAACGTAGTTGGAACAAGAAAAGTCAAAAGCAATGAAGCGCCTATTTTTTGATCCTTACCAAATAAAAGGAAGCCGACCCCGCCAATCAAGCAAGCAATGGCAACAACTAATAAGAAAGCAGCCAATGGTTCAGGAATTCCTTGTTTTGCAATTGAATTGACAACCAAAGGAAACTCCAAAATCTTGGATGGTATGGCAATAGCAAAGGTCGTCG
>QCKF01000027.1 GCA_003215545.1 Prochlorococcus sp. AG-409-L14 | reverse complement strand
ACCCTAAAACATGAAATAATTCATCAGAAGTAGCATGACATCCCTCATAACTTTGATCAAGACTTGTCAACGTATCAAAAAAACCTTTCGCTGTTTCCAAATCCACTCCAAGAGAAAGAATTGTACTGGTTTGGAGTTTATTTGTAGCAAAAGATGAAAAGTCCTGAAAGGGATTATCACAAAAAGGATTAGTAGCTGGAATATTCTTAATTGAATGATTAGATCGAATACTATCTAATTCACTAAATAAAGCTCTATATTTAGAAGCAATGATCTTCCAGTCAAAATTATTTCTTACATTTTCTATTCCCGATAGCCCCATAGAGGTCCTCAGATTTTTATCTATCGCCAAACGCGCTATAGCATTAGCAGCAGAATGAATATCTATAGCGGTATGCTGAGCTACTGAGCCAATATAATCTTGATAAGTTAATAAGCCTGACGCTTGATAAGCAGCTAATTCTTCGCCAATTCCACAAGTAGGTCCTAATAATGTTGGGATCCTATAGCCATCTATTCCATCTCTGACAGTATCTCTATACCCATCCCAATCACTTACAACTACAGGCAAACCTGTTGCCATTGCTTCAATTGGAGACAACCCAAAAGTTTCTTGAATATTGTCGACAAGAGATAAGAAAATATCAGCAGATGCCCAACAGCTATTTAATAATTCCACATTTGTACCGTCCAAAAATTGAACTGATACTGAAGGGCAATAATGATTAGCCGCTTCAATAAAAAGCTTGTGATCTTGAGAACCACCCGGAAACCAACCTGCCATAAAAAAATGCAAGTTAACTCCACTTAGCTTAAAAGCTTTCTCTAAAGCCATAAACATAGGCTGTGGGAAAGCCTTTTCAAAAAAAGATAATCGACCAACCCAAAGAACTAAGATGTCTTTTTCAGACAATCCATATTGAATACGATATTTTCTTCTTAGTTCTATATTTTGGGCTAAGTCTTGCTGTCTTTTAAAATCTACGCCTAAAGGAATCAATGGCAATTGAGGATACTCTAAAGTCTTAGCCCCTAAAGTATCTTTCAAATAAGCACCCCACTTATCTAACATTCTTTCAATAAAATCTTTAACGCTAGGAGAAGTACATACCAAAGCATCCCAAGGTTTGACTGGCGAAATGCATACTTGACCAATTTTTTCTCTTACAGCAGGTGGTCCAAGTGTATGAATTAAACCAACCAAGCTATAAGCGGAGTGAGAACGAAAAGATCCTCTCATCCAAGCCAATTCTGACAAATAAGGCTGACCACGTAATAAAGTGCCACTAATACATGGAGCATAAAAATCTAATAGATTAGTACTTTTTAATTGTGTTGGACCACCATTAGGCAACAAAGCATGTTCTATTGCTGAGACCTCAAGCCCATCAGCGTTTAAAAATGACAATGCTTCAAAACCACCATACTGAGCCAAAGCTCTGTAAAGGCCAAGGTTAGCTATATCCTTGCCAAACGGATTATTTGGGACATTCAGTCCCAAGGTAGGGGAATAAATTGCGACCTGATCAGCCACACTTATCCTCAACTAATTTGAAACTTGAGTTTATTTTATTTGAAAAAAATATCTTCGCCTGAAACCAGCATAGAAAAATCATATTTGATTAAACTTTGATTAGAAGCTGAAACAACAACGCAATAATTCGTTTATTGTATATTTTGGTGGTGAGTCAACTGGTTTTATAAAGTCACTAGTATCATCAAATAACTTTATAACAAGTCTTTCAAGTTCAACAATACTATTTACCCAGAAAATATCTGCTCTTTTTTCAAACTCTTTGTGTGGTCCTAGCAATTCCTTATTACCAAAAATGACCTGAGAAGAACCAGCCGCCATAATCTCAAAGAAGCGATGGTTTAAATCATTATTTAAAGGTACATTTAATACCAAAGCAGAACCATTATATAAATCAGCAGCTTCTTCCGAAGTATTTGTTGTTAATTGAGAAAAAGGTATTTTAGCTCTAGATAATAACTCTTCTATTAATTGTCTACGTTTTCTATGAAAATTACCAAGACTACCTACATGTAGTAAACGTTTTTGTGGAAAAGGATTAAATTTTCTTGTGGGATATCTAAAAAAACCAGGAGGCATAGAATTAACAGGTACAGTAATTCGACTACGAACCAAATTCAAAAGACTTGGATTAAAAGTCAGTAAAAGTGCGTCATGAAACTCTCGACTTTGATAATCAACTAATATTTCAATAGGAGTTTCACCATGATGTAGATCACCACAGGCTAAAAGCTTAGGACCTCGCCAATGGATCAATCCTCTCAACTCTGCAGCGCGTATAAGAAATGGATCCGTATAATGAATTAGCGCTGATTGCAAAGGCAGTCCTCGTAATATCAATGCTTCTTGCAATTGAATAACATTTGTCGAGGCAACATGGATACTTTCTGGACCATCAGTCATCTGTGGGCCACATTGCAATAAACCAGGCTGCCTCCATAGAGGCTGAAATAAGCCATAATGAAACAAAATGACTGGTAACATGCCCATAGAAGTCAAGCTAATTCAGCTCTTAATTAAAAGGTGTGATTCTCCAATCCAAGTGGAAATCCTTGAGCATCAACTAAATAAGTTTAGCTATCAATGAGTCGATAATTTCCTTTTTAGTTAAAGAGAAATTTAGCAGAATCAAGCAAAATGGAAGCTTTCAAATGGGTTACAGATAATTTTAAATAATATCTTATCTAACTTTGAAGTATACATTAATATATTGCAGTACTATTGTTATATTAAAGTACCTTTAGAGCTGAAGCATTCATGAAGAAATGATGAAGGCTGCTTTCAAAATCCTTTAAAATTTCAGGTTGATGACCTTGAAGTTAGACCATCAACGATCACCAAACTTTTTATGACTAACAAGAAAATTGCTCTTATAACAGGAATTACAGGGCAAGATGGTTCATATTTAGCTGAGCTACTGCTGGAAAAAGGTTATGAAGTTCATGGGATCAAGAGGCGCTCCAGTAGTTTTAATACGTCGAGAATAGATCATATCTATCAAGACCCACACGAAACCAATCCTAATCTAGTCTTACATTATGGAGATCTTACAGATAGTACAAATCTAATTCGAATTATTCAACAGGTTCAGCCTGATGAAATCTATAATTTAGGTGCGCAAAGTCATGTTGCAGTTAGCTTTGAATCTCCGGAATATACAGCAAATAGTGATGCTTTAGGAACACTTAGAATATTAGAAGCAGTTAGAATACTTGAACTTGGTAAAAAGACTAAAATTTACCAGGCAAGTACTTCTGAATTATATGGAATGGTAAAAGAAACACCTCAAAATGAAAGAACACAATTTCATCCAAGAAGTCCTTATGGTGTTGCAAAATTGTACGCATATTGGATAACTGTAAATTACCGAGAAGCTTATGGAATATATGCTTGTAATGGGATACTCTTTAATCATGAGTCACCTCGTCGTGGTGAAACCTTTGTAACTAGAAAAATAACTCGAGGACTTGCAAGGATTAATGCAGGATTAGAAAAATGTCTATATATGGGAAATCTAGATTCACTAAGGGACTGGGGACACGCTAGAGATTATGTAGAAATGCAATGGCTAATGTTACAGCAAAAAAAACCTGAAGATTTTGTAATTGCTACTGGAAGGCAAGAATCAGTAAGACATTTTATTGAAATGACAGCTCAAGAACTAAACTGGCAAGAAGCAAACAATGAATCTAATACTGCAATCATTTGGGAAGGTGAAGGTATAACTGAGACTGGAAAAAGAGCAGACACCGGAGAAGTTGTGATTCGCATAGATCCAAGATATTTCAGACCTTCTGAAGTTGAAACATTATTAGGAGATCCCCAAAAAGCACATGCAAAACTTGGATGGTCACCAACAACAACTCTTGAAGAATTAATTTCTGAGATGGTGCATGTAGATAAATTGGAGGCAGCAAAAGAAGCAACACTAAAAAGAGAAGGGTTCTCGGTAGTTGGATCAATGGAAAACCCTCCTTCAAATTAAATTCTAAAAAAGAATGGATTCCAATCTTATTCACCCTAAAGACCTAATTTTCATAGCAGGCGCAAATGGAATGGCAGGCGGGGCTATTAGCCGTGCTCTATACAAGAAAGGTTATGAAAGACAATTGAAACCTACTAGAAAAGATTTAGATCTTACTAACTCAGTCGCTGTAGAAGAATGGTTTAGGAAAGAACTACCAGATGTAGTTAT
>QCKF01000026.1 GCA_003215545.1 Prochlorococcus sp. AG-409-L14 | reverse complement strand
TTCAAGATTCAAATTAGAAGATTGAAATGCTCTTATAGAAAGGCATGCATCATTTGACTTACTGATCCAGCGGGCACTACTAGTCAAATCTTTGATGCAATCTATTTCAGGCTCAGCCCGCAAAGATTTACGGAATTCTTCCTGATGTAACTCAGGTAACTTTGCTAATTCCTTAACCAAGGGAGCAACAATTTTTGAAGGAAGCAAATTTTCCTGAGTCAATTGACGAATTTCTTTTGGCAAAAGAGAACTCGTCGCTGCCGTAAATTCATCACGAAGTCTTCGAACTTGTCTCCTAGTAATTTCCTGGCCTTCATTTGCCGCTTCAGAAATCATTTGTTGCACTTCTGGATCTGCTTGTGCAGTTTCTACGAAGGCACGTTTAGAAAAATTATTCACACTTGTCTCTTCAAGAATTCCACCTCCTACTAAATCATCTGCCGAATCAGCAAGTTGAATAAGACTATATGCTCGAGTTTTGCTTATCTCCCTTTGCCTAAGCCACTCTAAGAAGCCTGCCCCTCGTCCCTCACCACCTCGTTTTTCTCGATCCCTCACTAAACGCAAGATCCTTCCTCTCCAAATTTCAGTCTGCAAATCAAACCGATCACAAAAGGCCCAAGCCTTATCTAATCGATCAAAAAACTCAATGACATTAAGGTCATCCTTACTTGGATCAGGTAAATCCAATTCGAGGGCAGCGGGATCAGAAATAACTGTTGAGCTCACAAAAACACCCTAAATAGTGACTAAAGGCTGTCAAGTTAAAAACCTGCGACGACATTCTGTGACGCTAAAGTGAAGTAGGCCCCTGTCAGCGATATTCTTTTATATGTATCTTTTCGAACACAGCGATGGCAATCTCTCGCGGCGACATGGTGCGAATCAAACGCCCTGAGTCATATTGGTACAACGAGGTCGGCAAAGTAGCCTCTGTAGACGAATCAGGAATCAAATATCCTGTCGTGGTTCGTTTTGACAAGGTGAACTATTCCGTTCTAAGCGGCCAGGATGGTGGAAACAGTACCAACAATTTCGCCGAAAGCGAACTTGAAAAAGTCTAAGTTTCTTGCCTGAACTCCCAGAAGTAGAGACAGTCCGCAAGGGGTTATCTAAAAGACTTCTAGATTTTCAGATTGAGAACCTAGAAGTCTGCAGGGAAAGGGCGATAGCTAGTCCTGGAGGTTCAAAAGTTTTCATAAAAATGATGCGCGGTGCCTCTATTGGAGAGTGGCATAGACGCGGAAAGTATCTCATTGCAAAGCTTTATCGAAGATTACCTAGCCAGACTAATAAGACCACCTCTAGGGACTCTTGTGATGCTTCTGCAGGGTATTGGGGTGTGCATCTAAGAATGACTGGCCAATTTCAATGGATTGAGGAAGCAAGTAATCCATGTCCGCATACAAGAGTTAGGTTTTGGAACAAAGAAGGGAAAGAGTTGAGATTTGTAGACACAAGAAGTTTCGCGGAGATGTGGTGGGTCTCACCAAAAGAGAAAATTGAAAATATTATTACTGGCTTAAAAAACTTAGGGCCTGAGCCTTTTAGTCCAGAGTTCAATGCTAAATATCTATTAAAGAAGCTTCAAGGGAAAAAACGTAGTATTAAATCTGCTCTTCTGGATCAATCAATTGTGGCTGGAGCTGGAAATATCTATTCAGATGAGTGTCTATTTTTATCTGGTATTAATCCCAAGAAAGAATCTGGGTTGCTTACAGAGGTGGAACTACAAAGCATATGTTCAAACTTAATAGAAGTGCTAAGAATCAGTATTGGAAAAGGTGGTACAACTTTTAGTGATTTTAGAGACTTAGAAGGAATCAATGGCAACTATGGAGGACAAGCTTGGGTATATAGAAGAACAAAGAAATCATGCCGAAAATGTGGAGCGATAATTCAAAGGGAAAAACTCTCTGGGAGAAGTACTCATTGGTGTCCAGAATGCCAGGCTTAAAGCATTAGATTCAAGCAATAAAACAGAACCAAAAGGCACTCGAAAATATAAAGCTTACTAGTGAATTAAATCAATCAAGTAGGAAAGAAAATTAGGTAAAAATCATTTACTGATATATATTTTATTTCCAGTTTTCGAAGCTAAATACTAAAAAAGCCACCCGATTGAGTGGCTTTTTAGGGGAAATTTTTACCTGGCATTGAGCTATTTTCTCAGGGGGCTACCCCCCAAATATCTTTGCCGCTGATGCGTTTCACAACCGAGTTCGAGATGGATCGGAGTGGTGCCACATCGCCATGAACACCAGGATAGTTTTCATCCCCAAGGTTTGAGCCTTGAGAACTGCATAGGGAAAATATATATGCTCAAGAAAGAACATTATAGTTATAGATTGAACAAAACATTTTAAGAGTCAAAAGTTTGGTCAAGCCCTCGGTCTATTAGTACTCCTCCGCTGCACCTGTTACCAGGCTTCCACGTAGAGCCTATCAACGGGTGTTCTTCCCGTGACCTTACTGGCTTATGCCATGGGAACACTCATCTTGAGGTGGGCTTCCCACTTAGATGCTTTCAGCGGTTATCCACTCCGCACATGGCTACCCAGCGTTTACCGTTGGCACGATAACTGGTACACCAGAGGTGCGTTCCTCCCGGTCCTCTCGTACTAGGGAGAAATCCTCTCAATATTCCTGCGCGTACACCGGATATGGACCGAACTGTCTCACGACGTTCTGAACCCAGCTCGCGTACCGCTTTAATGGGCGAACAGCCCAACCCTTGGGACCGACTTCAGCCCCAGGTTGCGATGAGCCGACATCGAGGTGCCAAACCTCCCCGTCGATGTGAACTCTTGGGGGAGATCAGCCTGTTATCCCTAGAGTAACTTTTATCCGTTGAGCGACGGCCCTTCCACTCAGAACCGTCGGATCACTAAGGCCGACTTTCGTCCCTGTTCGACTTGTAGGTCTCACAGTCAAGCTCCCTTCTGCCTTTGCACTCGATGACTGATTTCCAACCAGCCTGAGGGAACCTTTGCGCGCCTCCGTTACCTTTTAGGAGGCGACCGCCCCAGTCAAACTGCCCACCTGATACTGTCCGCTCCCCGGATAACGGGTGAACGTTAGAACCCTAGCTCTGAAAGAGTGGTATCTCACCATTGACTCAGCAGCACCCACAAGCACTGCTTCAAAGTCTCCCACCTATCCTGCGCATTCAGAGCCCGGGCACAATACCAAGCTGCAGTAAAGCTTCATAGGGTCTTTCTGTCCGGGTGTACGTAGTCCGCATCTTCACAGACAATTCTATTTCGCCGAGCCTCTCTCCGAGACAGTGCCCAGATCGTTACGCCTTTCGTGCGGGTCGGAACTTACCCGACAAGGAATTTCGCTACCTTAGGACCGTTATAGTTACGGCCGCCGTTCACCGGGGCTTCAGTCGCCAGCTTCGCTTACGCTGACCGGCTTCCTTAACCTTCCGGCACTGGGCAGGCGTCAGCCCCCATACATCGTCTTGCGACTTAGCGGAGACCTGTGTTTTTGGTAAACAGTCGCCTGGGCCTCTTCACTGCGACCAGCTCTCGCTGGCACCCCTTCTCCCGAAGTTACGGGGCCATTTTGCCGAGTTCCTTAGAGAGAGTTATCTCGCGCCCCTCGGTATTCTCTACCACCCCACCTGTGTCGGTTTCGGGTACTGGCAATTATGCCTTAACGGGTATAGGGCTTTTCTTGGAAGCATGACATCACCAACTTCGCTGCCGTAGCAGCTCGTACTCACGCCTTAGCTCAGAACGTTTTCTCCGTCCCTCAACGCCTTGAACGCTTGAACCAGTAACCAACATCTGGCTTGGCTAGCCTTCTCCGTCCCCCTTCCCAAAACATAACCGGTACAGGAATATTGACCTGTTATCCATCGACTACGCCTTTCGGCCTCGCCTTAGGTCCAGACTAACCCTCCGCGGACGAGCCTGCCGGAGGAACCCTTAGGGTTTCGGGGCATGGGATTCTCACCCATGTTTTCGCTACTCAAGCCGACATTCTCACTTCCATGCAGTCCACGCCCGCTTACGCTAACGCTTCACCCCACATGGAACGCTCCCCTACCATTTAACAAGTTAAATCCGCAGCTTCGGTACAACGCTTAGCCCCGTTCATTTTCGGCGCAGGATCGCTCGACCAGTGAGCTATTACGCACTCCTTTGAGGATGGCTGCTTCTAGGCAAACCTCCTGGTTGTCTGGGCAATCCCACCTCCTTTATCACTTAGCGTCAATTTGGGGACCTTAGCTGGCGGTCTGGGCTGTTTCCCTTTCGACCATGGAGCTTATCCCCCACAGTCTGACTGCCTAGTTACACACAGGGTATTCAGAGTTCATCTCGATTTGGTACCGCTCTCGCAGCCCGCACCGAAATGGTGGCTTTACCCCCCTGCTGGAGCACTAGACGCTACGCCTCAACGTATTTCGGGGAGAACCAGCTAGCTCCGGGTTCGATTGGCATTTCACCCCTAACCACAGCTCATCCGCTGACTTTTCAACGTCAGTCGGTTCGGACCTCCACTTGGTATCACCCAAGCTTCATCCTGGCCATGGTTAGATCACCCGGGTTCGGGTCTATAAACACTGACAAACGCCCTATTCAGACTCGCTTTCGCTATGGCTCCACCATTTCCGGTTTAACCCGCCAGTGCCTATAAGTCGCCGGCTCATTCTTCAACAGGCACACGGTCACCCGATTTAGTCGGGCTCCCATTGCTTGTAAGCTCACGGTTTCATGTTCTATTTCACTCCCCTCCCGGGGTTCTTTTCACCTTTCCCTCGCGGTACTGTTGCGCTATCGGTCACACAGGAGTACTTAGCCTTACGAGGTGGTCCTCGCTGATTCACACGGAATTCCACGTGCTCCGTGCTACTCGGGATACAGCTAGGCCAACTCTCCTTTCGATTACGGGGCTTTCACCCTCTATGGCGCGCCATTCAAACGCTTCTTCTAGGTTTGTTGGTCCATGTTGCTGTCCCACAACCCTTACATCTTTCTGTGTATCTTTTTTATAGGAATTTTTATAGGAATTTTTTCCACCAGTTCTAATTGCCCATCCTAGCTTAATTCTATCTCCTGGAGAATAATAAACAACACATTTTGCAGGCAATCCATCTCTTCCAGCCCTGCCAGATTCCTGCAAATACCTCTCTGGACTCGAAGGCATATTGAGATGAAGAACTAATCCAACATCCCCCCTATCTACGCCCATTCCAAAAGCCACTGTGGCAACAAGTACAGGTTTCTGTTCTCGCAGAAAATATTCTAAAGCATTTGTTCTAGCGACAGAATCAAGGCCAGCATGGTATTTAATTGCAGGCACGCCAACACTCTGTAATAAACTTGTCCAGCGCTCCACAGAACTCCTAGTTCTTGCATATATAAGGGAGGCTCCTCGTGAAAATTTCAGTAAATGCAAAATTTCAGGCAAAGGATTAACAGATCTTCTTTGCATGGTGTAACTCAGATTATTCCTTCTCGCTGAGCACACCTGAATAAATGGACTCCTTAACTTCAATAAGCGAATAATATCTGCACGAACTTTTGGAGATGCTGTTGCAGATAAGGCAACTATTGGAACATCTGGACAGAGATCTCTTATCTCACCAATCCTTCTATAAACAGGACGAAATTCATGCCCCCAAGCACTAATGCAATGCGCTTCATCAATAGCAATAGCAACTACTTGACCCTTATTAGATTTCTTTAAAAGTAAATCGCGCGTTGAATTAATTAGCAATCTCTCTGGAGCTAAATAAAGCAATCTTAAAGTTTCATCTTGCATTTGATGCAGAACATCTTTTCTTTGATCACTATTCAAACCACTATGTAAAGCTAATGCTTTAATTCCCTTTTCCTTAAGTACCAAAACCTGATTCTCCATTAGTGCAACTAATGGAGAAATAACTACTACCAAGCCTCCTTTTATCAAAGCTGGAAGCTGATAACAAAGTGATTTGCCTCCTGCAGTTGGCAAAACTGCCAATGCATCTCTACCTTGAAGAATTGCTTCTATAACAGAACGTTGTCCTGGCTTAAATCTTACCCAGCCATACTCATTGAAAAGAGCCTCGGTCAAATAATCCACTTAGGAGTACCTAGTGAAAGTTCAAGATACCTTTTCCTAATAATCCCTACCAGGTCTAACTAATCACAAAGTTGGAGGATCTAATTGATCTGGATTCTCTTCAACCATTTGCAAGCGAAGTTTTTTTCCACCAGCAAGCTCACCAAGAGAGACTCTCATTGTTGCTCCACTTAAAGCCTGAAGAGCAATAAGAACATCCCTTAAATAAGGAGTACTGCTTCCACTAT
>QCKF01000025.1 GCA_003215545.1 Prochlorococcus sp. AG-409-L14 | reverse complement strand
CCTTTTTTAGATGACCAATTGGTATATATGCTAATTCGTTTTCTTTACTGCCCCAGCAAAAGCCTATACCGACTAGTTCTGCTTTAAAGGGATTAAGGCTTGTTGTTTCTGTGTCAATAGCTATAGGCTTAGAGACGTCAATAAAGCACTGAATTGCTTTTTCTAATTCCTTTAGTTCACTAAGGTTTGTGATAACTCTGGGCTTTATATTAAATGAATCATTGGAATTGCTATTTATGATATCTGAGCCTGTATTTTTCAAAATAGGTGGCCCTAGCTCTAGATTCTCTCTGTTGATTAATTCCTCATTGGAAAAAGTAATAACAAAGTCATTGATCTGCCTAACTAGGCTATTGAGTTCCAGCTCTGCTAAGGAATTTGTTAATTCTTTGCTATTAACCTTCCCAAGTAATAGTCTGGGTTTGGTCTCTAGTGGAATCTCTACTTTGATTTCTGCAAGTTTTCGAGATAAATAAGCACTATCTTGATCTACACGTAGCTTTGTCTTTATGGCTCCCTTGATTGAGCCTTTTGAAGCTTTTTCTCCTTGTTGATCTAATTCTTCAAGAGCAGCGTAGACTCCGTCAAGGTCACCGTTTTCTTTTAGAAGATTGATAGCTGTTTTTGGACCAACACCTTTAACTCCAGGGATATTATCTGAGCTGTCACCAGTTAACGCTTTGAAGTCTATTACTTTCTCTGGGGCTACACCTAATTTTGTCATCACTTCAGCTTCGGTTATTAGCATTGGGGAGCTACTTTTTGCATATGGACCTCCTCCCATATACATGACAGCAATATCAAGCTCGTCATCAACTAATTGAAACAAGTCACGGTCACCAGAGAGGATTCGGACTCTCCATCCCTCGGACGAGGCATTCTTTGCAAGTGTTCCTAAAACATCATCAGCTTCAAAACCTGGCGCCATGCATAGAGAAATGTCAAGTTGGTATTTAAGAATCTTTTGAAGTTGTTCTAAATCCTGAAAGAAAATCTCAGGAGCTATATCTCTATTAGCCTTGTAATTTGAGTCAAGCTTATGGCGGAAAGTTGGTTCTGCTGTATCAAAGGCAATGGTTAATCCCTTGGGACTAAGTGATTTACAATTTTCAAGTAAGGATTTAAGAAAACCATATGTAACACTTGTTGGAATACCATCTTTTGTTGACAACCCCCCTTCCCCTCCTTTGCTAAAAGCATAAAAACTTCTAAAAGCAAGCGAATGTCCATCTACTAGTAATAAAATGGGTTTTTCTGGCTTCAATATATTCATTAAAATGATTAGAATTACTTGTAGTTTTTAGTTGGATTTTCTATTTGCCCATGGAGGTAAGTCTATAAAAACACGATTCCCTGGGTTTAAACCATTGATAATTGCTGTTTTGCTTCCACTACTAGTTCCTAATTCTACAGCCTTGAATTTTGGTTGATCTTTTGGACCTACCACTAATACCCCAGGCTTGCCTTTCTCAGTAACAATAGCCACAGTAGGTATCAAAGTTGTTGCATCAGTTTTACCTGTTTGGAAGTCAATATCTGTAGTCATGCCAATTCTTAGCTTCATAGGTGGATCTATTAACGTTAATTTAACCTCAAACGAAGTCACATTATCTGTTTTCAAAGCACGTGGGGAGATTTCATTGACCTTTGCAAGAAAACGCTCCTCCGGAAATGCATCAACTCGGATTGAAGCATCTTGCCCTATGAGTATTCTTCCTATCTCGCTTTCTGGTACCTTTGCAACCACCTCAAGACCTTGAGAAAGCTCAACAATTGAAGAGCTCGTTGAACCTGCAATTGTTGAGGCTCGTGTTGTGGGAGCTACAAAAGCACCAGGCTCAGCATATCGATTAGTTATTAAGCCATTAAAAGGAGCTCGGATCAGGAGTTCATTACCTTCGACTTTTCTTTGACTAAGCCTTGCTTGACTAGATAGGTAAAGATTTAAATATTCTCCATATTGCTCGGCACTAATAGCCCCTTCTTTAAAAAGAATTTTTCTGCGTGTATATGCAGCTTTTTGCTGTTCAAATTCTGCCTTTAATTCATTTAATCTATATTCGTAATCTCCACTATCCATTCTCCCAATTAAATCCCCTTCCTTTACTAGATCTCCTTCCTCTACGTAAACCTCGGCAAGTAATCCTTGCTTGTCTGGACTTACATTTACACTTCTTTTTGCTTGTAATTCACCACTCGCAGTTACTAATCCAGGTAGTGATCCGCTTTCAGCTATAACTGTATATGAGGTTATATCTCTATTCTTAGATTGTCTTGGGAGCACCCTCATATAGTAGGAGCCAGCAGCAATCAATACAAGCAGACTCAAGATGCTTAGAAGTTTTTGAAAATTAGGACTGACCCTTCTCATTTGAATGATGATTTCTATAGATTTGCAAAATAAGGATGTTTTATTCCATTGAGAATAATGGTATTCCCAACTCCCCGTGGTGAGTTGGGCCTACTGAGGTTAATTTAGACAAATACATTTTGCCGCGGGGTGCGGCTATATTGCCGCCCATGCTTAAAGCCGGAATCATTGGACTCCCTAATGTCGGTAAGTCCACCCTTTTCAATGCTCTCGTTGCTAATGCGAAAGCACAAGCTGCTAAAATCACTAGCAAGCTTACAAGTACCAGCTATAGGATATGGAATCAGATATGAATTTGGAATCTTCAACCAACTCATCCGTGATGGCTGGCAAGTTGAAGTTACTGACAAATGGCTGAAAGGTGGTTGGCCATGGGAGCTACCTCAACCAGATGAAGCTTGCTTCGTTGGATTTGGTGGCCATACTGAGAATTATTCAGATCAAAAAGGGAACTACCAATCTCGCTGGATCCCTGGGGAACAAGCAATTGGAATTCCACATGATGTACCTGTTCTTGGCTATAGAGTAAATAGTTGCAATCGTCTTCGACTCTGGAGAGCAGATGCTACTGAAAGCTTTGATTTTTATGCATTCAACATTGGTGATTATTACGGGGCAGTTGAAGAGAAAGTTGGATCAGAAACCCTTTCTAAAGTCTTATACCCAAATGATGGAACTGATGAGGGAAGAAGGTTAAGACTAAAACAACAACATTTCTTTGTTAGTTGTTCTCTGCAAGACATGTTGCGCAGTCTGAAGAAACGTGAAATTCCTATAGAGGAATTTCCAAATCATTGGACTGTTCAACTTAATGATACGCATCCTGCAATTGCAGTTGCAGAATTAATGAGGTTATTAATAGACGAGAATCACTTTGGATGGGAAAAAGCTTGGAAAATAACTACCAATTCAGTCGCATATACAAATCACACACTATTGCCCGAAGCTCTTGAAAAATGGGACTTGTCTCTCTTTGCAAGTCTTCTACCACGTCATCTTGAATTAATTTATGAAATCAACCGAAGATTTCTTCAACAAGTTCGCCTCCGTTATCCTGGTAATGATTTAATTCTGAGGAAATTATCCATCATCGATGAGGAAGGGAATAAAGCAATAAGGATGGCTCATTTAGCGACTATTGGTGCACACCATATAAATGGTGTGGCAGCTTTGCATTCTGATCTAATAAAACGTCAACTATTGCCAGAATTTGCTGAACTCTGGCCTCAGAAATTTACCAATGTAACTAATGGAGTAACACCTCGGCGTTGGGTAGCATTGGCAAATCCTGAAATGTCTTCATTAGTAACTAAGCATGTAGGTGATGAATGGATAACAAATATGGAACTGCTAAATAAATTAGAAGAACTAGAAAATGACTCGTCCTTTCTAGAGGAATTCAGGAGTACAAAACTATCTGGAAAACGTAAGCTTGCAGGTTATATCCATCGTCAAACTGGTATTCTTGTTGATCCCTCAAGCATGTTTGATGTCCAAGTAAAGAGGATTCATCAATATAAGCGGCAACATCTAAATGCTTTACAGGTAATTACTCAATATCTACGGATAAAAAATGGTCAAGCTCAAGGTATGGCTCCAAGAACAGTGATATTTGGAGGCAAAGCAGCTCCTGGTTATTACATGGCCAAATTAATCATCAGATTTATTAATGGCATTGCCGAGATGGTAAATGCAGACCCTGATATGGACGGAAGATTAAGGGTTGTATTCCTTCCCGATTACAACGTGAAATTAGGAGAACAGGTATATCCTGCAACTGATTTATCAGAACAAATATCTACCGCAGGCAAAGAAGCATCAGGCACAGGAAATATGAAATTTGCAATGAACGGTGCTCTTACAATAGGGACACTTGATGGAGCTAATATTGAAATCCGTCAAAGAGTAGGAGAAGAGAATTTCTTTCTTTTTGGTAAAACTGAATCTGAAATCATGGAACTTCAAAATAACAATTACAACCCCAAAGATTTTATTGAAGCAATACCAGAATTGTCAGAGACTTTAAGATTGGTCCAATTAGGTCATTTCAGCAATGGTGATGTAGATCTTTTCAAACCTTTAATTAATAACCTTATAGAAAATGATCCATTTTTTGTAATGGCTGACTTTGCTGATTATTTAAGAGCACAAGATAATGTCAGTCGTGCTTGGACTAACAGGGCTGCTTGGAATCGCATGTCATTACTTAATACAGCCAGGTCAGGATTCTTTTCATCAGATAGATCTATCCGTGAATATTGCGAATCAATCTGGGAGGTCAAGCCACTACCAGTAGAGATCACGTGTGATGTGAACTAATCATTGCGCTAACTCAACTAATTTCTATCAGGCAAGTCTGGTGTCTGATGCAAAAGCCGATTTAGTCGCAATCTATCAACATTTAATGGGTCCGGTGCTAATTCCCCAGCAAACTCTTGAAACTTCTGCTCGACTTCTTCTGGAACTTTGACATCAAAAATTCTTTCCATCAAAGCTTCTATTGAAAAAAGATGCGCATTAATATTCTCAAGCTCTGCAATAGCTTCACGTATTGAGTCAGATGAGTCTTCTATTAAATCTGACCCCTTGATTGAGTCTGGATCATCACTACCAGTCGAACCATATTGCTTTTGAAGATCCTCTAAAACTCTGCCACAAAGCGTTCTAAAAGACTGCAGAGCCGCCCAATTAAGCTCTTGCTGCTTTCGAAGTGTAGGGAATTCTCGAATTAATCGATCATGCTCCCTATAGAACCTTTGACAGTCAGGACATTGACAGGGCTCTTCAGGCACCAGCGTCATTCAGCTCGTTAACCATCATGGCATTTGTTATGCCGCTAATGATGGTCCCCCGGAATAATTGTCCTCATCGTCCGAAACTTCACTGCTATCTGGCAGAGGTATTTCAATGGTCGTTACGACCTGAATTACATCTCGCAACCTCATAGAGTCTGCGAACCAACCCATAGCCTGCTCAGTATCTCCTCTTCGCTCGGCATCGTTAGCTTGCTCCTCATGCGCCTCAGCCAAAAGAGCTAACCAACAAAGACATCTTGCCTGAACAATAGAGAGATCTAAGTCAGTAGGTTGTGAGTTAGCGATGTTTTCGCTTTCCTGCTGAACTAAGAGCCTTAACCGAAGATCGTGAAGCTGGGTCATAGAGACTGTTTCACTTCACACACGCTAGCAACAGTGTGGCATTTAGACAAAACACCAGATGTAGTACCGGCTACTAGTAAATTATTGAAATAAACGGGGCTGGCGGGACTCGAACCCACGACCTACGGTTTAGGAAACCGTCGCTCTATCCAGCTGAGCTACAGCCCCATTGGAACAAATTATCTCTCCCGAGGCATTATGGACATAGAAAGCAGGAGAGGTGATCGCAACTGAACTATGAAATGCTTAAAGGATTTCATAGTTCAGTTGAGGAAAGTCCGGGCTCCTTAATGGCCAAGCTTGCTGGGTAATTCCCAGTGCGGGTGACCGTGAGGATAGTGCCACAGAAACACACCGCCGATGGCTCTTAGAGCACAGGTAAGGGTGCAAAGGTGCGGTAAGAGCGCACCAGCAGCATCGAGAGGTGCTGGCTTGGTAAACCCCGGCCAGGAGCAAGGCGAAGGGAACCTAGGCTGGCCATATTTGCCAAGTTCCCAAATCAGAGCCGCTAGAGGCTGTCGGCAACGCCAGTCCCAGATAGATGATCACCAACCCGTTCCAATAAAGGTGCGAGTTAACAGAACCCGGCTTATGACCTGCTTTCACCCCATTTATCAAGTAAACAATTTCAGTAAATTACTTATCTATTAAACACAATCAAATATTCCAAGAAACAAAAATCAAGTTCATGGACCAATCAGAAATCTCATCAGCAAGAGAAATTAAGATTAGAAAATTCCTAAAACAAATCCAATTAGATAAATGCCTAGATTTATATAGTAGAAAAAATAATTCCAACTACTTTATAATTATCAATGAAGCATTAACACATACATCTGCACAAAAAAAAGTAAATCATGAAAAACTAGAATTTTTTGGAGATGCAGTCTTAAGACTAGCTGCCTCTGAGTATATCGATAGAAACTATCCTGAAATGAAAGTTGGTGAAAGATCAGAATTACGCGCACAACTAGTGAGTGACAATTGGTTAAGTCAAATAGCAGCGACTATGAATATTAAAGATGTTCTAATCATTGGCAGCAAGGCCACAGGTGATAAATATGCATTCGCAACAATTCAAGCAGAGGCCATGGAAGCTCTTATTGGAGCAATCTATAAATGTATAGAAGAGCTAGAACCAATTATTCATTGGCTAAACCCATATTGGGATAAAGCAAGTCAAGAGGTTTTAGAAGATCCCCACCGAAAAAACCCTAAATCAGCACTTCAAGAATGGAGCCAGAGCAAAAGATTAAAACGACCTGAATATAAAATAGAGAAGAGAAGTGATCAACATGGTGATCCAGAAAAATTCTTTTGCATAGTTATATTAGAAGGAGTAGAAATAGGGAAAGGACTGGGAAGATCACATCAAGAATCAGAAAAAAATGCTGCAGAGAATGCCCTTAAAAACTTAAATGATAATAACCAAATAATTAATTTAATCTCCTTGAATCAATAACTCAATCTGTGGACATAAGCGAACTAAGCTTAAACCGAATCTAAGCTTTTAATCGGCAAGGTCACTAATTTGTCCCAATTACCCCCCTCAAACAAGACAGCTGCCTTATCACCACTAATACGTTGAACAAAGCCTGAATAACCATTGTAAATCGAGCTCAAGTCGTTCACAATCACAGTTGAACCAGGCAGAATAGGAGAACTTGAAGCAGACACAGGCAAATTTTCAACTTTATTTGAGGTCATTATCAAAGGAAATCTCTAATTGAACATGACTGATCTTGAAGACTGGCTGAGTGTAGGGAAAATTGTTGCACCTCAAGGGCTAAAAGGTGAACTAAGAGTTTATCCAACCACTGACTTTCCAGAAAGATTTACTAAGCCTGGTAAACGTTGGTTACAAAACAAATTTGAATGCCCAAGAGAATATGAGTTAATTGGAGGACGAAAGCTCCCAGGAAAGTTAATATTTATAATTCGTTTGAAAGGAATAAATGATAGAGATAATGCTCAAGAGTTAATTGGGCAAAAGCTCTTAGTCCCAAAAAGCAGTCGACCCAAACTGGCAAAAGGAGAATTTCACCTTTTAGACCTTATTGGCCTGGAAGTCAAAATAAATCCAAATGAACCTGCTTTAGGCAAAGTGATTAATCTCAAAACAGCAGGAAATGACCTACTAGAAATTAAACTTGAAATTGGTCGAACAGTTCTTATTCCTTTCGTGACCGAAATTGTGCCAGAAGTGCATCTCAAAGAAAGATGGATAAGAATTACACCACCCCCCGGTCTTTTAGAACTATGAAACATATGCAAAAACAACACCCTTCGACAATTTCGTAATCAGACAAACTTTTTCCAGTGTCAACTAATTCCCTCATACCGGTAATACTCTGCGGCGGCTCTGGCACAAGACTTTGGCCGCTATCACGAGCCAGCTACCCAAAACAATATTGGGCACTCAGTGACCAATGTGAAGAGACCTTGCTGCAACAAACACATCAAAGGCTTAAAAGCTTAAAAGGATTAAGTGAGCCTTTGTTGATTTGCCATGAAGATCATCGCTTCATAGTTGCAGAACAAATGAGGCAAATAAACGTAGAGCCAAATGCAATCCTTCTAGAACCAATAGGACGGAATACTGCTCCAGCTATTGCAGTTGCAGCTCTACAAGCTACTCAACAAGGGGATGATCCATTTCTTCTAGTCTTGGCTGCAGATCATGACATTAAAGATATTGATGAATTCTTACTTGTAATTCAAGAAGGGCTAGATCATGCCGAACAAGGACGTCTCGTTACTTTTGGGATAGTACCAACAGCCCCTGAAACTGGTTATGGATATATTGAAGCAACTGAAAAGTTAGATAGTTCTGAACGGAAAGGAGTACCTATTGCAAGATTCGTTGAAAAGCCAAACAAATCAACAGCAAGAGAATTCTTACAAGATAGTCGTTTCACATGGAATAGCGGAATTTTTCTATTCAAAGCAAGCGCAATACTGAGCGAGTTAGAAAGATTAGCGCCTGAAATTGTCAGTTGCTGTAGAGCAGCCCTTGAGCAAGAAATTCCTGACCTCGACTTTTTAAGATTAGAAAGAGAAGCATTCGCTAAATGTCCAAATATTGCAATAGATGTTGCCGTAATGGAGAAAACAAACCTTGGAACAGTACTTCCATTAAATGCAGGATGGAGCGATGTTGGTAGTTGGGGAGCTTTGTGGGAAACAGCAGATAGAGATGAGAATGGAAACGTAATTAGAGGAAGAGTAATCGCCGAAAGCAGCCAGAATTGTTATCTGCGAAGTGAACACAGGCTTGTCGTCGGTTTAGGCATACAAGATCTCGTAGTTGTAGAAACAGATGATGCAGTATTAATTGCTAAACGAGAAGAAGCACAAAACGTCAAAAATATAGTTAAACAACTAGAAAAGACCAAAAGCCCAGAAGGTAAAGCACATAGAAAAATTTATCGTCCATGGGGTAATTACACTGGTGTTGTGGAAGGAAATAGATGGCAAGTCAAAAAAATTGAGGTCAAACCTGGGGCAAGTCTCTCCCTGCAAATGCATCATCACAGAGCTGAACATTGGGTTGTTGTAAAAGGTACAGCACTAGTAGAAAAAGATGGCAAGAAAAATCTGATTGGGGAGAATCAGAGCACCTATATACCTTTAGGTTGCCAACATCGCTTAACTAATCCTGGTCGAATGCCTGTTGAGTTAATTGAAGTTCAAAGTGGTGCTTATCTTGGTGAAGATGACATCATTAGATTTGAAGATTGTTATGGCCGAACTCATCAATCAACTCAAACAGAAGCTATTCGACAGTGACACTCTTTGCCAAGTTACGAGGTTGATCAACATCTAAACCTTTATGTGCAGCAATGTGATAACTCAACAATTGCATAGGAACAACTGAAAGTAAGGGGCTAATCCATTCACTGACTTTTGGCAAAGGCATCAATGCATCGAAAATCTCCGTTTCTGGGCAAACTGGTCCAATTCCTATTAATTGAGCATCTCTAGCCTTTGCTTCTTGAGCATTGCTAATTACTTTGTCAAAAACAATTCCTGGTGTTGCGATAGAAATAACTGGTACCCCGGGATCTAGCAAGGCTATAGGACCATGTTTCATCTCACCAGCAGGGTAACCCTCTGCGTGGATATAACTTATCTCTTTAAGCTTCAAAGCTCCTTCTAATGCGATTGGATAGTTAATTCCTCTTCCTAAAAAAATAACGTCCTGAGTATCAGCAAAGCGATGAGCTAAAGACTCAGCAATTTCATCATGCACTTTAATTAAATCACTTAATAGATTTGGAATAGATCTAAGTTCTTCAGTAAGTTTAATTATCTCTGAAGTCGAACGACTCTTTCTATAAGAAGCAAAGCTTAAAGCTAATCCATAAAAGGCCAAAAGTTGACCAAGGAAAGTCTTTGTTGCAGCTACACCAATCTCAATACCAGCTCCAATATCAAGTAAATTATTTACCTGTCTTGCAAGAGAACTTTCAACTCTATTAGTTAAACCTAATTGTCGAGAGGCAAAAGCATTACCTGCATGTACTTCTCTACGTTT
>QCKF01000024.1 GCA_003215545.1 Prochlorococcus sp. AG-409-L14 | reverse complement strand
ATGAGGATGTATGTAAATGGTTTGCCTTAGGACCTATTGATATTGGCCTGGGCTGTTTTCAGGAGGTTAGTTGCTTTCATTTACCATCTAAGTCTCTTCATGTAACAGATGCGCTTGTTGGCATTGAAGCCACACCTCCAAGTTTGTTTGATATTGACCCTACCCCTCTTTTGTTTCATGCCAGAGATAGTGGGGGCGAGCAACTTGTTGATAGTATTGAATTAAGAAAAAAAGGTTGGTCCAGGTTGGTACTTTTTGCTTCCTTTTTACGTCCAGAACGATTAGATATTCCACCAATTATGAAAGTTTTACGTGATGCATTTAAGCCTGGCTTGAGGAATTTTAAGGCTCATTTTGGATTATTTCCTTTTTCTTGGAAAGAGGGTTGGGATGTTTCTGCGAAAGCACTGATTGGTGAGCGTAAACCTCTTCTACAAATTGCACCTGTTTTGGAAAGATTAGTTTTTCCAAGAGCTAAGGAGGTAGTGATTAATTGGCTAAATGAGATTTCGACTCTTAGAGGATTGAAACTACTTATACCTGCTCATTACACTGCCCCGCTGGAATTTACTCCTTCTCATGCACGAAGATTAAAGCAAGATATTATTCGTAGAGATTGGGCTATTGGTAGCGGAGATTGGAAGTTCTTGGATGGTTTAGATAAAAGTCTCGTTAAAACTGGTGTTGTACCTGAAGATCCTCTTAGATCTTTTAGAGATTGAGGTCCTCAGGGTTAACTGACATCTCATCATCTGAAAACAAGGACTCTTCAAGTTCTTTTCTTTGCTCCATTTGTCGAAGGAAATATCCAGTCATCATTGCTGAGGCAAGAAGGCTGGCAAGGTTGTCTCGGCTTGCAGTGACTTTGACCTCGAATTGCTCGCCTGGAAGCATTCCAAGCAATCCTTGTACGTTGTGGCGAATAATGTCTTGAATATCACTACTTGCAGACTTTGCGACGCGTTGAAGTACATCAGGAGATTGGTCCTGTAAGTACTGAATTAATGCATTGCCTTCCTGTCCATCATTGTTATCTGTTGTCAGGAACTCCGGGTTAAACATCCCAGTAGGCTCTTCTTTATTAACCTGACCTTATCGCAGTACGGTCTTCTTGCTCAATGTTTTTAGGGAGTGGGAACCGTATAGTTCCAAAATTTTTCATTGGCCAATATCTCAAAACAGCTGTCCCTATTACATTTTCCTCTGGCAGTGGTCCCCAAATATGCGAATCCAAGCTGTTATTTCTATTGTCACCAAGAACCCAAAGTGAGTCTTTTGGAACCACTACAGGTCCCATCTCATAGGAGATGCGGTCTTTAATCCAAGGCTCGGTTACTAATACATCGTTGCGGAATAAATACCCATTACGTATCTCTATTGTTTCGCCTGGAAGCCCTACTATCCGTTTGATTAAAGCCTGCTTTGCCTCATATCCAGCTTCAATCAACTCTTTTGGTGGATAGAAAACCACAATTGATTGGACTGGAAGATGCTTTTTTTGAGGCTTTAGGATTTTAGGACGTATTTTTTCAACTAAGATTCTGTCTTGTATTTGTAATGTCGGTAGCATTGAGCCTGAGGGAATCCATCGAGGTTCAATTACTTGCCACCTTAAAACAAGAGCTAGTGCTACCCATATTAAAAAATTGGGCCAAAGACTCTCTCTCTTAGATTTGGTAGTAGATGATGAATTTTTCATTTGATCGATGCTTTCAATGACTTTTTATCCGAAGATTTAACTAGTTAACTTTCAACCCCTGTCCTTAGCACGCACCAATTTATTTTTCTGCCTAAAGCTTTTGGAAGAATTCCAATCTTTAGGGCTGGAACATGTTGTGCTTTGCCCTGGGAGTCGATCAGGACCTTTGGCCTTGGCAGCTGGTCATTTAGCTCAGAATAATCTAATCAAGTTGCATACTTCGATTGATGAGCGATCAGCTGCTTTCCTTGCATTAGGTTTGGCAACTGCAAAGGGGACTTGTTCTGCAGTCATTACAACTTCTGGTAGCGCTGTCGCAAATCTTTTGCCAGCTGCTATCGAGGCTGATTATTCTTCTAAACCACTTTTATTCCTCACAGCAGATAGACCTTCTAGGTTGAAGAACTGTGGAGCTAATCAAACTGTTAATCAGGAGGAGTTCTTACGCCCGGCATGCAGATGGGTACAGCAGGGTCCATTAGAAGGAATACATCTTTTGAATTATCGAGAGTTAAATCGTTTAGTAGCTACTGCTTGGTATTACGCCCAGAACAAAGCCGGTCCTGTGCATATAAATATTCCAATTGAAGAACCATTGCATCCAGTTGCTTTGCAGCAAGATGATGTTTTCGCAGGTTGGAAACCTAAAAATTTTGCTTTAGCACCAACATGGAAAGTTCAGGGAATTGATAATTATTTTGAGGAAGACTTTGTTTCTTTAGATCCTTCTAAGCCAGGGGTGATAATTGTTGGACCATGGCGTGGGAACAGGCAAAAGCTTCAATCTTTTCAGAAAGCACTCAGGACTTGGCATTCAATTTGTGGTTGGCCACTTTTTTTGGACCCTCTTTCGGGGGTGTTTTGTGATCATCCAGGGGTTATTAGAAATTGGGACCTAATTCTTCCTGATGGCCTGCCTTTGCCAAAGCAGGACTTGCAAATTATGAGATTAGGCCCCTTACCAGCAAGTAGAACTTTAGAGAGGTGGTTGAGAGATGTTAGAGGCACCCAGTTATTAATTACTGAGGGTGACTTCCGTAAGTTAGATCCATTAGGTAAGGCAATTCAGATAAATATGGGACTAGATATCTGGTTAGAGAGGTTTGAAGCTAACAACTCTAAATTAACAAGAAAGATTGGAATTCAGACAGAGAATCTTCTGAGTAAATGGTTGGAAAATGATAATTTGGCACAGGATTGGTTGGATGATAAATTGCCACCTAACGGAGTTGTATCTGAACCATCATTGGCGAGATGGTTGTCTAGGCTTCTTCCTGCTGAATTTAATATTATGCTTGCATCAAGTAGCCCTGTTAGAGACTGGCTATCATTCTCAGATATAGGAGGTTATAATAGAGAAATAGTTGGTTTTAGAGGAGTATCTGGTATTGATGGAACACTTTCTCTTGCCATGGGAATAGCCTTAGGCATAGGTCCTACTTTGTTGGTTACTGGTGACTTGGCATTGCTTCATGACAGCAATGGATGGCTGTTATCTTTCCCGGAAAAACCTCCTCTATTAGTTTTATTGATTGAGAATGGAGGTGGTGGAATCTTTAGCCAATTAAATATTGATAGTCCTAATCAGGAGTCTTTTCAGAGGCTTTTCTCGATGCCTCAGCATGTAGATCAACAATCCCTTGCTGATGCACATTACATTCCTCATAGACAAGTTTCGTGTTTAGAGGATTTGCAATTTGCTTTGGAATGGGGTTTAGCTCAAACTGGACCAGCTTTATTGAGGGTTTGTACTGATTCTTTTCAAGATGCAGCCCTTAGGAATGAAATTCGTAAAAGTTTAGGGAAACTTTTCGCTATTATTTCCCAAAATGGTTTATCTAATTAAATGAAAAATGGTTGATAAAATTCAAGGCCCTAATTCTTCTACAAGAAGAGTCTTGCCAGGAGAAATAGCTTCTGATTGGAAGCCCTGGATGGAATATAAAGAGATTCTCTTGGACAAGAGTGATGAGGGTATAGCAAGAGTGGCAATTAATCGGCCTCATAAGCGGAACGCATTTAGTCCCAATACAGTTATTGAGCTTTGTGATGCATTTACGAGAATTCGTGAGGATAAATCAATTGGGGTAGTCCTTTTTACAGGAGTTGGACCTGCTAAAGATGGGGGATACGCTTTTTGCTCAGGTGGTGATCAGAGCGTAAGAGGCGATGGCGGTTATATAGATGAGGAAGGGTTGCCACGTCTTAATGTGCTTGATTTGCAGCGCATTATTCGGAGCCTTCCAAAAGTTGTTATTGCTCTAGTGGCAGGTTATGCAATAGGGGGTGGTCAGGTCTTGCATCTTTTATGTGATTTGAGTTTGGCTGCAGATAATGCTGTTTTTGGACAGACTGGACCAAAAGTTGGAAGTTTTGATGCTGGCTTTGGATCTGGTTTTTTAGCTCGTGTTGTTGGACAGAGAAAGGCCAGGGAAATTTGGTTTTTATGTAGACAGTATGGTGCTGAAGAAGCGCTCAGGATTGGATTGGTAAATGCTTTGGTTCCACTTGAAGAGCTTGAGAAGGAAGGTGTCCGCTGGGCTAGAGAGATCTTGCAAAATAGTCCTACTGCTATTCGCTGCCTAAAGGCTTCTTTTAATGCTGAGAGTGATGGATTGGCAGGAATTCAAGAGCTTGCGGGAAACGCTACTCATCTTTTTTATCTCACAGATGAGTCTCTAGAAGGTCGCAATGCATTCTTAGAAAAAAGACCACCAAATTATTCTGACTCAGATTGGCTCCCATGAATGTGATAGATAGATACCTGCTTGGC
This sequence comes from Prochlorococcus sp. AG-409-L14, assembly GCA_003215545.1. Taxonomy (GTDB): domain Bacteria; phylum Cyanobacteriota; class Cyanobacteriia; order PCC-6307; family Cyanobiaceae; genus AG-409-L14. The sequence continues at coordinate 5,687 of QCKF01000024.1, read as the reverse complement.
TTTAGAGTTATTGATTGACTTTATGGGAAGAAATGCGCGTCTTATTTGCTGCAGCTGAATGCGCACCGATGGTCAAGGTCGGTGGAATGGGTGATGTTGTTGGGTCTTTGCCCCCAGCTTTAGCAAAATTAGGCCATGATGTACGCCTAATAATTCCTGGTTACGGAAAACTTTGGAGCTCATTAAATATCTCAGATGAACCGGTTTATCGTGCTCAGACAATGGGCTCTGAATTTTCTGTTTATAAGACTGAGCATCCTTTAACGAAACTGCCTCTCTATCTTGTTGGACATCCTGTTTTTGACTCAGAGAGGATCTACGGTGGTGACGATGAGGATTGGCGATTTACCTTTTTTGCTAGTGCAACTGCTGAGTTTGCATGGAATCATTGGAAACCACAGGTAATGCATTGTCATGATTGGCATACAGGAATGATTCCTGTTTGGATGCATCAAGACCCTGAGATCAGCACCGTCTTTACTATTCATAATCTCAAGTATCAAGGCCCTTGGCGCTGGAAGCTTGATCGGATGACTTGGTGCCCTTGGTATATGCATGGTGATCACACAATGGCGGCAGCTTTGTTGTATAGCGATAGGGTTAATGCTGTTTCTCCAACGTATGCAAGGGAAATTTGCACCAGTGAGTATGGGGAGAGTCTCGAAGGGTTACTTAGTTATGTTTCTGGGAAATTACGAGGAATTTTGAATGGAATTGATATGGCCGGATGGAATCCAGCTACTGATAAAGCTTTGCCGGCAAATTTCTCTACTGATGATTTATCAGGAAGAGATATAAACAAAACTTCTTTGCAGGAACGAGTTGGTTTGGAGGTTGATGGTGATAAGTATTTGTTGGGTATGGTTGGACGATTAGTTGATCAGAAAGGAGTTGATTTGCTTTTGCAGGTGGCAACGAGGTTGCTTGCATATACAGATTCGCAAATAGTTGTTCTAGGTACTGGAGACCGTGCTTTGGAATCTGCTCTTTGGCAGCTTGCAACGGAACATCCTGGTAGATTTTCGGTCTTTCTTGGCTTTGATGATGAATTATCTCGTTTAATCTATGCTGGTAGCGATGCATTCTTAATGCCTAGTCGATTTGAGCCTTGCGGTATAAGTCAACTATTAGCAATGCGCTATGGCTCCATTCCAATAGTTAGGAATGTTGGAGGTCTTGTTGATACGGTGGTTCCGCATGATCCTATTGGCCAAAATGGCACAGGATTTTGTTTTGACAGATTTGAGCCAATTGATTTCTATACAGCTTTAGTAAGATCTTGGGAAGCCTTTAGGCACCAGGATAGTTGGCGCCAGCTTCAAATTAGGGCTATGCAGCAGGCATTTAGCTGGGAGAGGTCGGCGGTTGAATATGAGGCTATGTATAAAGATGTATGCGGTGTTAAAGAACCTTCGCCAGATGCATTGGCTGTTGAACAATTTTCAGTTGGACAAGATGCTGATCCCTCACTTATTAGTAAGGGTAATTAGATTGAAAGAAAATTAATTCGTGTTAACACTTGCAAGACTTAAAGAATTATGGGGGGAGCCTGTTCATCAGACCCTTTCTGATTTAAGTCAAGATCTTGGTCAAGTTTGTACTGACACCAGGGAGCTCTCAGTAGGTAACTTCTTTGTTCCTTTAGAAGGGGCCAATTTTGATGGACATTCCTTTCTTGAAGAAGCATTTAGTCTTGGGGCGCAAGCAACAATCATTTCAAGTAAGAATAAGTTTTTTGTACCAGATAATTTTCTTCATTGGGTCGTTGAAGACACGTTAAAGGCATATCAGCAGCTTGCCTCTCTTTATCGGATTGATCTAGGCATTCCTGTGATTTCTATTACTGGATCAGTTGGAAAGACAACCACTAGAGAATTCGTACGGGCTGCTTTGCAGCCCCTAGGAGAACCTCTTTCTACCACCTCCAATAACAATAATGACGTAGGTGTTCCTCTTACATTGTTTAAAGCTAATGCCAGCCATTCAGTTGTGATATTGGAAATGGGTATGCGAGGTTTGGGTGAGATTGAACGACTTTCTTTATGCGCTAAGCCTGATATCGCAATAATTACTAATATTGGAAGTGCACATATTGGACGATTAGGTAGTCGTGAAAACATTGCAAAAGCTAAGTGTGAAATAACATCCGCTTTACGTTCTGATGGTCTTGTTGTAATTCCTGCTGGTGATTATTTGTTGGAAGAAACTCTTAAAAGAAATTGGAGTGGAAGGGTCCTGAGGGTAGCGATTATTGACTCTATGTCTCATCAAATTAGTAATGAGGCAATTGATATGCACAATGTTGAAGCAGATATCACAGGGGTTTATATTTCTATGACGTCTGAACTGATGGTAAATGGAGTAAATTTTAACCTTCCCTTTCCAGGTCGACATAATGCTATTAACTTCATGTTTGCTATTGCGATGGCAAGAGAATTTGGAATTCCTTTTCAGGCTTTGAAGAACTTAGATGTCAAGATGCTCGAAGGTCGTAACTCTAGTCTTATTATTGGTCAAATCACGATTCTTGATGAAACATATAATTCATCTCCAGAAGCTGTAGAAGCCTCACTTGATTTGTTACAGGGTTATTCAGGTAGACATTTTGCAGTTCTTGGAACAATGCTTGAGTTAGGTGAAGAAAGTATTTCTTTGCATCGCAAGATAGCTCAGAAAGTAATTCGGCTGGGCTTAGATGGTCTTCTAATAATTGCCCCAGCTCCTGAAGCAAATGCAATGTTGGTAGCTGCAAATGGCTTGCCTTGTTTACACTTGGTATCTGGACCAGAAGAAGCTTTTGAAATTCTTGCCCCTTTATTAAAACCTGGTGATGTTGTACTTTTAAAAGCAAGTAGAGCTATAGGTCTTGAAAGAATGTTGCCTTTACTTAAAGCAAAATTTGATGATTCTTTTACTTAATCTAGAGACCATTCTGACTTGATTAATTGTTTTGTGCGTTCAATAGCTAATGAACCACTCGGTACATCCTTTGTTAAGGTAGATCCTGCTCCAACAGTAACATTTGATCCTAAGGTAATTGGTGCTACTAGAACTGAATTTGCACCTGTCTTAGTATAATCTCCTATCAGGCTTTCATGCTTATTTTTTCCATCAAAATTTGCTGTTATAGTTCCAGCTCCTACATTAACTTGCATTCCGAGTTTGGCATCTCCTATATAGCTTAAATGATTTATTTTAGTTCCTTCGCCAACGTAGCTTTTTTTTATTTCAACGAAATTTCCTATTTGACAATTATTAGCAAGTGTTGTTTCAGGTCGTAAATGTGCAAATGGACCAATCAATGAATTGTTGCCTACTTTCGTATCTTTGATTACTGAATGTATTACCTTCACATTATCACCAATACTGCTATTCTCTAGAAGACATCCAGGCCCAATTCTACAGTTTTTGCCAACCCGACAATCTCCGCGAAAATGTGTTTGCGGTTCAACAATTACATCTATATCAAATATACAGTCTTCACTAAGGGTGCAACTTGATGGATCAGTAAAGGACACTCCTTGTCTCATCCATTTCTCTCGTAGACGTTCCTGGATCAATGCCTCACATGTTGCCAATTGAATGCGATCATTAATACCTGCTACTTCTAATGGGTCTTCAACTTGTACGTGGGTTGCATAGGAAAACATCTCGACTATATCTGTTAGGTAAAGTTCTGCCTGACTATTCTTATTATTTAATTCAGGAAGTAATTTTGCTAGTTTATTCCAGTTAAAACAATAGGCACCTGAGTTTATAAGTTTATTTTTCTTTTGTTCCTGACTGCAATCAAGTTCTTCTATTATTTGCTTTACGGTGCCTTCTTTATTTGCAAAAACTCTTCCATAGCCTTTGGGATCTACAAGGCTAGCTGTAAGAAGAGTTGCCTCAGCGTTTTTCTCACGGTGTTTGTTTAGTAACTTCTTTATAGTTTCAGGCTTTAATAGCGGAGAATCACCATTAAGAATTAACAGATCTCCGCTAAACCCTTTAAGAACTCCCAATAATTGTTGAACTGCGTGACCTGTCCCGTTTTGTGGTTCTTGTAAAACAAATTCGAGCTCATTGTAGAAACTTAGATGCCTTTGTATTTTTTGAGCTTCATGACCAACAATGAGGAACTTGCGATCAGGCTTTAGATGACTACAATTATTGATTACTCTCTCGATTAAGGTTTTGCCACATATCTTTTGTAGGACTTTAGGTTGAGTACTCTTCATGCGGGTGCCTTTTCCGGCAGCTAAGATGGCGATGGCAAGCATTGATTTATTTAAGTCATTTGTGGAATCTAATCGCTTTTTATTAATTGTTCTTTTTCCCATCTTTTCTGCCAAGAACTGCTGCACTCTAGATTGCTCTTAGATTGCTCAATCTTTCGTCGTATAAGAATCTCTTTTGAGGTGCTTTCTCCGGTGGGATCTCTATATGGGATAGAGGCCTTTGTTAGAAGATGCTCTTCTTCCCTTGGACTTAAAGGTACCCAGGACTGGTTCTTGGTTTTTACTTCTATATCTCCTTGTCTAAAGATTGCAACGGTACCAATGCTCCAATGCTTTTTGTCTTCTTGTGAGGGTTTTAAGGATAGTACTTCTAGTCCTAAATCTCTAAGAGTATTTCTTATCGCAGCAGCCGTACAGTACGTGATTAACTTGCCACCTGGTGACAGTCTGCTTGATAAATCAAATAGAAATTCTTTGCTCCATAGGCTTGGGCAATTACTTGGAGAGAAAGCATCCAGTAAAATAAGATCTAGTTTGAGGTTTGTAGGTAGTTGTTTTATGGTATTCCTTGCATCACCCCATAACATAATGCCTTTACTTCTTTTTTGATTCCATTCACTAAACTCCACTAGTGATTCTAAATTATTTAATATTTCCCTGGACCAATTCTTTGTAAAATCTAAGCTTTGCAAGGCTATTTTTAGAGGCCTTGGGTCTAATTCAAGTCCCCACCAGTGAAGTGTTAGGGAAGTGTTTGAAATGCTTTCTAGTAAGCATGCAGAATTGTATCCCATCCCAACGCATACATCAAGAACATTTATTTTATCTTTTGTATTTAAATGATTAACATCTGCAGGGGCTAAAAACTTAATACGAGCTTCAGCGATTGCACCTGACTTGCTATGAAATGACTCTTTAAAGAGATTACTATAAAGTGTCGGACTACCATCTGCTGTTGATTGATTAGATAGCTCACCCATTAAATCTGAATAGGTAAATTTATGCTTGACCACGAAGTTTTTCAAGGTGTGTCCAGAAATCAGGGTATGAAACAGAAGCAGCATTGCTTCCTAACATAAAAGAATTTCCTTTAGCTAATAAGGATGCAATTGCAAGGCTCATTGCTACTCGATGATCTGTTTCGCTATCAATTTTGGCTCCATGGAGACAGTGCCCACCAAAAATAGTTAGCCCATCTTTTTGCTCTTCAATTTGAGCCCCCATTGCTGTTAATTGTCTAGCCATAACTGCTAATCGATCTGTTTCTTTTACTCGCAATTCGCTGGCTCCAGTTATTTGACTTTTTCCATTGCAGAAGCATGCTGCCACAATAAGTATTGGTACTTCATCAACTAGTCGTGGAATTATATCTTCGTTTATAGCAAAAGGTTTAAGTTGATTTGTATAGGTTACACGTAAGTCTCCAACTGGTTCACCAGCTATCTCTTGTTGATTCATTACCTCTAT
>QCKF01000023.1 GCA_003215545.1 Prochlorococcus sp. AG-409-L14 | reverse complement strand
TATAAGAACACTTAGGGTCCTCGAAGACTTCTTAGAAGATTTCAAAGGCTGTGTTATTATTGTATCTCATGACAGGTACTTTTTAGATAGAACTGTTGATAGAATTTTCTCTTTTGAAGGTAATAGCTTAAAACAATTTGAAGGTAATTACACTAGTTTTCTTGAAAAGAAGGAAAATCAAATAGCTTTGGAGAAAACTTTAACACCAAAGAAAAGAAATAAAGCCAATCTCAAAAATTCTAAGCTCGAGCAAAAGGTTAGACCAAGAGAAAATAAACGTAGACGTAGAACATTTCAAGAGAATAAAGAACTTGAAGCATTAGAAAAGAAACTACCAGAAATGGAACAAAAGCAACAACAATTGGAGCAATTACTTACCAATCAATCTCATGATATAAATAAAGTAAGCTTTGAATTAGCAGAATTAATTGATCAAATAAACATCGCTGAAGACCGTTGGCTTGAGTTAAGTGAAATAGAATAATAATAAAAGAAAAATCAATAAAGTACTGACCAGAAGCCAGTTAAAACTTAAAAAAGGCGTAAACCCTTTATTTTTCCAAATCTTAAAGAAAGATTGTTTCCATTCGAAGACCTAGAGATTGGTCAAGAAACGTTCAAAATGCCACTTCTTAAATAAATGCAAGTATCAGAGCCCCCTATTTGCAATGGATATGAAAGGATATTCGTAACTTATTTCATACTCGAGCAAAGCCAAGGAATCATGTAGTAAAGGAAACCAATTGTCCACTCAAGCTATGGCACAAACCATCAATCCCCTTAATGTATGCATGTCGAAGAAGCCGACGCAGGCGAAGCATCCATGAACACCATCGACGAACACATCCAGAAAGATCAATCTGAGATCAAGTCAGCCAAGGCTGACGGAGATGACGCGAAAGTACGGCATCTCACTGAAGAGCTGCATTCCCTGGAGGAATATAAAGAACATCACCCCGGGGACAAGCATGATCCAAATGTGCTTGAACTCTTTTGTGATGCGAATCCTGATGAACCTGAGTGCCTTGTATACGACGATTAAGTAGAAGTACTCTCATCAATAAAAAAGCAGGCAATTGCCTGCTTTTTTATTGATGAGAGATTTCCAAATCTTTTGTACTAAAAAATTTAATAATCTTCATTAAAATCAGAAGGACTCCCAGTTAAAGAACATACAACTGCTTCTTCATTCTTCATTGCGCGAACTTCTGCAATAGGCCTTCCCATCCGCCGCAAGACTTCTATTTCCTGAGGGGTTTGACAGCGAGCAATAACCTCACCTTCTTGATCAAAACAGCTGAAAAAATCCATGATTCAAATATGTTCAACCTAGTTATGGCGAATTCTTCGTCACTAGACAAGTCAAAATTATGAAGAGCCCACATCAAACACGTAATTCCTCCCAAACTTGATCAAGCAACATATCAAGACCAAAAGCCATTGCTGCAGAAATAAGAATCACTTGTTTCCCCGTAGCGTCTTCAAGACGCTGCACAAGTCCCTTCTCAAGATCTTCTCCTACCAACTCCTTTTTATTAAGCACTAGCAACCTTTTCCTATCACTCAAACCATTCCCATATTCAGCCAATTCTTTTTCAACTATCAAGAAGTCATTTATTGGATCTTCAGAGCCCCCATCTAATAAATGAATAAGTAGCTTTGTACGTTCAATATGTCGAAGAAATTCAAAACCCAAGCCACTACCTCGAGCTGCACCAGCAATTAGCCCTGGGATATCAGCAAATAATGTCCCGTCTCCACTTGGTCTTCTAACAACTCCAAGGTTCGGGATTAATGTAGTAAAAGGATAATCTGCAATTTTAGGCTTAGCAGAAGATAAAACCGATATCAAGGTACTCTTACCAGCATTTGGTAATCCAATAATCCCAACCTCAGCCAATAGTTTTAGTTCCAACTGCAACAACCATTCTTCTCCTTCTCTACCTTCTGTAAATTTCTCAGGTGCACGGTTTCGATTGCTCAAATAATGCGCATTACCAAGACCACCGCGACCTCCAAATGCAACAACAACTTTTTGCCCATGATCTATGAGATCTCCAAGAATTATTCCCGTATTCATATGCCTAACTTCTGTGCCACATGGGACTTTAATAATCAAGTCTTTCCCTGAAGAGCCACTACAGCGATTTGGTCCACCCCTTGTACCATCTGGAGCATTAAACATTCTCATGAACTTAAAATCCAGGAGAGTTTGAAGATTGGAATCAGCTTCAAACAAAACATTTCCCCCACGTCCGCCATCTCCGCCAGCAGGGCCACCAGCTGGTACATATTTTTCTCTTCGAAAAGCCACTATTCCATCTCCACCTTTACCAGCTCGAACAATTACGCGTGCCTGATCTATGAACTGCATTATCCTCTTGAGATGATAAGGAATTGGAATGAATAGGTCATTTTTCTTTGGAATTTGAATAAATCCGAGCAACCATTTCAATGAGTTAGTTCAAACTAACAAAATTCCACGATCGCACTAAAACTGCAAAGAAATGGATAATGAGAAAGTTAACTATATATTGAACATATAAAGAAAAAAGCTTCATTGTCTAAACCAAACAACACTGCAACCTGGACCTCCATCTCTTTGATCAGCATCTGTAACCTTGTCTACATAAGGTAGGCTTTCAAGCCATTTCCTTAAGCCTCGCTTGAGTTTACCAGTCCCAATCCCATGAATAACCCATATTGGACCAGAAATATTGCGCATGTTTTCCTCAATAACTGATTCAGCCTCATACACTCGCAAACCTCTTACATCCAAAGTATTTTTCTTAGTCCTTATCTTTGATCCACTCCCCGCAGACGAAGAAGGTGCTGAAACTTTTATAAATGTTTCTGAAAGTTTTGGTCGTCTTCCATCAAGACTTTCAACAGCAGATACATCAACTGTACTTCGAAAGATTCCACAGATAACAGTTAATTGACTCCCATCATCAGAAACTTCAAGAACCTCTCCAGCCTTACCTAAAGCCCTCAATCTAATTCGATCGCCTACCTTGGGGGACCAATCTCTTTGAGAAAGTTTGGAAGTCTGAGATAGTTGGTTTATTTCTATACGACGCAAGCTCTGCCCAACCTTCCTAGCAGTCTCACCATTAGCACCTTCATCCCGTAAACGACGAATCAATCGCCTGACCTCCTTTTGACCGTCTCGAATCGAAGCCTCCAACTTCTGACGCCCTTTTGCCTGAACTTCGGCAGATTGCATACGTTGCTCTTCCCAGCGACTAAGCAACTCTTCGTGTAACAGCTCTGTACGTGCAAGAAGAGCTGCTGCCTCTTCTGCAGCTTGTTGTTGTCGATATCTTTGCTCTTCTAAACCTTTTATCACTTGGTTGATATCTTCACCAGAGGTTTCAGCAATGAGATCTCTAGCTTTATCAAGCACGTCAGAGTCAAGGCCTAAACGTTTGGCTATTGCTAATGCATTACTACGTCCTGGGATACCCCATTGCAAATGGTATTTAGGTGAAACCGTTTCACTATCAAAAGCGACAGAAGCATTTTCAAATCGTTTATCGTTATACTTCAATGCCTTTAGCTCTCCAAAATGTGTCGTTGCAATAGTCAATCTGACTCGTTCTGCCAATATTTTTAATAAGGCTGTAGCTAAGGCTGTCCCCTCGCTCGGATCAGTTCCAGCACCCACCTCATCTAATAGCACTAAGACTGGTCCCTTGGCTATAGAAATTGCTTGAAAAATACGACCAATCCTCATTACATGACCGCTAAAAGTTGAAAGGTTTTGCTGAAGTGATTGTTCATCGCCTATATCTGCCAAAACCTGATCGCACCACGGCAAGGAAGGTCGCCCAATACAAGGCAATAACATCCCCGCTCGTGCCATCAATGAAACAAGGCCAACACTCTTAAGAGTGACTGTTTTCCCTCCAGTATTTGGACCTGTAATAGCAACTACTCTTATCTCTGAAGAAACTTCGATACTGATGGGTACAACGGATGACCCATTGCCATAACACTCTTGCCAAACCAAAAGAGGATGTCGTAGGCCATGAAATACAAAAGGAGCTAAAGGGTCTTCATCAAGGCTAGGAGCAACACCTCCTAGCCAGTAGCCATACCGAGCACGAGCCAATGCGATATCCAATTGCAACATCACCTCATCTATATGAGATAAAGAAGAAAAATTATTAGCAACTTCATTACTCCAACCTGCTAAGAGAATCTGTTCTTCCTCAGCAATATGAGTCTCAATCTCAGTAATTTGATTACCAAGAGGAATAACTACGTTGGGTTCCAGAAAAATGGTGCTTCCTGAAGCAGAGCTATCGTGAATCATTCCAGGAACTTGATCACTGGAACCTGCTTTAAGAACTAAAACTGGCCGACCACGCCGCTCCGAAATTACAGAATCTTGCAGAATTGCTGAATATCTTCGTTGAATATCTATTAGACGATCCTTTCTTTTTAGGCGTAATGTATGAGATCTACGACGAAGAAGTGCAAGCTTTGCACTTGCTCTATCGGCGACCCGACCTCCATCTTCCAATCCAAACTTGAGCATTCTTTCTAGCTTCGGCAATGTTGCCAGATCAACAAACAACGCTGAAAGTACTGGGCGACTCTCAGGATCCTCTATCTGACGACGTAAACGTCTTGCAGAAGCAAGTGTCACAGCAATAGAAAGTAGTTCTTCTCCGTTAGCTATTCCACCTTTGACACATCGTCGTAAAACATCTCCTAGATAATGAACACCCTGCAATTGCAATCCACCTTCCAGCAGTTGATCTAGCTCACCAACCTCAAGTGTTTCTGCTAATTTCAAGCGACTTGTAGACAAGTCAGGAGGCAAAGCAAGGTGCTTAGATTTACGCCGACCTTCATCTGTACTGCAAAAGGTTGATAAGTTTTCGCATAGAAGTGGCCAATCCAATAAATCCAAAGTCTCCTCAAAAGCACAAGAAAAAGATTGAGAAGTAACTAAATCAGAGGAACTCATGCCAAATGGATCCTTCCTTAAGTCTCTTGTTTTGAAATACCAGAAGGAGGTTCATAAAGCATCTCCAACCAATTGCCTTCAGGATCCCTTAAATAAAAAGATGCAGTACCATCGCGATGATCATGCAGTGAACCAATATCTACGCCTAAAGCCTTCAAGCGTTGATGAACCTGAACGACTTCATTTCGATCCTTAAAATGGAAAGCAAAATGAGGTCCAGCCGCCTTATAGCCTGGTCCCAACAAAGCAAGACCATCCTTCCCAGGACCTGCTTCTAAATAACACCAATCCATATCATCCCAAATAATCTTCATGCCAAGGCTCATATAAAAGGATTTTGCACGATTCATATCCTTCACACGAATGGCTATGTGACCTAGCCTTTCTACATTGGCAATGCTTTTTCCCAAACCTTTAGAAATCTCTAACTCTAATTAAACATTAATAATGACAGGATTTAGTTCGTTCATGCTTATCAAAACTTGAAAAGTAATCTCAACCTTTTGCCAACCATTCAGCCGCATCACATGCATGATAAGTAAGAATCAAGTCTGCTCCAGCCCGCCTAAAACAAAGCAAAGTTTCCAGCACCACTGATTTCTCATCTATCCAGCCTCGTTCTGAAGCAGCCTTAACCATGGAGTATTCTCCACTAACGTTATAAGCAGCAATAGGCAAATTCGATTCTTTTCTCAAGCCATGGATTATATCCAAATAAGCCAAGCCTGGCTTCACCATAAGGATATCTGCCCCTTCTTGTTCATCTAATTGCGCTTCAGTAATGGCCTCTCTTGAATTAGCAGGATCCATTTGGTACGTACTCTTATCTTTTGGTATTGGTTTTGCAGTTGTCTCTCTTGGAGCAGAGTCAAGTGCCTCCCGAAATGGTCCGTAGTAAGCAGAGGAATATTTTGCGGTATAACTAATTATGCCAACATCTTCAAATCCCTCTTCATCTAAAGCATCACGAATTGCACCTACCCGTCCATCCATCATGTCGCTTGGACCAATTAAGTCTGCTCCAGACTGAGCTTGAACGACTGCTTGTCGACAAAGGTATTCAACAGTCTCATCATTCAAAACAACACCCTCCGAGCTAACAATTCCATCATGTCCATCACATGAATATGGATCTAGTGCGACATCAGTCATAACCGTCATTTGAGGTAATTCTTTTTTCAAGCGTCTTATTGCTCTTGGAATTAAACCCTCAGGATTAAAACATTCCTTACCGTCCTCTGTCTTCAATGAATCTGAGACTTTTGGGAAAAGAACAACGCATCTAATACCAAGATCCCAAGCTCTAGAAACTTCTCCAAGTAAAGAGTCAATGCTCCAACGATTGATGCCTGGCATTGCACTAATCGGTTGCACTTCACTGCCCTCATGGACAAAGAGGGGATAAATAAAATCAGCAGGTTTAACAGAGGTTTCAGCAACCATCTCCCTGAAAGCCTCTGAACGACGCAACCGACGAGGTCGATAGGGTAAATCCATGAAAAGCAAACTCACTTATTTACTAATCGTAGATGGCTGTTATAAGTGCGCTGAAATAATCCACTTTTCTCTTGGTTGGACACTGCGAACACCCTGTAACTCCTTTAAAAGGCTCAATTCCTTTGAAGACCATTCTTTAGGTAGTTGAATCACAAGGGTAAAAATCAAATCTCCTCTACCTTCCGCTGAAGGCCATCCTTTACCTTTGAGACGCAAGCTTCGTCCTGGTGAAGTCCCTGGTGGGATAGTGAGCTGTGTCTCGCCATCAGGTGTTATTACAGAAACTTCACTACCTAGAGCAAGCTCATCAAAAGAAACTGGTAAATCAGCACGAAGCAAATCCCCATCAAGCTTCCAAACTGGGTGGGATTCCACTTGAAGATTTAAATATAAATCACCACGCCTGCCCATCCCTGGCTGAATATTGCCTTTCCCTTTCAAGCGTAAACGAGAACCTGATTTCACTCCCTCTGGAATCCTTACTTGAACCCGCTCATTATTAACTGAAAGAATCCTTTGTGCGCCATTAAATGCCTCAGAAAAACTTATTTTTACCTTAACTTCAGCATCTAAATTAATACTGACTCTATTTGAACCTTTTGGGAAACCTCCAGCATTTGTCGTTCCTCCAAACTTACCTAATAAATCATTAATGAAATCATCAAAATTTCCATATCTTCCAAAATCAACATCAAAGGCTGCTCCTTGAGTGGCGCCACCTCGCATATCTTCAGAATTATTCCAATACTGACCAAATTGTTCGTAGCGACGCCTTTTTTCAGGATCTGAAAGAACTTCATAAGCCTCACTTATCTCCTTGAATTTTTCTTCAGCATCAGAATCACCAGGGTTAACATCAGGATGATACTTGCGCGCAAGAGTTCTAAAAGCTTGTTTAATAGAATCTAAATTGGCACTACGATCAACCCCAAGAAGCTTAAAGTAATCTCGATAGCCACTAGGCGTCATAGAACTTTTTATGAATTGAAAGAATAATGACTAAGTTTCTCAGCATTAGAGAAGAAATTAAAGACCTTCTTATGTAGTGAAGGCCGAACGAAAATAGATAGCAACCCTTCAAGCAATTAATAGAAACTTTTGATTTATATAAACCGCCACAAAAAACTAAAAATGAATTTGGTAAATCTTTCTGAAAAATTAATAATACATTTAACCAAACAAAGAAAACTAATAACTAGAACCTGCCTGCGATCTGATTCTTATAAATTTCAAATTATGCAAATCAGAGAAAACTACTGTTTATCAATACCGGATTATGATTGGCTTCAGAGGGAGTTTAAAAATTGCAAAATCCACCAAAATCCCATTACAGCTTTACTTTGATGGCTAAACAACAATACAAAAGTCACTCAGCATATTATTATTTTCCTTATACAGAACTGGAGACCTCTAAGTGGCTTTGATTCATGGCTTCCATCTGCGGAATATCAGAGGGGACATACTAGGTGGCATAACCGCAGCAGTTGTTGCATTACCCCTAGCCCTTGCATTTGGCAATGCAGCACTTGGGCCTGGCGGCGCAATTTATGGACTTTATGGAGCCGTAGTTGTCGGTTTTATAGCTGCTTTATTTGGAGGTACACCTTCCCAAGTAAGTGGTCCTACTGGTCCAATGAGCGTCACTGTTGCTGGCGTCGTTGCAAGTCTTGCAGCAGTTGGAGTCTCTAGAGACCTCTCTGCAGGCGAAATCCTGCCATTAGTGATGGCAGCGGTTGTGATTGGTGGCTTATTTCAAGTTCTTTTTGGTGTTTTAAGACTTGGGAAATATATAACTTTGGTCCCCTACTCAGTGGTATCAGGGTTCATGTCAGGTATTGGTGTAATTATTCTTGCTTTACAACTAGGGCCCTTATTAGGAATTTCAACCCGTGGTGGTGTACTCGAATCTCTTAATACTGTTGCATCAAACTTTCAACCAAACTGGGCTGCCGTAGCAGTCGCAATAATGACTCTCGCGATTGTTTTTTTAACACCTCGCAAAATCAGTCAGTGGCTGCCTTCCCCTCTACTTGCTCTGCTAATAGTTACACCCATATCAGTTGTCTTATTTAATGATGCAACACTTCAGGCTCGGGGCCTAGATGTACTTCCACGAATCGGAACCATTCCAGAAGGCGGCTTGTCTTTCACCATGCCCAATTGGAACGAACATTTACCAGTAATCATTAACGCTGGACTAGTTCTTGCAGTATTAGGGGCAATTGATTCTCTACTTACATCACTTGTCGCGGATAATATTTCCCAAACAAGGCACGATTCCAATCGTGAGCTTATCGGGCAAGGACTTGGAAATACTTTGGCTGGGTTCCTAACAGGGCTTCCAGGTGCAGGGGCAACAATGAGAACTGTGATCAATATCAAATCAGGAGGGAGCACTCCCATATCAGGGATGGTTCATTCGGTTGTCTTACTTTTAGTCTTAATTGGTGCTGGGCCTCTGGCAGCTGAAATTCCAACAGCACTTTTAGCCGGAATTTTAATAAAAGTAGGTTTAGACATTATTGATTGGGGGTTTCTCTTAAGAGCACATCGACTCTCACTAAAGACTGCAAGTGTGATGTACGGCGTCCTTTTAATGACTGTTTTTTGGGATCTTATATGGGCAGTTTTAGTAGGTGTTTTTATTGCAAATATGCTCACAATTGACTCCATCACCCAAACCCAATTAGAAGGCATGGAAGCAGACAACCCAATAGATAATATTAATGCTGGTGCAGACTTACCTTTAACAGAAGATGAGCAATCACTACTGAATCAATGTGAACAAGATGTAATGTTATTTAGACTGAGAGGGCCACTGAGTTTTGGTGCAGCAAAAGGTATTACAGAAAGAATGATGCTTGTTCGTAACTATAAAGTGTTAATTTTAGATATTACTGATGTACCAAGGCTAGGAGTTACTGCAACTCTTGCTATAGAAGATATGGTTCAAGAAGCAAAAATAAATTCTAGAGAAGCGTTTGTAGTCGGAGCTACTGGTCGAGTAAAAGAAAGACTGGCAAAGTTTGGCGTCGAAGGCTTGATTGATAATAGAAAAGAAGCCCTGGAAGCAGCTATAAATATAATCAATCAACCTAGCTAGCTAACTTTAGAGATTTTCCCTTTACTTTCACCCAGGAAAAGTCAACACAATGGAAAGCGGTTTAATCCTTCAAAATGTATTAACGCCACCTGTCCTTTTCTTCTTCCTAGGCACAATTGCGGTCTTTGTGAGATCTGATCTTGAAATTCCAGCACCTCTTCCTAAGTTATTCTCTCTTTACCTTCTTTTAGCAATTGGATTTAGAGGAGGCTTAGAACTTCAAAAAAGTGGTTGGGGTTATCCAGTAATACCAACGGTAATGTGTGCAATATTGATGTCATTAATAATTCCGTTGATATGCTTTGGAGTACTAAGAATAAAGTTTGATGTTTTCAATTCTGCTGCTATCGCTGCCGCCTATGGGTCTATAAGTGCAGTAACATTTATTACTGCAGAAAGTTTTCTAGAAAATCAAGGCATCCCATTTGATGGATTCATGGTTGCTGCCTTAGCGCTAATGGAATCTCCAGCGATAATTGTTGGATTACTGCTTGTAAAACTAGGCGCACCAATAAGAAAAAAGCCATCCAATAGAATGAGATGGAAAGAGATACTTCATGAAGCACTCTTAAATGGCTCTGCTTATCTCTTGGTAGGAAGTCTTTTAATTGGTTTTATAACTGCGGCTAATAATCCAAGTGCACTGGAAAAAATGCAACCTTTCACTGGTAAATTATTTTACGGGGCAGAGTGCTTCTTCCTTCTAGATATGGGAATTGTTGCAGCACAAAGACTCCCTAGATTAAAGCAAGCTGGCACATTTCTTATTTTCTTTGCAATAGTCATGCCTATATTCAATGCATTATTAGGAGTATTAGTTGCCAAAGCACTAGCCCTAGAAGCAGGTAATGCTCTTCTTTTCGTTGTTCTATGTGCTAGTGCGTCATATTTAGCTGTTCCAGCAGCAATGAGGATGACAGTTCCAGAAGCAAAATCTAGCTATTACATTTCGACTACACTAGGTCTAACATTTCCATTTAATATTGTAATTGGAATACCCTTATATATGAGCTTAGTTAACAAAATGATCCCACTGACTACATAGAAATGAAGCGCCTTGATCTTATTTTTGGAGAAAGAGAGTTGACTGCAATGCTCGAATCTCTAGAAGCAGTTGAAGTACCAGGTTACACAGTCATGAAACACGTCACTGGTAGAGGTCCAGAAAGAGTTGTATCAGAGGATATGGAATTTACAGGTCTTGGTGCAAATGCACATGTAATTGTTTTCTGCGAGGAAATTATGCTTGAGAAAATAAAGAATAAAATCGAGCCACTACTTAATTACTACGGAGGCGTAGCATATGTTTCCGAAGCAACGCCTCTCTAAAGTGTTTTAAATCTATATCTAAATAATATTTTTACACGGTTACATTTAACTTTGCATTATGAATGGACCCAATCAACACGAATATTTTTACGGCTGTTTAGGAATCTATCTATTGCCATTGCAGCAATGCAACCATCAGAAGCAGCTACAACAGCTTGCTTAAAAGGTGTATTACGAATATCACCTATAGCCCAAACTCCTTCAATACTTGTAGACATCAAATCATCCACCAATACGCCTCCATCTTCCTTAAAGGCAATCTGATCTCCTATGAAATCAGTTATAGGCTTAGAACCACTCATATAAACAAAAACACCATCCATAACTAACTCTTCTTGAACATCCTTTGACCTTGACTTCAACTGAACACCTGTAACACCAGTGTCATCTCCATTAATCTGAAGTAAACGAGTTCTACTCCAATGTTTAATGTTGGTCTGAGCAAGCAATGCCTTTGCCTCATGGTCATCATCTAAAGGGTCATTAGTTGTAATCCAATGAACTGTTGACGCAAATTTTGTCAACACGAAAGCCTCCTCTATGGCCTCTTTATTGACCCCTACGACAGCAACCTCTTTATTTTTATAAAACGCTCCATCACAAGTTGCGCAATAACTAACCCCTCTACCTAAGAAATCAGCTTCTCCCTTGAAGGAGGCTTTACGACCCATTGCCC
>QCKF01000022.1 GCA_003215545.1 Prochlorococcus sp. AG-409-L14 | reverse complement strand
CTTGCCAAACTGACAACTCTGAACTTTCACCCATCCCAAAGGGATGATGGGCAAAGGCTGGGTCAGCTAAAAAATTGAATAAAAAAAATAATAAAGCTGGAATTGCCAAAAAGTACTTACTCAGCAAGGTAGGAAGTCTCATAGGTCGATCCGCGTCGAATTGTGAATAAAGGCGGGCGTTCTGACTGATATCGATGATGCGATACTTAACAGCTGCGGGACAGTAACGGATTTTCACCGCTTTTCCCCGTTACCTCCAATGGCTGGTCTCCATTGGAACCTCTAGAGTGAATATTCTAATCCTTCTTTTGCGCAGAGAATCTTGAAGAAAAAGATATTGAACCCAAACGTGACCAAAGTATTGCAAAATTGTGACCTGAGGGTGAAAATCATTTACCCATCTTATAGCGATCGACCGAAGGTATTTCTAAAATAGAAATTGATAAGAATAATGTATTTTAATAATGATGCCAATGCTTTTGAGCTCTCAAAAATTAAGTAGTGTAGTCGGCATTGATGCGAATGTATTCATCAGAAAGATCACAGCCCCAGGCGAAACCGGCTCCATTCCCATCACCTACCAAAAGCCGTATCTCAAGAGAATCAAAATTTGCGTTATCAAGATTTAAGCAATTTGTCATATATTCAGAGACCAACTTTTCATCGAAATATATAGGTTGGCCGTCTTTCATTAACTGATGAGTACCAAGCCAAAGTGACAATTTTGATGGATCAAATAAAACTCCTGAACAACCAGCTGCCGCAATAATCCGACCCCAATTTGGATCACATCCGTGTACTGCCGTTTTAACCAAAGATGAGCTAGCAATTACACGTGCGATCTTCCTTGCCTCTGTATCGCTCATCGTTCCATGCACTTGGACTTCTAACAAGCAATTTGCCCCCTCTCCATCTCTAGCTATTAATTTTGCTAGATGCTGTGCAACTGATAAAAGACCCTCCTCAAGTAATGGAAAATATTCTTCTTCAATCATTTCTCCAGCAGCAAAGGCAATAAAAGAATCATTCGTACTTGTATCGCCATCTACTGTGATCGCATTAAAAGAAGAAGCCACAATTCTTTTAATCATTCCCTCCCATATAGTAAGTGGCACAGAAGCATCGCAAGTTAAATAACCAAGCATAGTTGCCATATTTGGATGAATCATTCCCGAACCTTTTGCCATGCCACCTATTCGAACAGTACGATTTCCTAATACAGCCTCAAAAGCAATTTGCTTATCAATTAAATCAGTTGTCAGAATTGCATTTGAAGCTGCATTTCCCCCATTAGTACTTAGTGATTGAATTAACGGATTTATAGCATTTAAAAGATTATCTATAGGTATTGGTACACCGATCACTCCTGTGGAACAGATTATTACCTCCTCAGAAACCAAACCAAGTTTTTTAGCAAGTGTTTCAGTGATCAATAAATTATCTAAATGACCTCTTTTGCCAGTACAAGCATTTGCATGACCAGAATTAATTAGTAGAGCACGAACTAAGCCTTGGCACGACTGAATGCGTTCTATGCAAAGATCAACACAAGATGCTCTCACCAAAGATTGCGTAAATGTTCCAGCACAAACAGTTCCTTGAGGAACTAATACAAGGGCCAAATCTAAATTGCCAGAGGATTTCAAGCCTGCGCTAATGCCAGAGGCCTTAAAGCCAATAGGAGCAGTTATTCCTCCTGAAACAGGAAGCCAATAAGAACTAGCCAAGAGACTCAAATCATTACAAACTCACTTCCTCATCCTGCGTCATGAGTGGACAACTTCCTAGCCCCGACCTACTTACGAGATGGAAAGGGTCACAGCGTCGTATAGGCATCACAGGTGGTATAGCAAGTGGGAAAAGCAGTGTTTGTGAGTTTCTTGAATTTACTAAAAATTTGCCAATTATTGATGCGGATGTCTTGGCCAAAGCAAGCCTTTCTCCAGGGAATAAATTAACAATAACAATAATGAAGCGTTATGGAGAAGCCATAAAATCTAATTCACCATTATTAAAAGAATCGATCGATCGTAGAGCTCTAGCCAAGATAATCTTTAATAACGAACATGAACGACTATGGCTAGATGAACAGATACAGCCAATTATTCTCAAAGAAATCAATCGAAAATTAGACTTATTACAAAAAGAGCCAATAATTGCAATAATTCTCCCATTGCTTTTTGAGAAAAATTTGACAGATATTTGCAGCGAAATTTGGTTAGTAGACTGTAAAAGTGATCAACAAATCAACAGGCTGATGATCAGAGATAATATAACAAGAAAAGAAGCACTACAAAAAATTAATTCTCAATGGAGTATGAGTGTTAAAAAAAAATTTGCTGATGTAATTATTAACAACTCTGGCAAACCAAGGTCATGGGTCAGTCAAGTTGAGTCATTTTTATGAATCAATTCAGGATTGAAGTTTTTTACTTAAGATTTGATTCGCTAGTTTTGGATCTGCTTTGCCTCCTGTCTTTTTCATCAACTGACCTACAAAGAAACCTTGCAACTTAGTTTTACCGTCACGAAATGCTTGAACCTCATTTGGAAATGCAACAATCAATTCATCTACTAAAGAACCTATTGCTTCTGGGTCACTAATCATACCCAGACCTTTTTCATTAACAATTGCTTTCGGAGATCCTCCTTTAGCAAGCAATTCTGGCAATATTTCTTTAGCAATCTTTCCACTTATTTCTCCTTCTTGAATCATTTTAACCATTTCAGCCAATTGATTTGGTTTTAAAGGCAAGTCTGCAAAGCTCAACTTATTAGCATTTACATAGGCTGCTAAATCACCGGTAATCCAATTAGCAGCAGATTTGGCTTCAATCCCTGCGGAAACAACCGACTCAAAATAAATCGCCATAGGTAATTCATCAGTAAGAACTCGTGAGTCATACGAAGAAAGTCCCATATCTATGGCATACCTATTTCTCTTAGAAGAAGGCAATTCTGGAAGCTCTTTACGCCAACTTTCACGAAGTGCAACACTAACCTCTATAGGTCCTAAATCTGGATCAGGAAAATAACGATAATCGCTACTTCCCTCTTTAGATCGCATG
Organism: Prochlorococcus sp. AG-409-L14; assembly: GCA_003215545.1. Classification (GTDB taxonomy): domain Bacteria; phylum Cyanobacteriota; class Cyanobacteriia; order PCC-6307; family Cyanobiaceae; genus AG-409-L14. The sequence goes on along the minus strand of QCKF01000022.1, from coordinate 8,596 downwards.
CTCTTAGTTAATTGCCTACCCTCGTCCCACAAACGGGTTTCCTGAACAACAGGAGTACCATTTTCATAAGCAATAATTTGTCTTTCAATCTCATACTCACATGCCTTTTGAATCGCAGAAAAAGAATTCATATTTTTGATCTCAACCTTTGTGCCAAAAGGAGCATCCGAACCACGTCTTACTGAAATATTGACATCACAGCGCAATGAGCCCTCTTGCATATTCCCATCTGAGACACCCAAATAACGCATGATTCGTCGAATTTCAGATGCATATTCAGCTGCTTCTCGACCAGTTCGAAGGTCAGGCTTGCTAACAATCTCAGCTAAAGCAACTCCAGCACGGTTGTAATCGACTAAGGAATGCGTAGAACCATCAAGCCGATCACTACCTGCATGAACCAACTTTCCTGCATCTTCTTCCATATGGAGCCTTTCTATACCGACTTTCTTTAAATACGTATCCTTTCCTTTCTCCACCACCTCAACTTCTATCCACCCATCTTCTGCTATTGGTTCATCAAATTGAGAAATCTGATAATTCTTTGGTAGATCTGGATAAAAATATTGCTTTCGGTCGAATTTACTGTGCTCAGCAATTTTTAAATTTAATGCCATGGCAGCTTTCACAGCAAACTCAAGAACTTTTTGATTCAAAACTGGCAAGGTACCAGGAAGCCCACAAACAACTGGATCAATATGCGTATTAGGAGCATCGCCAAAAGTTGTTGAAGCAGCTGTAAAAATTTTGCTGTTCGTACCTAGCTGTACATGTGTCTCTAAACCAATAACAGCTTCCCAACTATCTTTAAAAGCAGCCATTAGAATGTATATAGATAATCAAATCCTATGTAATACCACCTAGACCGTCACCATAAACCTGACCTAAAACACTAAAGAACGGCTAAACGTATCGAAACAGATGGCTGTCTCACAACGAGACCCATTACTAATCCTTGGTGGTGGCCTAATTGGAATGGCCGTCGCTCATGAATTAGCAAGAAAGGGGAAACATATAAAAGTACTAAGCCGCTGTAAAAGCCAAGCAGCAGGTTTTGTAGCAGCTGGCATGCTTGCGCCCCATGCGGAAGGCCTTAAATCAAAGCTTTTAAAACTAGGACAGTTAAGTCTCAAGAAAATACCAAGATGGGTTAAGCAAATTGAACAAGATAGTGGCTTGAATTGCGGACTAAAAGACTCCGGGACTGTTGTCCCTTTTTTAAATATTCATGAACTACAAAAATATCCCACTGTATCCTTTGGTAGCTCTTTAAATCGTCAAGAACTAGAAGTAGAGATACCTGGAATTCATTCCAAATGGAATAAGGGTCTACTTTTCAAACAAGATGGACAAATAGATAGTCGAAGAAAGTTAATGCAAGCACTACATAAAGCTTGCTTAGAGTTAGGCGTAGTTTTTCAGGAAGGAGTTGAAGTTTTAGAACTAATTGAAAAAGAAAAATACTTTGAAGGTGTCCGAATTCGTGATAAAGAAGGAGAAGTGAGAAATATATCAGGAAAGCAAGGTTTATTATGTAGTGGAGCATGGAGCAATCAATTAATTAAAACACTACCAGTATTCCCAGTAAAAGGCCAAATGCTATCATTACAAGGACCAAGAAATGCCCTAAAAAGAATTATTTTTGGACCCGGTTTTTATATGGTTCCACGTGAAGATGGACTCATCATAGTTGGAGCAACTAGTGAAAAAGACGCAGGCTTTAATACAGTAATAACACCGAAAGGATGGCATACCTTATATAAGGGAGTCGATCAATTATTTCCCAGTGCAACTCAATGGCCACCGATCGAAACCTGGGTAGGTTTCAGACCTGGGACACCTGATGAAATGCCATTATTAGGAAAATCCGATATAGAAGGACTTTGGATAGCTACAGGTCACTATCGCAATGGCATTCTTTTGGCAGCCATAACTGCTGAATTACTTGCTAAATCTATCTGCGACCAAAATATGAGTACACAAGAAAAAGATTTATTAAATGTATTCAAATGGAATCGATTTAAAAAAATAAATAGATCTTAGCAATAACTTTCATTCTTCTCTCCAAATTTGGTCTGAAGGAGTCCAATCATTAATTTCCTTAGAATCAAACCATAATCCAATCTCAAATTTCGCTGTTTCATGTCCATCAGAACCATGAATCACATTTCTTCCGATATTGACTGCTAAATCGCCTCGAATAGTCCCTGGCTCTGCCTCCAAAGGCTTTGTAGAACCTATCAATTTTCTTGCAGAAGCAATAACACCTTCACCTTCCCAAACCATTGCCACAATTGGCCCACTTGTAATGAAGTTCACTAAATCACTAAAAAAAGGTCGTTCTCTGTGTACCCCATAATGCTGTTCAGCTAACTCACGACTAGGAATGAGCTGCTTGAGAGCTACCAATTTGAACCCCTTATCCTCAAAACGGCTCAAGATCTGACCTACCAAGCCCCGTTGGACCCCATCTGGTTTGATAGCAATAAAAGTTCGTTCAACTGCCATGGATAAAGAAAACCAAGAAAATCATAGTTATCGCAAGATTACCTTCTACACAGGCCAAATAAAACACGGCATGTAACGATGGTCTCTAGATTTCAACAAATACTGCTGCAGTTGGCAAATTATTGTGCATGCCCCAAAACCACCATCCTTCCACCAAAACAAGCTATCTTCTAAAACCAGTAATTGGACAATAAAGGATAGTTCAGATTTATATGGCGTGAATCGATGGGGAAGTCGTTACTTCTCCATCAATGCTATCGGACATATAAATATTCATCCAAAAGGAAAAGATAACGTAGCTCTTGATTTAGTCGCATTAGTGAAAGAGCTAGATGGAAGAAACCTAAAACTACCTTTACTAATCCGATTTGATGACATACTTCGAGATCGGTTAGAGCAAATTCATCAAGCATTCCAAATATCAATAGACCAATACAACTACAAGGGGAGATACAAAGGCGTCTTTCCTGTGAAATGTAATCAACAAAGGCAAGTTGTTGAAAAAATCATGGAATATGGTCGATCATGGGATTTTGGATTAGAGGCAGGTAGCAAAGCTGAATTACTAATTGCCTTATCTTTAAATGAAAATCCCAAAGCACTCCTGATATGTAATGGCTACAAAGATCAACGTTATATCGAGACAGCAATTTTAGCTCGTCAACTAGGTCGTCAACCAGTAGTAGTCATTGAGCAAGCTGATGAAGTCGAAAGAATTGTCATGGCAAGTAAAGAACTTGGAGCAGCTCCCATTATTGGAATAAGAGCTAAATTATCAAGTAATGGCAGTGGCAGATGGGGGAACTCAATCGGAGAAAAAGCCAAGTTTGGGTTATCAATCCCGGAGATATTAATAACTATTGAAAAACTTCGTTCTGCAAATTTACTACATGAATTACGGCTTCTTCATTTTCATGTAGGCAGCCAAATAACTGATATTGCTATTTTAAAAGATGCACTACAAGAAGCAGGTCAAATATATGTCGAACTAGACAGGCTAGGTGCCCCAATGGGCTACCTAGACGTAGGAGGAGGACTAGGAGTTGACTATGATGGAAGCCAAACAGCTACTGAAGCGTCAACTAACTACTCGTTGCAAAACTATGCAAATGATGTAGTCGCAACTATTCAAGAATGTTGTCTTTCAAATAATGTGGAAGTTCCAACTCTAGTAAGTGAAAGTGGGCGTGCATTAATCAGTCATTTTTCAATTTTAATCTTTAATATCTTAGGCAATAGTTATCTTCCAACAAACATTCCAGAGAAACAAGCAGAAGAATGCCTTCCTGTGAGAAACCTAAGAGAAACTCTAAAACATATTAAAATACTTTCAAATGAATCACATATTGATAACTCAAAGCTCCAAGAAGCATGGAATGACGCACTAAAATTCAAAGAGAATGCTCTAAATGCATTCAGATTAGGCTATTTAAGGCTACCTGATAGAGCAATAGCAGAACAACTAACTGGCGCATGTGCCCACTTCATAGCAAAATGCTTACCTCAGAATAAATTAATACCGGAAGAGCTTAAACAATTACGCTCAGAACTTGCAGCTACATATTACGCCAATATCTCAATCTTCCGGTCAGCTCCTGACACATGGGCAATACAGCAACTATTTCCAATAATGCCTATTCATAGACTCCTAGAAGAGCCTAATCAATTAGGCCACTTTGCAGATTTAACTTGTGACTCTGATGGCAAACTTGCACAGTTTATAAGCAATGGAAATAGTAAGTCATTATTAGAGCTACACACGTTAAAACCTAATCAAGACTATCTAATAGGTATGTTCCTTGCTGGAGCATATCAAGAAGTAATGGGTAACATGCATAATTTATTTGGCAGTACTAATGCTGTTCATGTAAGAATAAGTAAAGATGGAAAATATCAATTAGATCATGTCATTAAAAGCAATACAAAATCAGAAATTTTACAGGCAATGGAACATAACCCTGAGCAATTATTAGAAAGGCTTCGTATAGCCAGTGAAGTAGCAATCCAGCAAGGAACTTTAAAAATCAGTGACGCAAGACGTTTAATGGATCACCTAGAAAATAGCTTGAGGCAAAGTACTTATCTACACAACCAATCCTCATGACAAAGATCTTTTAAGCTCTTCAAAGGCAAATGAAAGAGCTTCATCTAGTGCTTGTGGATCTCGGCCACCTGCCTGAGCAAAATGATCCCTTCCACCTCCACCTCCACCACAAATCTGAGCTATAGAACCTACAAATTTGCCAGCCTTTAAGCCAGTAGAAATAATCAGAGAGCCAAAAGCTACAGCAAAAATCACTTTTTGAGGATTTGTCGAGTCTGGAACTCCTCCTAAAACTACAGCCGTATGTTGACCGAGCTGCACTAATAACTCTTGAGCCGTATTTTGAAAACCAGCACCTTGTATACCATCAAGACGACTCACTAACAGTTGAAAATCACCACAAACGACTACATCATTTTTTAAGCTGGATATTTTCGTAAGTGCTAATTTTTCAAGAACAATATCAAGTTCCTTACCTTTCTCTTTCAATTCAAGCTGCAGAGCAACAACTCTATCAACAATCTCTTTAGGTTGAGCCTTAAATCTTTCACCAAGCTTTTTTACAACGCAATCTCTTTCATTTAAAAAATCCAACACAGCAGGACCTGCAACGGCTTCAATACGTCGAATACCAGAAGCAATGCCACTCTCATCAATAATTTTAAAAATTCCCAATTCAGATGTATTAGCAACATGTGTCCCACCACAAAGTTCCATTGATACACCCGGAACATTAACGACCCGAACTATGTCACTATATTTCTCCCCAAACATTGCAACTGCACCAGCAGACTTTGCAGCACTAAGAGTCATATCTTCTACCTTCAAAATATGAGCCTCAGCAATCCATTGATTAACTAAATCTTCAACTTGTTTGATCTCCTGAGTAGTTAAACCATGAGGAGAATAAAAATCAAACCGTAATCGATCAAAATTTACTAATGAACCAGCTTGAGAGATACCTTCATCAACAACATTTTTAAGTGCCGACTGCAATAAATGAGTAGCCGTATGGTGGGCCTGTGCTCGTCGTCGATAAACACGATCAACCTTGGCCTCTATCAAATCGCCTACCTTAATAGTGCCACGTTCCACTCGACCACTATGTACAAATAAATCCTTATTTCGAGTAACCCCTTTAACAGAAACCAGAAAGTTCTCTATGTCGCATTTTGTACCAACTAAAACGCCTTGATCCCCAACTTGACCACCTCCTTCCCCATAAAAAGAAGTCTGATCAAGAACCACATCCACGACATCTCCTTTCTTAGCAGAATCCGTTGAACGTCCATCAACCACTAAAGCCTGAACAGTACTAACAAGGGTTAATAATGAAAAGCCCTCAAACTTGGTGGCTTCAAGTTCAGCCGCCATACGATCCAATTCATTCTGTAAAGTAAGGTCAATAGTTACACTTGAAGCTTTAGCTCTCCGACGTTGAGCCTCCATGGCTTTCTGAAAACCTTTTCTATCAACTGTCAATCGATTTTCTTGAGCAATTTCTTCAGTGAGTTCTAATGGAAAGCCAAATGTGTCATATAGCTCAAATGCTTTCTCACCACTTATCCCAGGTGGATCGCATGCAATCAAATCAGCCAAGAGTTTCTCTCCTCGTTCAAGAGTTTCAAGGAAACGCGTCTCTTCACGCTGCAACTCTTGCATGATTAAATCTCTACGAACTAATAATTCAGGGAAAGCAGTCCGCATTAATTGAATAGCTGATTCACCAATTTGATTTAAAAAAGGTTCGGAAATTCCGATTAAGCGACCATGACGTATTATTCGACGAACTAATCGACGCAATACATAACCTCGTCCTATATTACTAGGAATAACTCCATCAGATATTAAATGTATAACAGCCCTTGTATGATCTGCAATAACCTTTAAAGAAGTTTTAGTCTTTTCATTTTCATGATGATACTTAATTTTTGCCAGAGATGCTGCCTTATCTAATAGCGGAAAGATAAGATCAGTTTCATAATTATTAGGAACCCCTTGTAAAATCTGTGCCATTCTTTCTAAACCCATACCCGTATCAATATTACACTTAGCAAGTGGAGTTAATTTACCTTCAGAATCACGGTTGTATTGCATAAATACTAAATTATAAAATTCAATAAAGCGATTATCGTCTTCTAAATCAATCCCTTCATCTCCTAATTCTGGATTAAAGTCGTAATACATTTCAGAACATGGTCCACAAGGTCCCGTTGGACCTGAAGCCCAAAAATTATCAGCTTCATCCATTCGAATTATTCGCTTAGGATTTACCTTGACAACGTCACGCCAAATAATCTCAGTCTCTTCATCTTCACGAAAAACACTCACTACTAGATTCTTAGGATCTAATCCAAAAGTATTAGTGCTCAATTCCCAAGCCCATTGAATAGCTTCTTTCTTGAAATAATCACCAAATGAAAAATTACCAAGCATCTCAAAAAATGTGTGGTGTCTTTTTGTTATCCCCACATTCTCAATATCATTTGTCCGAATACATTTCTGACTACTGGTAGCTCTAGCTGCTGGGCGAGCCATATGCCCAAGGAATACAGGCTTAAACGGGAGCATCCCTGCAATAGTAAGAAGAACAGTCGGATCCTCAGGAACTAAAGATGCGCTAGGAAGCAACTTGTGATCACGATCAGCAAAAAAGGTTAAAAACCTATTGCGAATCTGATCTCCTGTCAGATTTTGCAAAGTGCCAAACTGCGAGGATGATTTACCGGTCATAGCAAAACTGGGCTTGGAATAAAAGTCCACTAGCCACTGCAAGATTTGAAACAGCAAACAAGATTTCACTGTCTCAATAAATCTAGTAAAGAACTAATAAGACTTAGTGGAAATGAGGTTTTGGCTAATTCCACGAATTAATGCGATTCTCCTGAAATTTTCCTAAAACTGGATATAACATTTGAAAAGACTGTTCCAGAAGCCCTACAAGCTTGGTATTGGTTCTTCTCTAACGATCCATTGATGCACCGTCTCAACACTCAGAAGAAGACTCAAGACCTGCACCATTAGTTATGGCATTCACCTGGACTGTGTTGCCACTCAAAGGTGACACAATTCTTCTCCAAGGAACCCAAGTATTTCTATACGTGTTGCAGCAGCCATGAGCCTGCTACACGCTACCTGGCTTCCAGCAATAAGAACACAGACTGGTGCTGGGCGTCCAGCACTTCTTGTCTGGGCTGATACATGGCGCGTAGCTAGTCCTACGGGTCCAAAAGATACGCCAGCGTTACATCCATTTACTCTTGATCCAAAATCTCTTAGAGCTTGGTTAACAGAAAAAGACTTACTCCCAGAAGAAATTATTGATGCCACAGCATGCCTGACACTCCCAAGTAAAACAATCAAAAACCCTAATGGCACAAAACAAGCTGAAAATAAAAATCCTTATCAATGGACAGGCCTTCCACTACAAGCGGGCGAACCTATTCCCAAAAACTGTGAATGGTGGCCTTGGCAAGTGGAAGGACTCGCCATAGAACCAGGAGCAGCTACAACTTGGCTTTCAAAACTACCTTTATCAGGAAATCATCCTGATCTTGGAGATGAGCTTAGATGGTGGAGTCATTTACAACGCTGGGCACTTAGCCTAATTGCACGTGGTAGATGGCTACCAAATATTGAACTAAGTAGAGGAGATGGCTACCCCCATAGAGCTCGCTGGGTACCGCTACTTAATCGTGAAGATGATCGTAAAAGATTAGAAGAATTAGCCGAACAACTACCTCTAGTAGCAACCTGTGCTCTCCCATGGCGAGAACCAACTGGAAAAAGAAATAATCGAGTTACGCGACTTCGTCCAGATGCAATGCGCGAAGCCAATCCATTGGCTTCATGTAGACCACGAAGTGGTCGACTACGTGTAGCAAATCTGCTTACAGACATCGTTGATGCTCAGATTCGTCAAGGATTTACAACAAATCTGACTGGATTAGACCCACTATTAGCATCTTGGCAAGAAGCTCTTGGTTCAGAAACTGGAGTAATCACGCTAACAGATGAAGAGGCACAAAGACTAGCCACAGCAAG
>QCKF01000021.1 GCA_003215545.1 Prochlorococcus sp. AG-409-L14 | reverse complement strand
ATCGGTGGAATGGAAACCGATAAGACTGATGGCGATGATGAAGCTGTTACTTTCAACTACACAACTCAGTTGAATCTAAACACAAGCTTCACAGGTAGAGATCTTCTTTATACGAGAATTAAAACTGGTAACTTCGTTAAGAACCAGACATTCTCTAATAAGAATACAAACACTTACCTAGTTGCTTCTAACCAGAATTCCAACGCGCTCAAGGTTGACAAGATCTGGTATCAGTTCCCTGTTGGCGACAATCTTAAGTTCTGGGTTGGCCCAAGAGTTGAAAACTACTACATGCTAGCTAGCTCTCCTTCCATCTATAAGCCAGTTTTGAAGGCTTTCGCTTTGGGTGGTAACGGAGCTGCATATGGTTCTAGTACTGATGGTGGTTTTGGTGCAGCTTGGACTCAGACAAAGGATGATCCTTCTGAGGCAAGGTTCGCTGTTAGCACTAACTATGCTTCCAAGGGAGCTACTAAAGCTGACAACGAAACAGGCGGCATCTTTACTGATGCTCAGTCTAAATGGCTGACCAAAGTTGAGTATGGCTCACCACGTTGGCAAGTTTCTGCAGCTGTTTCTGTTAACAACTGCACAACTAAAGACGGATCAGAATCCTGCAAAGTATGGACTGATTACTACTCAACAGAGAAGGGTAAGTCACGCACCGGTAACACAACTGCTTATGGTCTAAGGGCTTATTGGCAGCCAGAAGAAACTGGTGCTATCCCAGCTGTTCAGCTTGGATATGACATCGCTAATGTTGATGATGATGGAGCAAATGGCTCTGTTGAAGAAACCGGTCAGTGGATGGTCGGCTTGATGTGGAAAGATGCTTTCGTAGATGGCAACAGACTTGGAGCTGCGTTTGGTCAGCGTCAACACGCCACTGAAATTGTTGGTGGTGCTGATGACCCTGCAGACGACAACTTTGTTTGGGAGGTTTACTACGACTTCAAGGTGTCTGACAACATCACTGTTACCCCAGCAATCTTCGGTGGTACCGACACATATAACGGTGCTGACGATGATAGCGATGATGTATTCGGTGGCCTAGTTCAGACAACCTTCAAGTTCTGATCTTGGCTTTTTGTTCTTAAAGAACAACATCATCTAATAAAAAGCACTCACTTTATGTGAGTGCTTTTTTTATTTATATTCTTAGATTATTTTTAATTTCAAGAGGGCTAAAAATTATTAGCTAATAATGAAATACTTCAAAAATTTTCCTTTGATTTAAAGTATGACTTGGTAATTTTTAGCGTTTTACCAGCAGTTCTCTCCCTCGCCTATAGGTATACATACATTTTCTTCTTTCGCTTTTTTAGCAGCTTCTTTAGCAGCTTTGTCTGGAACGCTTTCCTCATCAACTGCCTGGTCAGTGGTCCATTCTTTTAGCCCACCTAACAGACCTCTTTTCTCTCCAGCATTAGAGAGGTTGGGATCTAAGCCACTTGTTGCTAAAAGGGCTGAAGCAGCTAAGAAAATTGCGACAGGTGTTTTTTTGCTCATGCCAAACCTAGATATACGGAATTAATACTCGCCTGATTTCAGAGTTTTTGACGAGTAATTCTATACATATATATGTAAAAATTGTTATACAAGCGTCAATCGCCTAGTCGCCTGATCAAGTTGCTATACGACTGGAAAACTAAGTCTAAAGCATCAGATCGACCTTGATTGGCGAGCAAGCTTTTCGCACCAGCCTCTAGGCTGAAAAGTAAATTTCTATCTTCATTTGATGATATGTAGCTATGGATCCAGCCTACGCACACAAGTCTTTCTCCGCTTGAAACTCTTTTTACTGAATGCAATGTTGTGCTTGGGTAGATAATTATATTACCTGGCTCTAGTTTTATCTCTTTGTTTTCTTGTATAGTTTGGATGCATAGCTCTCCTCCCTCGTAAGATTTGGGGTCATTAAGAAACAATGTAAATGAAAGGTCGCTTCTCCCAGAGCTCATATAAGGATTATCAACATGCATTCCATAGCCTTGTCCAGAAAGTGTTTTTGTAATCATCAGGCCATGTATTTTCCTTGGAATTGAGTAACTTTTGATAAGTGGATCTGATATTAGAGTGCTTCTTAGTTCTTGACTTATTGTTATCGATAAAGAAGAGTCTCTATTAAGTTGTAGGTTATTTTTTGCCTGTGCAGCATGTTGGCCAGCTGTTTTCTTACCATTCTCCCAGTCGCAATTCTCTTCCTTAAGCTTCTCGTTTAAGGTTGTGATTTTTTCGCTGTCTAGTAACTTGTGAATCAAGTAATCCATGGATTTTTGTTTGCTGCGTTATCAAGATCAAAGTAATTCGAGCATTCAGAAAATCTGATACTATTTAACGTAACAAATGATAGGACACGAGAGACAACTCTTCTGACTGGATATTCTATTGAACATGGCATTCAATAGCTTTGTAAAAATGGATTCATTTTTTCGTTTGTCGTCTTCTGCAATACTTTCAACTTTGCTTCCAGGAGTTTTAATTGCAAATTCAGTTTCTCCAGCACTTTCTGGTGAGGTTAGAGTTTATTCAGGAAGGCATTACAATACTGATAGGCAAGTTTTCAAGCGTTTCTCTGAAGAAACTGGCATTAAGATTAGGTTGATAGAAGCTACTGGAATCTCTCTAGTCGAGAGGCTTAAGCGTGAGGGGGCGAATTCAAATGCAGACCTTATTCTTTTGGTTGATGCTGCAAGGATTAGCAATGCAGCAAAATCAGGCTTGCTTCAATCTTATAGATCAGAGAAGCTAGACAGAGAAGTACCTGAAGAATATAAAGATCCTAAGGCTCGTTGGTATTCCCTTACTAGGCGTGTTCGAGTTATAATTGCAAATCCCAAAGTTGTTGATACTAAGCAAATTAAAACATATGCAGATCTCTCAAACGCATCTTTGAAAGGTAAAGTCTGCTTGAGAAAAAGAAATAGTCCATATAATCAATCTCTTGTGGCCGATCAAATCGTTCTTAGAGGTGAAAGTAAAACAAGAGAATGGTTAAAGGGAATGATATCAAATGTGTCGGAAGCTTATTTCCCAGGAGATATTGGACTTACACGAGCTGTAGCACAAGGGAGATGTGGCGTTGGAATTGTAAATCATTACTACGTAGCGCGAATGCTAGCGGGTGTTAATGGATCTAAGGATAAAAATTTAGCAAAGAAAGTTAGAGTTATTACCCCAAATCCAGCTCATGTGAATGTTAGTGCGGGTGGTCTTGCTAAATATGCCAAAAACAGGAAAGAAGCTATTAGACTACTTGAATACCTTGCTTCACCAGAAGGTAGCAAAGGATTAGCTAGCCCTACTTATGAACATCCTTTGATTGGATTTAATGATGCGAAGGAGCTTAAGGGATTTGGAAAATTTCGTCCTGATGGGGTAACAATTAAGCAACTAGGTGATTTAAATGGAAAGGCAATAAAGCTTATGGCAAGACAAGGTTGGGAATAGCTATATAACTTTGGTTTGTTTCTATAAGGAATCCCCCAGTCTCTTTATTGTTAATGAGGATTAATTGACTCAGGCCTCTTGCCTTTATATTTAATTTATATCTACTGGAGAGGTGGCTGAGTGGTCGAAAGCGAACGACTCGAAATCGTTTGACAGGAAACTGTCCGTGGGTTCGAATCCCACCCTCTCCGTTTTTAGTCTCATAAGTGCTCATGAGTTCATATAAGTGCTCATGTGTTCTCTAAAACAACGAACTCGACTGACAACCTCTTCGTTTCCACTTGACCTTCTTAAGGATCCTGAGTGGTTACCAATTATTCAGGATTTGGTCTGAATGTGACTTTTATCTGTCCATAAGGTTTTGCTGATTTTTAATTCCGAGATTTTTTGGACTTAGATTTATCTCCCATCCCATGACCAACCCTCTAGTTTATTTAAACGATTAAACCTCTCTTTAGATAATTCTTGTTTCCTCATTTTGGATCTTTGATGAAAAACCCAACGACCTAAAGAAGAATCTTTTACTTTTGGTTTTCCGTGACCATTTTTTGAAATATAAATTTTAAGTTCTTCAAATTTATCTTCCCATTCTGCTTCATTCGCATTCCATTTCCAACCTTTTATCTCATTGAGTAGATCTATACGTTCTTTAGATAATTCCTTGTTTTTATATAACTTCCTTTGTCTGGTTACCCAGGTAGATAAATCGGGATTTTCATTACTATTTGGTCTTGCATGTCCACTTAAACTAGAGAAAGATTTTATTTCTTCAAACCGCTTTTGCCAAACTGATTCCAAGTGATCCCATTCCCAACCCTCAATCGGATCAAGAAGATGAAAATATTCTTTTTTAAGAGTTCCATTCTTATATGCCAATTTTTGCTTTGAAACCCAATTATTTAGAACTGAGTTTTCACTTTTTGTAGGTTTTGAGTGACCATTCTCTCTAACAAATATTTTAAGTTCTCCAAATTTAATTGTCCAATCTGCTTCTAATTTGTCCCATGCCCAACCTTTTATTCCATTTAAAAGTGCAATACGTTCTTGAGATAATTTTTTGCGATTATATGAAACTCTCTGAGTGGCGACCCATTGCTGAAGTTCCTTTCTCTCTTGACTTACATTTATATTTCCCTGCTTCTCAACTAATAATTTAAATTCTAAGAATAATTCATTCCAAGTTGTTTCTAATAAATTCCAAGTCCAACCATCAAGAGACTCTAGCAAGTTGATCTTTTCCCTTGAGAGTTTATTTTTATTAAATTGACTTCTTTGAGATTCTACAAATCTCCCAAGTTCATGATGCCTGTCAGGTCGTGCACTCCCATTATCTTCTACATAGACTTTTAATTTTTCATACTTCTCATCCCAATAAGTTTGAATTGGATCCCACACCCAACCCTCAAGAGATTCAAGCAGTTCTTTTCTTTCAACCGAAAGTTTTCCATTATTGTATTGAGTCCGTTGAGATGACGTCCAACTATTAAGATCTTTGTTGATATCAATTGTTGGATTTAAACGACCATTTTTTTGAATAAAATCTTGTAATTTCTCAAATCTTTCATGCCAATCTGACTCACCAATATCCCAAACCCATCCATTCAAGCATTCAAGTAACTTAATCTTTTCATGAGGTAGTTTTCCTCTCTTATAATTACCTCTCTGTCTATGTTGCCAGGCACCTAATTCAGGGTCTATAGTATATGGTCTTGCATGACTATGCTTGATAACAAATGCTTTAAGTTTAAGGTAATTTTCTTCCCAGTCTGCTTCATCAGTGTTCCAAACCCAACCATTAATAGATTCAAGTAAAGTAATCTTTTGCTGAGATAGTTGCTTGTTCTTCCAGGAAAATCTTTGTTTTACTACCCAATTATGCAAATAAGGTTCTGACTTTATATTTGGTCTGGCATGTCCATTTTCCTCTGCAAATCGTTTTAATTTTCCATAAGACTCGTTCCATCCATCTGAGGTATTTCTAATTAAATTTATATGAATTGATTTAGAAAATTTTACTTCAACTATTTTCGGTAAGTCAAAAACTATTTTGTTTAATTGATTTTTAGCATTATAACGTTCATAATTACGACCTAAACTTATACGTAATCTATCGATTACGTCTGTTAAGGCATCATCTTGTGATTTGAGAGCAAGAATTATCTTCCAAATATTACTAAATCTACTTTCAATGATCTCTTCCTCTAGTTTTTGTGAATCTCCTAGATAAATAGGAATAATTATTGTTCCTTTTGATTTGTCCTCGCTTTTCCTAATTGCCCTGCCAACTGCTTGGATAATATCTACTTGACTACTCTTCGGATCAATAAATGCAATTCCATTAAGAGTAGGAACATCAACCCCTTCTGATAAACATCTTGCATTTGAAAGAATTCCTATCTCTTCTTGGTTTAGATTTTTTAACCTGTTGATTCTCTTATTCCTTTCTGCACTATTCATATCACCTGAGACATGAGCAGCATATGTATCTTTCAATGGTTTATCTACTTCCCTCATCCAATCGATGACTTTTAGATGGTCTTCAGCGAAAGTTTTTGCACTTTTAACACGTCCATGAAAGGTGATCACTCGTTGAAGGTCATAGTTATTTGTTGCCTTTGCTAAAGCAATATGTGAGGCAAGAGTTTCTGCATCCGCTCTAAGTCCATTACTACTGACCTCTAAAAGATCTCTATTCCTGATCTGTTCTTGAACTAACTGGTCATCAACTCCTACTACTACAACCTGATAGTCAGATAGAAGACCTCTTTTAATTGCTTCTGAGAATTGGAGTTTATAAAGAACCTCGCCGAATATCAATTTGTCATCCATGGACGCCACTTCAATATCTTTTGCTGATGCACTCTTCTTTAATTGAGTAGAAAGAACTCTTGGAGTTGCAGTTAAGAAGACTTTTTTCTTCGATTGAATTTGGTCTGAATCAAGAACACAACCAAATGAAGCAGAAACTTTGCCAGCACACCGATGTGCCTCATCTGCAAAGACAATATCAAATTCAGCAACAGAAGAATCTTGTTGTGCCTGAGCAACTAGTTGAGATGACTGATAGGTGGAGAAAACCACCTGTGGATTCCCTGGTTTAAAAAATGCTTGGAAGATGTTGAAACCCCGTCCTTTTAAAAATGCTTTGATTTCTTCAGGGTTATTAGTAACAGGAACACCTATTTCTGAACTGCTTGCGATCCAGTCGTCTTCAACTTTGTCTTTCTTGGCGACTGACTTATCTGAGCAGACACAGATCCAATCAAAGGGATCCGATGCAGCAGAAGTCCATTCCCTCAGTGTTTGAGACAACAAACTCAGTGATGGCAGTAACACCAAAGTTCTTTCTGCTTTTAAACGCTCTTTGATCCACAACGAGGTCAGGGTTTTTCCTGTCCCGCATGCCATTAATAGTTGCCCTCTATCAGCAGTCTTTAGACCATCAACAACAGCAGTGATTGCCTCTTCTTGATGGGGTCTTGGTTTCCTTGGATCTTTGCGTTTACCTCTTGATAGGTCGTTCGGATTCTCAGGAAACTCAATTTCTGAATGTTGGAATTGATCAAGAAGGAAGCAGACCACTTGCTTCTCTTGGCGTTCGATGACCTGACGAGCATTGCGTCCTATCCCATCAGTGCTGGCAATAAGTAAGCGACCATGGATTCTTGAATCGCTGGACTCACTAAGGAAACTATCGATCTCTGCTTTTGAGATTTCTCGATCAGGGGAAATGCACTTCGATTGAACTGCCCAGGTCTGTCCGTTCTTGTGCTTGAAGACCAGATCAATTCCGCAGTCAGGACCCCACCTTTCTGGATATTCGTCCCATAACCAAACCTGCTCAACTTGCGTTTGCCATTCGGGATCAGTCTTTAGGAACCATTTGACGAATTTCTCAAACTGCTTCCCTCTGACTCCAGGGTCAGGGTCTAATGCTTCATAGAACTGGTCAAAGGTCGCCAAACTTGTTGATGCCTTCGGTCTTGTCCCTCATATTTTGGCGTGATTCTCTCTATTGAGCAGAGTTAATTGAAATCAACGACAACGAAATCGGTTTACTGAGAGACCGGAAGTGTTGTGGGATTTGTTGTGGGATTTTTATTTGTTGTGGGATTTGTTGTGGGATTTTTGCCGAATTTCCACAAAATTATTCTCATGTTTTCTCATGAGTTCTCAGATAAAACCAAGTCGAATTACACCCTCTCCGTTTTTTGTAAGCACCATGACGTTCCAGGAAGTACCAGAACGTCCCACTCTTATTGCGATTTGGGGAATTTAAGAAGATTTTGCTTGTAGTTAGTTCCAGAAAGGACCAGTAGGTTCCGATTTGGTGCTAGGGAAAATGCTAGGGAATGATATTTAAGGTGCTAGGGAATAAAACGGGTGCTAGGGAAAAGGTAGAAACTTATTTGAATAAGATGTTTTCTCTTCAATTCTGGTTTGAATTATTTGTCTAATTCTTCTTCTCTAGGCACCTTCTCTTGAACACTAAGTGACTCACTAAAACCTGAAGCAAGTATTCCTGTGGGTATTGCTATTGCAGCAATACCCATAAGAGAGGTTATCGATGCAATTGTTTTCCCAAGTGCTGTAATGGGAATTGAATCGCCATATCCAACAGCACATACCGTTGTAATTGACCACCATAGACATCTTGGAATTGAACCTAATAACTCTGGTTGAATAGATGACTCGGCAAGATACATAAAGGTGCTACTAATTAGTAAGAGCAATATTGTATAAAAAGTTGAAATTTGGAGTTCTTGACTCTTTGATCGAAGGGCATAATTGAAGTGAAATATACTTTGTTTAAATTTCTCACTTCTTCCAATCTTCAATATTCGAAGTAGGCGGATGACTCGTAAGATCTTTAATTCAGCGCGAACACCAATAAATGAAGGGACGATTGCAATTATATCTATAATTGCCATTGGCGAAATAATGTAACGCAAAACCCCTTTCAATCCTTTGCCATATTTGTCTTCAAGAGGTGCTACCCATAAGCGACAGATATATTCAATACAAAATAAACCACCAATTACCCAATCTAATAGGTCTATTTGATCACCAAATCGATAATCTATTGAATTCTCAGTAACTATTACTGCAAAAAATATCGAAATAAAGATAGTAACACCACATATTTTATTGAACAAAGAAGTTCTACCACCTGGAGTCTTGTTAATTATCTGTTCATAGATTCTCAGGCGGAGTTCATTCATCACTTACGAAAGACTTGATAAAGGATTCTCTTAATTTAGGCAGATCTTGCTGTGTTTTTTCCTTATCGCTTGTACATCATCACCAGGCGATTCTCTTGAGTGTCATGCGCAGCACTATTGAGTAGGCACAAAAAAACCTGCCAAAGGCAGGTTCTCTTGGAGATCTAGAGCGAGTGTTTCCTTGTTTCCACTGCTCGGAGGATCTCAACTCCTCACGGTGGGTATTTTTACGCATATACCATTTTTTGGCAAGCACATGAAAAAGGGCGCCCTCATCGAGCAGCGCCCATACCGACAAACTTGTGTGAGGAGTGTCGTTCTTCTGTTCTACTCCTCAATAGAACCTTTTGGGAAGATCTGAAATCACATCCCATAAAGTCCCGTTTAGGTGCTAGGGAAAATGCTAGGGAACAAATCAAAAAACAACCCGAAGTTGGTTCCAGGAAGTGTCATGTAGTCTCTACTTGACGGACACCCTCTCCGTTTTTAAATAATCCCATATAGGCACATAGAGGCGTGAATGCCTCTTTCTTATTGGGTTTTGGGCGATAGGCGTTCTCATGGGTGCTCCTAATAAGCCTCAGTTTCCTTCTAATGTGATGTGGGATTTAGAGTTATGAAGGGAAAACCTTATACAGATCTCCAAATCAGACAGGCAAAAGCATCAATGGGATTATCAGCACCAAGAGTGGGGAGCATCTGATTGAAAACCTTGTTCTCGTAATCCTTAGCGGTAGAAATAGAGACCAATTTTTTAATTGAAAGCCTCTTCACAAACATAAGAACTACTTGTTTTTTAAGTTTAGTCTTTTTTGGATAAGTTAAATCGCTATTTAAAGGCAAAGAAATACCGATCTGATGCTTTACTGCTGGCTGAATTTTTGACTCTTTGATAGCAGCAAAAAAACTACAAAAATAATCGCATATAGAAAGTAGAATGACTTTAAACCTACCTTGCGTAGAAATTGGATCTCAAAAACCTTGTAGGTAAAAACTGTTTTCATTCCGAAAACCTACAAAAATCTATATTTAAATCCTTGAGAATCCTTTTGGGAATAGGCTAGTGAACTTCAATCCACATACTATTGCTTTATAAAGTATCTGAAATATTAGTTGATCTCAGAGTGCAAGCTTAAAAGAATTTTTCTATTTTTAGAATTCTAATTCTTTTGCAAGATAATTAATGAACTTAACAGATTAGCTTCACCTCTACAAATCTGAATAGATAAACACTTAGCATCCAATGACCCTATTATAGTTTCATAAAGTCTGTTCAGATGACCAACCTTTGTTGGTGCTGCAGTTTGACCATCTTTTAAAATCATATCAGGTTCCACATCCTCAATGATGTAGATTCCGCCTTTACTTATATGAGGGAAAATTGCCATTACAGAATTTAATTGAGATGAGAAATAATGACATCCATCATCAATAAATATGTCTATTTTACTTGAATCAGAAGTATTATTTCGTAAGTAATTGTTTGTAAGTTCGATTGCTTTTGTTAACTCATCTTGTTTTAATGAATCTACTGAAAACAACTTAAACGGGTAATTTTCTTTTATTTTAGAACAGTCGATATCCCATCCACTAATATTTGCGTTAGGAAAATATCTCTGCCAGAAATATAATGATCCTCCAAATGAATATCTCAGGCCATGATGTGTATTAATCCCCTCATTGAAGGCCCTCATTCCAGAATCTGATGTCGCACCAATTCCTAGTTCTACTAAATTCAATCTATAATTTCTCAAAGTATTAAATAGTTCATGATAAACATATAAGTAGCCATGAGACCCCTTGTTTGTGTACAGTAAATTCCCCTCACTTGCTACATTCTTAGGAAATGAATCATAATTTATAGAGTTATAATCTAGCCAATACTGATTAATTGGAATGACTTTCTCGTTGTTACTCCTTTGGAACTCATGAAAGGCTGTAATAGGAAGATTCGCTAGTGATTGATAAATGTCAATATTGAGATTCATTGAAAACTTGCTATTGCTTATATTATACTTACTAGCCATTCTATACTATTGAGGTTTAATAATGCCTAAAAGACTAATTTTTAACAATTTATAGCGTCTAAAGGATCTGCAATAAAATCTTTAGTGAGTATAAACTTTGCGGCACCATTTCTTGGATATACGAATGTGATTGGATGTAGGACCTCACCTTTGTGAATGATTTCTGGAAAGACCAACCGCTCTTTTGTTCTCTTTTTGAGAAATTCTAGATCTATTTGATTGTCTCTGTTCAGGCAACCTAGTGAAATCAATTCTTTATGTATATCTTGATAGACTTTTTCTCCAAGTGTTACATGGTCTATTGCTTTATTTTTATCGTCATTTAGGCGATTGTACTGAACGATATTTGGCAGTAATGTTGCACTTAAGAATGATGATTTTACCTTTGAGATTGAATGATCGTTAGAGATATCTAGAAAGTCTATTGTCTCACACTTTTCATAATCAATAGGTTTGCAATATGGAGATTCTTCATATCCTTTAAATAAATTATAGTCATAGATATATCGGTCTATAAGATTTTGTGAATCCTCAATTACTTTGGTATGTAAGTCGCTTTTGCTATTTGTTTTACGCCCGATATGCCTTATGTGCGAATACAAACGCAGCGATGGATCTCTTACTAGAGAGATTTTCTTTGCAAAAATTCCGACCTCCTGAAGATTCTGACTATAAGTGCCATGCTTTCCATTGTGGTTAGCAAAGAATGAACCTTGCAAGTCATCAAGTGCTTTACCCTGAAATGCCTCCAATAAATAAGCATCGTGCCTGAATCTTTCTCCTAAATTGCCGTGCCATAGGTAATGCTTGCATTCTGAATTGTTATGTCTATCAAGATATCGCATCAATTCTGTGAGTGGTAACTGGAAGTTTGTGCCAGCACATTTTGGAATATGAATATAAATAAGATGCTTCCAGGATTGCAATTCATAGTCTATTTTTTTACCTAAATAATACGAAGGATGAAAAGCAAATTGAATTTTTGAAAGATTTTCAGTAATCACCTCAATTAAATCTCTTGTTATAGCAACTCCGCTTTTCTCTCCCAAGAAAGGATCAATATGTTTATGTGGATTATCATCACTATACCTGTAATAAATCTGCTGAGCACGAGTTGCTTTTTGGAATTTGCCTAATCCATTCAGCGCCCATCCAAGTCCTTTGTAGGACTGCCAGTTTTGTTTCAGTGAAAGTGATTTATTGAATGCATCTATTGCTGGTTGGTATTTCTGGATGTTGTAGAGCGCCCATCCAAGACCTTGGTGGGACTGCCAGTTTTGTTTCAGTGAAAGTGATTTATTGAATGCATCTATTGCTGGTTGGTATTTCTGGATGTTGTAGAGCGCCCATCCAAGACCTTGGTGGGACTGCCAGTTTTGTTTCAGTGAAAGTGATTTATTGAATGCATCTATTGCTGG
>QCKF01000020.1 GCA_003215545.1 Prochlorococcus sp. AG-409-L14 | reverse complement strand
GAGTCAAAAACCTCAGGTCAAGATCGACAAGCAGCTCAAGGTCAAGACTGTTTCTGACAAGAAACGAGACCAACGTAATAAGTTGTTAACCGTCTCGGTTTATCTAAATACAGGAAAAATCGCAGGCCTTATTTCAATAGGGGTTGTCGCTGCCGCAATACTAGTGACTGCAGTCACTTTCATTGCCAATTAAACACCAAACCTCATTCAATGCATAACCAGGTGTCACTCTTGATCAAACTGCAATTCTCATAACTACGCCTCCAAATGCTTGAATACAGTTCAACTGAAAAATAGCCAGTGGTAAAAGAAAGAATCAAAGAGATTGTAGATTTTGCGACCACTGAATCGCCCTACAAATCTGCTAATAAAGGTTGGATCAATAATGATGTTTATTTGAAATGGGGAAAATCAGAAGAACAGACCCAAAATCAAGGAACGGAGGTTGCAGCCATCTCTGTTGAGTGGGGACCAATCAATCAGCTTGTCTTAATTCTCATACTAGTATTCTGTCTTGCAACATTATTAGTGTTATCAGCAATATCTTTTTCGCATTCAGATTTTCATTTTAAAACAAATAATTTAACCACTCAGAGAATATCAAATCAGTCTCAAAAGGCTTCTTCAATAAAAGAAGTAGAAGAAAATATAAGTTCCAAAGAGTCAGTGCAACAATTAGCTGTCGAAAATCCTGTTAATGCTCCACAAACACCAATCGAAACGAGCACAGCGGACACAGTCAAAAAAATAATCCCTGAAAAAAGACTGGTGACTGCTACAGACCTCTTTCAACCTAAGCGCCTGTAAAACCTTATGAAGACTTCATTACTCCCTAGAACAAGCAAACAAGGCTTAAATAAAGGCAAGAGTCTGTCTCAGCAATTGGTCTAGAGATTCTCCAAGAGAGTTAAACGATCAAGTCTTTGGTTATCTAGAATGCTTGAATATAGGGTGTTAATTTTGCAGGAACTACCAGTGGCAGAAAAAAAAGGAAATGAGTTGGCAACCATATCCGTTTATCTGAACACACCTATAGCGGTTGTCCTTCTTGGGGTAGGGTTCATAGCTGCATCAGTTCTGTTTGCAGGTGTACTTCTAATTGCAAGATAATCAATCTATATCAAAGAAATATAATGAATGCACTCGAAGCGTACTAAACATATGCTTTGAGTATCCATTAGTTGGAAACCGTATTAACAAATAGGCTACTTACTTAGCTTTAAGCACACAATTGATCAAAACAAGAATCAATGCAAAGAGGAATACAATAATATCGTAAAAATCAAACATCATTAGATTTCATACTGAATTTAATTGTGACTGGGTCAACGCTTGATATCAGGAAAGGGTTAGAGAACCACTCTGCAACAAGATCAACTTTATTCACTTAAAAGGATAAAGCTTTCTATGAATCATTATAGAGGCTAAAGAGTTTATGCTTAAAAGCAAACAAAGAGCTTGCGATCTCTATATTTTAGATTTTATAAAAATAATTCTTCTAGTTGAAGAGTAATATGCCAAGTACTTGAAGGCTGAACAAAACAACAATAAGATCTGCGCAACAAATACCAAAAAGTCCTCTTAAGACAACAATCTGGGATTAAAATTGTATTAAATAATTTATTTTCATGGGAAAAGACAAAAAAACAAAACGATGCTCTAAAAGCAAGCGTTTCCAATGGTGGCTATTTGGAGCAACTGGTCTTGGGGCAAGATTAATAACAGCTCTAGCTCTTATAACGATCGCTATAAAGCTTGAACCTGTTAAGAATGAAGCAAAACTCTTCAATATTTGTGTAAACGAGTTCAAGGCTACTGGACAGAACGCATCATCGGCAGTCAATTTTTGCAATGGTGGGAATTTAAAGTAATTTTTACCTAATGACTTTCTGGTCATGTCTGTCCTAGAAAAGATATACGACACTCCTCACACATGAATGTCGTAATGGGCGCTGCTCGATGAGGGCGCCCTTTTTCTATTATTATCAATGAAGTAAGTTTTTTTATAAAGAAATCAAAATCCATCTCATACAAACTTTTTTGAGATATTTAATATTCATTATCAGCTACACACCTACCAATGCAACGAAGTCCATTATCTTTAGTTCGTTTACAATAAATGCATAATACAGGGCTACCTTCCTCTAGATTAGGACTGCTATTAGTTTCCAAAAAATCAATATTCTTTGAGATCAAAGAATTATTTAACTTGTCAGAAGACATTGCCTATCTTTGAGCACATTACTTAAAAATCATTATTAAATAAAAATATCGCCTACAAAGATTACTAATTAAGGGTCTGGACTCACTACCACAGGAATTGAGTTATCTACAGCATGAGGAGGAACAGCCTTCTTTGGGGGTGTTTTCTCTTTTGGCGCCTGCGGAGGAGCACTAGACTCAGGCTCAGGCTCAGATGACTGCTCATCTTGAGAACAAGCTTCCAAAGCTTCT
This sequence comes from Prochlorococcus sp. AG-409-L14, assembly GCA_003215545.1. Lineage (GTDB taxonomy): Bacteria > Cyanobacteriota > Cyanobacteriia > PCC-6307 > Cyanobiaceae > AG-409-L14. The sequence goes on along the minus strand of QCKF01000020.1, from coordinate 13,147 downwards.
CTTAATAATGAATCAAACGTCGCCCCAGGCAATCTATGTCTGGCGACTTCAAGAAATGTACGAGGGAGTGATTCTGCTGCTGCACTTCTTAAAGCAGGATTATTTCTTCGATGTTCTTGTTCGTCTTGTATGGCTCTAATAAAGCGAAGAGTGACATCTCGCTTAGTAGAAGCCTTAATCAAAGTGTCATTGTCACCAAAGGCACTATTTCCAGCATCACGCTCCAAATCAGACAAACGCCGTTCCAAGCTAAGAAGAACCTCTTCTGCCTCTTTGCCTATATGAGCTAACTGCCCATCAGAAAGATTTGGCAAATCAGCAACATAAACTTTTCCGTGATCTCGAAGAGTCAGGAAAGTTGGCCTAGGGCCTTGACGATGAGTGGGATTACCATCAGCAGCTATTCCTAATGGTCTTCTTGGTGGGACAGGGCCGGCAGAACTTCTTCTACGCGTAAGGCGCTGAGGATTATCAAAAGGCATCGAAATAAATCGAGATCTAACGTCGCAGCTACCGAAAAAGTATTCCGGGATGCATTAGTGAAAATTTTACTAGTGCACCTGCAAGATTGTGGGATTCGAAAAAAACCTCGTAGAACTCCGATGTAATCAATAAGGCAAACCCATTACCCCTACCTTTTTTCCGGGGATGCACTCCTCAATTCTGCCCATTAACCAAGCGTCCCTATTACTATCCTGACAAAGCTTAATTGCAGCATCTGCTCCATCTGGAGCAACAACCAGACAGAACCCCACGCCCAAATTAAAGGTATTCCACAAATCTTCTTCAGGAATATCACCAACTTCTTGAAGCCATTTAAAAAGCTCTGGTTTTTGCCAACTGTTTATATCCACATGCGCAATTAATCCGTCAGGTAAACATCTAGGCAAATTTTCTGGCAAACCACCCCCTGTAATATTTGCCATGCCCTTAATTGGAACCTTTTCAGTAATCAGACTCTCTATAAGTCCTCCATAAAGAATAGTAGGTGTCAAAAGAGCATTTATAAGTAGGCTATTCTGTTCTCCAAAAACAGTATTTTCATTAACTTTTCCATAAGATAAAACTTTCCTAACCAAACTAAAGCCATTGCTATGAACTCCACTGCTTGATATACCAATAATTTGATCACCAGCAGATATGTTGCGACCATCTACTAAAAGATCTTCTTCAACAACCCCTACACAAAAACCGGCTAAATCATATCTTCCTTGGGGATAAAACCCAGGCATTTCTGCAGTTTCCCCCCCAAGTAATGCACATTTGCTTTGCCTACATCCTTCAGCAATACCCTCAACAACCTCAACCATTGCATTAGGAGCCAATGTACCTGAAGCGATGTAATCAAGAAAAAACAGAGGTTGGGCTCCAGAAGTAATTACATCATTTACACACATAGCGACTAGGTCCAAACCAACACCAAAGTGAGCCGAATAATCTTGAGCGAGCTCTAATTTGGTACCCACTCCGTCAGTCCCAGCAACTAAGAGCGGATTCGAAAAACCTTTTGGCAGTCGCATTAGACCACCAAAGCCACCCATGCCACCAATTACTTCAGATCTTCTAGTGGAGTCAACACTCGATCTGATTCGATCTATAAAGGCCCTGCCAGCCTCAACATCTACACCTGATGATTTGTAATCCATAGTCAGCGGGTGAACTCCTTACGACTTGCTGATGTCTTGATCTTCCCCCTTGAAGCTTATTAGGCCAGTATTAGTTGACCTATATAAGAAGAAAGCATCAAACTCATGACTCTGACATTTTATGAAATTTTCTATTCTAAAAACTGAGGAAGAACTTAGACGATGGCGTAATAGTCAAAGCAGATGGATTAATTTCGTTCCCACAATGGGAGCGTTACATGTGGGACATAAGGAACTTATCAAAGCTGGGAAAAGATTCTGCAAGAACGAAGAGCCTTTAGTAATTGTAAGTATCTTTGTGAATCCTTTACAATTTGCACCCACTGAAGATTTCGCGACTTACCCACGTAATTTTGAAACAGACTATCAATTAGCTGCCAATTCTGGAGCAAGCGCAATATGGGCACCCGAACTTGATGATGTATTCCCTAAAGGACATGAATCACACTTCAAAATTGAAGTTCCAAAACAATTAAGATCAAGTTTATGCGGTAAATTTCGAAGCAACCATTTTAATGGTGTTGCTACAGTAGTAAGTCGCTTACTAGCCCTAGTTAGACCTCAAGGATTAATCCTAGGTGAAAAAGATTGGCAACAATTTGTGATTATAAAAGAACTAATAAAGAATTTAAATCTAGATCTAAAATTATTCAGCATACCTACTATACGAGATCATGACGGACTAGCATATAGTTCTAGAAATAATTACCTAACTTCAATAGAAAGGGAAAAAGCTTTATCTTTTCCCAAAATTCTCAACAATGCGACAGAGAATTTTAAGGCTGGGAAACCTTTGAGTCTTAAAGATATTGAATCTGAACTAAATCAAAATGATTTACAGGTAGAGTATGTAGAAACAGTTCATCCATTTTCACTTGAGCCAGTAAAAGACAATCTGGATTCTTGCCTGCTTGCTGCTGCTGTTAAGTGTGGTGAAACTCGTCTTATAGATCACGCCTTCCTCATGAAAAGAAACCCTATTGTGGCAATCGATGGACCAGCAGGAGCAGGAAAAAGCACAGTAACTAAAGAATTTGCAAGAAAGCTCGGTTTAATTTATTTAGATACTGGTGCAATGTATAGAGCAGTAACATGGCTCATAAAGGATAGTAGAGTAGACCCCTCTGATAACAAACAAATACTAAAAGTACTAGAGGAGTTCAAGCTTGAAATTAAACAATCTCAATACAATGAGCAACAAGTAATTATAAATAATAAAGATGTAACTGTAGAAATTAGATCTCCAGAAGTAACGGAATTAGTTTCAATCATTTCTAAACAAAGGTTAGTAAGAGAAGCACTTACTAAGCAACAACAAGACATGGGCCTAAATGGAGGACTTGTGGCAGAAGGTAGAGATATTGGAACTGCTGTATTCCCTAATGCTGAGTTAAAGATCTTCCTAACTGCCACCTCAAAGGAACGTGCACAAAGAAGAGCTTTAGATCTTAAAGAAAGAGGATTCCATGTGCCGCCTTTAGAAGAACTAGAAAATGAAATAAAAAAACGTGATGCTATAGACAGTAATAGAGAGATTTCACCTCTATTAAAAGCAACTGATGCTATAGAAGTAATAACCGATAATATGGATATTGTAGAAGTTGTTGATACCTTGATAGAACTTTTTAGGCTAAAGGTACCTGAGGAAGTTTGGCCTACTCCCTATTCATAGTTGCTTGCAAAAAACATTGACAGGCATCTTCTAAGAGATCTAAAACGATTTCAAAGCCATCCTCACCTCCGTAATAGGGATCTGGAATCTCCTTTAAACTTTGCTCACTTGAATAACTTAAAATTGGTTTAATTATGGGTTTCTTTTTCAAGGCTTGTTCATGAAATAAGCTCATTACCGTTTCATAATTATCTTTATCCATCGTAAGAATATAATCAAAAGATTCAAAATCCTCTATAGAAATTTGTCTTGAAATACTTGGTATTTCAATTCCTCTTTTGCTAGCAGCAAACCTCATTCTTGAATCAGCACGCTTCCCTACATGCCAACCACCAGTTCCTGCAGAGTCAACAATATATTGAGAATCTAAGCCATTTTGCTTAATAAGATTCAAAAACACACCCTCTGCAGCAGGAGATCTACAAATATTCCCTAAGCAAACAAATAAAACACTTTGATTCATAGTCTTATCAAGCTAGAAGTTGAAAAAGCACACAAACATTATTCTATACAAGGCTTTAAATCAAATAGTACTTCATGAATATAAGACTCAGTCCACTCCTTCCCATAAAAACTTGTCAACATAGGCCTGGCAGGATCTTTTTTAGATCTATAGTCTTGATAGTTACTCTGACCTTGATATAAATAATTAGAACGTTCATTTGATACAGATTTTGCCTCTTTAACTAAATCAATATATAAGCTTAAATAGGCTTCAAAAGCTGGCATGATTATATTTTCTATAACTTTATCTGAGCTTTCATTTAATGGAAGTCTTGTCCATAAAAAACCAGGTGAAAAATATGATTCAGCTTCACTAGGGATTGATCCACCGCTAGGAAGCTTAGCCTGCCAATTTTGATGCAGCGGGATTAACCGTTCCCAAACATTATTAGTATGTAAATAATCATCCTTTAAAACTGGTTGCAGATCTAATGCTAATAAATGCCCACTTGGTAGAGTCACAAAATCAGCCCCAAAAAAAGGCAAATCAAAATGATTTAATGGGTTAGCCACTAGATTTAAAACTGAGGCGATACCTCTTGCTTCAACACATGCTGCACGTACCTGTCTTAGCTTATTGGTTTTACAAGCCCATGTTGATGTTAAAACTTTTACGGGTTTATTTTTATTTCTAGATATAGCTTCTTTGTCCAGGAACTCTTTCTCGACTGGATAAGGCTTAAGTTCGAAAATAGATAAGGCATCTATTGTTTTGGCCAAAAATGGCCTCCATCTCCATTCAGGAATAGTTACTGGGTCCAGGCTCAGTTGACGTGACTTAAACATTATCAATAAATAAAACGGATTTTTACTATGTCAATTGCACAAAGAGCTACCAGGAAAAAGAAATTCATTTAAGAAGTGATCAGACCATGTCTTGCCGAAATAGCTTGAAAACAAACCATGAGCAGGATCTCTTTCCGCACTATATATATCATAATCAATTTGGAGTCTCTTAACTTGAGAGTCCGAAATATGAGATTGTCCTTGAAGAGCATTTTTTTGAAGATCCAAATAACAATTTAAAAATGCAGAAAATGCAAGTGGTAAACTTTTCGTAGCCTCTGCCAGACCGCCCCTACAAAAAAGTATCCAAGGTGAAAAATATTTATTTGGGTCAAATGAGCGCATTATTTCTTTATTATTAAACTCTGGGTAATCACTTTGTAAAAGCTTTAGTCCTTGAAAATATCTTGCAAAATAAGCTTCTTCTTGAATAAGTGGCTGGAAATCAAGTATCGCAACCAATTTGGAACTAGAGCCAAACCAAAGAAGATCTATACCCATTAATGGTTGGTCATTATCGAATTCTGGATACGCAACTGAATTCAAAACCTGTAATTTCTGGCCAGCATCCAATCGAGTAACTCGCCATCTTCGAAAACCTGGTACTTTCCATAGCCAACTAGAAATGAAAGCGTCACCTCTTTTCGATACACATTTTTTAAACTCTTCTTTTACAAATACAGACTCGCCGCCTTTAGCCTGAATCCTTGTTGTTAGCTCTAAAAGCAAGGGGTCAAACATAGTATCTCTCTAGCAAGTCATAGAAATATATAACTATCAAGAACAAGACTAATAGAAATGATCCCAACTCTAAAAATACACTCATCAGGTGTTAGTTTTAATTCCTTCGGTACTCCCCTTACGCTGCCGACTAGTGATCATCCGAAATAGAACTTTACCAATTGCAGTAATTAAACTACCTTCCAATTCCTTAAACATGTCCATATTATATTTAAAAGCATTATTTGCCTCATCTACAATCCTGTCGGCAGTCTTTTGATCAATGGGTAATGTATTAAGTGTTTCGCTATATTTTAACTTGAAAGATTTCTCATCAGTAATCAAATCAAATTTATAAAAATTCAATCCATCATCTCCTGAAAGATTCATGGCCTTTTGAGCAATCCTTCTAAGAATTTGACCTCCAGAAAGATCTCCAATATAACGGGTGTAATGGTGACCAATAAGGAGTTCTGGAGCTTCTCTTGCTAATTGATGAATTCTCGCTGCATAAATCTGTGCAGATTTAGTTGGCTTTAAATTCATTTTCCAATCTTTACCAAAATAAAATGCAAGATCTTTCTCAAGTGTTAAACATCGATTTAGCTCGGGGTAACAAATAGAACTTATTATTGGATGTGATTGGTTAGAAAGCGCTTCAATCTCCTCTTCCATAGCTTTGTAAACAAAATAAAGATCGGCCACCAACTTCCTATAAGTAGCCTTATCCACAACACCCTTTAAGAAACAGCTAACAAAACCTGTATTCTCAGCCATGGTATGAGACTTCTTAGTCCCTTCTCTCAGTTGCATTGCTAGAGCTATAGACATTTTGAAGCATGCAAGAGAAAAATGAATTCAAGGTAGAAGGTTCGACAGGCAGCTTTACCTTTGCTTAGCGAAAGACTACAAATCATTCCTTGAACAAGAAGGATAAGGAAAAAGTGCAAATAAGTCTCGACATATTTGATGCAATTGTGCAGTTTTGGCAGGTTGGGGTAAATACCTGCCAGTCGGCGCCCAATCTCCTACCGTAGCGAGTCTCCATCTTTCTCCATCAAAAGTCATACCGCGCATCAAAACTCCCAAAAGATGTGGGGTAGCTTCACCTTGAAGATTACCGATCCTTAACTGTACTAAAAGGCTCCTGCACTCCATTTTAGGGCTCCACCCAGGAAAATGAAATGCAAAATCCACTGTTTCTGCCTCAAACCATCTACGAGTTTCAGGGTCATCACGCCAAGGTGTAAGAGTTGGTGTGGTTTCTGGGAAATATTCTCTTACCAGCGTGATAGATGATGCTAGAGCCTGAACAAAGGCCAAATTCTGAGTTTTCTCAGCAGCGTTCACCTAAACCTCCTCTGAAGTAACGGCCATTAAGGAAAATGTAGGAACATTGCCTTGAAAGGCAATTTACTAATTAATTAAACACTCAAAGATAGTCCCATGCACAAACTTAATTGTTTAATGCGATTCAGGGGCTAACTAGATAAGAAATTTTCTATTTGAGTAATTATATTCTTAACTAAAGCTAGATCTTTGAAGGGTTTTTAACTCAAATTAACTTATAAAAAAACATAATCGATTGAACACGAGCTCTTTAATTAATTCATTGTTAATAAAGAATAGGTCCTTCTCAAAGAGTTGAAAGCTTAATATTAAAAAAATCATCACAGCCAGGTAATGAACAAAAAGTTGAACTGAAATCCTGCGAAGTCATAAGCTCCTAAAAAGCACTATATTTTGGCACTTCAAATTTTGATGACCGAATTCCAAAAAATCACATCTCCCACAAGAGGCAGAGCTATTCGTTTTGAGAATGGTCAACCTATTGTTCCTAATGATCCAATCATCCCCTATATACGTGGTGATGGGACTGGTGTAGATATTTGGCCTGCTACACAAAAAGTGCTTGATACAGCTATCTCAAAGGCTTATGGCAAAGAGCGGCAAATAGAGTGGTTCAAGGTTTTTGCAGGAGATGAAGCATGTGAAAGGTATGGAACCTATCAGTACTTGCCTGAAGACACGCTCAAAGCAATTAAGAAATATGGAATAGCCATAAAAGGCCCTCTTACAACCCCGATTGGAGGAGGCATCCGCTCATTAAATGTCGCACTAAGACAGATTTTTGATCTTTACTCTTGCGTAAGACCTTGTCGTTACTATCCAGGCACACCAAGTCCGCATAAACGACCAGAAGACCTCGATATAATCGTTTATAGAGAAAATACAGAAGATATCTACATGGGCATCGAATGGGATGCAAGTGATGAAATAGGGAAAGAACTTATCAAGCACCTCAATGAAAATGTAATTCCATCTAATGGGAAATTAGGCAACCGAGAAATCCCTTTAGGATCTGGCATTGGTATTAAGCCTGTGAGCAAAAATGGCAGTCAACGCCATATTCGCAAAGCCATCCAACATGCTCTAAGACTGTCAGGGAAGAAACGCCATGTCACTCTGGTACATAAAGGAAATATCATGAAATTTACGGAAGGAGCATTTAGAGATTGGGGATATGAATTAGCTACAAATGAATTTCGCGATGTTTGCATCACTGAAAGGGAGAGCTGGATAATTAGTAATGTTGAGAAAAATTCAAACATAAGTATTGAGAATAATGCTAAAATGATAGATCCTGGATATGAATCATTAACAGAGGAAAAGAAAAAAGTTATTTGCGAAGAAATAAAATATGTGCTAGCTGCAATAGGCAAAACACATGGGAATGGAAACTGGAAAAATATGATTATGGTTGATGATCGTATTGCTGATAGTATCTTCCAACAAATCCAAACACGACCTCAGGAATACTCAATAATTGCAACTCTAAATCTAAATGGTGACTATATTTCAGATGCAGCAGCAGCAGTGGTAGGTGGGTTAGGCATGGCCCCTGGTGCGAATATTGGTGACAAAGCAGCAATATTTGAGGCGACTCATGGAACAGCACCTAAACATGCAGGTCTTGATCGCATAAACCCTGGCTCAGTAATATTAAGTGGAGTTATGATGCTCGAGTTCTTAGGCTGGGACGAAGCTGCAAAACTTATAACCAATGGCTTAAGTAGATCTATCTCAGATAAAATGGTTACATATGATCTAGCACGTCTAATGGATCCCAAAGTAGAGGCATTAAGCTGTTCTGGGTTTGCAAATGCAGTCATAGATAGATTCTAAATAGGGAAATTAAGATTCCATTATCTTCCATGTATTTAGCAAGGTATATTTATCTCCCAAATTTCCTGGAAAAGTAATAATCGGCAACTCTTCACCTCTATTCTTCTTCTCAGGACAAACTACTGATAAACCAGGAAGTATCTGTCCTTGCAAATTGACCTGAGATAATTCAAAGCCTTTTAAAAGAATAAACTGTGTAGTAATGCCTCCCTTACTTATGATATAACCCAGCTTGGCTTCTAACTTCCTGACAATACGAGCGATTAATTCTGCCAATTCAACCCCAAATGATAATCTTTCTTTAGCAGAGTTAAATTCTATTTCCCCTCGACTTGTATATAGAACTGGGGTCTTATTTGTAGTCATAATTGAATCCAATTCTTCACTCAACAGTTTCTCTAAATCTCTTAAAGAAATATCAGGAAATCCTCCTTGGTATAGACTAACAATCTTCTTAACAGGAATCTCTACACCTATACATTGATCATGCTGAAGTAAAACCTCTAACTGTTGATCAGCAAGTTCAACATGAGAGCCAACAACAACTAAGCCCGGCTTTGACTTACCAAATTGATCGCAAAGCCTTAATGAAGAAAATTCCGAGCCTTTTATTGGGTTAGGATATAGAGGTGCTAAACCATTGAGAAGACTGGCTGCTGAGCGAAAAAGAAATCTTTTCCTACCATGTAACAACCTTACTGCCTTTCCTAAGACTTCAAAGTGCGATAGATACTTTGCATCTACAATTACGGATATATTACCAGAAAAATCTGATAATATTTGAACCAATCTGTCAAATCCATCTGATGTTTTGATAGCTGAAGTTAATAAATTCATAGGTATTTTCTCTACAGAATTTGCAATTATCCTTCCTCCACTTTTCTCTTCAATCCATTTGTCAAGCTGACTAGTTGAGTATCCAAATATCCTATCTTTGGCAAACGGAGTTTTATGTACAGGGATTCCATTCAACATATGAATACCATTCACAGTTGTTCTTCCTCCTTCAAAAAATGCTGGGGCATGTAATGTTGCATCAAACGGCCCTAGTTCTTCGGATATAACTTCGGGCTCCAAAATTCCATGACCTCTCAATGTTGAATCTCCTCGACTGACAAATAAGAACTCTTCTAAAGAGAATCCTTCTAATTTAAATAATTGAAAAAGTGACTTGCAAACTTCTCTAATTCTCTTCTCAGCCAAGTGTGGCGAAAGGGAGCGCGTATTAACTAAAAGAAACAAGAAAGGGGAGTTTACTCTGATTCCACTTCTAAGAGTTTCTATATCCCATTGAAGTAATAATGGACAGCTATGAACTGTTTGTGAACCTGTCGGATCATCATCTAATACAATTACCTTCATTAATCATTTTCTAAAGCAGTTTAATTAAGCTCAAAGCTCAAAAATGCTCCCAACTATCAGGAATAGTAACTAAAGAGCGATCTAATTTAGATACAGAATCACAGCCCAATAATTTCATTGTCCTGACAACATCAGTGCGGAGTATTTCTATAGATCTTGCAACACCAGCAGCTCCTGCTGCTCCAAGGCCATACGCATAAGCTCTACCAATTAGAACACTTTTAGCACCCAGACATAAAGCCTTAATAATATCTGAACCTCGACGTATTCCCCCATCTAAGAGAACATCTATTTCACCATTTACAGCTTTAACTATCTCTGGTAAAACTCGGATAGTAGGAGAAACGCTATCGAGTTGACGCGCCCCATGATTAGAAACAACAATTGCATCAGCTCCAAATTCAATAGCCTTTCTTGCATCTTCACCAATATGTACGCCTTTTACTATAATTTTTCCTCCCCAAGCTTCTTTTATCCAAGAAAGATCATCCCAAGTGACTACAGATGCCTCTAAAGCAGGCCCTATTTCTGTATACCCCATGGGTCCATCTTCTAACTCAACATTAGGGAAACTCATCAGACCACCATCAGCCAACCATTGAGAAAGCCAACAAGGCTTACTCAACATTTGTGGAAGATAAGGCCACATTTTAAGGGGATTTCTAGACAAAAGCTCCTTAGTTCCATTACGCAAATCTCGCTCTCTCAAACCTGAGACAGGAGTGTCAATTGTGACAACAATTGCCGAAAAACCAGCTGTTTTTGCTCTTGCAATTGTTTTCAATGCAATATCTTTACCACCAAGTAGATATAGTTGATACCAAGCGGGAGAATTAGTAGCTTTTTTAACATCCTCCAATTTACAGCCAGAAAGTGTAGAAAGTGTATAACCAGTGCCAACATTTCCCGCTTCAGAAGCCGCGACAACCTCCCCTTGCGGATAAAACATTCGACTACTACCAACAGGGGCGAGAATAAAAGGCAAATTAAAATCTTGATCAATAACTGAAACTTTTAAATCACAAGCTGGTGAAGCAACTGCGCATCGTGGTCGAAAAAGAATCTCTTTATATGCTTGGCAGTTTTGAGAAAGCGTTTGCTCTCTATCAGCACCACTATCTATATAATCAAAAACCATCCTGGGGAGCCTCCTCTTGGCAATCCTTCTAAGATCTTCAATATTGACCACGGCAGGACTGGTTACATCTGGACCCATTTGAAAGAATTAAAATTACATGTTTCTATATTCTAATACCCTAAAAGGCTTAGAAAAAAGAAAAAACAACAAAAATATCAACTATATATTATTAAATAGTGGCATATTCAATAAATCTATTGATAGAATTTATTCTTTGAAGTTTTACCTATGCCAGAATTAAAGCTATTCGTCGGATCAAGGTTGACATAAAAACTCTTTAAACAACTATCAGCCCTATACAAATGGCCTACATTATGCTCTGCGGGATATTTAGCTCCTATTGAATCTAAAACCTTAAATATATCTAACTTAAGCTTAGAAGTATCGACACCTTTTTTAACCACAAAATCCCAGTGGAAGACCATGCAAAGGAAATGTCCCATTGAGAATGAGGCCTTCATTTGAGAAGTGATTTCAGGAGGGAAAATCTCATGCCATGAATCACAGTTGCGTGGCATGGCAACATCTAAAGGCAACAATTCACTGGATGAATCCAAATTCAACAAGGCAAATCTAGCAGGTGCAGAGCCCGCCACATAACGATGCAGAAGAATATCCTTTCCTTCTGATTCATTACATTCAAAATATTCAAAGTCACTAGAGCCAACACTCACATCATTAAGCAAATCAACTGTTTCCTTTATACTTTGATCGCTTGCCACGATTATCATAAAATGCTCATAAAGCTCTCTATAGTCTCTTATTTTCTTAGGAAGATGATCTGGCAGGAATTGCGATATAGCCTGAAGAATTATATCAATAATACCTCTAGGTATCAATGGAAGAATTGAGAAAAAAAGTTCTATTTGTCTTTTAAAGAATAATAATTTTGGAAGAAAATTTGTGCCTAGATACTTAATAAGCAGAAATGTGTCCTTGCAATACTTATCAGCACCATCAAAATAACTAGAGTGCATGTATTCACCCATATCTGGCAACTTCGAAAAGTCTTTAAGTATTCTTTTCCTTAGAGAAGATAATCTATCTTTATTATTAGTACCAATAAAAAAAATCGCTTCTTTCTTTGGCATGGGAAATGTATCTAAGCGAACAGCAAAAATAGCAAGCTTTCCAGCACAACCGCTAGCCTCATAAAGCCTTCTTTGATCAGCATTAAATCTTGCTGGAATAGATGAATTTATCTCCCGTACCCGACCTTGATACTCTTCATCAGAGGCTGAGTATTTACTTGGGGGTAAATTTATAAAATCACGGTTCATATTCTGTAGATTATTTAAAATCTTCTCTGGCGTGTCTCCCAATTCAATATCCAGATGATTTACAAGTTCTAGCATGCCATCTTCATTCAATCTTGCATATAAAGACAATTCAGTATATGCAGGTCCACGATTTACTAGATTGCCGCCAGAATTATTGCAGACACCACCAATAATTGAAGCCCCAATGCAAGAGGAGCCTATAACAGAATGAGGTGCTCTATTAATGCATGCAAGCTTTTGTTCTAGTTGATATAAAGTACTTCCAGGAAATGCAAGAACCTCTAATCCGCCCCTCAAAAGAACTATATTATTTATTTTAAGTGTATTTATAATTACAACATCACGATCATAACTATCACCATTAGGAGTGGAGCCGCCTGTCAAGCCAGTATTTGCTGCTTGGATAATGATAATTTTATCCAAAGATACGCATATTTCTAGAACCTTCCAAAATTCCAACAGGTCCTTAGGTAAAACAACAGCGCAAGCCAGTCCACTGCCAACTCGTATTCCAGTGCTATAAAAACGTGTCTTTTTTTCTTCAAGCAGAACATTACTTTTGCCTACTACTAGACTTAATGAATGGCCTAAATCTTGCAAACGATCATTCCGCATCTTTAAAACCCTGAAAAAGAAAACTGCTTGATCCCTCTCAATTAAAGCTAAAGTTTCAAAAATAGGATATTCTAATTATCTTTTGAAAACAACTCTTTAACTAATCCTATCTCTTGACAGATTTTACTTGTACAACCTACATCCTATTAGGAAGATAAGAACAGTTAACTTCTAAAAGTAATCTTACATTCTAATTGCCTTGTAAAGTCAGGTTCAACAATAAGTATACGTTCTCCAG
>QCKF01000019.1 GCA_003215545.1 Prochlorococcus sp. AG-409-L14 | reverse complement strand
TTCCATAAAATAAACAGGTGATTGCAACGCGACGCATAGAAGGCCTTGTATTAAAAGTTGGTCCTCTTGGAGAGAGAGATCGACTGCTAACCCTATTAAGCGAAGAAGACGGAATTACACGCGTTGCTGTGCCTGGAGCAAGAAATCCTAAAAGCACACTCGCCGCTGCATCTGCACTTACCTACCTGAAGCTTGACCTGGGAGGGAAGAGTGGCCTTCAAAGAGTTCGACAACTAAAAGTGCTTCATAGCTATAGCAGCGTAGGGCAACAACTGGAGACCCTCGCTGCGGCGCAGGCAATCTCAGAACTTGCGTTAATGATGGTAGGCAACAACGATCCTCAACCACGAATGCTAGAAACTGTCTTAATACATCTAAAGAGGCTAGAAAACCTTGCGAAAGAAAAACCTCTAAACCAACAAATAGCTTTGGCCAGATGCATTCAATCTTGCGTGCATCTTTTGGCCCTAGGGGGCTATGGCCTACCTGTTCAAGAATGCTGCCGAACTGGCGTTCGCCTTAACCCTCCATTAGGGCAATGGGACTGGAGATGCAGTCTTCTACCTGACGAAGGCTTTGCCATCGGATCCATACCTTGCTCGAAAATTGAACTCAACCCCTCTGAACTTGCACTTCTTCAAAGACTTTTTTATCCCGATCTTCCGAAAGATAAATCTGGAGAGATCCTAGGTCCTAAAGAAGTTTGGCTTAGACTTCTAACAGTCGTTGAATGCTGGATTAGCAATCATCTAAGAAAAAAATCGAGCTCATTAGCTATGTTGCGTGAAAGTTTAAATACCCATATTCATTCATACTCATAATCTGGAGAACAGCAATATCTTGAAGAGCAAAATCTCTAATATCAGGAAAATCAGCCCAAAGGAGAAATCTAATTCTCCAGAAAAAGAAGGATTGCATACTATCTTGAGAATTAAAAATTTTCGTAAAATTTGGATCGGCCAAATCTTCTCCCAATTAGCAGACAAATTCTATATTATTTTAATGGTTTATCTAATAGCTCAATACTGGGTCACGCCTACAACTCAAAGCAATGAATTACTTTCTGATGTTGCATCAGTAATGAAGATAGGATTTGAAACACGCGCCCAAAAAATCACACTTCTAGCAACAGGAATATACCTTGCAAACACTCTACCGGCGATACTAATAGGAACAATTGCAGGAGTTTTAACAGACCGCTGGTCCAAGAAAAATATAATGATTGCATCAAATGCAATGAGAGGTTTACTTGTACTTTTAGCACCGATATGCATCATCGAGGGTCCTAAGTTACTAGGAATCGGATGGGGTTACTGGGCCATCATTTTGATGACTTTATGTGAATCAACATTAACTCAATTTTTTGCACCAGCTGAACAGGCTGCAATCCCTCTAATAGTTCCAAAGAGCAGTCTTTTATCTGCCAATTCCCTATATCAAGCCACAAGCATGGGAGCCACTATTGTTGGCTTTGCTTTAGGCGAGCCAATTCTACGTATATTTAAAAATACATTTCTTTATCTAGGCATAAATGGAGGAGAGTTCTTACTTTTACCTTCTTGTTATATATTTGCAGCAGTAATAATTAGTACTATTTCCATTCAAGAAAATCCCAATCCGAAACGGAATCCAGATATCCTTGAAGAAATTGAAGAAGGCTTGAAAATACTAAAAGAAAACCGAAAAATCAGAAGCGCAATAATTCATCTTGTCCTTTTATATAGCATCCTTGCCGGACTTTACGTATTAGCAATAAGTATTGCCTCAAGTATCAAAGGACTTGGTCCAACAAAGTTTGGGATACTTCTTGCGATGAGTGGGATAGGGATGGTAATAGGATCATTTTCTATTGCACAAATAGGGCATATTTATAATCGAAAAAAAATCACCTCAACCGGTCTTTTTGCTATAGCCTTCAGTCTATTTGTCTTAGGCCAAGCAGAAGGATCCATAGTATTCACTCTGGTAATTTGTGCAGTTCTAGGAATAGGGTCTGCATTAATAGCAATCCCAGCACAAACCACTTTGCAAGAAGAGACTCCTGAAACACAACGAGGCAAAGTATTTGGCCTGCAAAACAACTTGATAAATATTGCCCTGAGCCTTCCTCTTGTTCTAGCTGGCGCACTAGTCAGTCAATATGGATACTTACCAGTACTTTGGCTTTTGGCCACAATTGTTCTAATTGCAGCATTTTCAGAAAGACCTTGGCGTCACTGCTAACTTTCAATAGCGGTTTTAATATGCAGCAGGTGGCACACATCGCCTGGCTGGGCAAAAAAACACCCTTTTGTGGGAACGTAACCTATGGCCTCAGCACCACTGAAGCACTTAGGAAGAGAGGCTATCAAACAAGTTTTATACACTTCGATAACCCAAGCAGTCCTGCAAACAGCCAAACTTCGCTATTAGCAAATGATCCTGAGGTCAGCCTTCCATATCTCGTCAAATCTCAGGTTTATACAATCCCTTCTCCAAGAGCACAAAGAGAACTCAGAGAATCACTAGAAAGACTAAAACCAGATCTTGTACATGCAAGTTTAACTTTATCTCCTTTGGACTTCCGTCTACCAGACCTTTGCCAACAACTTGGTGTTCCATTAGTCGCAACTTTTCATCCACCATTTGACGCAGGTATTAGAAACTTGTCTGCAGGGACTCAACAACTTACATACCAGTTATACGCACCTGCACTAAGCAGATATGACAGGGTGATTGTCTTCTCTGAAATGCAAGCAGAAGTTCTTTCAAAACTTGGAGTCAAAGAACAATGCCTCGCAGTAATCCCAAACGGTGTTGATACTGACTGCTGGACACCCGCTAATCAAAATTCTTCTAATCCAATGCAATCAAAAGTAAAGGGTCGTTTAGGAGATGAACGTATTTTTCTTTATATGGGAAGAATCGCTACTGAAAAAAACATAGAAGCCCTACTTAGAGCCTGGCGTCTAATAGACCCAAGGGGGTGCCGTCTAGTAATAGTCGGTGACGGCCCACTTCGTCCAGCTTTAGAAAATAACTCACTAACGACTACAGACTGCGATGTCCTCTGGTGGGGTTATGAAGCAGACCTCAACACGAGAATTGCACTCCTACAAGCTGCAGAAGTTTTTGTATTGCCAAGTCTAGTAGAAGGTCTCTCATTAGCTTTACTAGAAGCCATGGCTACTGGAACAGCCTGTATAGCTACTGATGCAGGAGCTGATGGAGAAGTTCTAGAGAATGGTGCCGGGATTGTACTAAGTACTCAAGGAGTTACCACACAATTACGTACTCTCCTACCAGTACTACGTGACCAACCAGTGCTGACTTCAGAGCTTGGCCGTAAAGCACGTCAACGAGTACTTGAGAAATACACACTTTCTCGTAATATCGATGCTCTTGAAAAGCTATATAAAACCTTTTAGGAATCACTCCAAACGTGAACTCATCTCTCGACTACGTTCTGCAGCAATCAATACAGCTTCCATCAAAGCAGAACGTAAGCCTCTCTTCTCAAGATGACGAAGTGCCGCAATAGTTGTTCCTGCCGGAGAAGCAACCATATCTTTCAATTCCCCAGGATGTAAATTCTGCTTATTTAGTAAAAGAGAAGTTCCTGAAAGCGTTTTCACAGCCAAGTCATATGAAAGCTCTCTTGTTAATCCAGAGGCAACTGCACCATCTGCCAATGCTTCAACGATCAAAGCTACATAAGCAGGACCTGAAGACGTCAAAGCCAAAAAAGCATCTAAACGATCTTCTGAAAGTTCCCAAACTTCACTTATAGGATCAAAGAGCGTCCTTACTAAAAGCCTCCTCTCATTAGTCAACCCCTCGCCCCAAGACAATGCTGTAAGGCCAGCCTTAACAAGAGCAGGTGTATTTACAACAGCTCTAACACATAAGTGGTTAGGAAAAGCAAGCTGCAATTGTCTGACAGTTACACCTGCAAGCAGAGAAACTAACAATGGCTTGGTTTCTAAATCAAAATCATCTTTAGCAGCTGCTGCTTTAAGTGCCACAGAGTCCAAATTCTGAGGCTTTACTGCCAAAAGCTGTATTGGAGCTCGCCAAACATTTAAGGCTTCTTGCTGATTGGAAGAAACAACTTTGACACCTTTTGGTAGCCGACTTAAAGATTGCGAAACACTTGCCTCTTGACCCACTACACCAAATATATTTTCAGGTAAAAACTTCCCTTGTTCAATTAGTGGCAAAAGAAGAGCCCGAGCCATTCGGCCTAAGCCGATCACACCAAGGGAGGAATGCACGAAGCTTATAGCGCAGAAGCTATGGATTCACCCCATGCTGGAGCCGGGGCTGGAGGATTCTCCTGCGCAGGAGAAGCATCTTCTTTAGTTGTAACGGTTGAAGGCGAAGGTTCTTCTTGAAAGGAATTTGTAACTGAGACACAACTTGGTGCAAAAAGAAAAATACTTTCTCCAACACGCTCCTGATGTCCATCAATAGCAAAAGTCCCACCAGCAACAAAATCGACAGCTCGTTGAGCTTGATCTGGCTCCATCATTGTCAAATTCAATATCACAGTTTTTCTCTCGCGAAGAGCTTGTATTGCCCGAGGCATCTCATCAAAGCTCCTTGGCTCCATCAAGCTCACCTCAGCAGTAGTAGTCGATATCCCAGGCATTCCAATAACATTGGATCCTGACATACCATCGCCTAGTCCAAAAGGAGCAGAATGTGAAGGAGGAGCTAACTCACCACCTAACATTCTAGATCCACTTCCTTCAGATTCATATTCTTCACCCGTGTCGTAATCAAGCTCATCAAAATCATTTTCAAGGTAGTCATCACCAGCGACTACAGAACGAAGACGGGAAATAAGCGACACCAGTAAATCCTCTCGGGATAGTTTGACGGGAGATCGGCAAAAGCCGAATTTAGGGACGCCTCCTCAAGGGAAACGACTCAACCTATTACCTAAATAACGTTCTTGACAGACAGGGGCAAGGTTTTCACGAATCTTTGTTGATATCTCTACGAAGGTTGACATTAAGAGGACGGTCTCCAAAGACCTGAGAACCTAGTCTCAGCCATGTAGCTCCTTCCTGCGTTGCCTGCAACCAATCTCCACTCATGCCCATAGAGCAATCCTTTAATCCCAACTGATCAGCAAAATCCCGGCATTCTCGAAAAAGATTCTGGCACCCATCCAATCCAAGAGTTATTGGTGCAATGGTCATTAAGCCAACAATTTTTAAATTCTCCAAATTACCTAATTTAGGCCAAGCTTCTAAGACCTCTTTCTGCGTAAATCCATATTTAGTTGGATCCTCTCTAAATTTGACCTGAAGCATAACTATTGGACACAGATTTTCTTCTCCGGAAATTCTTGAAATTCTTTCTGCCAAAGCCCAAGAGTGAATCGAATGAATCACGTCAAAAGACCTAACCACGCTTCTGACTTTATTTGCTTGAAGATGACCAATAAAATGCCATCTCAGGCCATCCATATCAGATAGAGTTTTTATTTTAGGCAATGCTTCTTGCACTTTACTTTCACCAAAATCACGTTGTCCTAACTCAGCAAGACACCTAATTGAAGAGCTCGGATGGCCTTTACTTACTGCTAGTAAATTTACACCTAGAGGCAAACTTTTCTTTAGTTTCAACCATCTACTTTCCAAATCATCCATTTTTCAAATGAAAGTCTGATGGAAAAGCTCTTGCCAACTATCTAAGTCATCGCAGCCAGATCGGCGACAACGTGCCAAATGAACTTCCGCGTGATGGCGAGCATCCAGATATGGGATCACCTCAAATTGTGCTCCTCTTGGCTGCAAAGTTACTAGAAAAAACATCCTTTGAGCGTATAAAGTCGCGTATACATCCCTTGCTTCTCCAGCAGGAGAAACAAGGTAAAGCATTCCAAAAGTAGGATGATTAAGATAGCGCTCTGAACTCACCTATTCAAATTTCAAAACCTATAGATCACCGTACTTCCGCCTAAGGACTAATACAAACAATAAGAACAAAGCTAAACCAAGATTGATCAAACGGAACCTTCGATTTAGATATTGATGAGACCTTAGATTATCTAGAGAAAGCAATAACCCACCTCTTGACAAGAAAGCATCAGCCCCTTGCTCAGCTCTCAGAAGAATATTTGACAGCAAGCGTTCACTTACAGAAAGGATGAGTCCAAAATATGCCTTAAATCCAAGTTCTTTAAAATTCACAGCTCTAATAGCCAAAGCACGTAACAAGTTTTGAAACTCCTCTTGAACCAAAGGAATAAATCTTAAAGCCAACAAGAACTGAAAACTTAATCTATCTACTGGCAATCCAATAAGACCCAAAGGTGTCATAAACCATCTCAAAGACCACATCAAATCCTCAGGAGAGGTAGTAAGCAACATCAAATTGACACTATGGATAACAGTAAAAATCAATGTAGATGTATTGAGACCAAGCTCAGCAGAACGCCGATTAATAATGAAAGGCCCAAAAACAAGAGGACCTAATTGCAATTGCTTAAGCTTAAATAATTCCCAAGAGGGAGCTTCGAGTACAACACTCGGTAATTCTTGAGGAGAGCGTACTGAAAAAGTTGCTGATGGATCGATTGTAGGCAAAAACATCGCAAAACAGCCTACAAAACAAGACAGTATTAGCAATAAACAAAGCGACCTCCACCAAACTCTTACTGGAAGAAAACTGATAAAAGTCAAAACAAACAAAGACAAAACCAAAGAGACTCTCCATATAGGCCCTGCCAAAATTGGCGTCAATAAAAACATCAACACCCAAGAAAACTTCAACCTTGGATCAACAAAACAAAGCCAACTATTTGTCCCAGCTACATATTGGCCTATAGGTACCTGGCGCAACCAATCCATTTTTTTTAGGAAGAAAAATCTTTCTGACGCGCCATGTCCCTTTCTGCTGCACGTTGTTGCTTACCTCTCCAAAAAAGCTTTACTGGCGTTCCCGCAAACCCAAGACCTTCTCTTAACTGACGCTCCACATAACGCCTATATGTTTCTCCAAATAATTTTGGATCATTAACAAAAAGAGTAAAACTTGGCGGTCCAGATGCAACTTGTGTCCCGTAATAAAGACGTCCCTGCCTTCCACCACGAGTAGCTGGGGGACTACGCCAGCTCAATGCCTCCTTTAAAACTTCATTAACTACAGAGGTAGTCACTCTCCTTCGATGTTGTTCTACAGCAACCTCTGCCAAAGCAAAAATACTCTCAACCCTTTGACCAGTTAACGCGGATGTAAACAACATTGTTGCCCAATCAAGGAAATAAAGCTTTGCACGAAGTTCTCTCTCCATATGCGACATGGTATGACTATCTTTCTCAACAGCATCCCATTTATTAACAACTAGAACACATGCTCTCCCATCGTCTTCTATCCTCCCAGCCAATCGTTGATCTTGTTCAGTTACGCCATCTAAAGCATCTATAACAAGAACGCATACATCACTGCGTTCAATCGCCTTGAAACTCCGGTTGATTCCGAAAAATTCCGGGCCATAGCTTACACTTCTTCTACGTCTAATCCCTGCAGTGTCAAGCAGTTTCCAGGTTATCCCACCTCGCTCGATTTGTGTATCAATTGTGTCACGAGTAGTGCCTCGAAGTGGAGAGACAATGGCTCGTGTTTCTCCACATATAGCATTTAAAAGGCTAGATTTTCCTACATTTGGTCTGCCAATAATTGCCATTTGAATAGGGTCATCAATTTCCTCTTCTTGAAGTTTTGGAGGGAATAATGAAACCACTTGATCCAGCAACTCCCCAGTACCAACTCCGTGAATAGCAGAAATGGGGAAAGGCTCTCCAAGGCCTAATGACCAAAATTCAGCGGCCATTGACAACCCCAATTCAGGTGACTCGCATTTATTAACTGCAACCAATGCTTTGCAATCCTGCAACCTTAGCCATTCAGCAATAGCCTGATCTGAAGCTGTAAGACCTTGCTGACCATCAACAATTACTAATGCTAAACACGCTTCCATTAAGGCCAAATTTGCTTGCTCGCGAATCTCTGGAAGAAACTCACTATCATCATCAAAAACTAATCCTCCAGTATCAACAAGACTAAAGTCTCTATCTTTCCAAAAAGCATCTTGATATGTTCGATCTCGAGTAACACCAGGCTGATCATGAACAATGGCCTCACGAGTTCGACATAATCTATTGACAAGAGTTGACTTGCCTACATTAGGCCTACCAATAATGGCAACAATAGGACGCGCCAATTACTTCTACCTCCCTAGGATTCTGAATAGAAAAAGCCATCCAAATAGATTCGTTTTTTAAAACCAACGATACAACTAGAGAACTCTGAAGCCTTTTTTAAAGCCTCTAAATTCATTCTTCAGCATACTAAAAACAATTGAGAGAAATAGCCAGGCAAGCTCAATTCACCTCTGGGTCACCAGGATGGCCATACATCGGATTATCAGGTGGAATTCTCAATACTGGGATTTCACCATTTTCCATAAGGTTTTCTTCATGAATAAGAATCCAGGCTAATAACCAATTAACTACTGTTGCACGTCGAGTTCGCCTTGGGTAAAGATCACCTATTCGATACCCCTTGAAACCCAATTCTTGTTTAAGCAGCTGCTTATATTCTCGAGGAATAGACCTTGTCAAATGTACAGATGCCTTCCTATTTGCAATCACTTGCGGCGCTTTAGGAAAAGATTCTCGCCAATCAGAAGGGGTTTCTGGGCCTGCAATCCAAGTTCTATTATCTTCAGAGCTATAGGGCATGTAACCAAGTCTTTCCCAAACTAAATGAGCCACAAATGAATCCGTAATTTTATCTGCAAGAATCGCCTTCAAGAGAGTCTTACTAAGTGGCCAAAAACAACTCATGGATTGGATTCTCTAGCATAAAAAATTATAACCTATTAATAAAAAGCTATTCATTACAACTTATCCAATTATAGAAATAAAATGTATCTGTATCATCTATTCCATAATCCTCCTTTGAGAGTCAAGGTATATAAAAAGTGAAATAAACTCCATCTCAACAGAAAAAAGACCGCAAAGCAGTCCAAGAAACAAACCATAAACTAAAGTTAGGCATGGAAAAACTTTTATCAGGAATAAACCTTCCAGGGAGTGGCATATCGAGAAACTTGCGGTCAAGAGTAATTCAATCTCCATTGGCTGGTGTAACTGATCAAACCTTTAGACAGTTAATAAGAAAATGGGCGCCAGATACCTTGATTTTTACTGAAATGGTCAATGCCACAAGTCTTGAGCTTGGGCATGGAGAATGCAAAGTCAATGAACTTGCTGCCGAGCAAGGTCCTATTGGCGTCCAACTCTTAGATCATCGACCAGCTCCTATGGTCAATGCAGCAATAAAAGCAGAAGAATCTGGAGCATATTTAATTGATATAAATATGGGGTGCCCTGTTAAAAAAATTGCCCACAAAGGCGGAGGCAGTGGATTACTAAAAGAACCAACACTTGCCACTGAAATAGTTCAGGCAGTAGTCAAAGCCGTAAGTATTCCTGTCACAGTAAAAACCCGACTCGGATGGTGCCAAGATTCCTCTGACCCTCTTGGATTTGCTTTGCGCCTTCAAGATGCTGGAGCTCAACTACTAACTTTGCATGGGCGAACTAGAGAACAAGGTTTTTCTGGGACCTCTAATTGGGGTGCAATAGGAGCAGTAAAACAAAAATTGGATATTCCAGTTATTGCCAATGGAGATATCAAAAGTTGCTCTGATGCGTTGAGATGCATAGCCTTGACAGGTGCTGACGGAGTAATGATTGGGAGAGGGAGCATGGGATCTCCTTGGCTAATTGGGCAAATAGATGCTGCAATAAAAGGCAACCCAATAATGCAAAATCCTGAGCCTAAAGAAATAATCAAGCTTATTCTTGAACAACTCAATTCACTCCTTGAAAAAAAAGGTGACCATGGCCTGTTAATTGCAAGAAAGCATATGAGCTGGACCTGCAAAGGATTTCCAGAAGCATCCTGCTTAAGGAATGCACTAGTAAGAGCTCAAACCCCAATGGAGGCAATAAAGCTTCTTGAAGATAAACTTGTAAGCTTTAATTAAATCCTTAAAGTAAGAAAGAATGGTATTTAATTGTCCGAAATAAGTAATTAAGTTAGAATTTTATTTCATGGCAAGACATTAGGCCATCTTTGGCGAATAATTAACAATGAAAAATATGGTTTGTTCTCTTCGCTTATCTCATTAGCACTCTGAATAATCTGATCTGGCCATCCAACCTTTTGAGCAAATATTGCTTGGCTTAAAAGATTCATCCTCTTTAAGACTTGTCTTACCCAAGTCCATTTATTTCCAAGTTTTAACAAGACAATGACTCGACCTAAAGAACCAGCTTCAGTGATTAGTGATTCAAGAGAAGTAGGGTTATCTGGAGTAGGAAGAATTAAAAGTTGTTCGTCTTGTAAGCACAGAGGCAATTTTGCAACAGCAGAAGCTGCAGCAATTCCTGTAACACCTGGAATAAGATTTATTGCACATTCTGGATGATAGTTCTTCAAGCACAAAAATAGATATGAAGTACTAGAAAATAAAGAGACATCACCTTGACATAAAAAGACTACTTTCTTGCCTAAGGACACTTGCTTAGCTAAAAAATATCCTGCTTTTCTCCACGCTTCTTGAAGTATCATAATGTCTTTAGTCATTGGTAGGTAAATAGGAATCTTTTCTTTGTCTTTATCTATCCACCTAGATGCAATACTTTCTGCCATTCCTAAAGTTTCAGCATGAGATTTAGGGTAAGTGATCAGACTTGCTTGTTGAATTGCCTCCACAGCCGCCAAAGTAAGAAGCTTAGGATCACCTGGACCTACACCAACAAAAGTTATGCCTTCCAAAGAACTATTTTCCACCAAAGCATTGCCTAGGTTGATTTGATTTTCTTTATTCATTCTGTTTCTATAGAATTTACTAATATAATCTTAAAGTATTCAAATCAAAAGCAGAAAAAATAATATAGTTCACAATTAAATAATGTCCTAACTATGCATTCTAGGCTCAGGATGCATATCACTAAGAATTGCTGCTTCAACAGATGCCAAATGTTCAAGCCTATTAATTATCAATGGTCGTGCATATCGCTCAAGACAAAGTTTCCAATACAAAGAAAAATGACGTGCCTCACTTATCAAAAGTTCCGAATAAAGCTTCCGCAATTCATTATCAGGGCTATGTTCTGCCAACAAAACCATTCTTTCGTGACTTCTTGCTTCAATTAATCCTGCAACCAAGAAACTATCAAGCATTCTTCCTGGCTCATCTCTCCTAATTTGCTTAGACAAAATAGTCCCATAGGGTGGAGCAGGCAATGGCTTCAGATAAAGACCTCTTGATTTAATTAACCTAAGTACTTTCTCAAAATGTTCAAGTTCTTCTCTGGCTAAAGGGCTTAAAACTTCAGAAAGACCAGGTTCACATAAATATCTAAACATCAATTGCAAAGCAGCACCAGCTGCTTTGCGTTCACAATGCGCATGATCAACAAGAACCTCCAAAGGGTGAGCCAATGCTAATTGCAACCAGTCATTACTTGTAGCCTTAGACAACCACTTAATGGCTTTATTTGATTTCTTTAAAGTATTGAGATTGTTCATAAAGTCATTTGCTTAGCAAGTAAATAAGTTAGTAAACCCCTAAATGCAAGCTCGTAACTATTTACGCCGAAACCAGAGACAACACCAATAGCCCCAGCGGCAAGAAACGATTGATGCCGAAATTGCTCACGAGCTTGTGTATTGCTCAAATGCAACTCCACATATGGGATGCCGGCTCCAAGCAAAGCATCACGTAGAGCAATTGAAGTATGCGTATAAGCACCTGCGTTTATAAGTATTCCATCTACTTTTCCAATGGATTGATGAATGCGATCAACCAAAGCCCCTTCAAAATTGCTTTGGAAAGATTCAAGGTGAATCCCTTCAGCTTCGGCCTTCTCTTGAAGATCAGATTCAATAAATTGCAAAGAGGTTGAGCCATATATTTCTGGTTCACGATGACCTAAGAGATTGAGATTTGGGCCATTAACTAGTAAGAAACGCATACTCCTTTTACATAGACCTTCATGATGGATGGTATCGAGTCAAAGCGAATAAGCCCAATAAATTCCTATAGACCTGAACCATAAGCTGGTAATCTCACCAATGTGGTAAAGGGTCGGTGCCCGAGTGGTTAATGGGGGCGGACTGTAAATCCGCTGGCTCTGCCTACGTTGGTTCAAATCCAACCCGGCCCACCTTCCACACGCCCTTGTAGCTCAGCGGTAGAGCACTCCCTTGGTAAGGGAGAGGTCTCGGGTTCAAGTCCCGACGAGGGCATAGCCCTGACCGCACCAAGGGGAAGGGATCTCAGGCACCAGAGGTTCTCTAAGACAGAAAGTGGACGTCCACTTTTAGGTCCACTTTTGCCTGAAAAGACCAGATCTGGCTTGGCGCATCTATCCAAGATGCAGCTAACCAATGGCAACCATTCGAAGAAGCGGACAAGGCTGGCAAGCTTTAATTCGAAAGAAAGATTATTTAGGCCAAAAAACTAAAACGTTTCCTTCCAAAAGTCAGGCTCAATTGTGGGCTAATGCCGTTGAATCGTCCTTACAAATATCAACGCAACTCACAGATCGTGCACCCAAAATCTTTCAAGAAGCGATTGATCTGTATATCCAAGGTCCCTTGCAAACCCATCGCAGTGGCCATAACGAGCAATACCCGCTTCAAGTAATGAGCCATCACTGGATCGGAGGAGTCCTGATCAGTGAACTTTCGATCCGGCATTTAGCCCTTTGGCGGGACGAGCGCTTGCTCAAAGTCAAGGCCAACACAGTCATGAGAGAACTCAGAATCGTCAGAGTTCTTCTGGATTGGGCAAGAGATGAATTGGGCTGTGACCTGAAATCCAATCCAGCACGAGCGTTAAAAATCAGAGGCGTCAGTGATGCCAGGTTCCCTTTCATCACACCAAAGCAAAAACAGCAATTACTCCTTGAATTAGCAAAATCCAAAAACCCCAATCACAAACGACTCACCCAATTGGCATTGACGACAGGTATGAGGCGTTGTGAATTGTTGGCGATGAAATGGACAGATCTGGATCTCAGCAAAAGGCTGGTTCACCTGAACCGAAAAGACTGTGCAGCCCAAGGGCTTTCAAGCAGTCATCGCTTAGTTCCCTTATCACCCAAGTCAGTTGCGCTGCTCAAGCACTATCCACAAACCAGCGCGAATGTCATTGAACTCAGTATTGGAGCAGCTCGTCACGGTTTTGATCGCGCCCGCAAAGCCGCTGGTCTGACTGAACTGAGGTTTCATGACCTACGCCATATCGCAATTAGCAGCATGTGGGCCGATGGAATGAATGCTCTGCAGATCTCAGAGGCCAGTGGCCACAAAGATCTAAGGATGTTGATGCGCTACAGCCATTACGCTTTGGGGTATGGGGGTTAAAGAGATCGGCCTATAGCGTTATATGGACACAGACTTTTCTGTTGGAATATAAGGATACTATTCTAGAAAATATTATTATTGCTAAGGGTAAACCAAAAAAATCACTTTTAAAACTTAAATCAATTAGATAATTTAGTTAATAAAAGTGATTTTTAAATTTAAAATAAAACAACTAAACTTTGCAATAATTGCGTTCGGTACTCCAAAAACCAGTATTTACATATTCCCACCCGCAGGATTCGCAATAATGCCTTTGGGACGATTTACTTTGTGCAGGGTTTACGGCACATTTAGTTCCATCCGCAGCAGATTCTATCAGTGAAACCACGACTCCTGCTGGACTCCAGCCAGAGGAATATGGCCAGCAACCGCAACCTGCCTTAGCGGCATTATGAATTGAAGCAACTGAACCCAAAGTAATAGGAGCAGCAAACAATGCTGCCAAAAGAAGCTTTCGTTTCATGCAAAAGGAATAAATGTCTATCATGACATGTTTGGTTGCAATTATAGAAAATATACATATTTATTAGCTAATAGTAATGCTTGAAATATACTCAATTATTAAAAGCCTTATTTGTTGGAAGCTTATCAAAAAGGAAGAGTTCTCATGATTTTTTAAAATGTGATTAGATCTATTTAAATCTAATTAGATTTAACGTATAAAATTATACCCACTAATTTTGGCCAGCTCTTTTAAAGATTTGGTGCCTCTATTTAACTTACCATTAAACTCCCAAGATGGGAAACCTTTTATATCCTTTCTACGGCAAAGTGAACTTGGATTATTCATACCATCTTCTGTACATTCTATAATTAGCAATTGATTGATAGCTTGTTTGCCAAACAATTCCTTTTGCTTTTGGCTGTAAGGGCAGGAATAAAGAGCATACAAAACGAATCCTTTAGCTTTTAAATGTTTTGCAAGTTCTATCTGATAAACGTTGCTTGATGCCTCTATGTGATGGAAAACAGCATTTGGAATAGAACTTTCTACCGCTTTGTTAAAATCAAAGCTTGTGATCCAAATCAAACCTCCAATTGCAACACCAAAGGTGAAGACACTTAATTGAATTATCAACTCCTTAGATTCTTTCCAGTTACTATTCATTAAGGCTAATAAGAATACTATTAATGATATGAATGCAGAGGTAAGTGAAGATAAAGAGAAGAAATTTATTTTGTAAAAAATCAATCCAATTAGAAGAACATTAAAGATAGTTGACCCACAGGAGAGAAGCAGTATGCCCCACCAAGAGTAGGTCACTAAAAACTGCCTAGCTTGATAGAGTCCTGGCAAAATAGGAAGAATAGCGAGAGAAAATATCAATAAATAATTAATTAGGCCTACCAATGCCAAAGACGATTGAAACGCATACCCTACAAAATCAATAAGTTGATTACTGTTCCCATTAAAATAATTCGAGCTGGATACTATTCCAGAGGAGGCGGCAACTATTGCGATTAAGATTCTAATTGATGTATTAGGTAAATACGCAAAAGATCGTCTGAAATAAGACATTTGATTGTTTGGTAAAAGTTAATTTGCTTGTTTTGTAAATTCTAAAAGAAATTCAGTAAAATTCAACTCAAGGAAATAAGTAACCAGTTCCCATATTTTTCAATTAAGCTAGGTTCTAAGACATAATTTTAATTAAGCAGGGATCTACCTTTGCCAACAGATGCAGACTAATTCTAAAGCCCTAACCGGAACCAATAAGCGAGCAAAGGAACACTTAAATTCCCTATAAGAGTTATTGTTAAATGTTTAATAAGACCCTTATTTTTATTTACACAGAGACTAAATAGCATGAAATGCTGCTTTAACTAGCATTATTTTAATTTCATGGCAGCATAAGAAGAACCAATATTCTAAAGATATCATGGGATCAGATTTTCGTCAGGTCAATATAGTGTTTAAAGGTTTATTTTTACTTTTCTCACTCATAGGAATTTGTCCAGTGCAAGCCGAAGAAGTTCGTTACAACTTAACCAATGGTGACACTATTACTGGTGAGCTAATCAAGGAAGAAAGCTCTAACAAGACAAAGGTTATTGTCAGCCCTTTACTGGGAAAAATAAGAATAAGTTCATCGTCTATAGTTCTACCCAAGGAGAAGACACCTCCTTCAAGATGGGGGACTGAATTTTCAGTAGGTTTAAACTCTTCAGCAACAAGCAAGGCTAAGGATTCCAACTATGTATTCGATATTTCAACTAGGTACTCGGGCGAAAAAAATAATTTAAGCATAGAGGCTGATTATCGTTATGACGAAGTGACTAAAAATCATCAAACATCTACAGGATCAAGTAGTGGGACTTTAGAGTTAAGAAATGACTTTATAAGTGAAAGTGAATATCATTTATATACAGATCTAGAATACAATTATGATGCATTAAATACCTCAGGAAAAAATAGAACCATTGCCGGCCTTGGACTGTCAAAAGACTTTCTGAAAAACCAGAATAGATCATTAAAGATGTCTATTGGGCCAGCTATCCATTGGGCTACAGGGGGTGAAGAATGCTCTAGGGATTACAACTGTGGAAATGCATATTACGCTTCTAAATTTCAAGCAACATATAATTGGTCTATCACTCAACTTCTAAATTTGATCTTAGACCATAAATTCACAGCCACACATGCTTCTGAACTATTAAAAGGAATGGAATCAACTGCAACTATAAGGTTTATTCCAAGCGTTAATTCCCAATATTACTCTAAGTTTGAATATAAGAATTCTTATCAAGATATAACAACTCCAAAGACAACAGACTCTTTTTTCTTTGGTTTAGGCAAAAGCTTTTAACTCATAGAATATTAAGAGTAATTTTGTATGGCGAATGACTATAAAGGTCTAAGAATGTTAATGAGCTACATCCATTGCAAATGGAGGAGGAAGGTTAATCAATAATGAGGGGGGTTTGACTCCTCGATGGGGAAGTAAGCACGATCTTCTTCGTCTGGATCTTGATCCCTGAGGCTTTCTTCTACCTCGTCATAAGAGTCGTCATCAAAGTTGCGTTCCGGCTTGGTCATGACTTGGCCTCTTTTCTGCCTTTCCAAATCAAAAGCAGTGGCAAGCCAAACAGCATCAGGCTGCCATCAACCAATAGATAGGTGTTGAGCATGCTCACTCTTCAACTCTCACATCGACTCTCTCTATCCGCTGCTCATCTTTAAGCAGCATCTGTTTAACCGCATAGGCAGCAACACCAAAAATCACCAAGACGCCAATGGACTGAATGGAATCGATGTAGGTGGCAGTGAGGTGGTTCATGCTTCCTTTCTAGCCATTGCTATCCGTGCCAGCATTACTTCTATACAGGAGTGATTAATGGCAGAAGACAAGAAACCAAGTCCCATGAAGGATTTCACTGACAAGCTTTTTGATCTATGCAGGGAATACCAGCAAGAAATACCTCCGCACAAAATTGCTGAAGTTCTCAGAGATTACGCAGATAGGTTGGATGGCTAATGCGCTACTTCTGGCTTGTCGCTCGAATCGTTTTCTGCCCGCTCACCATCCTGTTTATTTACCTCACCGTCACTGAGCCATCAGGAGACAAGCAAGAGCAAAGCAGTAGCTATTCTGTTCTTGATTGACAGTCGACTTTCAAGGGGCCAACTCAGGTCCCTTTTTAATCATGCCTATCAACAAACCAATTCCAGATTCTGTTGCTCGCTTTTGGCAAAAGCAGCTTCAAAGAATCAGAGAAATCATCGTTAGACCTCCTAGTAAATAGAACAGGACTTGTTGTTGTTTGAGGGTTTTGATTCTGCTTACTTGTCATAGGTCATCCTTCAAAAAAGAGGCGCCTTCTAACCTCGATTTTGGCAACTTATACCCTCAGATCCCTTTATCCATAAGCCCCATATTTTGATCTTTTAGCGATAGCAGCCCTACATTTCATCTCGTTTAACTCCTTGAGCGAAATCCTCTCGGAATGAGCTTCGAGGTGACGTTCAACCGCTTCTCTTTCCCGCTTGGTCAAGGTCTTGCCTGAATGAATTAATTGATTAATCGTTCTCATCGTGAATTTGTGATGGTGGTTTTGCGCATAAAAAAAGAGGCCAGTCTTGGCCTCTCTGATAGATGCGATTGATTGTTTGATCTCTCAGCTTTTAACGTCCTCAGTGAGCTTGGACGAAACCTTATGGGTTGTAATTCACGCCGATCTGTCTAAGCAGCCGTTCGTACTGGCTCAGTGAAATCCCCATGGAAGCTGCTTTCGCTTCTCGAACAAAGGCATTGCTCAAATCAGAGCCCTGCCGTAAGGGATCGATCGATCGATCGTGATTAGTTTGATTAGCCATAAGTTCTGATGTTGATTTGATTTCAGTTCTTAATTTCAGTGCTTCTAGGCACCTGGTGCCGGCTCATCCCTCGACTTCGTCGAATCATGAGCTATCACCAATGTTCCAGTTGAAAAAGAGAGTGGATCTAAGACGTAATTGATGAAGAAGGAGGAGAACTCGCTGTCGCTCGTTCTCTGCTCCTCCTAATCAATAGGCTTGAAAGAGATTGAAGTCTTCAATCTTGTCTCTTCAATCCTTGTCGTCTTCCCCCGTGTATTAATGTAGATTTTCAGAAACCTAGTCTTTGCAAGGGGACTCAAAGGGCCAAAAAGTGGACTTTTGAGCGATCGCAGCACTCCCTAGAGGTGGTTTGGCAAAGATAAAAGATTGGTCTACATTCTCCGTGCGTCAACCAGA
>QCKF01000018.1 GCA_003215545.1 Prochlorococcus sp. AG-409-L14 | reverse complement strand
ATGACCCATATGCAAAGAGCCATTAGCATATGGTGGGCCATCATGCAAAGTAAATAAAGAACCTTTATTTTTCAATCCTAATTGAAAATCAATACCTTTTTCCTTCCAAAAAGCCTGTAATTCTGGCTCTCGTTTTGCAGCATTTGCACGCATACCAAAACTTGTACTCAACAAATTCAACGTTTCTTTGTAAGACGGGAGAGCATCACCGCCATGTTTCAATTCATTTGTCACGATAAAAGTCCTTCAATAGATTTTATGGTTCCATATGTGAAAAACTTGTCCTTCAATTGATATACCCCTCTTGTTCTTGCAAGGACTTTGAGGGATTTTGCAAGGACTTGATGGCTTCCACACTCAGGTTGCATTTTTCCTGATAGATCTAGTGCAAGTCAAAATTCTCTACCCAGGATCTGTTATTAGTCATACCAGATAGCTTTGATAGCACAAAAAGAAATTCATAATACCTATAGGATAATACTAATTTTTCTATGAAATTTAGCAACCAGCTTAGAGGATAGTGAATTGACTGGAAATAAATTTGCCCACTTTGCATCCCATGGAGTCTCTCAACTAAACTTGAGTTATAGGGCCTTTTAATAATAGAAATTATCCAAAATTACCGCAAGATCCAACTCGAAAGCTTTTTTGAACTAGAGAAAAGACAAATAAGCATATATTTAGGAATAGACACCGGAGCTAACTCAAAACCCTTATGACTCAATTTCACTCTTTAAATGGCTTTCCATTCTGTTAGGCTCATTTGGGTCTCCTTAATCGCTGAGATCCACTGGCCCACCTGGCGGAATTGGTAGACGCGCTGGTTTTAGGTACCAGTGACTTCGGTCGTGGGAGTTCAAGTCTCCCGGTGGGCACTGTAGTTAACAACCTATTTGAATTATGAGTCACTTCAGTTTCAAAAGTCCATCTTCAAAAAAATGGACTTCAAAATCCTAAGTTGGACTTATCTGCGTTTGTTTTGCTCAATCGCTCAATGATATGACCCAAACCTTAGAGAGGCCTGAATCAACCGCAGTCTCAAAGAATTTAAAAACGACTACCGAATGGCAAAAAAGCATTCGAGAATATCTTGATCCACCTAGCCCATTAAATCCAACAGTTGGCTTATTTATTTGCGGCTATCTACTAGCAGCATTAAGTATTTGGGAATGGTACCAAGGCACTTGGCCACTACCTATGCTAGTGGGTTGTGCCTTTCTCGCTCTTCATATGGAAGGCACCGTTATTCATGATGCATGTCATAACGCAGCACATCCAAATCGCTGGATCAATCAAGCAATGGGTCATGGGGCAGCAATATTACTTGGATTCAGTTTTCCGGTTTTCACAAGAGTGCATCTTCAACACCACTCACATGTAAACGACCCTAAAAATGATCCAGATCACATTGTCAGTACTTTTGGTCCTGTTTGGCTAATTGCGCCAAGATTTTTTTATCATGAATATTTCTTTTTTGAAAGAAAATTATGGCGTAAGTTCGAACTGATGCAATGGGGGTTAGAAAGAAGTTTGTTTATTTCAATTGTAATTGCTGGAATTAAATACGACTTTATGAATGTTATTTATAATTTATGGTTTGGACCAGCCCTTATGGTTGGAGTAACTTTAGGTATATTTTTTGACTACCTTCCACATAGACCATTTTTATCAAGAAATAAATGGAAAAATGCTAGAGTTTATCCTAGCAAGGCAATGAATATTCTTATAATGGGTCAAAATTATCATCTAGTCCATCATCTGTGGCCCTCAATTCCTTGGTTTGAATACAAAGCAGCATATGAAAGGACAAAGCCTCTTCTTGATTCAAAAGGTTCTCCTCAAAGGATGGGAATTTTTGAATCAAAAACAGACACATATAATTTCATATACGATATCATTCTAGGAGTAAGAAGTCATAAAAAAAGGCGGAGCAAAATGAGGCCTATAGCTAGAATATTGCCTAGTCAGAAATGGCGAAGAGGTTGGATAACTTTACTGCACAAAACAGCTGTTATTCCTGATTCAAACCATAGCTAATTAAAGCTATAGGATTTTTGGTACGCGAAAGAAATCTTTTTCTCTCTGGGGAGCTAGATCTAATAATTCTTCTCTAGTATTTGTTTCTTGAATTACATCATCTCTACAAACATTGACTACTTCTACAGCACGAGTAGTAGGAGAGACGCCAGAAGTATCTATCTTCTCTAGCTGTGCCACATAAGACAAAATCTTCTCCAGTTGATTTGTATAGGTTTCAATTTTTTCGTCGGGCAAATCTAAACGTGCCAGTTTGGCGACCTTACGAACATCCTCAGAATTAATTTGCTTCATTGTCCCTCAAGGAAAGCAACCAAGTCCTCGGTTAAATCAGTGGCAGCCTTATTTAATAAAGATGCCCCATCCTGAGGACTGGCGAGAAAAGGATCTGATCCCATACGACCATCAGGATAGCGTCGCCGGAAATCATCTGGTCCATTAATTGCACCTGATGGAGCAGGTGCAGGTAGCGGTCGTTTTTTTTGTAGCAAGCTTGGTTCTAAATGAAAAGTTAAGGCAATTTCGCTAGGTGTTGCATGCTGCCCCTCTCTATCACCATAAAGCTTTCTTGCTTCGCGAAACACTGATGGTGCCATAAACCAACTAACAAATTTACAGCGAAGTTTTGATGCAACAGGGAGTCCTATGCTTTTTGCAGTGCCATAAGACTGAGCGAAAGCTGCCTTAGCTGTTGCAATATTTCCACCATGGCCATTTATAAAGTAAATCCTTTCAAACCCATGCCCAGCAAGTGATAAAACAAGATCATGAATCACTGCTAATAAAGTTGAAGGCTTGAGACTGATCGTTCCAGGGAACCCAAGATGATGCTCTGCCATTCCAAAAGGCTGAACAGGTCCAACTAGGACTCCGGTTCGAAGTCCAACTTCGAGAGCTACAGCCTCGGCAGTAATTGCATCTGTTCCTATTGCACCTGTAGGGCCATGCTGTTCAGTTGAACCAATAGGCAGAATGATGCCCTTACAAGAATGTAAGTAATCTTCTACTTCATTCCAACTTCTAAGATCTAATCGAATAGAAGTATCATTTTCGACAGGCCCAGGAATAGCCATTTTGGTCATCAAAGCTGAATTGATAAATCAAAACTCAATGGGCGCAACCATTCCCGTCATACTTGTCAGTGTCGTAATAGCCGCCTCTAGATCCAAAAAACAAGCAACTCAAAACAAAAACACCACAACTAAAAAGAAGTACCGTTCCGAGATTAAAACCAGATAAAGTAGATGTCATGTTTTTGAGGTAGTTTACTTAGCTTGGCAAAAAATCAAGTAAATAGACTCTTGAAAAAGCAAATACGTGAAAATTTAGATAAATCCTGGAACCAGAAATGAAACCATGACCGAAGATACTGAGTTAACAACCTATAAAAAAAATAAAGAAATACTTCCTAATTCTTTTTTCTTCCGTCCAGCAGAAATAGTTGCACCTGATTTAATTGGATGCAAGTTGGTTAGGCGTCAAGCAAATAACCAACTTCTCTGGGGTGTAATAGTTGAAACAGAAGCTTATTCACAAGACGAGCCTGGGTGCCATGGATATAAAAATAAAACTGCAAGGAACGAAACACTGTTTGGCAAGCCAGGTCAACTTTATGTATATTTGACTTATGGGATCTATCATTGCGTAAACATAGTCACCGATCGAGAAAATTGGGCAAGTGGTGTACTCCTAAGAGCAATTGCTATGCCAGGTGAAAATGAACGAATAGCAGCTGGCCCTGGATTATTAGCAGAAAGGTTTGGGCTAAATAGATCTCATGACAGATTTAAAATTTCATTCAAAAATGGATTATGGGTTGCTCCTAAAAAACCTTCTATAAAAATACTCGAAATTGTTAATACTGCCAGGGTTGGCCTCTCCTCAGGGAAAGAATTGCCTCTACGTTGGTATTTGCAACCAAGTCGAAGTATTAGCAAACGTGCAAAAGGTGATCGCCCTCCGTCATCTTTGCTCGCCTGGAAACCTACAAATTGCGATATGCCATGACTAAATGGACGCATCGTCACGTAATTGATCTTTCCAATTTCTCTCTAGAGGATTACCGCTCTGTACTAGAGCTAGCAAATAGGTTTAATTCAATTCCTAAAACTGGGGCAAGGAAATTACCTGCCCTACAAGGGCGTTTAGTAACGAATTTATTTTTCGAGCCAAGTACAAGAACAAGAAGTAGTTTCGAGCTGGCTGCAAGAAATCTCTCGGCGGATGTTCAAAATTTCTCTATCAATACCAGTTCTCAAAGCAAAGGAGAAAGTGCAATAGATACTGCCTTCACGTATGTTGCAATGGGAGCGGATGTTCTAGTAGTTCGTCATAGTTGTGCAGGCATCCCAGAACAACTTGCAAAAGCTTTAGAAAACAAAGGAATATCAACAGCTGTATTGAATGCTGGAGATGGTCTACATAGTCATCCAAGTCAAGGGCTTCTAGACCTTTTCACACTTGCAAATTACTTTAATCCAGGCAATCCAGTTCCTGAATCTTTAGCCAAAAAAGAAATTGTCATTGTGGGAGATATTCTCCACTCACGAGTGGCTCGTTCAAATATTTGGGCACTTACAGGATGCGGAGCCAATGTAACTTTATGTGGACCTGAAAGTCTTTTGCCAGAAGACTTTTCTTCCTTTATAAATTCTCCACCACCTGGACAAGAAATAGATCCAATTCAAAAAAGAGGCAATATAAAGATTATTCGATCTCTAAAAGAATCATTGCAGGATGCAGATGCTGTAATGACACTAAGACTTCAAAAAGAGCGAATGCAGCAAAACTTACTGACAGATCTAAATAGCTATTACCTTGAATATGGAATAACTCACGAATGCCTTAAATGGTGCAAGCAAAGAATTCCAGTTCTTCATCCTGGCCCTGTAAATAGAGGGATCGAAATGAGTAGCGCATTATTAAATGACAAATCAATTACTCTGATTGACAAACAAGTTAAAAATGGAATCCCTGTTAGGATGGCTCTACTTTATCTTCTAACATCAATTGAGAGTATGGATAAAATTAATAATTTTAGACATTAACTCTAATAAGGCAAGTATACAACTCTAAAGTAGCTTAAATCCTTCCATAAGGAGTCCATAAAGAAAACCTATTCGAGCCACATCTAAAATACTTAAAAGTATTGATTTTCTATTTTCCAAGGGCCAATTTCTTCTAACTCGTACCATTAATTCTAAAATAACTACAGCCAAAAATGCACCTACTGGATCCATCAATGCAAGCACTCCATTGATAGTACCAACTGAGGTTCCAAGAAAAAAAAAGCTAAGCAAAATAATTAGCAATAAAGAATATCTTCGCCATGGATTAACAGACCATATTTCAAGCTGATCCTGCCATCCTAAAAAGTTCCTCTGCAAACTTGTGTCCTGTAACTTTCTAGACATACTTAAAGATTGCTCACTTTGATCATACACATTAAGCTTTTCAAAAGCTAATTAGAGTAAAAATTTAAATTCTAAAAATGCAAATTTAATAACTATTAAGTCCAAGTGCTTCACTTCAATAAAAACCTAGAAGGTGCGAGAAATGTTTTGAGCAACTTAGAAATTTAATAAAATCACCCTGGCTCAGGCTTAGTCTTCTTAGCAGTCTTACCCTCTAGCAATTCGAGCAAGGCTTCCATCTGTGCCATGACACCACGAACCTCACCACCCTCTGGTAACAAGCCGTCCTCAAGAACGCCTTGATGCATCTCACGTAATTCCTGACGGATATAACGGAGATGACTTACCACTTGTTCACGCTTCGATTGCGACATCGAGAGTATTTCTCTTCTTGAGTACCCTTTTACCTCATGGCTGATCTGTTCGGCGCAAGACAAACGCAATTAAATAACTTTTCAAATCCAAAATCTATGCATCAGTCAAGCTGCTAAAGATTGAGAACGACCTCTATAACACGCGTATCAGGGCAAGTCAGGATTCCAGTTATTCACGTAGACATCAATTGGATCCATGAAAACTGCCTCAAGAAATGGCTAAAGGTCAGCGATTCGACATAAATATCTAAAGCAGGGCTGCTATGACTTAGCTGAAAAGGGAAGTTCCCAAAAACTTTCAATTAATACGCGAGGTTCAAAATGAGGATCAATCTGATGGAGAATAGGGGATTCGAACCCCTGACCTCTGCGGTGCGATCACAGCGCTCTACCAACTGAGCTAATTCCCCCTTGAAGAAACCAATCTCTCTGCAAAATAGTAAAGCGAAAAACTAAGCAATAACCATGAAAAATTCGAATATTTCTTCTAAAAATTCAGCCATCTCAATCACAGAAGAAAAACTTCTTGCTTTTGATGAGGCTTCAACTGCAGAATTAGCTAAGCGTCTTGATGATGATGACTATCCAAACCCTTTTGAAGGATTAGATGACTGGCATCTACTAAGAGCTTTAGCAATTCACCGCCCCGAATTAACCAGGCCTTATCTACATTTAATAGATCAGGAACCATTCGATGAAGACTGAAGAAAATAATTCTTTAAAAGGGCGTCGGATCCTATTAGCTGTAAGCGGAAGCATAGCTGCAGTTAAAACACCCCAACTTGTTAGTTCATTAGTCAAATCAGGAGCTGATGTTAAATGCATCGTCACTCCAAGTGCTGCCAAATTGGTTAGTCCAATTTCTCTGGCAAGCTTAAGCAGAAATCGATGTTTTCAAGATAAGGACCAATGGAGCAGTAAAGAACCAAAACCTCTTCATATAGATCTAGCAGAATGGGCTGAAATCATTGTCATAGCTCCTCTTAGCGCAACTACTCTTGCGCGTTGGTCACAGGGGATCGCAGACGGCCTACTTGCAAGTGTTTTATTGGCCTTTGAAAAATCATTCATTGCTGCAGCGGCTATGAATACAGCGATGTGGCAAAACAAAAGAACTCAGAACAACTGGCTAGAAATCAAAAAAGACAAGCGTGTAATTCCTTTAGAGCCATCGGAAGGCCTACTGGCATGTGATCGGGTTGGAGAAGGGAAAATGGTAAGCAATGAATTAATTGAACTTGCAATAAGTAGTGCATTAATTCAAGCCAACAAAAAATACGAAGTAAAGCGAGATTGGGAAGGCCTCCAATTGCTTATAACTGCTGGACCAACAATTGAAGCTTTAGATCCAGCAAGATTTCTAAGTAATAAAAGTACTGGATATATGGGTGTGCTATTAGCCCAAGCAGCTCACTTTCGAGGCGCAAAGGTCTCACTGGTGCATGGTCCAATAAAGGTTCCTGAAGGCTGGCTAGAAGGGTTGCATAAATATCCGATCATTAATGGTGCCGAAATGCAGCAAGTTCTAAAAGAACTCCAACCTGGTGTTGATGCAATTGCAATGACAGCTGCTGTAGCAGATCTCAGGAAGTCCAATGGAGGACAAAACAAAAAAATCAGTAAAAAATCTTTGCTTAATTCAATTGCCCATGATCTAGAAGAAGTTCCAGATCTACTAAGCGAACTAGCCAAAAGGAAGAATCCTCATCAAGTTCTCCTTGGCTTTGCTGCACTAACTGGTAGTGATGAGGAGATTGTAGAACTTGGAATCAGTAAAAAGGACTGCAAGCACTGCGATTTACTGATGGCGAATCCAGTTGATCGACCTGACCAAGGGTTTGGGGAAAGCAATAATGGTGGCTTCCTAATAGGACCGGAAAAGTTGATTCGCCCTATTCCAATCACTTCAAAACTGGTCTTAGCTCATCGATTGCTTGATGAAATTCTTGAAATTTCATCAGAAAAATTATCTATTCACTGATTCAGTCATATTTCTCCTAAAAATTTCAAATTCGGCCAAAGCCAGTCCAGGACAAGGTTTCGAGGGTGTGAAAGGCCATTTTTTTGCTCATCAAGAAGCGACAGGTTGTTGAGAGCTGCAAAAGGCTTGTGCTAAGGCCCATTTGACCCCTGTAAGATCCCTCTTGATCCATTGGGCGGTTTATACCGCAGTCATCTGGTCTTTAGGCTTCCTCTCATGCGATTTCGTCCTTTGCTGGCCATGGTGCTGGCTTTCTGTCTCACCTTTATAGCCGCTCCACGCAGTACCTCCGCAGCGTTCGTTCTTGGTGGTGAAAGGGGCAACTCCAGATTTGCCGACGTAGTAAATACGGGCCAAGCAGGCGAGTGCGCAATCCTCCCCGCTGGCTCTTCTGGCTCCATCAATGTTGATGGAAATTTCAAGGAGCTCTGCCTGCAACCAACAGACATCTCTGTAAAACTTGCCGGAAATAAGCGTCAAAAAGCTGATTTCGTTCCTACCAAAATCATTAGCCCACGTTTCAATACAAGCCTTGATCAGGTCTATGGAGACCTATCAGGTGGAAAATTCACTGAAAAAGGTGGTATTGATTTCTCTCTCATCACAGTCCTGGCTCCTAACGGAGAAGAGTTCCCATTAGCTTTCTCTGTAAAAGATATGGTTGCTGATGGTGGTAAATCAATCACTCCAGGCGCTGAGTTCACTGGAACAACATTTACTCCCAGCTACAGAACTGGTGACTTCCTTGATCCCAAGAGTCGCGCTAAAGACACTGGTGTTGACTATGCTCAAGGTCTAATCGCCCTAGGTGGTGATGATGCAGACCTTGCCAAAGAAAACATCAAGCAAGATCTAAGTGGTAAGGGTGTTATTACTCTTGCTATCGATAGTGTCAATGCAGAAACAAACGAGTTTTCTGGAACTTTTGTTGCCATTCAGCCCTCTGATAATGACTTAGGTTCAAAAGAACCAGTAGATGTCAAAATCACTGGGAATCTTTATGGAAGAAAGGCCTAATTAGAATTTTTTACCTCTCGGGTAATTTTCTAATAACTCCAAAACTTCATAAAAAAGGGGCTATAAGCCCCTTTTTTATGTCCCAAAATTTCTTCTAAAAATCCTGGCACAACAATCTGGGAGAATCTCTCAAGATCTAATTAGCTCCGAATCAGTCATGAGCCAAGCTTCAAATAGTAAGCAATCAGGATTAATAGCACCCTATGGGGGAACCCTTGTGGACCTAATAGTCCCATTAGATGAACGCGAAAAATACAAGCAAGCTGCTACCAAAAGCCTTGAATGTTCTGACCGAAATGCATGTGATTTCGAGCTATTAGTAATAGGGGGATTCTCCCCAGAAAGAGGCTTTATGCATAAAGCCGATTATGAATCTGTAGTGGCAAACCATCGCACTACTTCAGGATATTTATTCGGCCTACCAATAGTTCTTGATACTGAACGCAAGGATATTGTGCTTGGAGACAAAGTACTCCTCACCTACAAAGGACAAAATCTTGGACTCCTTGAAGTAGAAGACAAATGGGAACCTGACAAAGTAGCTGAGGCCAAAGGATGTTATGGAACAACTTCTTTAGAACATCCAGCTGTACGAATGATCGCTATGGAGCGAAAACACTTTTATTTAGGGGGAAAAGTCATAGGCTTCGAATTGCCTAAAAGAGTTTTCCCTTGCAAAACACCAAGTGAAGTAAGAGGAGAGTTACCAAAAGGAGAAGATGTTGTTGCTTTTCAATGTCGTAATCCTATTCATAGAGCACACTATGAACTTTTCAC
Source organism: Prochlorococcus sp. AG-409-L14 (assembly GCA_003215545.1). Taxonomy (GTDB): domain Bacteria; phylum Cyanobacteriota; class Cyanobacteriia; order PCC-6307; family Cyanobiaceae; genus AG-409-L14. Next base: position 8,715 of record QCKF01000018.1, on the reverse strand, counting down.
AAGAGCTTTAAATGCAAGCAATGTAAGTTCGAAAGCTGTAGTTCTTGTACATCCAACTTGTGGACCAACCCAGCAAGATGACATACCTGGGACAGTTAGGTTTCAAACCTATGAACGTTTAGCAGATGAAGTAGAAAATACCCGAATCAGATGGGCTTACCTGCCATATGCAATGCATATGGCAGGTCCCCGAGAAGCCTTGCAACACATGATCATTAGAAGAAACTATGGATGCACTCATTTCATAATTGGGCGAGATATGGCAGGTTGTAAATCAAGCCTGAATGGCGAAGACTTCTATGGTCCTTACGATGCACAAAATTTTGCAAAAGAATGTTCTCCAGAATTAACAATGGAAACAGTGCCTTCTCTTAATCTTGTTTATACAGAAGAAGAAGGGTACGTCACAGCAGAACACGCCGAAGCTAGAGGCCTTCATGTTAGAAAGCTAAGTGGGACTCAATTTAGGAAAATGCTTCGTAGCGGGGAAGAAATACCAGAGTGGTTTGCCTTCCGAAGCGTGGTCGAAGTACTTCGATCCAACTGATTTGCACTAATCCTATTAATATTCCTTCATCTGAGGCAAAGAACCTTGAACAAACGCTGGCGCAACGCAGGGCTATACGTGCTCATCGTAATGATTGTGATCTTTATTGGCACAACGTTCTTTGACAAGCCTAATGAAACCTCAGCAGCTAAAACACTCCGCTATAGCGACTTCGTTGAAGCTGTCCAAGATAATCAAATAAGTAGAGTTTTAATTTCGCCAGATAGAGGAACTGCGCAAGTCGTTGAAAATGATGGGAGTCGCGGAACTGTAAACCTCGCGCCAGATCAAGATCTTCTAAAAATACTTACCGATCACAATGTTGATATTGCTGTACAACCAACTCGCCAACCTGGTCCTTGGCAACAAGCTGCAAGCAGCCTGATCTTCCCCTTACTGCTTTTGGGAGGACTATTTTTTCTTTTTCGTAGAGCTCAAGGAAGTGGTGGAGGAAACCCAGCCATGAGTTTTGGCAAAAGCAAAGCAAGACTGCAAATGGAACCCTCTACTCAAGTAACTTTTTCAGATGTAGCGGGAATAGAAGGAGCAAAACTTGAATTAACAGAGGTAGTGGACTTTCTAAAAAGTCCCGATCGCTTTACTGCTGTTGGAGCAAAAATTCCAAAAGGTGTATTGCTGGTAGGTCCTCCTGGAACTGGAAAAACACTTTTAGCGAAGGCAGTAGCTGGAGAAGCAGGAGTCCCGTTTTTCTCTATATCTGGTTCAGAGTTTGTAGAGATGTTTGTAGGGGTTGGTGCTAGCAGAGTTAGAGATCTTTTTGAACAAGCCAAAAAGAACGCTCCATGCATAGTTTTTATAGATGAAATTGATGCAGTAGGTCGTCAAAGAGGGGCTGGCCTAGGAGGAGGAAATGATGAAAGAGAACAAACTCTTAATCAACTGCTTACAGAAATGGATGGATTTGAAGGTAACTCTGGAATAATCATTGTTGCAGCAACTAACCGCCCAGATGTTTTAGATGCAGCCCTTATGCGACCTGGTCGTTTTGACAGACAGGTTGTTGTTGATAGACCTGATTACTCAGGCAGATTACAAATACTCAAAGTACATGCTCGTGATAAGACGCTCTCTAAAGATGTTGATCTAGATAAAGTTGCAAGAAGAACTCCAGGTTTCACAGGAGCTGATCTTGCAAACTTGCTAAACGAAGCTGCAATCCTTGCAGCAAGGCGTGAACTTACTGAAGTAAGTAATGACGAAGTAAGTGATGCTATTGAAAGAGTAATGGCAGGTCCTGAGAAGAAAGATCGTGTTATGAGTGAAAGAAGGAAGCGTCTAGTTGCGTATCACGAAGCAGGCCATGCCCTAGTAGGTGCTTTGATGCCTGATTATGACCCTGTTCAAAAAATTTCAATTATCCCGAGAGGACAAGCTGGAGGACTTACATTTTTCACTCCAAGTGAAGAAAGAATGGAATCAGGCCTTTATTCAAGGTCATATTTGCAAAATCAAATGTCAGTAGCCCTTGGAGGGCGTGTAGCTGAGGAAATTGTCTATGGCGAAGATGAAGTAACAACTGGAGCTTCTAATGATTTAAAACAAGTGGCTCAGGTGGCTAGGCAAATGGTCACCCGTTTTGGGATGAGTGACAAACTTGGTCCAATAGCTTTGGGAAGATCTCAAGGGGGGATGTTCCTTGGCAGAGACATAGCCGCAGAGCGTGACTTCTCAGAAGATACAGCTGCAACCATTGACTCAGAAGTTTCAGAATTAGTCGATATTGCTTATAAAAGGGCCACAAAAGTTTTAGTTGAAAATAGATCTGTACTTGATGAACTTGCTGAAATGTTGGTACAGAAAGAAACTGTGGATTCCGAAGATCTCCAAGATCTATTAATAAGAAGTGACGTACAACTTGCAGAATACGTTTAGCATTAAATCCTCAATTTCTTACAACAAATGGAGACATAAAGAAGAAGCATTTATTGCTTCTTTAAAGAGCCAACCTCTTGTTATTGTCTTACGTCCAGAAATAGAAGTTTTCAACAAACATGTACATAAAGAATCATTTTTAGAGATAGTTAACAAGCTTATATCACTAGGTATACTTCATATTGAAGTAGCATGGTCACCACATCAAAAATGGGCAGATCTTATGAAAGATTTGCTGAGACAATTTAACAATATCTCATTAGGAGCAGCATCCGTAACTAATTCAGAAGCGCTATTAGCATCAAGCCAACTTGGTCTTAATTATGCTATGTGCCCCTTCTGGGATAAAACTCTTCAAACTCAAGCAATTGAATTAGAGCAATTGCTAATACCTGGAGTCTTATCTCCTACAGAAATTAGGCAAGCAACTTCATTTGGATGCAGGATTGTCAAACTTTTTCCAGCAGGGATTCTTGGCACTGAATATTTAAATCAACTCAAAAGTCCTTTAGGCTCCCTTCCATTTATAATCGGAGCAGGTGGGCTAAAAGCAAAAGACCTCAAACCCTTGCTTTCAAATGGGTATGATGCAATTGCAATAGGCAAAGGGCTTATAAAAAATAATGAGATTGATCCATTATTAAATAAATGGCTAAAAAACATTTAAGAAAATAAAATAGTAATACAATGATTGAGTTTTATACTTGCAGGATATTGAGAGGTAAATTATATATTTAATTCAGTCTTTGATTTATACAATAAAAATTTAGAAAATAATATTAATCATTACTAAATGCTGCACTGGCCCCTTTGTCGAAGAAGATGGTCTGCTAATACCAGTGCAACCATTGCCTCCACCATTGGAACCGCTCTAGGTAAGACACAGGGATCATGTCGACCTTTAGCAGCAAGTATCTTTGCATTTCCTTGAGAATCAATTGTTTTCTGCTCCTTGCGAATAGTTGCTGTTGGCTTAAATGCAATTCTCATAACTATTTGCTCTCCATTACTAATTCCACCTTGTATACCTCCAGAGTTATTGGTAGCTGTTTTAATGCTTCCATCAACTGTAGGAATAAACGCATCATTATGCTCACTCCCCTTCAAGAAGGTTCCGTGAAAACCTGAACCAATCTCAAAGCCTTTGGTCGCAGGGAGAGACATCAAAGCCTTAGCCAGATCTGCTTCTAACTTATCAAAAACTGGCATTCCTAATCCAATGGGAGCATTACGAACAACACACTCAATTACTCCTCCACAAGAATCTCCCTCACGGCTTATTGCTTCAATTCTTTCGACCATCTTTCTTGCGATTTCTTGATTTGGACAACGCACAATATTTGACTCAATATCAGCAACAATCACTGAATCAGGATTTATTTCAGCCTGAATAGTATGTATTCTCTTGACCCATGCCAAAACTTCTGTTCCATTTGCTTTGAACAAAAGTTGCTTCGCTATAGCACCAGCTGCAACACGACCAATAGTCTCTCGAGCAGATGCTCTTCCACCCCCACTTGGTGCCTGTACTCCATATTTTGCTTGATAAGTAGCATCTGCATGAGAGGGTCTAAAAAGAGTCCTCATATCTGAATAATCATCTGGACGATGATCCTTATTTCTAACAACCATCGCAATTGGAGTCCCCAGAGTGGTATTCCCATGCAAACCACTTAGAAATTCCACTTGATCAGCTTCCTTTCTTGGTGTACTTATTTTGCTTTGTCCTGGCTTACGCCTATCCAGCTCAAACTGGATTTTATCTAAATCCAAATCCAAACGAGGTGGGCAGCCCTCGAGGATGACTCCTACACCACCCCCATGAGACTCACCGAAAGTACTTATTCGAAAAAGATCACCTAAACTGCTACCCATAAAAAATCTACTTTGTTTATAGGTTAGTAATTAATAGAAACTAAAACACAAACTTACCTATAAAAATCTAAAAAATATTTTCTGAATACAAACTCAAAAATAAAAAACCCCCTCTAGAAGAGGGGGTTTCCATAACTCAAATTTTACATGCGTATTACGCATCTAAAAAAAGATTGTTCAGCCAATCGCAGGAGCAATAAGAGCCACAGGAGTGGACTCAACTGATGCTAAATCGAGAGGGAAGTTGTGAGCATTACGCTCATGCATTACTTCCATACCCAAATTGGCACGATTGAGAATATCTCCCCAAGTAGGAACAACCTTACCCTGTGCATCAATGATGGACTGGTTGAAGTTGAAACCATTTAGGTTGAATGCCATGGTGCAGATGCCCATGGAAGTTAGCCAAACACAAACAACTGGGAAGATTGCCAAGAAGAAGTGAAGGCTACGGCTGTTATTAAAGCTGGCGTATTGGAAGATCAAACGTCCAAAGTAGCCATGAGCGGCAACGATGTTGTAAGTCTCTTCCTCTTGACCAAACTTATAGCCATAGTTTTGAGACTCAGTTTCGGTGGTCTCACGAATTAGTGAAGAAGTCACCAAAGAACCATGCATTGCAGAGAACAAACTGCCACCAAACATTCCTGCAACACCAGCCATATGGAAGGGGTGCATAAGAATGTTGTGCTCAGCCTGGAACACAAACATGAAGTTGAAGGTACCTGAGATACCTAATGGCATTCCATCAGAGAATGATCCCTGTCCAAATGGATAAACAAGGAAAACTGCAAAAGCAGCCGAAACAGGAGCTGAGTAAGCAACACAGATCCAAGGGCGCATGCCCAAGCGATACGAAAGCTCCCACTGACGACCCATCCAGCCACAAATGCCGATCAAAAAGTGAAAGACAACAAGCTGATAAGGACCACCGTTATACAACCACTCATCAAGGGTTGCAGCTTCCCAAATGGGATAGAAGTGAAGGCCAATTGCGTTACTAGAAGGAACAACAGCACCAGAGATGATGTTGTTTCCATACATGAATGAGCCAGCTACAGGCTCACGGATGCCATCGATATCTACGGGAGGTGCCGCGATAAAAGCAATAATGAAACAAATAGTCGCTGCAAGCAGACAAGGGATCATCAAAACACCAAACCAACCGACGTAAATTCGGTTATTGGTAGAAGTGACCCACTCACAAAACTGCTGCCAGCTAGTAGCGCCAGAGCGCTGCTGAATAGTGGTCATGAGGCCGTGGATAAATCCCGAAAGGGACAGTTAATAAGGACAGGAATGTCCTGTCCGGATAACTTTAAAGGAAGATGCAGCAATCTGCGAAAACATTTCAAAAGAAATTTGAAAAATAAAAAAACCATAAAGGTTTAAGATTCTCAAGAAGGGATTCAGAGAAGGGGCATTGGTTCTAATTAAGTGGCATTACGCAGGGCTGCATCTCCAAGAAACTGTTCCAGTAAAGGAAGCAAGACATCGAAGAAATGAACTCGAAGCTCAAGGGGCTGTCGTCTATTGGAGCGAAAGACTGCTACCTTCCCTTTGAATTCAGCACATATTGTGCAAGTCTCCTTATCCAAGAAGAGTTACTTCAGCTTTCTCTCATCACTGCTTCTTTTCGCAGGATTTCTAGCCATTTCAGGCTGTCAAAACAAAGATGAATCTTCCCAGACCAACAATTCAATCAATGATGGGACTCTTAGCCGATTAGAATTAAGAGTTCAAAAAATTGAAAGGAAGCTAGAACAATTTTCTCCTCGCAAACCAAAGAAAGACTTAAAAACACCTGCCGGTCCAATTAAATCAATCACATTTAGAACAGGCACGAAAGACGATCGACTTAGAATTTACTGGGAAGATGGCACTAAAAGCGATCTGCCATGCACAAAAGAACAATTAATATGGGCATGTGGCTAAATGACTTAGCCAATCAACTCATTTAACTCATTTAGCCAAACAGGTTTAAAGCTCCATAGCTCTCTCTTTGTGAGACTCATAGCAATATTTTTCTCCATATACGAAGCCTCATTTATAAACACTGGAATCAAACAATCATCCTCTAAGTACCTAATTATGTTCCCATTAGCTTCTACAAAGATTGGCATATCCTTTGAAAGAGGGTACCAATCTTTACCTATTAATTCCGGATGTAGATAAGCTATAATTTCTCCATTTGAATTACGTGGAAAATCAATACTTCTAATATGCCTATGTACAATCAAATGATTTGGAGGTGAATTATTCCCTGATCTAATTTTCGCAATTTCTTCAAAACATACCTCAATAATCATTTTAGTTTGCCTAATAACATTGGCTTCAAGCAATCCCTGTGGTACTGGACCAATCTCTACAACAAGTCCACAAGGCCAGGATTCAACTAAAAATCCCTTTTGAGAGTTATCTGCTTCATGTAAATAAACAGGTATTCCAAGACTTGCCTGAATAAAAGACGCTAAAGCTAAATCGGCTGGTCTTCGACCATAAAGAACAAGACTACTTCCCATGCAAGCAGTAGTGCTATGTAAGTCAATTGCAATCTGGCAAGGGTCAGTTCCATCAGGCCCATATTGAGAAACGAGTTCTCGAGCTCGAAGCACTTCATAATCATTAATTGAGGAATCAGTCAATAAAGCCGATGAGAAGCTCCGATTGAGGTCTCGTTCCAAATAACGCCTACAACAATTAAATGCTTTTCTATTGCCTAATACTCCTGCGACCGAGAAGCCACTAACGTCTATAAGACTAGGATTATTTGACCATTGATCAATAAGCCAAGGAGCATTAATTTCATTCCCATGGGTGCCAGCAACCAAAAGCACCTGAAGCTCACACATCAATATTCAATGGAAAAATTCAGCCTGGCTGAAAATCATGAAAAAAGAAACCTAAATGCCAATTCCTCCTGTAGTTGTTAATGCAGCCCGAATTGGCTGGAGATGGCAATGGCAACAATTGATGAATGGCCTTGCTCCTGCAGACAAGCAAGGTCATTACCTGCGACCAGTTAGTCAATGCCAAAGGGCTTATATACCTAAGCGAGAGGATCTTATTAATAGAAAACAAGATCTATTACCAAGACTAATTATTGGACGCAGTTGTCCCTGGGCACATCGGACTTGGATAGTTTATGAATTGCGAAAATTAAAGGAAAGCCTGACCTTGGTTCATGCTCAAGTAGATGAAAAAGCTGGGCTTTGGAAATTAAACCCACCTTTACTGGGCTGTAATTCTCTTTTAAAGCTTTATGAAATATGTGACATACCTACAAAACAAAGAGCAACTGTCCCAGCACTTATAGATCCTTTAGATAGCCATAGAAAAAAGCCAGCATTGTTAGGGAATGAAAGCTCGCAACTAGTTGAAGTTCTAAATAAATGGCCAACAAGTTATGAAACCTCAAATCTTGAACCAAATAAAATGCAAGAAGAAATAACAAGCTGGCAGAAATTATTACAGCCAAGTGTTAATAATGGTGTTTATAAATGTGGGTTTGCTAGAAATCAATATGCCTATGATAAGGCTTGCGACGAGCTTTTTGAATCTTTAGCAATAGTCAATAAAAGTCTCAATGAGAAAGGGCCTTGGTTATGCGGCGATCAAGTTACTCTTGCTGATATTAGATTATTTCCAACCCTAATTAGATGGGAATCTATATATGTTCCCCTTTTTAGTTGCAGCAAAAAACCACTATGGGCATTCTCAAAAATCTGGGAATGGAGACAGAGGTTCCTATCACTTCCCGAAGTTTCTAAAACTTGTGATGCCGAAGCATGGAGAAAAGATTATTTTGGTGCTCTTTTCCCTTTACGACCTAACAACATTGTTCCAGCAGGTCCAGATCTAATCACAATGGTCAATGCAAAAATCAATCTCTAAGCCTAAGTATTCATGAAAGAGCACTCTGAATCCGTAGAAATTCATTCAACCTTCGAAAAGCATCAAATTTTTGAAGGTCTATATGGTACATACAGTATTACTAAAGAAGATAAAATTGAAGTTGAACGGTACAGAATCTCATTGTTATTTTGCGGAATAAGCTTTTTTGCAGGATTATTGCAATGGATTTTAATTGGGCCAACATGGAGTTGGATTTGGTTAATTCCTCTAGCGACAAGTCTTGGACTAGCACTCAAATGGATCCATATATACGTCCGTCCCCTGCATTATGCACTAATCGTAATGTGGTTTTTAGGATGCTGCGGCATAGCTTTCTTAGTAATTAACTTAGGGCCTAAAAATATCTTAATTAGCTTAGAAAAAATACCTCTCTGGACAATTCCTATAGGACCACTATTTGCTGCAATGACTGGATTAGGTTTCAAGGAGTTCTTCTGCTTTCAGAGGCTTGAAGCAATAGGCCTAACTTTATTAATACCCATAGC
>QCKF01000017.1 GCA_003215545.1 Prochlorococcus sp. AG-409-L14 | reverse complement strand
TTATCTAAAAGATCCCCAAGAAGATTTGGTCGATCTTCTTCATAGGCACTCTGAAGCAGAAGCTGCCAAAGAGGTTTTCTCGCTTCTTGAATATATTGATCAAGATTTTGCAGTTGTTCAACACTAGCTGGTTTAGAAGGCAATGGTTTTTGACTAGCAAAGCCTGCAAAAGCACGAACAGGGTCTAAGTGAATCGGAGGCATCTTCTTCAATTTCGCAGGCTCCGGTGCAGACTTTCGAAGCTCCGACAACTCCCCAAAAAGGTTTGCATATTGATCCATGACTTTGCTGCTCTCAAATTTCTCAAGAGCTCGCTGCTTTGAGGCCCTACCCATCGAATTAAGTAGCGATTGATCTTGAAACAAAGTCATTAATGCGGACTCCGCAGCATGCCTATCAACTTGAACTAACTGGGCTAATGCTCCAGCTACTGCTGGGAAACTGCAAATACCAGTGAATTGTTGCCAACCCATAGCTGCAGATACCTTCCCCGCTGTAGCTGCCCATCGCGTTGGAACAAGAAAACCATCTATTCCATGCCTTACCAAGTCTCGATATCCATCCCAATTTGATGCAACCACAGGCAATCCTGCAGTCATAGCTTCAGCTACCGCCAACCCAAAAGTTTCCTGAGTGTTATCAACTAAAGAAACCGCTATATCGGAAGCAGCCAAAGCCTGGAATTTCAGTAATTCGTCAACTGGTTTTTCTCCACCCAAACGAATAAAACGCACATCTGGACAAAGCTTTCTCAATTGTTTAAATCCTTCCGCTTGTTGTGGCGTGTCATCTGGTCCACATTCAATCAACACAAGTGGACGATCTAACTGAAGAGCTACTCTTTGAAGAACTGCATAACTTGGCCAAGGATCCAACTTTGTAAACAACGAAAGCCTGCCCAACCAAAGTGTTACCGCAGCATTTGGAGGTATATCCAAATCAGCCCTTGCCTTTGCTTTAGGAGGTAAAGAAGATTGAATTGCTTTAACAGGTAAAGGTAAAGGAATAACAGGTAACTTTGGCCGTCTTGCAAGAATTGATTCAGCCGAACCATCACACCGCTCTATAAGTTGGATTTGCTGATCATCCAAAACGGATTCGACCACTTCTCTGCCAGCTGAACTACTACAAATCAACGCATCCCATGCCTCAACTGGTTCCAAAATTAAATCTCTAAGATGACCAAGTGCAGCAGCTGTAGAAAGAGTATGTATTTGTCCTATCAAGGAAAATCCTGCTGCACCTACTGGCCTTCGCCATTGCGCCCAACGTCCTATTGAGGGATCAGGCAAAAACAAACCACCCCACTCACAAAACGGTCGTGGATCAATAAGGCTAAGCCCATGTAAAGGACCTTTCAAACCAGCATCACGAAGAATTGGGAGGAATTTTTTCAATTCATTTGGTTGGGCATGAGCCAATGCCATAGGCTCAGGACCTAAACAGGCCGCCCAACTTTTGAGAAGCTGCTGACCAGCCCATCGGCGACCATTAAGGTCACCGCAACCAGGTAGCAAATCTCTGCTCGTGATGAGAACAGGCAAGCGAGACAAACCCGCAATTCCTATAGAGACAATTTCCAGCCTATGGGGCAGGCTAGTTGATAATGAACCTACTGCTCCTTACAAATCTCTATCCACCTCAAGAACTAGGTGGTTATGGCCGATCAATGGCAGATTTTGCCTGGGGTCTCATGAAGCTTGGCCATTTTGTACAAGTTCTATGCAATGACGCTGATTATCTAGGCCCTAGTAGCGCTGGACCTACTGGAGAACCAGTAAGTCGAACTATCGCACTAAAAGGTAGTTTTAAAGGTGGAGTAAGTATCTATCAAAACTTAGATCAATGCAAGAAAATCGATGACTTAAATATACGAGAATTAGAACGCTGGCTTTCTATAAAAGATTGGGATGGAATTATTGTTGGAAATATTGATCTCATCGGGCCAGAAATACTTACCACACTAATAAACACTGGACTACCAGTTCTTCATCATGTTGGCTTCGTTGCACCTCCATTCGAAGCTAATCATTTTCCAAGTCAAAAGAATTATAAATTAGTATCTGCTAGTAAGGCAGTCAGAGATGCTTTATCTAAAAACAAATTACCTGTGCAATCAAATCCTGTGGTATACCCTGGTGCAAGAGTTGAACTTTTTAACAAAAAAAATACAAGAAATTTTATTCCTTTCACGCCAGATGGTACTCCAAGTAGACCGTTAAAAGTTTGCTTTGCAGGGTTACTTATGGGCAGCAAAGGGGCTCATACCATTATTGAAGCACTCATATTACTAAAACAACAATCAATCTCTATACAGGTAAATCTAGCTGGCGACAACTTTGAACCAGGCTATAAAGAAAAAATGCAATCGATGCTTAAGCAAGCCAAATTAGAAAGTAATGTTTGCTTCCTTGGACAATTAGGGAGAAGAGAGCTTGCTCGTTTCTTTAGCCTGCACCATGTATGCGTATTCCCCTCAATTTATCCAGAAGCCTTTGGAATAGTTGGAGCAGAAGCAATGGCCAGTGGGTTAGTACTAATTAGCAGTTGTGTTGGAGGTTCAGAAGAATTAATCGAAAACAATATTAGTGGATTAAAATTTCATCCTGGAGATGCAATCTCATTAGCAACTGCTTTGAAGAGATTGATCCATGAGAAAGGATTACTTGGAAAGTTAGCATTGTCAGGCAAAGAACGTGTTAATAAATATTTTAGTGTCATGGCTTCAGCAAGAAAATTAGAAGAAATTATACAAAATAAATCTTGAAAACCATGAGAAATAAAATATTGGAAAGAAGAAAAATTATTAATCGCAGCAACAAAGAACTATCCAAAAAATCTGCACTTTTCCTAGACAGAGATGGAGTCATAGTAGAAGATTGCCATCATCTTTCTAAACCAAAAGATGTAAAACTGTGCTTAGGAGCCTGCTGGCTAGCAAGAGAAGCAAATAAACTCGGTTGGCCAATTATAATAGTCACTAATCAGTCAGGAATCTCAAGAGGCTATTTCAACTGGAGCGATTACGAAGCTGTAAATGAAAAAATGCTAGAACTAATAGGAGAAGAGTCTTTCGTTACAGCTATATATGCTAATGGGTATGGCCCAGAGGCTAATCCCAATAGCTGGAGGAAACCAAGTCCAATGATGTTATTTGCTGCAGCCAAAGAGTTAAATATTGATTTGGAGCGTTCCATATTAATAGGAGATCGAATAACAGATCTTCAGGCTGGGGCAAGAGCAAAGGTCAAAACAGTTATGCACGTAATGACTGGGCATGGCAAAAAAGAAAGATATAACATTGAAAATTACTATAAAGAATATAATAAATTTATAGGCGAAAAAAATGAGCCTGATTTAGTTTTACTAAATACATTACAAGATTTCCCTTTAGAAACTTTACAAAAATAATAAGAGAAAATGAACCATCAAAACTGTGATGTATTAATTATTGGAGGAGGAATAGTTAGCCTTTCTCTAGCAAATCAAATAATAGAAAGAAAAATTACAAAAAATATAATAATTATCGAAAAAGAAAAAAAGCTAGGAATGCATAGTTCCGGTAGAAATAGTGGTGTCTTACATGCAGGAATATATTATAAGCCTGATACAATAAAGGCTAAAGTTTGTGTGTCTGGTGCAAGGCGACTAAAAGAATGGGTACAAGAAAGAGGTTTACCAATTAACGAATGTGGAAAAATTGTAGTTCCTCAAAAAAACGAATTAGACAAACAACTAGATGTGCTTTTTGAACGCGGAAGACTTAATGGTGCAAAGGTTGAAATTTGGGATGAAAAGGTTCTTAAAGAATTTCTTCCAGAAGCAAGGACAGCCAGTGGAAGAGCACTTTGGAGTCCAGAAACAGTTGTAGTAAAACCAATAGAAATTATCAAGAAGCTTGAAGAAGAGCTAATTAATAAAGGAGTTAAGATTATCAAAAGTCAGAACACCTGGGAAGCAGAGCCAAGTAAAAGTCGAATCAAACTAAATCAGGATGATTATATAAATTATGGGCACCTTATGAACTGCTCTGGCCTACAAGCTGACCGCATAGCCCATAAATATGGTGTAGGCTTAAATTATACATTGCTTCCATTTAAAGGACTTTATTGGAAACTAAAAGACAATTGCTCTATTCGACCACGCTGCAATCTATATCCTGTTCCAGATTTAGATATTCCCTTTTTGGGAATACACTTTACGCCTAGTGCTGATCGAATACCTGAGATCAGCATTGGTCCTACAGCAATTCCTGCATTAGGTCGTGAAAATTATGAAAAACTAAAAGGTATAGAGCCAAGCATGGCTATTAGAAACTTGACTTTACTTGCAAAGCAATACATTTCAAATAGAGGTGGATTTAGAAGATATGTCCATGAACAAGCTTTTATGTATTTTCCTCCCCTTATGCTCAAAGCAGCAAAAGAACTTATCCCAAAAATTGAGTCAGAGAATATAGAAATCAGCAAAAAAGTAGGAATTAGATCCCAGTTATTTAATCATAAGAACAAGCGCCTTGAAGATGATTTTCTCTGCTTAAATGGCACCAAAAGCACGCATGTTCTAAATGCAATCTCTCCAGCTTTTACAGCAAGCTTTGCACTTGCTGATTTAATTCTTGACACCTCAATCCTTACAAATTAAACATAATGAAGCATACGTTTAAAGCCTTAATATTAGCAGCAGGTCTTGGTACCAGATTAAGACCTATAACTAATACAATACCAAAGTGCCTAATATCAGTTGCTGGAACTCCACTATTGGGAAGATGGCTATTTGAGCTTGAGTCTCTTGGCTGTCAATCAGCACTAATCAATACTCATTACCTTGCAGAACAAGTCGAAAGCTTTGCTAACAAATGGCAAAATTCAAAAATGTTTATTCATACAATTCATGAACCAAAACTCCTAGGTACAGCTGGGACACTATTAACTAATCAAAAATTCTTCAAAGGTTCAACAGGTCTTTTAATGCATGCGGATAACGCAACCAATGCTGATCTAAGGGGACTTCTCAAAGCCCATCAAGATCGTCCATCTTGCTGTCTACTAACCATGCTTACATTCCAAAGTACTAATCCAAGCAGTTGCGGGATTGTCACTACAGACAAAAATGGCATCGTGACCTCATTCCATGAGAAAGTTAAAGACCCACCAGGGAACCGCGCTAATGGTGCAATGTACTTATTTGAGTCAGAATTCCTAGAATGGCTAAATAAGGAGGTGCCTTACGCAAGCGATTTTAGTACAGAAGTACTTCCAAAATTAATTGGGCGTATTCAAACATGGCATACAACTAGTCCTTATCTAGATATAGGAACCGAAGAATCACTTGCAAATTCCCAAGAATTAATTAAACCAGTCAAAATTTCGAACAGCTTGCAATGAAAAGTACCAAGCCAAACTTCATAGGAGAAGCCAAAAACTACATTCAACGTTTAGAAAACTGCTTTACTGAAGAAATAATTTCCAAAGTAGAGCTACTTGCGAACGATCTAAGAAATGCTTGGATCAATGGACATAGCGTATATATTTGTGGGAATGGAGGCAGCGCAGGAAATGCTTTACATATTGCTAATGATTTACACTATGGCATAGGTGCTTGTGGCCCTGGGCCAAAGTTGACTGGACTACGAGTAGAAGCATTGCCTGCCAATACAAGCGTTATAACTTGCCTCGCAAATGATACTGGATTTGAGAATATCTTCTCTCATCAATTAAAAGTAAAAGCAAATAATACTGATATATTGATCGTTTTATCTGGAAGTGGGAACTCTAAAAATATTATCAATGCTCTCAAAGTAGCAAGTGATATTGGTATTAAAAGCTATGCTGTGCTAGCTTTTAATGGTGGATTTTGCCTTGACCTAGCAGATGTTGCAATTCACTTTGATATTCATGATATGCAAATTGCAGAAGACACACAGCTCATAATTGGCCACCTATGCATGCAGTGGCTTAACAGCAACAAACCTTTAGATATAAAAACAATCTGATGCAAGAAATTGATTTCATGAATGTGCTACATAAAAGCACAAAACGTAATTATCTTGATAGGGTCAACGATCCAGAATATCCAAAACATAAGGCCGCCAAATTAGCAAAAAGTTGGGGATATGAATACTGGGATGGTGATAGAAGAATAAACTATGGTGGATATAACTATATAGAAGGAAGATGGGAAAAAGTCGCTAAAGAAATGATCGAATACTATAAACTTCCTGATAGGCCAAAAATTTTAGATATCGGATGCGGAAAAGGTTTTCTACTTTATGACTTTCTTAAATGCATTCCAAATGCTGAGATTCATGGAATTGACATCTCAGAATATGCAATATCCAATAGCAAACCTGAAATAAGAGGTAAGCTTTTAGTAGGCAATGCTACTGAATTACCATGGAATGATAACTATTTTGACCTTGTTATTTCAATCAATACTTTTCATAATTTACATACATATGAATTAGAAAAAGCCTTGGTGGAAATGGAACGTGTAGGTAAAGAGTATAAATATATATGCGTTGAAAGTTATTCAAATGAAGTCCAGAAAGCCAATTTACTATATTGGCAAGTAACTTGCGAAGCCTTTAATACTCCTCAAGAATGGAAATGGTGGTTCAAACACTCTAAATATAGTGGAGACTATTCATTTATCTATTTCGATTAACCTGAACTTGAATCATGGCAAACATACCTGAGACAATGGAAGCTGCAATTCTTGTCAAACAAAATCAAGAATTAATTGTTGATAAAGTTTGCCTACCCAAAATATTAGAAATAGGACAAGTTCTTGTTCAGGTTCATATCAGCGGCATCTGTGGATCACAACTGGGCGAAATATCAGGAGTAAAGGGCCCAGACCCTTATCTTCCCCATCTAATGGGGCATGAAGGAAGTGCAACAGTTCTAAAAATAGGTCCAGGGGTGACAAACGTTTCAGTGGGTGACTTAGTTGTACTTCATTGGAGAAAAGGGGCTGGTATCCAAGCCAAACCACCAATTTATAATTGGAATGGAAAAAATTTAAATGCAGGCTGGATTACAACATTTAATACACATGCAATAGTTAGCGAAAATCGCTGCACAAAAATCCCTTCAAAAACAGATAAAGAAATAGCTGCATTATTTGGATGTGCCATTACAACTGGCTTTGGTGTTATAGAAAATAATGCAGCTGTCAAAATAGGAGAGTCTATAGTTGTATTTGGAGCTGGTGGAATTGGTCTAAATATTATTCAAGCAGCCAGAATGGTTTCAGCATGGCCAATCATTGCTGTTGATCTCTTTCAAAGTCGCTTAGATCTTGCGAAAACAATCGGTGCCACACATACAATCAATACTATGAATACAGATCCATTAAAAGCAATAGAAAATATTTTAGATAATCGAAAAGTAGATGTTTTTATAGACAATACAGGCTCAGCAAAAATAATAGAGTTAGGATACAAACTGACAAATCATGGTGGAAGGCTAATACTTGTTGGCGTACCAAAGAAATATGATGACATTAAAATACATTCATTGCCACTACATTTTGGCCAAACCATAAATGGTTCTCATGGGGGAGAATGCAAGCCTGAAAAAGATATAGAAAGATATTTAAACGTTCTAGAAAATCGAAAGTCTGATCTTAAGCACTTAATAAGTAAAAGATTTAAGCTCAGGGAAATAAATGATGCAATTTCCGCAATGAAAAATGGTGAAACAGCTGGAAGAGTCTTAATTACATTATGAGTACACCAATTTATCAACTAAAAGAAGCAGCTTGTTTAACAACATCAGTTCTTGCATATGGACATTTCAATACAATTCATCCTGGTCATATACGATATCTAAGGCATGCAAAGTCACTAGGCAAGAAATTAACTGTGGCTATCATAGGGGAAAGCTTCTCTAAGAAGAATGCTGGTCAATCCGAATTTATATTTAAACCAAAAGAACGGGCAGAAGCATTATCTCTAATTGATATTGCTGATGCTATAGTTCTTTTAAATGAAGAAGAGCTTCCAGAAGCAATTAAAACTCTTAAACCAAAGCTCTTAGTACTAGGTAAGGAATTTGAGAATGGAGAATCAGACATAATTAATAATTCTATTAAAGAACTAAAGAAAGTAGGAGGATCTATACAATTCCATGCCGGTGATATCCATTATGCATCAAGTGATCTTTTATCTAGATCGGAACAGGAATTGACAGAACAAAGAAAAGCCGAGTTTAAAAAAGCTTGTCAAAGACATGGTCTAACTGCAGAAAAGTTAATAAAATCTATGCAAGCCTGGAAAAATAAGAATTTAATAGTAGTAGGGGACACTATTGTTGATCAATATGCTGCTTGTGAAGCGGTTGGAATGAGCGCGGAAGCACCTGTAGTTGTAGTTAGAGAGCTAGAAACAAAAAATTTCATAGGCGGTGCTTCTGTTGTTGCTTCTCACATTCAAGCTCTAGGAGCAAATTGTTCTTTAATCTCTGTAGTTGGTAAAGATAATACTGCAAACTTAGTAGAAAATGAACTCAAAAATAGAAAAATCAAAAACTATTTAATAAAAGATCCATCAAGGCCAACTACATTTAAAAAAAGATATATAGTTGAAAATCAAAAACTATTTAGAGTTAGTCGTTTAGAAGATCATAGCCTAGATTCAGATATAGAAAAGCAAGTAATTGAAAATATAAAAAAAGCAGCACTTAATGCACAAGGAATAATTGTCTCAGACTTTGTTTATGGTGTGATAACAGAGAAGATTTTAGATTGTGTACAAGAAATTGCAAAAGATAATAACCTAATGTTATTTGGTGATTTACAATGTAGTAGTCAGGTTGGGAGTGTTACTAAATTCAAGAATTTCTCATTGCTATGCCCTAATGAACGAGAAGCCCGTGTTGCGCTACAAGACAAAGACTCAGGACTTGAATTACTCAGTAAAATGTTATTGGAGAATAGCAAAAGCGAGAGACTCATAATGAAATTAGGAGCAGAAGGTTTTATCGCATATGATAGAACTACGAATCAAGAACTTATTCGACAAGCCTTTCCTGCCCTATCAGCAAACCCACTGGATGTTGCAGGAGCAGGAGACTCCTTATTGGCCGTCATGGCAACAGGTCTTTCAAGCAATGAGCCTATGATGGCAACTGCTGCACTAGGGTGTTGCATGGCTGCTCTAGCAGTCAACACAATGGGCAATACACCTATAAATGCAAATCTCCTAAGCAATTACATCCAGGAAATATTAATTCAATGAACAAAAAGAAATTTCTGGTAATAGGGAGTAACAGTTTTAGCGGCTCTCATTTTGTTAATGGGCTACTAGATAATAATCAAATTGTACATGGAATTAGCCGTTCAAATGAAGCAGAAAAAGTATTCCTTCCTTATCTATGGAAGGATGAAATTGGATCAGAATTCAGGAAAAAAAAGGATAACTTTCATTTCAAACAACTAAATATCAATACACAACTAAACGATTTAATAGAGTTAATAAAAAATATCAAGCCTGAATATATTGTAAATTTCGCTGCACAAGGAATGGTAGCAGAAAGCTGGAAATCACCAACAAACTGGTACCAAACTAATACATTATCTCAAGTAGCATTTCACGACGAGCTTAGGAAACTTAAGTTTCTAAAGAAGTATGTTCATGTAAGTACACCTGAAGTCTACGGAAGTACTGACAAAGGTTGGATTAAAGAAAGTGAAATCTACTCTCCAAGCACACCCTACGCAGTAAGTAGAGCAGCATGTGATTTGCACTTAAAAAGTTTCTTCGAAGCATATGATTTTCCAGTTGTCTTTACGAGGGCGGCTAATGTATATGGACCAGGACAACAACTTTATCGAATTATACCGAGAACAATACTAAGCGTATTATCTGGCAAAAAGCTCAAACTGCATGGTGCTGGTATATCTGAAAGATCATTCATTCACATAAATGACGTAGTTCAGGCAACCATGAAGATCGCAATTGATGCTGATCCAGGAACTATATGGCACTTGTCTACAAAAGAAGCAATAAAGATAAAAGATTTAGTATCTATGATATGTACAATGAACAAAGTTCAATTTGAGTCAATCGTTGAGATCGAAAAAGAAAGAGTAGGGAAAGATCTTAGCTATCTACTAGATAGTTCGAAAGCTAGGAGCGAATTGGGGTGGGAGGACAGCATCGACCTGAATACAGGACTAAGACAAACATTTGAATGGGTAGAAGCAAACTTTGCTAAATTAGAAAAACTTCCTTGGAATTACATTCACAAATCATGAAGATCTTAGTTACAGGTGGTTGTGGGTACAAAGGCTCGGTGATTATTCCATTATTACTAAAAGAAGGTCACGAGATTCTCAATATAGACACACAATGGTTTGGCAACTATTTAGATGATCACATAAACCTAACAAATATAAAACTAGATATTAGAAATATCAATTGTGAAATGCTAAAGAATGTCGAATCAATAATACACCTGGCAAATATAGCTAATGATCCGGCAGTTGAGCTAAATCCAACTTTGAGTTGGGAAGTTAATGTTCTTGCAGGGCAACAAATGGTAGATAAAGCTTCAAGGATGGGAGTTAAGCAATTTATTTTTGCAAGTTCAGGGAGTGTATATGGAATCAAAGAAGAAGAAAAAGTAACGGAAGATTTAACTTTGGTGCCTATTTCTGTATACAATAAAACAAAAATGGTCGCTGAAAGAGTTTTTCTTTCATACGCAAATCAAATGCGTGTTCATTGTATTAGACCTGCGACAGTATGTGGGGTTTCACCCAGAATGAGATTAGATGTTAGTGTAAATATGCTAAGTTTCCAAGCATTAAGTAAAGGAATTATAAATGTTTTTGGAGGTTCACAAACAAGACCAAATATTCATATTAATGATATAGCAGCAATTTACAAACACTTTCTAGAGCATCCTGAAATTCCAAATGGATGCTACAATGCTGGATTTGAAAATCTATCCATTATGGAAATTGCAAATATGATAAAAGAATCTATAGGTGCTGAAATAAATATCACCGAAAGCAATGATCCAAGGTCATATAGGGTAGATTCTCAAAAACTATTAGATACAGGCTTTAAACCAAAATATACTGTTCAAGATGCAATTAATCAAATCAAAAATGCCTACGAAAGAAAAGAGCTGGAAGACAAAGATGAATTTTATACAGTAAAATGGATGAAAAAGTTAAACCTTGAAAGCTAAGGATATGAATACAATCTCTGGTAATAATTATGAAGACTTCAATAGTTTATCTAAATTATTAAGAAAAAGAATAATAGAGACTTCAGCAAAAGCTAAAATCCCACATCTAGGCTCCTGTTTATCATGCCTTGAAATTCTCATTTTTCTCTATTGGAAGGAGTTAAAGATTAACGTGAATGATCCCGAAGATATTGATAGGGATAGGTTCCTACTAAGTAAAGGACATGCTGCACCTGCCCTTTTTCAAGTTTTAGCTGAGCGAGGATTTTACAAAAAAGATCTGTTAAATGATATTGGTGAATCAGGAAGTGTCTTCCATGAACACCCACCAAAACCTGGTTTTATTCCAGGAGTTGAAGCTGCTACTGGCTCATTAGGCCATGGGATGCCAATGGCACTTGGGATGGCAATGGCAGCGAATATAAAGCACCAACAATATAGATCTTATGCATTAATTAGTGATGGTGAATGCAACGAAGGAAGTATTTGGGAAGCTGCAATGCTTGCTGGGTCTCTTAAATTAGCAAATTTAACGGTATTAATAGACTTTAATAAATGGCAAGCAACAGGTCGAAGTGAAGACATTATGGCCTTAGAGCCACTTCAAGGGAAATGGAAATCTTTTGGTTGGCATACTCAAGAAATTGATGGGCATAACTTCACTGAAATAAATACTTCTCTAAATAATGCTAGACTAGAACTTAACAAACCAAGTTTAATAGTGGCCCATACAATCAAAGGCAAAGGTATTTCTTTTATGGAAGATGACAATAACTGGCATTATAGAACTCCCAACGAAAAAGAATTACATGAAGCACTAAAAGAACTTTAAAGAAACCATGAGAAATGCTTTTGCTACTTGTATAACAAAATTAGCCAAGGAAAGAGAAGATATAGTTTTGCTCTCAGGCGATATTGGAAATAGAATGTTTGATGACTTTAAAAATATTGCTCCTAACAGATTTATTAATTGTGGGATTGCTGAAGCTAATATGATGAGCTTAGCGGCAGGTATGGCATTATCTGGATTGCGTCCAATGATTTATACAATTACACCATTTACAACCACTAGGTGCCTAGAGCAAATTAAAATTGGGGCAGCTTATCATCAAGCAAACATTATAATTGTCGGTACTGGATCAGGCCTTTCTTACGCTGAACTGGGACCAACACATCATTCACTTGAAGACATTGCGATATTAAGATCTATTCCTGGCATAAGAATATTAGCACCTGCAGATAGCAATGAGTTAACAGCACAATTAGAAGAGGCTGTGAATCTAAGCGGACCAACATATATTCGAATTGGCAAAAAAGGAGAACCTTCAATACATCATAAAAATAGCAAACTTGGTATAGGTAAAGGTCAGCTTTTAAAAGAAGGTGATGAAATTCTTTTGCTAGGTATTGGTCCTATTATCAACGAAGCTTTAAAAGCAAGCGAAACTCTTGCAAAGAGAGACAAGAATATTGCTATAGCGACACTTGGAGGAATAGAACCAATAGACAGTGCATTCCTTAAGTTAATGATCAAAAGAAATTTTCATACATGGATCACACTAGAGGAACATTCTATTAGAGGTGGATTAGGAACTACCATTCTTGAATGGATTGCAGATAATAATTTTGAAAGTAAGGTAAAAGTAAAAAGGATAGGTGCCCCACATAAATTCATTCACAAGTTAGGTAATCAAGAATATACAAGAAATCAAATTGGTATAGATAATCAAGCTATTATAAGTTTGATTGAAAATTTATGAAAAGATTAGGTCTTGATTTTGATAACACACTGATTATTTATAATGAACTTTTTCATAAGTTAGCCCATGAAGATGGCTTAATTGACAAAGACTTTCCCAAAAGTAAGAAAATAATTCGACAATACCTAATTGACAAAGATTTAGAAGATAAATTTACTGAGCTACAAGGCGAGGTTTATGGAAGTAGAATTACTGAGGCTAAAGAATCTTACGGAATGATAGATGCTCTTAAAAAAATCAAAGATGGCGGTTTTGAACTATATATCATTAGCCATAAAACTCAATTTCCATATGCTGGAAAAAAATATGATCTACGTGAAGCAGCACTAAAGTGGATGCAATCAAGAGGTTTTTTTAATAAAGAAATCCTTAATTTCAATCGCAATCAAATTTTCTTTGAGAATACTAAAGAAGCTAAAGTTGCAAGAATAAAAGACTTGCAATGTTCACACTATATAGATGATTTACCACAAATCCTAAAAATGCTTTCAGGCAATTGTTGTAGAATCCTTGCAGATTTCGACCTAAACTACAAAACCAAAGAGGAAGAATGGGAATACAAATTAAACTCCTGGAAAGATTTAAGTAATATATTAAATGAACAATAAATTAGAATTAAAAAAGGAAATTATAAATTCAAGGATGCAATCTATAAATTGCATACCAATGTCATATACAAAAGTTAGTGAAGGTATTAATAGTGAGGTATATAAATTAGAATCTAAACAAGGTAATTACGTATATAAAGAATATAAATTAGGAAAGAGTTCTAAAGATGAAAGGATCAAAGCAGAAGTAGACTTTATTAATCACCTCCAATCTAATGGCATAGACCAGATACCTAAATTATTTAACTATAGACTAGATGAATTATGGTCAATTCAATCATGGGAAGAAGGAGAAAAGTTAGAAAAACCTAGCTTAAAAGACTGGGAAGAACTTTATGCGTTCATTTTAGTTCTGCAAGAGACAAAGAAGTCCAGTAGTGCTAGTTCTCTTCCATTAGCTGCAGATGCTAGGTTTGACCTTTTACAAAGCATATCGCTTACAAAAGAAAAAATTACAGATTTAAGGAGACTTTCTGAACAGAGTAAAGAATTAGAGATACTCAGAAATTTCCTAGAAAAACAAATTATTCCTTCATTTGAACAAACAGAAAATAAAATAATTCAAGAACTTAGCAAATCAAATATTAGATATATCAAGTCGGATGAGCTGATAATTTCCCCGTCAGATGTAGGCTTCCATAATGTCATCAAAAATAATTCCAATAAGTATATATTCATGGACTTTGAATACGCAGGATGGGATGCACCCTCAAAACTCATATGTGATTTAATTCTACAACCAAATCATATTCAAAATAATCAAATGATCGACTTTACTATTAATCATTTTAAAGGTAAATTAATTAGTGAGAAAATGATTTCGCGTATCAGGATTCTAGCCAATATATATCGAATCAAATGGGTTAGTATAATATTAAATATAGCTAAAAAAAAGAAGCCTGGCAAATATCAACTAGAGATTCAAATAAACAAAGCAAAAGAATACTTCTCAGAAACTAAAGATGCAATCTATTACATAGAAAATAAACTTGCAAAATAATCTGATTACCAGTTTTTATAAAGTAAGAATAATAAATTTATGTCATTTATTATTCAAGAATTGATTTGAGCTTAGGTAAAAGTATACTCTGATCCCATTCTTTTGCAATTTCTCTTGCAGAATTGCCCAGCTTTTGGCGAAGAGAAGAGTTGTCTAATAAAGCCAATGTAGTATCGGACAAAATCTTATGATTATCAATTGGTACTAAAATTCCATGGATACCATTCTGTATTACTTCTTGCACAGGCATACCAGTACTTCCTACAATACAACACCCACATGACATTGCTTCTAATAAGCTCCAACCAAGAACAAATGGATAGCTTAAATAAACATGAACCCAACTAGCCTGTAAGATTCCAATTAATTGAGGATGTGGAATTCTTCCAAGAAAATGAATTCTATTTAAGTCAAGTTCATCCTTTAATTTTTCTAGCATAACTTCTCTAAGTGGCCTACCACTTGGATGAGTCCCTCCATATCCCCTTTCACTATCACCAACAATAATAATTCTTACTGTTTCATGGTTCCTAAGAATTTCAACCAATGAAAGCATAAATGTGTCAAATCCACGTAGTCTTTCTAAATTGCGATTAACAAACGTAATTGTTGGAGTTTCTCTAGTAATTCTTACACCTCGTACTTCATACTGAATATCTGATTTAGGGCATGCAATGTTTGTGTCTATACCCTCATGCACTACATGCATATTAGATGTTTGAAATTTCTTTGGAAAGCTATTGGCCTGGTGCTGTGTAGGTACAACCCATGCTGAGGCTTGATCTAATGCAAAACTGGTTAATGCATTTCGACCAAGTTGTGTAAGACGTTCTTCTAATCCAGGTGGACTCATTTCTGGATCTATTCCATGGCCACCATGTTCAGGTAAAACCCATAATTCTGGCCATAAAATTTGAGGAACTTCAGGCCATACTTCCTTAAGTGCAATTGTTTCCCCCCAACCAGTATGACCAAGAATCCTGTCTGGAACCCATCCTTCTTTTTTCAGTTGATCACACAAACGCGCTACTAAGTTGGCTCTCTCAAGACCTTCATTCCACAAAGTGCTTCCTAATGATAACTCTGAAGTAGGTTTTTTAGGTTCCTGATATCGCAAAAGAGAGCCATTAAAATGAACCGGTCGTTGATGAGAGCAAATTGCAACTAACTCATGTCCTTGTTTAGCCAAATATGGAGCTAACTGTCTGAATTGACCTGGAAAATTCTGATGGACTAAAAGGAATTTCACTTCTAATCAACCTTTCTTATTTCATCTATATTTTTTAAATTGTCTTCCACACTATGAGTTTCGATTTGATTTATAGGAGAATAACCAGGCAAAGTTATTTTGCGACCTAATAAACAATGAAAGCTATTGCCCCAATGTTGAATCTCAAGCCAAGCAGCGTGGTTAAAGGATGGTTTAAATAATTTAAATATTTTCGTTAAGCCTAATGTCGCAGCACTTTCCAAAGGAGATATCCATGATGTATCTCCATCTTGCCAAGACTGATGCCTTGTCCATGATGCTAATTGCGACTTACTCAAAAAAAAGCATCCTGAGTGCGGATTTTTAGGTGATTCAAATGCCAAATTAATTCCAGGCAAATTAATTGTAATAGTTGGCTCAGGATTTGGAATAATTTTACGAAGATCTTCTTCATGAATAGAGCCATCTATATAAAACCTATCAACAGGGTGGGGATGATGAACAAGTTCCATCCTGTGTGGTAAAAGTAGATACTCATCGCCAACCTGTTGACTAAACCAATCTATTTTATGGAAAAAATAAGGGTCATGAATAACAAGGTCATCTTCCAAATATCCATAGATATCAAAGTCATCCTGGAGCCTACTCGCTAAGAATTTCTGTGCCTCAAATCCAAGATGTCTAGGTGTTTGCGGCTTGGTTAATACTAAAGAGTATAGGCCTTGATATCTAGGATCCAGGCGGTCTATTAAATGATGTTCTCCATCAGTAATAACCGCAACATGAATATGGTGTCGTATTGACTCATTAGCTGGTTGAGCCTCTTTAACTGCAATATTAAGCTGAG
Source organism: Prochlorococcus sp. AG-409-L14 (assembly GCA_003215545.1). Classification (GTDB taxonomy): domain Bacteria; phylum Cyanobacteriota; class Cyanobacteriia; order PCC-6307; family Cyanobiaceae; genus AG-409-L14. The sequence continues at coordinate 3,394 of QCKF01000017.1, read as the reverse complement.
ATTGTCTTTGACCAATACGCTGCAATGCAAGAAGTTGTTGCTCAAAAGCATCCAATCTGGGCTTAGGGTCAGCTCTTAGAGAAGCGTGACCTCCGCCTCCATCAGGATTCCAGTGATGGACTATGGCCAATAAGATCCTCATCTTCTCAAAATTTGGAATTTAAGAATCTCATGATGAACACAGTGCAGCTCTGTCAACCCAGGGAAATAAGAGCCCAATTGCAAAAACAAAGCCATATAACTCAAGGTTACCCCAAAGCATTACTCAAAACATGAAGACGACCAAGAAAATATGGAGGTACTGATGAGGCTAATTCTTGTTCAATACTACTTTTAGAAAGGAGCTTAAAAATAGTGGAATTGACCAACAAAGACTTTATCAATAAAGGAGGGAAACTCCTGGATAAAGACCCTGTATTGGCGCAAAAATTCCTAGGTCTTGGTATTAAATATCTTCCAGAAGTATCAATTGCTTATTTCAATTTAGGAATAGGTCTACATCAAAGAAAACAGATAGCAGCAGCAATTAGAGCATACAAAATCTGTCTCAATCTTGAGAATGCGCCACTTCTAGAAGCGAGAAATAACCTAGGTCAAGACTTACTTTTATTAGGGCTTTGGAAAGAAGGCTGGCAAATGTATGAACACCGTTTTAATAGAAAGCCAGGAAACTTCCCTATTTTCCAAAAGCTTTTCGGAGATAGGCATTTTGGCCCGCTAAAAAAGAAGGAAAATATACTAATTATGAATGAACAAGGCTTAGGTGATACTCTACAATTTTCAAGATTTGCTCTTGAGCTACAAAATCAAGGTCACAATATAACACTACTAAGTCAACCCTCTTTAGTTCCCCTTCTCCGTGAGGGAACAGATATAAAGAGGATAGAATATTCTCTTGACGCTGACGAAGAAAAGAAATTAAATCCATCATGGATTCCTCTACTTAGCATTCCAAATTTACTTGGTACCATCCAAGACACAATACCTTTAAGTAATACTTACATAAGAGCTTGTCCAAAAAGAAAGTATAAATGGAAAAAGTTACTTCAAAGGAGAACAGATCACTTATTAATAGCATTACATTGGCAAGGAAATCCAAAGCATGAAAAGAGTTTATATAGTCGTGGAAGATCAATGAAATTTGAACATTTTCTGAAACTGCAAGGAATAAATGGAATTGAATTCGTTTCAATTCAAAAAGGTTTTGGTAGTGAACAACTTGAACTTAAAGCAGGTTTGAATTTTGTTAAAGGTCAAGATTCTGTTAGTTCTTCTTTAGACTTTCGTGACACCGCTGCAATAATTGCAAACTGTGATCTGGTCATAAGTACAGATAGTGCAGTTATTCATCTTGCTGGTGCGATGGGTATACCAACATTTCTTTGTCTACGCTGGATAGCTGAATGGCGCTGGGGCTTAAAAGGAAACACAAGCTTTTGGTATGACAGTGTTAGGTTGTTTCGTCAAAACAAAGATGGAGACTGGGATGGAGTAATCAAGAGAATAAAGGTTGCTCTTATAAAGTTTAAACAAGAGAAAATAATTTCAAATTAGTTAATACAGCTTATTCTCTCTAACATTTCGTTAACATATTGAGCCCAGCTTCTCAATGGATACAAAGAGATTTCTTTAGCTAAAAGATTTATTTGAGCTGGCTGCTTTTGGATTCTTATTAGAGATTTTGCAATTTCTTTCCAATTAGTGGAATCTATAACAATGCACCCCGGTAGTTCCGTGGGTCTCAAAGAAACAAGATGTGCGCCTGTCAAGCATGGTCTTCCCATCCATAAGCTTTCCATAACTGGTAAGCCAAAACCTTCCTGCAAAGAAGGAAAAATTGTCAGGTGACAAGCCTCGTAGTATTTCAAAAGCTCATCATCGCTCGTATCATGATTCCACCTGACAGGTAAATCTCTCTTTTTAGCCCTAACTAGCTCTTCTACAACACGTTGGTCATTAGCCCAACCAACTAGTTGTAAATCAATGTTTAACTGTTCAAAAGCTTTTAGCCAGGCCATCGCCTTAAATAAAGAAAGATGATTTTTACGAGGCTCTAAAGAGCCTACGAAAAGAAGTTTGATGGGGAAATAGCCGCAAAATACAGGACGGGACGGATTGAACAAAATTCTTGTTGAACCGGGAATTTCAGCAGGCAAAGTTAATATATCTAACTGCGCATTAACGTCTAAATGATTAGCATTCCAAAAGTTTTCCAAATCACATTTGGTTAACCCTGAAGTAGCAAGAACTAAATCATAATTTGCCAAGCCTGACATATAATTCATATGAAATCTTTTTGAATCTCCTCCCCATTGAATAGGAATGGCATCATGAAATATGCCAACTAATTTCCATCTAAACTCATGGGCTAAATCTACTATGCGAGCTTGAGAGGGATGATAAGGTCCACTAATTAACTCAATAATCAATAGAGTACTTCCAGGTGGAGGGATTTCAAAAGTCCAAGCATCATAAGGCGGACCTCCCCACAAAGATAAGTTTTCACAAGAGTTTTTCGAAGCAAATTCCAGACAACTAGAATCAAAGTTCCAAACAAAAGGAACAATTTTTTCTCCAGACCTATAAATTGAATTAGCTATTGAGCGAAAGCATCTTTGAATCCCTGTATTCTTCTTAAAGATACAAGTGTGATGACAATAAAGACCTATCATTTCTATAATTTAATATTTTCCTGATCACTTACTAAGAAGCAAGATGTAAAAACTATAAATATTAATACTTTCTCAGAATAAATCATTAGGACTAAAACCAATATTTTCTAGTATTTTTCAAACTTGCCATCGTTTGCGTGGGGTGTCCAAATTCATTAATTAATTTCATTTTAAAGCCTAATTGCTTTGCTATTGATTGTAATAACGAACTACTATAATGATATGGATCCTTATTTGGGTTAGTATAAAAACTATGGCCCCATTTATTTCGCTCAATAGGCTCAACCCACTGCTGTCCTGGCAGCACATCAAAGAATGTTGAATAATAATAACCACCCGGAACTAAAACTTCTTTAATATTGATCAAACAAGTCATAATTGAATTCAAATTTAAATGGCTAAATAGTGAATTAGAAAAAGCAATATCAATGGGTTGCTTTACTTCTTCTAAACAAAACTTATCTGAAGCAAAAAGAGTATAGTTAGCATCGCTGGATATACCTTTAGAACGTAAAACCTCTTCTCCAAATTCTAAAGTCTCTGAATTAATGTCCTGGCCGTAGTACCAACCATTATTCAGCTCTGGGATCAAAGCAACTCCAAGTCTCATAGGCCCACATCCAACATCTAATATTTTCGAATCAGGTTGAAAGCCTTGTTTATATAAAAATTGCAATTGCATCTCTTGATGCTCACTCCACTTTCTTTGGCCTTCTAGATCA
>QCKF01000016.1 GCA_003215545.1 Prochlorococcus sp. AG-409-L14 | reverse complement strand
TTTATGTCACATATAAATGTGACAGATTCCGCAATGACTTCTCGGTGGGTATTTCCGATGTTTCATGAATTTTGAGGTACCTTCCATTTAATGGGTTGCTTAGGTTGTTTTTAGGCAGTTTTTTTAAGTTTTGAATGCATGCAAAATATTTTTGAATTGAATTAGTTTGATGTTATCAAAAAATATAGATCTAGCAATTGTTTAATTGAGTTAATCTCTACATTTTAGAAGAAACTTTATGATTGCTTACCATTTTTCTTGGCCATGGAAGTAAAGCTAGAAGTTTATTCTTAAAGAATCCATACATCAGGCTTCATTGCTTAATAGGCGAACTTCTCTGTACTTTTAATTTTGTGGATTATTGTTTTAATTCTTTAGTTCATAGAACCATATTAATGACTAATCGGGAATAGATCTAAGTTAATAAATTTGGTGGGCTTCGAAAAGTAAAACCTCCTTCAATTTGGATCAGACTAACTCATGTGGTAAACACGCAAAATCTCAGTAATTACAAATTCACCTCGTTTTTGCCTATTAGTGAGAATCTAGGGCAGGTTCATCCCCAATGGCTCTGTTCAATTCTTAGGGGCGTTTGTTTTGGTTTGGTTTTTTCTGTAGTCATAAATTTCATGTTTTGAGCAAGAATGAATTACTTCTTAGGTTTCACTGTGTACGTAATTGAGTTGGCACTGAAAATGAGCCCATTCCCTCTGTCTGTTCAGCGTAAAGAGCTGAGCGAAGCAAGGTCTGTTTACCAGAAGGTAATAGAAGCAATGCAAAATGGAAGTCCTAAATTATTTGAACTGTCTTGTGAGCTTATTGAAGGAAAAAAAATGAGTGTTTTAACTAGTGAAATTTTAGCTATTCAGATTTATGAGAAAACCGCTTCTATTGGTGGAGCTAAACGTCCAGGATTTTCTTTTAATACATGATTAATAATTATGAGGACAGAATTAAATAATTATCAAAACAACTTGCCTTTACTATCTTTGGATAAGGTCTCTTTTTCTTGGCCGTGTGGTAATAAGGCTTTAGACAAATGTAGTTTTTTTATTCCTCGACCAGGATTATGGATGCTGGTTGGAAGTAATGGAAGTGGAAAAAGCACCCTCTTTCGTTTGATTAGTGGAATGATTCAGGCACAATCTGGGGGTTTTCTTTGCAATTTAAAACCTGCATTGATGTTTCAGAATCCTGATCACCAACTACTTTTGCCAAGTGTTGAAAGTGATGTACTCCTTAGTCTGCCAAAGACTTTGACTTATCGAGAGAGTCGTGAATGCGTAAAAACTGCACTTAATCAAGTCGGTATGGTGCATTTGGCATCTAGGCCAATCCATACTCTTAGTGGTGGACAAAAGCAACGCGTGGCTCTTGCTGGTGCTTTGGCTAGTCAAGCAAATTTATTGTTATTGGATGAACCAACGGCATTATTAGATCCCGATAGCCAAAAGATGGTTATAGAGACTGTTAAGGGCTTATCGCAACGCATTGAAAACCCAATTACTGTTCTTTGGATTACACATCGTTTGGAGGAGTTGGATCATTCAGATGGTGCTGTAAGGATGGAGAGTGGTCGTTTAAGTGCTTGGAATTCAGGCTCTGAATTACAAAAGCAATTAAATCCACTTGCAGGTAGGAGGGTATGAAGGTTAAGTTCTTCCAGTTGCAATCCTCGGTAGCTCAGCGGTAGAGCGGTCGACTGTTAATCGATTGGTCGCAGGTTCGAATCCCGCCCGGGGAGCTTTTAAAAAACCAACCCTGATATGGGGTTGGTTTTTTAATAATTTCCTGTCCAATGCACTACAGAGCATGGACAGAATTGGAAGACTTTCTAAAGAGACTGGGGACTCCTCCGCTTTGCTCGTATAGCGAGATCCCTTCTTGCAACTATTGTTTGGCAGTTTTTCCTGCCTTGAGCCCCTCAATTCAATTTCTGCAATACAAAACAAATCTTGAGAGAATCCCTCACAACTTAAGTAACCCATCCTTTTCGGTTACGAATTCAGCCTGGACTCCGATCTAATGAAGCCTTGCATTTTGCTCATCGAAGATGACAAAGATATGCGCGATCTGGTCGGCAGCCATCTTGAGCACACTGGTTTTGATGTTCAAAAAGCAGAAGATGGCATAAAAGGTCAAGCCTTAGCTCTTCAATATTCCCCTGATTTGATTGTTTTGGATTTAATGCTTCCAAAGGTCGATGGATTAACCCTTTGCCAGCGCTTGAGAAGGGATGAGAGAACATCGAGGATTCCAATTCTTATGCTCACTGCTCTAGGTGGAACAAAGGACAAAGTAAGTGGTTTTAATTCCGGAGCAGATGACTATTTGACCAAGCCCTTTGATCTTGAAGAACTTCAAGTGAGAGTAAAAGCTTTGCTCAGGAGGACCGAGAGAGCCCCTGTAGGAAGTTCTGGAACACATCAGGAAATTCTGAGTTATGGGCCCTTGACATTGGTTCCTGAGAGATTTGAAGCGATTTGGTTTGATTCTCCTGTTCGATTAACTCATTTGGAATTTGAGTTACTTCATTGCCTTCTTCAACGACATGGGCAGACTGTTGCACCTTCGTTAATCCTTAAGGAAGTATGGGGTTATGAGCCAGATGATGATATTGAAACTATACGAGTACATGTTCGACACCTAAGAACAAAACTTGAACCTGATCCTCGTAAGCCAAGGTTTATTAAGACGGTTTATGGGGCTGGATATTGCTTGGAATTGCCTACAGGTGGTCAAATCAAAGATATGCAAAATATTTTGGCTAAAGCAAAGGAAGAACGAACTTTGCAGGCTAATCAAGAAGAACGTGCAAGTGCTTGATTGATTTCAAGTAATGCTACTTCCCAGGCTAGTCTGGGCTGGACAAATGAAAGTAGATGTGAGCGTAGTTTATCTAATCTTTTTATTGCTTGAGAATTTAGTGTTTTATCCCAAATTAGATTTTGTAATAAATTCAATAGCCATATTTGTTGCTCGCAATCAAGAGCATCCGTTAGATTTCTTGCGAAAGAAAGACATTCAATTGGCTCTTTAGGAAGAGATTGAATATTTGGCCATAACTCTTCAGGTATTGTCTCCCATATATTTAAATTTTCTAAATATGCTCCTGGGGAGCCATTTGAAATTCTAGTAATTACTTTCTTTTTGAATTGATTTTGTAAATCTCCACTGTATTTATTAATCAGTTCTTTTTCAGATTGAATCTGTTTCATAACTCTAGTCATATCTTTTGAATTAAGTAATGTAAAAGGGATTTGTTGACATCTTGATCTAATCGTTTCAAGCAAGCTTTCAGGTCTTGCAGTAATCAAAATCAAAATACCTTTTCCTGGCTCTTCAAGTGTTTTCAATAGTGCACTAGATGACGCTTCTCCCATCTTTTCAGCTGATTCAATTACAACAACCCCTGCCTGGGCTTCTACGGGCTCTTTGCTAAGGAATCTTGTAATACTTCTAATTTGATCTAAGCGTATTTGGGATGGATTTCTTCTATTTATACCCTCTCTCTCTGCAATAGACTGGGGTACTAATTTGCCTTGGTTTGAATAGGTTGGTTCAATCCAAAGTAAATCTGGATGATTAGATCTTGTTATTCTTTGACACACTCTTTCGGAAGGGTTGCCATTGCCTAATAAGCCCTCAACGAATTTAAACACTGTAAGTTTTTTTCCAACACCATTTGGCCCTGAAAAAAGGTATGCAGGCGCAATGTGTTCGTGATTTATTGCTGATCTTAGAATTGATATTGCATTTTTTTGGCCAATAATTTCTTTAAAAAGATTGGATTTAATTATATTATTGGACATGATTTTTATTCTTTAAATAATTCATAATGTTCCATGATTCTATTTTGAATTTCTTTGCATATTAAATCTTTTTTTAGATTGGCTTGTATTTCTATCCAGTTTCTTTCTTTTGCTATTGTCGCAAATCCATTGGAAACATTCTTTAAGAAGTTTTCTCCTTCTGCTTCAATTCTGTCATCTACCTTTCCAACTCTTCTTTGAATACTTTCCTTGACATCTACATTTAGCCAGAATGTTATGTCTGGTTTTAATCCTTGAGTTGCAATTGCTTCAAGTTGCTTAATGGTTTCAATGTCAAGATTCCTCCCATAGCCTTGATAGGCGATAGTTGAACCGCTAAATCTGTCACTTATTACCCAGTCTCCTTTCTTTAGTGCTGGTTTTATCATTTGAGCAATATGTTGAGCTCTATCGGCTGCATATAGCAAGAGTTCTGTTATAGCTTCTGGGGCCTTGCATCCAGGAGGCTCTAGCAATAATCCTCTAAGTGCATTGCCTAATGCTGTACCACCGGGTTCTCGAGTTATAACTAATTCAGAGTTATTAGCAATCAAACCACTTTTTTTTAGCCAAGTTGATAAAAGATTTATTTGTGTAGTTTTTCCGCATCCATCAATACCTTCTAAAACGATTAGTTGCCCTTTCATGAGGCTTTTAGTGACAAAGCGTTCACTACTACTGTTATAGAACTGATAGCCATTAATAGTGCTGCTATGGGGGGTGATAAAAGTAGCCCAAAACTAGGCAGAAGTAATCCTGCAGCAATTGGAAGAGCTATTAGGTTGTAGCCAAATGCCCAGAAAAGATTTTGTTTAACTTTTTGCATAGTCTTACGAGCTAGTAAGAGCGCATCAGGTAAGCCTTCTAGGCGATCACCAAGTAGAACAAGATCAGCCGAATCTTGTGCAATCTGAGTGCCTGTACCAATTGCTATGCCTAGTTGGGCGGCTGCTAAAGCAGGCGCATCATTAATGCCATCGCCAACCATTGCAAGTAGACCATTGGATTTGAGATCTTCTAATCGCTTTAGCTTTTGATCGGGTAGAAGTTGCCAGCCAAGTTGATCAGCGGAGAATCCAAGAGTTTTTCCTAACCGTTGAACTGCTTGTTCTCTATCTCCGCTCAATATTGATAAAGAGTACCCATGCTCCCGTAGTCGATGCAGTGATACTGAAACATCAGGACGAAGTTGATCGTCAATCAAAGCTATCCCTAGCAATGTTTTGTCTTGGGCTACTGCAATTATTGATTGACCAGTTAAGCCAGCTTTGTCTAGTTGAGTTTTTAATTGAGGATCACTTTCAATCCCTTGAGATGAAAGCCATTCAGGAGTTCCAACTCTAATAGTTCCATGTATGCCTTCTAGTTCTCCTTCAAGTCCTGCTCCTGGAAATGTACGAGTGTTAAAGGATTTGATAAGAGGTATTTTGAGCCTATTAGCTTCTTGAAGTACTGCATGGGCTAAAGGGTGTCTACTGTTTTGTTCTAGGCTTGCAGCTATTTGCAACATTCTTTCTGGTTTTTGAGTGCCTATAACTTTTGATACCAATGGCCTGCCAATTGTCAGGGTGCCTGTTTTATCGAAGACTATTTGTTTTACTTTTGCAGCTATTTCAATGACATCTCCCCCTCTAAATAGCCAACCACGTTTTGCTGCAAGACCAGATGAAACGGTTATTACTGTTGGTGTCGCAAGCCCTAAGGCACAAGGACATGCCACTACAAGCACAGCTATCGCTAGTTGCAAGGCAAGTCCCAATGGAGTTTCAGCAGTACTCCCTAAAGAATGAGATAGTCCATGATGATGACCGTGGAGGAAACCTTGCCCTGAAGCTTGTAGAACTTCAGGCCAGAGATAAGTTCCTATTCGCCACCAAAAAAAGAAGGTAAGGATTGAAAGAGATACAACCCCATAACAGAATCGACCGGCCACTTGATCAGCAATTCCTTGGATAGGGGCTTTACGGGCTTGAGCTGTTTCAACCAAATTAATAATGCGAGCTAAAGCGGTTTGAGACCCAACCTTTTTGACTTCTAAAACTAATGTTGCCTCGAGATTCAAGCTTCCTGATACAAGTTCTGTACCTGGAGAAGCTTCTAAAGGTAATGGTTCTCCAGTAAGGCTTGAGATATCTACTGCAGAATTACCTTCTAAAACGATTCCATCAACAGGAATACGATCACCAGCTAGTAATTGGACTCTTTCTCCTGGTTTAAGTGCTCCTACCCTTACAGTTTTTATTTCTCCTTGAGAATTCATCAACCTTGCCTTATCAGGCTGAAGTTGAGCTAATTGTTTTAGCGCTTTGTTGGTTCGGAAACGGGCGCGTTCTTCTAAAAATCTTCCTAGAAGAACAAACCCTAGAAGCATTACAGGTTCATTGAAAAAGCAGGGCCAGCCAATGTCCGGCCAGATTAATGCCACAACGCTAGCTATATATGCACTGCCAACTCCTAGGCCAACCAATGTGTCCATATTTGGTTGAAAACCAATTACTGCTTGGATTCCACTGCGTAGGATCTTTTGCCCTGGACCTAGCAATGCAATAGTTGCTAGACCAGCATGAAACCGTAAGTCTCCAAGGATGGGTACGCCGATTTTTCCACTTTCAGTGAGATGACCTAGCACTGAAAGCAATAGCAAAATCAATGCGACCATTAATTGTCGCCATTGCAGCCACCACAAAGTTGTTGATCCGTTATCGCCAGTGTTTATTTCCTCTAAAGGATTTGTGATTCTTGGTTTTGCTGGAAAGCCTCTCTTCGCAAGTACTTTCAGAGTCTCATCGAGATTTTGATCATTATCTTTTAAGTCCAGCCAGGCGGTTCGAGCGACTAAGTTGACACTTGCATTAAGGATATTTGGTTGTTCCCGTAATATTTGCTCTACAGCACTTACACATCCACCACATTTCATCCCTTCAACATCTAGTAAGACGGACTTGCTTGTGTGGTTTAGCTTGCTTGGGCTCAAGGTTCAGTGAGAGTTGCTCACAAACTAATAAAAAAAATGGCTAAGTACATCATTTGGTATCCAAGATGAGTTGAATTGGTTTTCCTGCAGCAACCTTTTTAGATTGACGGCAGGATAGTTCTCAGTTGAATTATTCCAAAACGTCGTGCCTCTAAGCCAGAAAAAAGACAATTTCATTGATAAGGCCTTCACCGTGATGGCTGAGCTCATTGTGAAGGTCATGCCTATTGATGAAAAGGAGAAGAAAGCTTATCTCTATTACAGAGAAGGTTTGTCTGCTCAAGATCGTGGGGACTATTCAGAAGCTTTGGAATTTTATGAAGAAAGCCTTTCGCTGGAGTCAAATGCAGTTGATAGAAGTGAAACCTTGAAGAACATGGCAATTATTTATATGAGTAATGGTGATGAAGATCGTGCATTAGAAACTTATTCGAAGTCATTAGATGAAAATCCTAAGCAACCATCTTGCTTGAAAAATATGGGGTTGATTTATGAGAAACGTGGACGCTTAGCTTATCAAGCAGGTAAGCAAGATGAAGGTGATATTTGGCTAGATCGAGCAGCTGAAGTGTGGACAAAAGCCGTAAGACTTTACCCTGGTGGTTATCTGGATATTGAGAATTGGTTAAAGACTTCTGGCAGAAGTAACGTTGATACACTTTTCTAATGTTTTACTTATAACTCTTGGTCTTGGATATCTTCTCCAATTGCGGAAATAATTGCATTAGAAATATTTGAACTTTCAATTAATCTTAGGTTCATGTCATTACTTAGGCAGTTAATTCCATTGTTCTTAGGTATTACTGCTCGTTTAAATCCAAGCCTACTTGCTTCTTGCAATCTTTGCTGTATTTGACCCACAGGGCGTAATTGCCCTCCAAGTCCCAGCTCCCCGATTAGAACAGTACCTCCGGGCAGTGTTACATCTTTGTAGCTAGAGACAATAGCTGCTGCTATCCCTAAATCTGCGGCAGGTTCTTCTACCTCTAACCCTCCAGCAACTGCTAAGTAGCAGTCATATCTTGATAAAGCTAATCCCATATGCTTTTCTAAAACTGCCAGAATCTGATGCAATCTGTTTGTTTCAACGCCTGTTGCTGTTCGTCTTGGACTTGCATATGTTGTGCCACTAACAAGCGCTTGAAGATTAACTACCAGGGATCTTGTTCCTTCACAAGCCACTATGCTTGAAATTCCTTTTGCAGTTTCCTCGGTATAGAAAAGTTCGCTTGGATTATTTATCTCAATTAATCCCTCACCACGCATCTCGAAAACACCAAGTTCATATGTTGCTCCATAACGATTTTTGACTGCTCTGAGTAGTCTATGGCTAGCAAAACGGTCACCTTCAAAAGTGAGAACAGTATCTACTAAATGTTCAAGAACTTTGGGACCTGCAAGCATACCTTCTTTTGTTACATGCCCAACAAGGATGATTGCTGTTTCTTGCTGCTTAGCTATTCGTTGTAATGCTGCAGAACACTCTCTTACTTGAGAAACAGAACCTGCTGTGCTTGAAAGGTTTGCATCGTTTAAGGCTTGGATGCTGTCAATAATTGCTACTGCAGGTTTGAGTAGCTCTAATTCTTCGAGAATTAGATCTAGATCTGTTTCAGCAAAAAGTTGAAGTTTGCATTCCTTTCCATTGAGTCTTTGCCAGCGCATTCTTACTTGTTGAGCCGATTCTTCAGCACTGACATAGAGCACATCGGAGTCTTGGGCCATTGCAGTTGCACTCTGCAATAAAAGTGTGCTTTTCCCTATTCCAGGATCGCCGCCTATTAACACTAATGAGCCAGGTACTAACCCTCCTCCAAGTACACGGTCCAATTCTCTATATCCGCTAGAAAGTCTTTGAAGGATTTGATTATTCACCTGAGTTATTGGTTCGGACCGACATTGCAATGATTCAAGGGGAATTCCAGAGTTTTTCTTCTGTTTCCGATTGAGTGAACCAGGGTTTTTTTGTTCCAGAATTGTGTTCCAGTCTCCACAACTTGTGCAGCGGCCAAAGTATTGTCTGGTTTGTGCTCCACAGCTCTGACAGATGTAGGAAGTGGGGATACGTGGCACGGGATTGTGTAAAGAAAGGTTGCTTTGTTTAAATAAAGGTGTCCTTTTAAGGCGATTGAGGGGCTTATCTAAGATTGAGATCATTTAGCCGCCAAAGCCAAATTTCGACATGACGGCCAGTAGTCCATCTAAGGAAACGATCCTTGTTGCTGACGATGAGGCCAGCATTAGAAGGATTCTTGAAACTCGCCTCTCAATGATTGGCTATCAAGTAGTCACAGCTTGTGATGGGAATGAAGCTTTAGAGCTTTTCCGCAATTCTGAGCCTGACTTAGTCGTACTCGATGTAATGATGCCGAAACTTGATGGTTATGGAGTTTGTCAAGAGTTACGAAAAGAATCTGACGTCCCAATTGTCATGCTTACAGCATTAGGGGATGTTGCAGACCGGATTACAGGATTAGAGCTAGGTGCTGATGATTATGTAGTGAAGCCATTTAGCCCTAAAGAGTTAGAAGCTCGCATTCGTTGTGTCCTTAGAAGAGTTGAGAAAGAAAATATTGCTGGGATGCCAAATTCTGGTGTTATTCAGGTAACAAATTTAAAGATAGATACTAATAAGCGGCAGGTCTTTAGAAATGATGAACGTATTCGTTTAACAGGAATGGAGTTTAGTTTGCTTGAGTTATTGGTCAGTCGGTCAGGAGAGCCTTTTAGTAGAGGCGAGATTTTGAAGGAGGTATGGGGCTATACGCCTGAACGCCATGTTGATACGCGTGTAGTGGATGTTCATATATCAAGACTCAGGTCGAAATTGGAAGATGATCCTGCCAACCCTGAGCTTATCCTCACTGCTCGAGGGACAGGTTATTTATTCCAGCGAATAGTTGATGCAATTGCCCCCGAAGGAAACTGATTCTTCTTCTGCGTCTTTGCCGAAGATTAAGTCCACTCGCTCTAGGACCATTAGGAGGCTGGTGATTTGGTATCGCAGAAATGCAGCGGTTACTAGTCTTGTTGATACAGCAACAAACTCCGCCTCAGCAGCTACAAATGTTGCTGGATCAATGGTTTCAAATGCTGGGTCTGTTGCGGGAAGCGTTTTGCAGCCGCTTGTTTTTGATCCTTTAAGACGTTTGCAAGGTGGGGATTCTTTTGGTGAGTCAAGTTGTTTGCAAGATAAAGAACGCTTGTGGATAGCTGTCGATGGAATGGGAGGAGATCATGCTCCAGGCTTGATTCTCGATGGATGCTTGCAGGCTTTAGAAAGACTCTGCGTAAAGATTAAATTTGTTGGTGAAATCGATAAAGTTCGAAATTCAGCATCAGAACTTGGATTGACTGAATTGTTGGATGAATCAATTGCAAATGGAAATTTTGAACTTGTTCCTAGTGGTAAATCTGTAGGTATGAATGAAGAAGCGACAGCTGTCCGTCGCAAAAGAGATGCAAGTATCAATATCGCAATGGATCTTGTTAAGAAGGGTGATGCCTTTGCTGTTTATTCTGCCGGCAATTCTGGCGCAATGATGGCTTCTGCAATTTTTAGACTTGGACGTCTTGCAGGAATCGATCGTCCAGCAATTGGAGCTCTTTTTCCTACTAAGGATCCTGGACAGCCTGTATTAGTCCTTGATGTGGGGGCCAATATGGATTGTAAGCCAACCTATTTGCATCAATTTGCTCTTCTTGGAAATATTTATTCGAGAGATGTTCTTCAAACAAAAAAACCCAGGGTAGGATTAATAAATATTGGAGAAGAGTCTTGTAAAGGAAATGATTTATCTCTTCAGGCTTACAAGTTATTGAGTGAAGACAAGCGATTTAATTTCGCAGGTAATTGTGAAGGGAGAGATGTCCTCTCAGGTGATTTTGATGTAGTTGTATGTGATGGATTTACAGGTAATGTTCTTCTTAAATTTCTAGAGTCCGTTGGGAGTGTTTTGTTAGGTGTATTGAAAGCAGAACTTCCTAGAGGAAGACGCGGAAAAGTAGGGTCTGCTTTTTTAAGAAGTAATCTCAAACGTATTAAGAAGCGTTTAGATCATGCTGAGCATGGCGGAGCACTTTTACTTGGTGTAAATGGCATATGCGTGATTGGTCATGGCAGTAGTAAAGCTCTTTCCGTCGTAAGCGCTCTTCGCCTTGCGCATTCAGCCGCAAGTCATGGAGTTATGGAAGATCTAGCTCAGCTTGAAAATTCTCCTTCAGTAACTGTTTGACCAATTCGTTAGGCACTGTGATTGACTGACTGCAAGATGGCAGGTTTTGTTCTTGGCTGAAACTGCAAGAAATATTGGTGGAGTATCCCTTGTTGGAAGTGGTAGTGCTACTCCAAAGCAAAGACTTACCAATGATGAAATTGGGTTAAGGGTCGATACAAGCGATGATTGGATTAGAACTCGTACTGGAATTGCTTCAAGGCATGTTGTGGGATTGGGTGAGTCATTAACTCATTTAAGTGCGAATGCTGGTCAAGCAGCTTTAGACATGGCTGGGTGGAGTCTAGAGAGTGTTGATTTGGTTTTACTAGCTACTTCTACTCCAGATGATCTTTTTGGCTCAGCACCAAAAGTTCAGGCAAAATTAGGACTTTCTAATGCCGTAGCCTTTGATTTGACAGCTGCTTGTAGTGGTTTCCTATTTGCATTAGTAACAGCAGGCCAATTTTTACGCACAAGGGCTATGAACAGAGTATTAGTCATTGGTGCTGACCATTTAACTCGTTGGGTGGACTGGGATGATCGTAGAAGTTGTGTTTTGTTTGGGGATGGAGCTGGTGCAGTTGCATTAGAGGCAACAAGTTATGAGCAAGATGGGCTTTTAGATTTTTGTTTGAAATCTGATGGAAGTAGAGGTGATTGTTTGACTTTGTCTCAAGTTGATTCTTTTAATTCATTAGTTAATGAAAAGAATTTTCAAACTGGTGGATTTTTACCAGTTGAGATGAATGGTCAAGAGGTTTATAAATTTGCTGTGAGAGAGGTTCCTGCAATTTTGCAGGAACTCTTAAGTGTTAATAAGATTTCCGCTGATTCTTTAGACTGGTTGTTACTTCATCAAGCAAATCAGCGCATTCTTGATGCTGTCGCTGATAGGTTTTCCATACCTCATAGAAAGGTTTTAAGTAATCTTGCCGAGTATGGCAATACTTCAGCTGCGACGATTCCTCTTATGCTGGATGAGGCTGTTCGCAAAGGCTTGGTGAAGCCTGGTCATCTTATTGCCTCTAGTGGTTTCGGGGCGGGTTTGAGTTGGGGGGCTGCATTAATGCGTTGGCAAGGTCCCGCTTAGGCTAAGAATGTTTTTTAAGTAGTTTTTATGTCAATTGCTTGGGTCTTCCCTGGACAAGGTTCACAAAAAGTGGGTATGTCTGGAGCAGTTATGAACTTACCTGGGTCATCAGAGCGTTTTGAAATGGCCTCGGCAATTATTGGACGTGATCTTTTCAAGATTTGTTCAGGACAACAAGAGGAGATCAATGAGAAGTTTGACTTGAATGACACAAGAAATACCCAGCCAGCCTTATTTGTGGTGGAGTCGTTATTAGTTGATGATCTCTTAAGACAAGGAAGGAAAGCTTCCTTCGTTGCCGGGCATAGCCTTGGCGAGATAGTTGCGTTATATGCTGCTGAAGTTTTTGATGCTGAAGCAGCATTGCATTTGCTTCATCGTCGTTCTGAATTGATGTTCTCAGCAGGTGATGGGGGCATGACTGCGGTTGTAGGTTTTGACCGCAATGAGCTTGAGAAGTTAGTAGCAAATTATCCAAGTGTTGTAATAGCGAATGATAATAGTGATGCACAAGTTGTTCTTTCAGGTTCTAAAGAAGATGTAACTAGTGTTTCTCAACAAATAAAATGTAAGCGAGCTATTCCTCTTCCTGTTTCAGGCGCATTTCATTCACCTTTTATGCAAAAGGCTTCTGAAGCGTTCTCGGAAGAATTAGATAAAGTTGATTTTCAGGAAGCAAGTATCCCGGTCTTAAGTAACTCAGATCCTAGACCAACTACTGATCCAATTCTCATAAAAAATAGATTGAAAAAACAAATGATTTCTGGCGTCCGCTGGCGTGAGACTATGCAGGTTTTGGCAGAGCAAGGAATTACAAATTTTGTAGAGATTGGACCTGGTAATGTTCTTAGTGGTTTGGCAAAACGTGCCTTGACTGACGTATCAATTAATCAAGTTTCATCTGCAATTGATCTTGGACACTGAGTAATATGAATTTAAGTAGTCTTAAATCAGAAGGTCTTGCCCATAATAATTTCCCAAGGCCTAGCTTGGTCTATCTTGCTATTAGTTTCTTAATTGTATTTCCTATTTATAGGCTGCTATTTAGAGGACGTACTTTTGGGAATAATAATGTCCCTATTCATGGCCCTCTTGTTGTTGTTGCCAATCATGGTTCACATTTAGATCCACCTCTTTTAGGACATGCTTTAGGACGACCTATTTCTTTTATGGCAAAGGCAGAGCTTTTTAATAATAAATTTTTGGGTGCAATCATAAAAGCTTGTGGTGCATATTCAGTTCAGCGTGGTGCCAGTGATAGAGAGGCAATTAGAAGTGCTACGAAACGATTGAAGGAAGGTTGGGCTATAGGAGTTTTCCTTGATGGGACTAGACAGCAAGATGGAAGAATCAAGAACCCAATGCCTGGAGCTGCTTTGTTGGCAGCACGTAGTAATGCAAAATTATTGCCTGTGGCGATAGTTAATACTCATCGGGCTTTTGGTCCCAAGTCAAGGTGGCCAAGATTAGTTCCTATTCAATTGAGAATTGGCAAGCCTATTGAACCGCCATCTAGTAGTCGAAAGAAGGACCTACTTGAAAAAACAATAGAATTGAAAGAACATATAAATTCACTTTTGGACTAAGAAATTCCTTCACTTATGAAATTAAAGCGAAGTATTCCTCGATAATTTCTTTAGATTTTCGATGTAGTTTTTTTAAATCTTCTCCACTGCATACCCATATAATTGCCCTTGCTAAGTCAAAAATCTGCTTTTTGATGGTTTCTTTTTTACACCTAGGCTCGCAAGAAATACCAATACTAGAGAGATGGATTCCTCTGCTTCCTGCAATTATATTTCCTATGAGCATTGCCCTTCGTAGATGATCTTCACTTGTGATCAGCAATATGTGATTTAGGTTTTGTTCCGATAGCTCATCAATTAAAGAAGTGAAATTTTCCAGGGTATCTTTGGCTCGATAATCTAGTCTGGCTTTGTTATATGGAATGCCTGCTTTCTTTAGTATCCAATTAGCGTACTCAGGGTTGCTGCCACCACTAATAAGTATAGGTAGATCTAATTCATATGCTAATTTTGTACCTACATGTTCTCTGTCTATGTCGCCACCAAGTACAAAAATTAATTGTGCTGGATTTTTGACTAAAAAAGCCTTTCTGTAATTCCTTAAAGGTCCGTAAGTGAATATCCATATACTTAGAACTATTGCGCCTAAAGCTCCATATTTCGTACCGCGCATTAAATAGTTCCTACTGGCGAGGTTGGATATATTGGTAGAATATTTTCCCAATTACCCTTTTTTTCTCTTGTTAGGCAATCTAAGGAATAATTTAAAAGACGTATTACATCTTCCATAACATCTTCTTCGGCTTGAACTGCAGGTCTTAATTTAGATTGTGGATCTAATAAATGTGGCACCTCTATTTCACTAACTCTTATAAACTGACAATTTTTTGATTGTTTGCTGATTTGATATTTACCTCCAATATCTCCACGCCTTGGAAGTTTTTTTATAATCCAAAATGGACTATTTCTTTCCGAAGCTTTTAATTTCAATGCAAGTCTTGGAGCCATAAGTTCAAAGCTACTGACTCCATCAAGAGGGCAGTTAAGTTGTTGGGCAAGTGTACGTGCTAATACAACTGTTAATCGTGTGCCTGTAAATCCACCTGGCCCAGTTGCTACCCCTAACCGGCAGATGCTTGACCATTGCTCTTTAGGAACTAATTCTTGAATACATGTCAGAAGATTGTTAGACAGTTGCTTCCCAATTGGAAATGTTGAACTTTTTATAGTTTGTTTTGGGTTTAAATAATCAAGCGTTGCAACTCCAAGTGTCTCAGAGGAACTATGCAGTGCAAGTATTGAGGTTTTAGTTTTGGCATTATTGGTCTCAAAACTATTCAATTTCATGCTGGAATCTCCTCGCCAGGCCTAAAACGAGACCATCTTCCAAAGTCTTCAAGAAAACTTTTGCAATCTCTCACATCCCATTCCACATCTGTTCCTCCTTCAGGAATTTCGATCACACTGACGTGAATTCGAGGATCTTTTGGTTCTATATCGGGTGTTGGGTTTAGATGTGCTACACCATGTTGGCGTTCTACGGCGTGATAAGCCTTGCAACGATCGACCCAGAGGCAATTAACACATATGCACATGTCTTTTACATCAGATAATGCATCTATAGAGAATTTTGAGAATTCTATTTCTATTGCCACTCTATGGGAAAGATTGAATCCAGCGAGATGGCCATTCAATATCCATGAATTGCCTGTAGGCAGTTTTTTAGTAGGAGGTGCAATTCGTGATGCTTTACTTTCGAGGCTCGATAGAAAATATGACGTTGATTTAGTGGTTCAACATGATGCAATACAACTAGTTAGAAACCTGGCTGTGAATTATGGAGGTAAATGTGTAGTGCTTGACGAGACAAGGGATATGGCACGTTTGCTGTTGAAAGAGTGGACTTTTGACTTTGCTAAACAGAGTGGTCCGAATCTTAAACAAGATCTTTTGTCACGAGATTTCACACTTAATGCAGTTGCATTAACACTAGGTGACAATCCTGAGCTTATTGATCCAACGAATGGAATCGAAGATCTAAGGAATAAAAGATTGGTTGCAATTCATGAGCGCAATCTGCTTCAAGATCCTTTAAGGCTAATTCGTGGAGTGAGATTATGCGCTCAGCTTGGTTTTAATTTTGATTCTGATACCTGTGATTGGATAATGACTCATGCTAAAACTCTTACATTTGTAGCTTCTGAAAGGATTCAGTCAGAACTTTTACAGATAGTTTCGGCCCCATTTTTTGATGAAGTAATGCCTTTCTTGAAAGGCAGTGAAATGCTGTCTTTATGGCAAAACTCAGCTCATTCTTTCAGTGAGCAGGCACCTTCTTTGTCTGATACGAGACTTTTGAGTCTGGAAGAAAGATCTTCGGCTCTTCCTTTGGCACGACTTACATATCTTATTAGTGATAAAGGAATGCAAATGTTACGTTTTAGTAGAAAGCAATATCAGCGCTGCAAGCTTCTTAGGCAGTGGCAGGATAGGAACGATGGAGTTGCATATAGGAGTCTTAAAGAAAGAGATCGACTACAATTACATATAGATTTAGAGCAAGATTTACCTGCGCTAATCCTAGGTCTTCCCTTTATAGAGCAAGCTTCTTGGCTAAAAAAGTGGCGAAATTTAGAAGATCCACTTTTTCATCCAGCTTCTCCTTTAGATGGTCATAGCATTCAATCAAACCTTTCATTACCTTCTGGGCCGCTGCTTGGCAGCCTTTTACGTTACTTATGCCATGAGAGGGCTTTTGGTAGGTTGGTTGGTAGAGATCAAGCTCTTAAAACTGCGCGTTACTGGTTACAGCAGAACCAGGCCATTATGTGATTAACTTCTTATCACTGAAAACACCTTTTTTCTGCTCAAGACCATTTCCTATCTCCCCTCTTTTCCATGAGTGTTCGTCTGTACATCGGTAATTTGCCGCAAAATTTCGCCACAAAGGATCTTGATGATCTACTGGCATCAATTGGGGAGGGTATTCGTTTCAAGGCAGTTTTAGATAGGGATACCAAGGCTTGCAGAGGGTTCGGATTTGCGAATATCAGTAAAGACAAAGTTGCTGAAGCAGTGATTGAGAAGCTCAATGGCTATGACTTCAATGGCAATACTCTGCGCGTTGAAAGGTCTGAACGGCGCGATTCTGGAAATGGAGGTAGGCGTAATTCAAATTCTTCTGGAGGTAATTCTCAAGGTTCTAAGCGTAAGGAAGTAAAGAAAGTTGTGCATAGTGATGGACCTATTGATGAAGCGCCAGATCCTCGTTGGGCTGGAGAACTTTCTAAATTAAAAGACTTACTTGCAAATCAAAAAACAGCTGTTTAGCTATTAAATTACATTTACTCAAGGGATTCTATATTTTTTCTTCTGCAGACTCTTTTATTTATCTAGTTTGAGATATCAGATAAGAAATAGGTAAGTCAATGATTTTCTCCCATTTACTTACATATGCTCTGTTATTGAAAACGTCGTAATCAAGCCTTTCAATTGCATCTAAAATTCCTCTATAGAGTCTCAGTGAAGTCCAAACTGGCCAGCGAGCATCAGCTGAAAGCCATCTGACGCCATCTTCTGAGCGTGTAAACCACTCTCTTGCTCTTGCAAGTTGAAACTCCATTAAGTTTTTCCACTCTGCATTTAGTTTCCCAGCTAAAAGATCTTCTTCTGAGTAATTAAATCTTTTCAAGTCTTCTTGTGGGATATAAATCCTTCCACGGCCTCTATCTTCCCCTACATCTCTAAGAATATTGGTTAGTTGATTTGCAATTCCAAGAGCAATTGCTGCATCTGAAGGGTCTGGAGAGGAACTCCAGGGTGCAGATGTATAAGCAGGGTCAAGGCCCATGACTCCTTGAGTCATTAGTCCAACGGTTCCTGCAACCCTGTAGCAATAAAGCTTTAACTCTTTGAAAGTTGGATATCTATGCATATTTAGATCCATTCGCTGACCTTCAATCATGTCTAAATATGGTTGGATTGATTGGGGGAACCTTTCAAGGGTGTCTGCCATTACAGCCCCTAGCTGATCTTTTGCTTTGCCAGCAAAAATTAATTTTGTCTGTTCTTCCCAGCCGTCAAGGCGATCAGATAATTCATTTATTGGTCGTGCTTGTGCTTCTGGGCTGTCCATTAATTCATCTGTTCTTCTGCACCAAACATATATTGCCCAAATTGCACGCCTTTTAAGCGGTGGCAATAGCATCGTGCCTAGATAGAAAGTCTTAGCCCATTGGGCTGTTTCTTGGCGACATACTTCATAAGCACTTTCAAGACTTCTTAAAGCCTTGGGGCTGGTGCTAGGTAAATTAGATGTTCCCAGTACCATTGGACTAGCTCAGGATGACTGGGCTTGAGAGTTTTTCTGTTCCAATCTTTCTTTTGATTTATCTATAGCAGAAGCGCAAAGTTTTCCACTTAATACAGCACCTTCCATGGATGCCAAATATCTTTGCATTGTGTAGTCACCTGCAAGAAAGAAGTTTGTAATAGGTGTTTCTTGAGATGGACGTATTGCCTGACAGCCAGGTATTGCTTTATAGACTGATAAAGGTGTTTTTACTACTTTATATTTGCGAACTTTTGCTTGATCAGTTCCCGTAAAATGATCTGGGAAAAGCTTCCTTAATTCATCAATTGTTGCGTCAAAGATATCTTGGTCACTTTTACCTATCCAATCTTTTGCAGGTGCAAAAACAAGTTCAAGCATTGAACGATTTGGATCTTCATATTCCTTACAAGTGACACTCATGTCTGCATATACACTTAATAATGGGGAACGACTAAATAATAAATGATCTATATCAGTTAGCTTCCTGTCAAACCAAATATGGATATTTATTACTGGTACTCCACGGAGATTTTCTAATTTACGAAACACTTCTAAACCCTTCCAGGATTTTGGAATCATTAGCTTGAGAAGATCAACTGGTAGTGCACTGACATATGCATCAGCTTCTATTTCTACTGAATCCCCTCCCTCAGCATTTCCTATAGTTAGACTTTTGATACTTCCATCATCTTTTAAATTAATTTCCCTAAGAGGTTTATTTAGATGAACCTCTCCTCCTTTGTTTGTTATATAATCAACTATTGGCTGACACAATCGTTCTGGAGGTGCACCATCCAGAAAGGCCATTTTAGACCCATTTTTTTCTTGTAGAAAGCGATTTAATGCTGTTAATAGGACTGTGGAAGATATTTCATCAGGGTTGATAAAATTCAATGCTTTACTCATTGCAATAAATACTTCGTCATTGACGCGTTCTGGAATGTTGTGTGAACGAAGCCACTCTGTCCAAGATTGATTATCACACTCTTCTACATATTCTTGTCCTCTAAGCATGGCAGGAATTAGTCCTATACCAAAGGCGATTTTTTCGTACCAATTAAGCATGTCATTATTGCTGAGGATGGCTGTTACTCCATTTAATGGGGCTGGTAGATCTGGAAAGTCAAAACGACTATATGTACCTGGTTCTTCTGGTTGGTTGAAAATCATCGAGTGACTTTTCCATTGCAGCCGTTCTTCTATGCCAAGTTCCTGAAACAATTGGAGCATGTTGGGATAGGCACCGAAGAAAATGTGTAAACCTGTTTCATACCAATCACCATCTTCATCTTTCCAAGCTGCGACTTTTCCGCCAAGTACATTCCTAGCCTCGTAAACGATCGGCGTGTGCCCTGCTTGGGAAAGGTATTTTGCACATGAGAGCCCTGCTAAGCCGGCTCCTGCGATAGCAACGCGCATATTTCTTTGGATGTGAAAGTCAACTTTAGTGATTAATGCTCCCTTTTCTCTAGAGTCACAAGATACATTTCATTTAATTCTTGGCAGAACAACAAAATGCCATGACCGAAACTAATTTGAAGTGCACAACCCGACACGTAAGGATTTTCACTGCAAAGGTTGAAAATGATGCCTTGGTAGCAGACCCTGATCATCTCACTCTGGATCTAGATCCTGATAATGAGTTCTTATGGACAGATCACTCGATCAATAAGGTCCAGCAATGTTTTCAGGAATTGGTAGAAGCGCAATCAGGAAGAGATTTGACTGATTACAACTTAAGGCGGATTGGATCTGACCTGGAAGGATTCATTCGCCAGTTACTTCAAGCTGGAGAATTAAGCTATAACTCCGATTGTCGCGTTTTGAATTATTCAATGGGATTACCTCGCACCCCTGAGCTGTTGTGAGCCGCTCTTCTTATGGGCGTTCAAGAGGCCCTAGAAATGAACGTGAGAGGTCAATGCGTCAAGGATCTAATCGTCCTCCTTCTGGCAGAAATGATTTTCGTGCTTCAGGAAGGCCTGGACCACCTCTGCCCCCTGGAGGGGGAGGTGCAATTAAATTAAATACTGGATCTATAGCTGTTTTGGCTGGAGTTCTTGTCGTTGGAGTTGGAATAGGAAGTGCCGTTACTAGTACAACGCAGGGTGGCCAAGGGAATATTGCCAGCCAACAACAACTTGATATGGCTGTTCCTGATCCCGAGTTCTGTAGGCAATGGGGCGCTAGTGCATTTGTTATTGATGTAGAGATGTATACAACCCTTAATCCTTCTACCAGTTTTGTTACACAGCCTGCCTTGCAGCCTGGATGTGTAATTAGGAGGGAAAATTGGACTGTTTTGCAGAAGCAAGGTGCAATAACGAATGAGGATGTTCGCGAATGCAAGCAAAGAATGAATACCTTTGCTTATATAGGATCAATTCGGGATAATCCAATAGTTAGATGTGTCTATCAAGCTGATATAAATGAAAATAAATTTATTACTAAAGGCGTAGCAGAAGACTCAGTAGGTGGAGTCAATCAAGAAGCTATTCAATTTTAAGGCAACTAACTTGAGATAACTAATTAACTATGGTTTATATATTGGACTATTTGGACTTGCGAAATTTGGCAGTATATTTTCTCTGAATGCATTTGCAGCTCTTGAACAATATCTAGAAGGATTTGTTATTAGCTTTAATTGTCTTTTTACTTCTAGTCCTAAGACGATTGGTTTATGAATTGTTCCAGCAGAAAGTTCTCTTTCGATTGATACAACTGGAAGAAAAGCTGCTCCTAATCCAGATTGAACAGCATTTTTTATAGCTTCAAGAGAATTCAATTCCATCTCAATCCTAAGGCGATTTACATCTAATCCTGAAGTTTGAAGTAATTTATCTAAGACTTTTCTTGTTGTTGACTTTGAATCAAGACTTATGAACCCTAGTTTATATAAATCTTCTTGATTAAGTTTTTCTTGCTTGGCTAAGTTGTGAGTAGTAGGTATCACTAATGCAAGTTCATCAGTTGTATATGGAATGATATCTAGAAGCTCTTTTAAGTCTGAGGGAAGTTCACCTCCAATAATCGCAAGGTCTAGTTGCCCGTTAGCAACATCCCATCCTGTCCTCCTAGTGCTATGTACTTGCAATTGCACTGATACTTCGGGATACTTTTCACGGAAAAGACCAATCATCTTAGGCATTAAATATGTTCCAGTAGTTTGACTAGCACCAACTAAAAGTGATCCACCTTTTAAATTATTTAGATCTTCGATAGCACGGCAAGCTTCTTGGCATTGGGTGAGGATTCTTTCACAGTAATTTAGTAATAATTCGCCAGCTTCCGTAAGTTGTGCCTTACGACCCCCTCTATCAAAAAGATGGACCTCTAATTGCTTTTCTAGATTTTGTATTTGTAAGCTAACAGCTGGTTGTGTCACATAAAGGCTATCTGCAGCTTTTTTAAAACTGCCTTCATTGACTATTGCGCGAAGAATTCGCAACTGGTCCAGAGTAAATGGCAGATCGGCCATGAGGGTGGGGTGCCGACCAGAAAACAACTACATTGAAAACTTTAAGCGGGAACGTGCTTTCTCTCAGAATCATCTAACTTTTGATGCGATGATGTGACACAAGTGTTTTCAGACGGCATACATTCGAGCAGCTTTGTAATGCTTGCTTTAATAGTGCTTTTTGCACTTATACATAGTGGTGGTGCAGCACTGCGGAGTCGAGCAGAGGCTGTCATAGGTGCTAGGGCTTGGCGTTTGATTTTTGCTTTAGCAAGTATTCCCTCGGCTATTGTCTTGATTGGTTATTTTCTTGCGCATAGATATGACGGATTACGTCTTTGGAACCTGCAAGGCGTTCCAGGGATGATTCCTATTATTTGGGTCTTAACCGCAATAAGCTTTTTATTTTTATACCCAGCTACTTATAATCTATTAGAGATTCCTGCGGTGTTGAAGCCTGAAATGAGGCTTTATGCAAAAGGAATTATTCGTATTACTAGACATCCTCAGGCTATAGGACAAATTTTATGGTGTTTTACCCATCAACTATGGATCGGTAGTAGCTTTACGTTGATTACTTGTTTTGGATTAATAGCCCATCATTTGTTCGCTATTTGGCATGGAGATAGAAGATTAAAGGCAAAATTTGGTCAAGATTTTGAAGAACTTCGTAATAACACATCAGTGATTCCATTCTTGGCAGTACTCGATGGAAGGCAAAATCTTCAAATCCAGGAATTTTTACGACCTTCTCAACTGGGTATTGCCATTGCAGTGCTTGTGTTTTGGTGGGCTCATCGTTATATCTCAATTGGAAGTGAATTATTTCTTGGAACTGGCTTAGGAGAAATGCTTAGTTGACCTCATATGTTTACACTCCCAGAAGCCTTGCTTGATTGAATGCCTTCGGCCTCTGACATTGCCTGGTTGATTCCAGTGCTTCCTTTAATGGGAGCTGTCCTCACGGGCCTTGGATTGATCAGCTTTAATAAATCCATTAATAGTCTGCGTAAGCCTGTTGCCGTAACTCTGTTGGTTTCAGTGGGTGTTTCAGCTGTTTTGAGTTATGCGGTTTTGATAGAGCAAATAGGGGGTTCGCCACCTGTTGAACATTTATTTGTTTGGGCTAGTGCAGGTGATTTCATTTTGCCAATGGGTTATGTGGTTGATCCATTGGCTGCGGTAATGCTTTCTCTTGTAACGACAATTGCAGTCTTGGTGATGATTTATTCGCATGGGTATATGTCCCATGACAAGGGATATGTGAGATTTTTTACTTATTTGGCTTTATTTACTAGCTCAATGTTGGGGCTGATTATTAGCCCGAATTTGTTAGAGATTTATGTTTTTTGGGAGCTTGTAGGTATGTGCTCTTATCTACTTGTTGGTTTTTGGTATGACCGAGAAGGAGCTGCTCATGCTGCTCAGAAAGCATTTGTTGTTAATAGAGTTGGGGATTTTGGCTTGCTTTTGGG
>QCKF01000015.1 GCA_003215545.1 Prochlorococcus sp. AG-409-L14 | reverse complement strand
TATCAAACATCATCCCAGAGGAAACTCTCAACAGTCACCAAGGGAAATACCGTAAACCAATGAAAGATGATGTTCACAAAAAATTGCGTAATTTATTTTGGCACGAAATTTGTCAACTAGAAAGTCTACTAGGATGGGACTGCCATGAATGGCTAAGATGAAAAAATGAAAATATTACTTGCAATTCCACATGTTTTCGATCCTCGAGAGAAGTCTCTATATTCATCTCAAAATGAATCAAAGAGGGATATTAAAACTAATGCTCTTCTTGAAGCGACATTAGGTAATATCAATAGAAATAGCCATTCCTATTGGCTTCATGCATCGCTAGGGAAAGGAAGACCAGTTATAACCAGAGAGCTTTCAACAAAAATAGGCTCTGACATTACAATTCAAATCTATACTCCTCCAAAAGCCAATCTTACTGCTGCAATTCCAAAAGACTCTAGGATTAAGTATATAGATCCAGGAGTAGACAATCATAAATTAATACCATTAATCGCCTCCAAGGAACTACTATTGCAAGCTAAAGATTATGACTTGGTGGGCTATTTGGAAGATGATCTACTAATAGAAGATCCTGAATTTTTCCATAAATTACTATATTTAAACTCAAAAACTAATGGAAGCTATGCATTCTTACCACATCGATGTGAAAAAATACCAGGAAAAGGCGATGTAATATTATCTGGTGATCCTGATGGCGGGAGACCTGATCTTTTCTGGGATACGGGTGAAGAAATAACAATAGACTGGCCTTTAGGTAACAAGGTTTTTTATAGAGCTACAAATCCACACTCGGGCTGTTATTTCCTTACACGAGAACAAGCCATAAAAGTGTCAGAATATTGGGAAGAAAGAAAATGGGAAGCTAGCTTTCAACTTTCAGGGCCGCTAGAACAAGCAGGTAGTGGTTTATTGCTACCTATACTAAAAATAATGAAGCCAATTACTGATCATTACCGCTTCCTAATGGTCAGACATCAAGATGAGCTTTGGAAAAGGCATCCATTCGAGGTAAAAGGCTGATCATGTTTGGATCTGATGCATTACCTAATTTACTGAGATACAGGGAAAGAAGATGGCACGAACACTGCCAATTGATGCTTGAAGAACTTATCCTTCCCTATATTGAGAAAAATAATAAATGGGAAACTATAACTCCTAAGCGATCAATAGTTATCATTGAAAATAGAGTAAATAAGCAATGGCTTTTCACTCTACTAAATAGTTTAATAATGTGCCCTAAAAATACTGGAGTAGTACTAGTAATAGATAAAAAAAATCATCAGCAAGCCAGGGAATTACTAGATTCCCATGGTAATGATATAGAAGTAAGATGGCTCCTTATTGATGATATTATTCCGAACCTGTTATTAGACAATCAAGAAAACTATAATAAATTATTAAAAAATCAATATTTTTGGGAATTACTTCCAACCGAAAAGCTACTTTTTGTCCAAACAGATAGTCTAATAGTTGAGCCTATACCCGACTATTTCTTTGAATTTTCATATCTAGGAGCGCCTTTCTTACCGAGGCAACAAAGTGAATACTTTGAACAGAGAAATCAAAATGGTACTTTAAAATCATTTATCAAAGTAGATACACCGATACATGGTTCACCCAACCCAGATGTTTATCCTCATCTTCATGGAAATGGAGGATTGTCAATAAGGCACCGATCTTTAATGCACACAATTTGCAAAGAGAAGTCTGGAAATAGCTTCAAAGAAGAACAGGAAGATGTATTTTTTAGTAGGCATATAGCAACTTACTCAAATCCTGCGCCATTGAACATTGCAAAAGCTTTTGCTTGCGAAAGTACTTACAACCCAGAAGCTCTTGGAAGCCATGCAGCGTGGAAATACTTTGATGGCTCTGAATTAGGTGAACATCTAGAAAAACATTGGAAGCAAATATGGGGAATAATTAATAGTTAATTATATTAGAGTGAATTTGTTTTTCTATGCTAAAAAAATTAGATTGACTTAAAGTCAAAAAATCCGATTGTGACAAATCGTCCTATAAAAATTGAAGTGCTAATAAATAGTCCTGGACCGCATGATCAAGTCAGAATTCGTGAACCATTTTTAGGACTAGCTGAAATGGGTATTGATTGTAGGTTGCATGAAAGACCATTCATATTTAATAATTGCATTAGACCTCACAGTATGGTTTTTTGGCAAAGACCTTTGCCAAATAGCAGAGACTTACAATCACAGTATCTGGGATGGCTTAGAAAGAGAGGTTGTATTCTACTTACTGAATGGGATGATCATTATAAATTATTTCCTGAAATAGTTAGAAGTAAACTATTAGATTTAAAAATGGCACCATTACAACTGTGTCATGCAATTCATAGTTCAAGTTGTAAACTTGCAAACGAACTAAAGGAATTTAATCCCTTAGTACTTGTATTAGAAAATACAATAGCAAAAGTAAAATGCATAAATATCGATAAACATGATGAAAACGAAGTGCGTATCTTTATAGGCAATCAAAATAGAACTATAGAGCACTTAAAAATTGTTGATGAACTCAAAATGTGGCTATTAGAAGACAAGCGTATAAAGTTAATCACTATAGGTGACAAGGATATTTATAGGGAGATTCCGCGAGATCAATTAGAAAACTATAATATACTTCCTTATTTAAAATATAGAGAGTTACTTGCAAAATGCCATATTGCACTATTGCCCCTTGATATGAATAAGGAAAATGAATGCAAAACACCTATTAAATTACTTGAATGTGCTGCAGAATCTGTAGTTGCAATAAGTGGTCCTGGCCTTTATCATCTGATGAAATTTTATAATTCTGAATCATATGTAAATACTATTGAGGATATAGTACCTATGGCAAGATACTTTAGTCAAGAAAGAGAGCAAAGGAAATTTAACGTATTAAAAAATTTCAATTTGATTAATACAGAATTTAGACTGTCTAAAAATTTAGAATATCGAAAATGGCTCTATCAAAAAATTTGGGACAAGCGAGAACATTTAGATGTGAGTCTAATTGAGAGAATTAATAAGGAAACGGAATTCAAAATGAATGCAAAAGATTTTCAAAATTGATTTAAGAATACCTTTCTTTCGTGCCATAGTGTTCGATAATCATTAGTACCTTTAGCTCCTAAATCTTCAAGAGTAGATCCATTAGGATCAATCCTACTTCGATGCCAAGCCATAATGGTTCCATCTCTTAAAATATATGCTCTATTTTTTTGAGTATGTTGAGGTGTAAGTTGTAAAAAATGGCCATCATAATGTTTATCAGTTTTTCCGTGAATAGCTATTGCCCTACCTAACACGCCTGGTCCTGTAGGACTCATTGAATCAGAGCCATAAAATTGATTTCGACAATTATCTATTACAAGATCAATTGCTGTTTTTAAAATTGGATTATTAGGGGAAGAATAAATTATACCGTTCATACAATCATAAAAACTTCTATAAGGAGCTAATAAATCTCCCAAGTCCCAAAAATAGATCATCTCTAGATTTTGATCAACAGAACTAACAACATAGTTACCAGCAAATTTAATTCCTAAATCTACGTACCAACCTCCATATTGATATAGTAAACAATATCTAGCCAAGTCTGACCTATATGCATATGGTGCTAAACAATCATATGCCTGTAAAACTTCAGAAGTAAAATTTTCTGATAGAAAGTCTCTAATAGACTTATTACCCCACAATGAATATTCATATCCCTGAAAGGAGTAGATCAATTCTTGTGATAATTGCTCAAGCCTATCTGGAAGTCCTGAGACATCGGAGTCGGTAATGTAAATCTGGAAAAGACGCTTAGCCAAAATCGGAAAAAGCTAAGGGAAACTAAACAAAGCAGTAAAGAATACCGCTATTCTTATAGTAGTATAATGACAAAATAGAATAAAAAGACTATGCTTGAAAGCATAAAAATAAATAAATATTATCTAATAAAATGAAGGTCTTCCAAATTTGGATCAGTGAGCCAACTGATTCAACAAAAACTATTTCTCAAAATTTCATTCCTAAACAGTTAGAAGTTTCAAGGATTTCAATTGAGAAATGTTTGCCAGATTGTAAATATGAAGAATATAATTTTGAAAAGCTTTTTGAATTCATTCATAAAAATTTCGGCACAGATGTTGCAATTGCTCTAGAAAAACTAAAGCCTAAAGCCTATCAAGCTGATCTTGGAAGATATTGTCTCCTATATCAATATGGAGGCTGGTATGTAGATGCAGGTACCAAGCTACTAACCCAAATAGTTGTTGATCAAAGTGTAAATATGATCCTTTTCAGAGACTTCGGAGATATAGCCTCATGCAAACCATGGGCAATACAAAATGGGTTTTTCTATGCCAAGCCAAAGGAAACTGCTCTGAACCTTTGCATTGAAAGAATCCTCAAGAATATTGCTTCTAACTTCTATGGAGACTCGCCTTTATGTCCTACAGGTCCGAACTTATTTGGAAAATGTATAGCAGAGCAAAGTAATGGCAAATTTATCCATGGTTCTTTTCAAGCTTTAACTCCTAATCATTCTCTAATTAATTTGATGTATATAAGTACAACAGGCAAAATCATAGCCCAACATAAAACCAGTTGGTGTTCTGGATTAGAAGGAGGTGATTTCAGCCAGATAGGTATTAAAGGCACTAATAATTATAAATCTCTATGGAATCAGAGAAATATATATAAGCTAGACTAAACCTCAGCTAATTCATTTATTATATTTGAAAGATAATACTTTTGATTGGTCCACCATTGATTTACGTTCAATTGTAATTGATCTAGAAGTATAGGTTCTTTCATAGTCTGAGTAACAAAGTTCACAGCGTCCTCCCAACTTCTAAAAACTGGTAAAGGCAAATCCTCATTAAATAATTTTTTATGGGCATAAGTATTTTCAAGTGTTATAGGAATGCAGCCCAATTGCAAAGATTCATAAAACCTAAAAGTCTCAGAATGCCGATTTCCTTCTGGACAAAGGGAAAAAGTTGATTGAAGGAGCACTGGTAAGTAACTATCAATAGGAAGGCCCTGACCAAATTTCAAACCACCATATGTGAAACCTTCAGGAATTTGATCTTGAAAGATTTTTAAAGCTTTGCTGCGCGTAGTCTTAGGCCATAGGGTTCCCATAAAACTCCATGGATACTTTCTTTTAGAGGCTGGAACCCAAGGTACATTAATCAAGCCCCACCTAGTGGGACCTAAGGGTAAGTTGTCGATTTGAGGGAAAGCATCAAATCGTTCATGTGGAAATTCTCTAAAGACACGAATATTTTTAGGTAAGGAAGGATACCAATCATCTCCATCAATACCCTCTTCATCACTTATATGCCAAACAATTAACTTGGGTGCTTTTAAGAGTTCAGTAAAACGTTGCAATCTTCTTCTTCTAAAAGATTCTATGTCAATAGATCGTATCTCTGCTTCTAAAAGATATCTTGCTGATTCAACCAAAATAATTAATGATTGAGGTGGCATTTTAAAATCGGCTAAAGCATCTGGATCTGTCCAATCCACCTCTTTAATCCATCTTGGTCTTAATAAATGCAGTAACCAATCTCTCTCATACTGATAGCCTGCATGGCATCCCCATACGATAACAACTTGTGGAGTCCAGAATTCATAACTCATTTCTAAGAAAACCTTCTACTAATAATTAGATCAGCTTGGGAAAAGGCATTCTCCCAATCACCTAGCTTTAAACACCTAGCTATCTCAAAGCTCTCATAAATTGGAGTTTTAGTACCTTCTCTACCCCAACGGAAATCTGCAGGGGAACTAAGCATAAGGATAGTTGGAATCCCCAGTGCTCCTGATAAATGAGCAACCGAAGTATCAACACTAATGAGAAGATCAAGGGTTTCTAAAACTTTTGCTGTATTTAGCCAATCCTTTGACTTTACAGGGCAAAGCAAATTACCAGATTTGATAGCATTACTAACTTGTTCGTATTGATGACCTTCTAGTTGAAGGCTTGAAAATTCAATATCATAAATTCTTTTCCACTTTTTAGCGAAGCCCCAAAGCAAATCAAAAGGCAAGTCTCTAGCCCTAGCACTTCGTTCAGGCTGAGGGGCTGTATGTTTGCCTGCAGACCAAACTAAACCTACTCTTTTTTTATTCTTATTAAAGTTAACTTTATTTCTCTTTAAATAGCCTTTAGAGTTTAATAGAGAAATTTTGGAAAAACCTCCGGTAATAATTGGAAGGAAGAATAACCCTAATTGTGATACATTTTCACTCCATGGCATCGCATCAGAACTCATAGTTTCAATAAAACAATTAGAAGGTAGGCTGAAGCGATCTTCAAACAATTTTACTAAAGAAGGTCTTAACCATAATCGAATCTTTTTAGCACGCTGTGCAGCTTTTTCAAGACAAACTAAATTTTGAATTGTATCTCCATATCCTTGATCGTCCCATAAAATTAATTCTTTTACGTAATTTCCTTTCCACAAAGTTTCTCTTCTTCTAGGGTCCATCCAAAAACCTGCATCATTAGCAGTACCTGCCATCAATAATTGATGTCCTGTCTGATCAGATAAGTTCCTACTCAATAAAAATATTCCTAAATTCATTAACTGTAGCTGTAATTGAATAGATTCATTTAGTGATCCACAAGGCATATAAACCAAATTCTTGAATGGTTCATGACTCAATTGAGGTGCAAATTGCTTAATATGTAAGTTAATAGCTTTTTTCTGTGAATCTATAGCCTCATCTAAGCAATCTAACTTATCCAAACAAACAGCTTTATTCGATAAAGCCATTACTGAGACTTTTAACCTTAATTGAGTCTCAACAAAATCCAGAGCTTCTTTAGGCTTTAATTGAAATAAACGAAGTTCACATGCAGTAGCATGTAATAATTCAGATTCTTGGATTGAAAGAGCTGGAATAGATAACCCTTTCTTTAACCACATTTCTGCTGCATTAGGATCCAGTTGATGTAGCTCTAATAAAGAGAGGTTATTTAACGTTCCTGCCCTGTTAGGTTCTATCGCTAAAGATTTCAAATAAGCACGTTTTGCTTGTTTAATCTGACCAAGACGCTGATAAAGCCTTCCTAGCTGATGATATCCATTAGCTTCAAATATACCCTCGCA
Source organism: Prochlorococcus sp. AG-409-L14 (assembly GCA_003215545.1). Classification (GTDB taxonomy): domain Bacteria; phylum Cyanobacteriota; class Cyanobacteriia; order PCC-6307; family Cyanobiaceae; genus AG-409-L14. Next base: position 18,058 of record QCKF01000015.1, on the reverse strand, counting down.
CAACAATTTTTCTCGAAGTAATAACAAGGCCTGCTCCCATTGACCTTGCTCTTCTAATTCGTCAATCAATGCAAACTCTTTCGACATTACAAAGGTAGATGACCAAATTGGTCTTAAGTGCATCGTATCTGGGGACCTAACTCATGAGATGCTTAATGACATGAAAGTGCTTCTTGTAAATCACGGAACCGCAGGAGACTGGGGTGGTGGTGATGGTGTTCAAATGCGTGAAACTGGCCGTCTGCTTGGGCAACGTGGCCACGAAGTCCATTTGGTTAACACAGATCAGCCCAAAGTAAAAGGGTTTGACCTAGTGCATATTTTTAATTGCAGAGTATCAGGCTCATTTGAACAGCAAATTAATTGCTGCCTGGATCAGGAAGTTCCAATAGTTGTTTCACCTATATGGGTTTCGATCTCTAGAGCCCTCTGGGGGAGTAGGGGTTCGGTAGCTGTGCTTAGTAAAGCAATAGAAGAGAACTCTCAAACAGAGGCAAAAATGATGCTTGAAAAACTCCGCAATAGAAGCTTAACTGTCATGCTTTCAGATGGTTCAGTTGAAGCTAGTGGTGAAGGAACATTTGACAAATCTGGCTTAACAAAAATCAAATCACTTTTAAGCAAAGTTAATGGATTGCTCCCAAATAGCTGGCTTGAACTACAAGCAGTTCGCAGTGATCTCCAGTGGACAGGAGAAATATTCGAAATTGCTCATTACGGAGTTAATTCCAAGTTATTTTTAGATATTGATGGAAGCCTATTCAAAGAGCATACAGGTATTGAAGGTCCTTTTATTATGCAAGCTGGAAGAATCGAACCTGCTAAAAATCAAGCAATGCTTTGTTGGGCTCTTCGTGAAACTGATCTACCAATCGTTCTGATTGGTAGTAGCAAGCACTGGCCAAGTTATGCAGAATTATGCAAGAAAATTAGTGGTAACAAGTTAAAAATCATTGATCATTTACCTCAAAAAGTACTAGCTTCTGCATATGCAGCTGCATCAGTGCACGTCTTACCTAGCTGGATGGAAACTTGTGGGCTTGTCAGTCTAGAAGCAGCCCTAAGTGGGACCCCCCTAGTCGGTAGCACTTTTGGACATGAATTAGAATATTTAGGGAATGATGCTATGTATGCTGATCCAGCAGATCCTATAAGCATAAAAACAGCTGTTTTAAAAGCCTGGGAAGGTGGTCGTTACAGTAAAAAAGCTCTAGCAATGAAAAGAAAGGTTCTTGAAAAATTCAACTGGGAACAAGCAGCAGAATCAACAGAGTTGATATATAAAAGAGTTCTTAGGGCGAAGAAGTAAACAAATTGGAACTTGAAATCCTAGTCATCAGCCTTCAAAAAACGCCAGAAAGACTAGAAAGATTTATTAGAAATAATAAGAAACAACTTCCTAGTTTCCGGCATGTTTTAGCTGTAGATGGAGAAGCTCAATGGAATGAAATAAAAAACTCAAAACTTATTTCACCATTAGTAAAAACGCAATGGAGTCGTGGTGCCATTGGTGCGGGATTAAGTCATGTTCTTACATGGGAGATATGCATTAAGGAAAACAAACATCTACTTATATTGGAAGATGACACCTTATTAGCTGATCAATGGTTAGAGAAATTAGAAGCAATTATTCCAACTGAAAAAGAAGGATTTGATATGTTATTACTTGGCTGGAACTTAGACTCTGTTCTAAGAGCTGAAATATACCCACCACTGGAATGCATTAGTCTTTTTGAACCAATCTATCCAGGCAAGAAAGACATTCTTAAGATATTAAACACAAAAAATCCTAGAAGAATCTGTAAATTGAAAAATGCATTTGGATTACCTGGATACATAATAAGCCCAAAAGGTGCTAGCAACTTGATAGATAGAATTCTCCCATTTAATTCACAAATAACTAATATAGGACGGGGAATTCCTTCTATAAATAGCTATGGAATAGATGCGCTTTTGAACAATATATATAATGAATTAGAAGCAATAGTTGTCATAGCACCATTAGTATTAGCTTTAAATGAATCCAGCCTCTCCCTTACTAAAAAGAGGAGTAATCCTATGGATTTTGGCAAAACTAACGGAATCGCTTAACCCCATCTAATTGTTTAATAAATAAATCACTGAGAATTGTTATCACAGGCCTAGATCTAAGTTTTATATTGGCATTAACACCCATACCACTCTGTAAATTAAGCGTATTCTTGCCAGCCTCAACAGTTTGCTCTTTCAATGTGATTATTGCTGGGAATCTATATTGTGGAAATTTATCATCAGGTGGTAAAACATCTGAACCTATAGAAGTAAGTGTACCATTTATATATCCAAATTCACCAGAAGGAAAAGAATCGACTGAAACAGTTGCTGGCAATCCAACTTTCAAAAATCCAATATCAGCATCACTAATTTGGATGGACGCCTGTAACTGTTTAGATGGAACTAATTTTAATACAGTTTGATTAGCATTTATAACAGTATAAGGTGCAACTTTTGAGTCAAATACTTTACCTTCAATTGGTGCCTTAATAGTTCTATATGCCAAATTCTCCTTAGTAGCAACCAACTCTGCTCTTAAGCTAAGCATCTGCCTATTAATAGTATTAAGCTGCCCTGCCGCCAAACCAATAATACGAACCAACTCCTCTTTTAAAGTCGCAACATCGGCTCGACTTTCTTGGACTTGATTTAACTGTGACAGATATTGATTCCTAGACATGGCACCTTCTAGATATAAAGGCTCTAAATCAGCTGCTATTAATTGACGAAGTCTTAATGTCTCTTTTCGACTAGCAAGTCTTGCATTTATCTGGCCAAGCTGAGATCGCAATTGCAAAGTTTGCTGTCTAGCTGTTGTCAATTGTGAAAATAAAACAGGGTCTTGAACAGGAGGGATTGCAGGAAGATTTTCGAACCTAGAAGGATCCCCATCACTTTCAATAATTGTTTTTAATCCACTTGCTTGCAGCTCTAAAAGCCTAAGACTTGTACTCAATGCTTTGCGCCTACTTGCCAAACCTTTTGCTTCTACATCAAACAATGCCTCTCCAGGTTTAACAATCTGTCCATCTTCAACGTAAACCTTGCTAACTACACCACCACTTGGCGATTCAACCTCTCTAACACTTCCTGCAGGCTGCAAACGGCCTCTAGCAGTTACTGTTTGATCAAGACGAGCTGTAAAAGCCCAAAGAAGAGTTCCGCCTAAGAGAGCAGAACAAATCCAAATCAAAGCCGAAGACCAATGCGTACCTTGTTCGACATAAGCCGAACTACCTTCCCAAAGCTTTAAATCAGAAGGCAAAGATTCCTCTTTTAGTTCTTTCTCATCTAGAGAAGGGAGATCATTTCTTTCCTCAGTCAATGTCGGCCTCCTGCTGGCTGTATAAAGCGTAATAACGACCTTGCTGATCTATTAATTCGTTATGTGTTCCCTTTTCAACAAGAGAACCAGCTTCCATCATCAAGATTTCATCAGCTGAACGGATAGTAGTCAGTCTATGTGTAATAAAAAAGACCGTAGAGCCCTCAAACGCCTTTTTCAAATTGAGACATACTTGCCTCTCAGTCAAATAGTCAAGAGCACTAGTGGCTTCATCCAGAATCAAAAGATTTGGACTCTGAAGTACAGCTCGAGCAATTGCTATACGTTGACGCTGTCCTCCAGAAAGTGCACTGCCACGTTCTCCAACCCTACTGGTATAGCCTTCTGAAAGGTCCATAATGAAATCATGGGCACAAGCTACGCGGGCTGCAGCTTCTATCTCGTCACTTGTAGCATCTGGAACAGTTAGTGCAATATTGTCCCTAATAGTTCCATCAAAAAGCAAACTATCCTGGGGAACAATTCCTATTTGGCGCCTGACAGACCCTAATTGCAATTTAGAAATATCATATCCATCTATCAAGATTCGTCCGCTAGTAGGTTCATATAAACGAGGTAGTAATTTCATAATCGTACTTTTACCACTTCCACTCCGACCAACAATTCCTATAAAAGAACCAGAAGGAATTTTAAAACTTACATTTTGAACCACTAATGGAGAACCTTCATTAAATTTAAAATCGACATTTTGAAAATTAACTTCCCCAGCCACAGGTGGCAAAGGAAGCTGATTCATTTCATCCTTGGAGCCTTCAGCTGGTTCATCAACAACATCACTTAATCTTTCTATCGAAAGAGCAACACCTTGAAAAGTCTGCCAGCTAGTTGCAATGTTTAATAATGGTCCAATAACATACCCAGAAATAATCCTAAATGCAATTAATTGTCCAATTGTTAGATCTCCTTTAATTACAAGGAATGCCCCAACCCACAAAGTCAAAAGACTTGTTAATTGATTAAGAAACTGACCAGTTGTAGCTGTAGCACTACCAATCAATAATGATCTAAAGCTTTCACTCATAAAAGCTGAATATCTCTTTTGCCAATTCCATCGAACAGAATTCTCTGCATTCTGAGCTTTAATTGTCTGTACACCGGTCAAAGACTCAACTAATAAGCTTTGAGTTGCTGCATTCTTTTCAGCCGCTTTTCTTAGTTGTCCTTTAATAGCAGGAGACGCAACAACTGTAAGAGCCAAGAAAAGCGGCACTACACCTAATGTGACTGCAGTAAGAACCCCGCTATATATAACCATTACGGCTATATAAATCATTGAAAAAACACCATCTAATAATAAAGTAAGTAAACTGCCGGTAAGAAAACCTCTTATATTGCCTAATTCTGCAAGTCTAGTTTGTAATTCTCCTACGGGTCTTCTATCAAAGTATCTTAAAGGTAAGCGCAATAAATGCTGAACAACTTGTGATCCTAAAACTATGTCAATTCTATTTGTAGTATCTGCAAATAAATAAGTTCGAACAGCACCTATAATTCCTTGAAAGAGACTGACCAAGAGTAAAATCAACCCCAATGTATATAAAGTATCTAAATTCTGCTGACCAATAACCTTGTCAAAGATTTGTTGAAGGACTAGAGGTTGAGCTAAATTAAGTAATTGAAGAACAAGTGAAGCTACAAGTACTTCAAAAAGACTTCTACGATATTTTCTAATATGAGGGAAAAACCATGACAGTCCTAATTTCTTTCTTTGTGTATCCCTTCCTGGTTGCAACATAAGTAAAGTTGCTCCACCTTGATCACACGTAAGTTGATCAAGAGCAAGCTCAACTCTTCCATACTCAGGAATAACAGCTTTAACTACACCATTGGCTATGTCATGAACCATAGATGGTTGTCCATACAAGATTGCAAAGCATGGAAATGGTGCTCTATAAAGTTGAGCTTCAGGCAAATCAGCCAAGGTCCCAGTGAACCCCATCAAGGTTGAAAGATTTCCTATTAGCTGAAGACTAGGAGCTCTACCTCCAAGACTTTCTTTTGCAGCTCTTTCAATAACATCTCTTCTAAAGGGGGACTTGTAATAGCGAGCCAACATTTCGAGACAAGCCATCGTCTGGCCAAGTCCACCTGCTCCAGTAACTACGGGGATAGATTGACCTTTAAAATATTGCTCTGAATTATTTTCAGCATTATCTTTATTATTAATAAGCTCTCCTTGAGGCGACTCCAATAGATCTGAATAGCGATCATCTTGTTCGCTTTGTTGATTAACTTGCAAAGATGATTCTTGTTGCGCCTCCAAAGGAGGATCCATCATTCTATGCCAAGCCTCAGAATCAGCCCGCAATAACCTAAGTGGTTCTCCAAGTGGAATCTGAGCAAGCAGAACTTTATCGACTGGTTTACCAATAGGTACTTGAAATCCTTCAGGTTGAGAATTCCATAGCCAAATCCCCTCATCATTTGGCAACTCACGAAGATTTGCAGCAGGGATGACTTGCAGTGATGGAATTAACTCTCTTAAAACCTCTCTTTCATTTGGTTCGGCATGTGGACGGCTACGTAATGCTGGCTCTAAAACACTAATAATTTCTGAAGGTGAATTGCTTTCATCTAACCAATTAGAAAACCCCTTACATTCTCTCTCTAATTGATAAAAGTCTTCGGAAGCTATCCCAATTAATTTTAAAGGAGTTGCTGCAGTCAACCACTCACAAGGACTCCTTCTAACCAAACCTGCCCACCCAATAAGATCATTAACACGTGCATAAGCAAGCGTTATAGGTCTTCTTAAACCAGGGTCTTGATGCAATAAGCGTCCCCGACCTTCAACAATACAAAAACAATATTCAGGGATACGATCAGGACGAAGAAGATCTTGACCAACATTGCAATGAAAAGGTCTTGCCCTATGCGCAAGCCACTCAAGTTGATCCTGGCTCAATCCTGCAAAGGCAGGAATCCTAGACAATAAATCTTGAAAAGTATTTGTACTCTGATTACTCATGAACCCCTTTCATAATAGAAATCTTCAACTTTCTTACCAGCTAGCAGATTACCAACCCTTTCCTTGAGGAAAGTATCCAACTTCTCTTGCAATAATCTTTCTCGCATTGATGTATCTAAGCGAGCAGGAAGAAGTTTTTCAAGCCTTAATAAGATATACCATTCACCAAAAACCCTTGGCGGCATTAATTCTCCTGGCTGCAGGGCTCTCAAACAATCAGCAAGCTCAGGGGGGCGCAATAAACCTATAGGCATCGGACCTATAACACCTTTGCGATCAGATTCAGCACCTTCACTGTAATTCTGTGCTGCTTCTGCAAAAGTAACTTCTCCTTCTTCAAGGCGAATCCATAATTCACGCGCTAAACCTGCATCTTTGACCCTAAGCAAAGAATAGATCACCTCGTCTCTACTCCCTTGACTAGCCAAAAAGCTTTCTTCTACTCCAGGACCAAAACGCTGCTTTGCAAAGCGTCGAAGTGCTTCTGGCAAACAAATATGCATCTCAAGATCTTGTTTTGTCCAACCACGAGTTTTTAAAAATTCATTTTCATCTTTGTCAGCAAATAAGTCCTTGGATTTTGAATCAATCCACTCAGACTCTATTGCTACTAACTTAGTAATCTTTTCTTCTTCTTGACGTCTCAATAATTTGGGCAAGAGCTCTAGTCTCAAAACAAGCTCTTCCATGCTTTCTATCGATAGATGATTCTGTATATGAGATCTAGACATTGTCATGTAAGGCTACTAGAGGCAGTCAACCTACGAAGATCCATCAAAAACATTACATCTAATGCATCTTTTACCTGGTCAACAACTGAATTCCAATCTCCATGGGCTGTTTGACGAAACAACCGAAGACTTGGATACCAAGGTGAGTCGCTTCTTTCTCTTAACCAACGAAAATCCGCATTGACATTGAGCAGTAACCATGTAGGACGATTTAGGGCTCCTGCAAGATGAGCTACAGCTGTATCAACTGAAATAACAAGGTCTAATTGCCGAATAACATGTGCTGTATCTGCATAATCTTTTAACTCATCTTTCCATTCAGTTATAAATGGCATATCCCGCCATTCACCAATTTCGTCTGCGTCCTCTCCAAATTGCAAGCTATGTATAGTAATTAAATCTAACTTAGCCAAATTAACTAGGCTAGGCATTAATAATTCAGCAGGCATACTCTTATTCCGATACATTGCTTTATTATCAGGATTGGATGCCCAAACAAAACCGACAGAAAGACCTCCTGGTGAAGGTGGTATAACAAGATTCTTGGGCGTAGATTGCGTAGTTGAAAGATATGGAACATTTGCAGGAACAGTATGTATTTCAGTGCCAAATAAAAGAGGAAGGCTCATCAAAGAAACATGGGGTCTACTATCATTTTCAGGATCTTTATTATCAATCGAAATAACACGTTCGCCTAGTCCAGTCCATTCCTTTTGCAACTTTAATAAACAAGTCCTTGTCATAAATATATAGGGAATATCAGATGAATCAAGCATTGATAGATAACGGCAAAACTGTATTGAATCCCCCATTCCCTGTTCACTCCAAACAACTAAGGTAGGACCTTCTTTATTAGGAAGGTCCTCAAAACGTCTTATCATTGGACCGGAAGTGGGCACCTGAGCCTTATTAAAATCTTTTGACTGAAATCTTGCCTCATAATATTCCCAACCTTCCTTATATCTGCCACATAATAAATATGCCAAAGAAAGATTGAACAAGGAATTGGTTGAACTACTTTCAAGCTCAACACCTCGCTCTAAAAAACGTATTGCTTCTTCAGCTTTAAAGGTAGCAACTAATGCATTCCCTAAGTTCAAATGACTGGCTGCATGTTCCTGATCTAAAGCTACTGACTTACGGAAGCATCCTTCAGCCAGTAAAAAATCATCCTCACCAAAGTATGCCAATCCTAAATTACACCATACATCCGCGACAAAAGGGTCTAGCATTAAACTAAACTTAAGCGGAGTAAGTGCTTCTTTAAATCTATTTTGATTATTTAAAGCTATGCCTAAATTATGCCAAACTGTCGCTGAGCCGGAATCTAATTTTATACTACTTCGATATAAAGGTTCTGCCTTTTCAGGTTCATCTTCTTTGTAGAGATTTCCTAAATTATAATATATATCTGGTCTACTTGGATCTAACTCTAAAGCTCTCGTATAACAATCAATCGCAAGTTTTTCTTTTTCAGGAATCTGTCTTGCAACCATCCCACAAACAATATGCCAATCAACTATCAATTCGCATTCTTTGCGATATTGGTTTAGAGCCTCCAAAGCCTGGTCATGTCGCTGGGCTTGATACAAAGCCAACCCTAAAGGGACACTCCATTGAGGGGCATAATCACCCTGCTTTCTAGATTCATTAACTATGCTTATCGCCTCTTCGGGACTAATCTTCCCTTCACAAAGCCTTGCCAAGAGTTCATGAGGGCTATGTTTCATGCCACCATCCGCGTAGGATTCCTTAGAAACAGCATTAGAGGTGTCTATCAATCCAGCATTCATTAGAGAGAAAGCTCACAAAGCACATATCAAGAACAGACCAGAAGAGGCGATAAACCTCTACAAGCAGCTCCTTTCGCTGAAAGAGGTAGAGAAATCAGAGTTCCTCTCTGATGCAATCAATCTAGGAGCTTTGTTGAGATCCTCAAATCGACTCATTGATGCAGCTCAACATTACCATCAATGGCTAGAGATACTTCCTCCAAATACTAGTTTCAGCATTAATGCAGCCAACTGCTTTCGAGAGCTAAAGAAACCCAAAGATGCTCTTAAAGCAATAGAACGTGCACGAGTTCAATATCCTAAAGATCTCAAATTACTGATAGCACAAGCAGAATGTTTTCTTGATTTAGGCGAGCTCAATCTATGTCAAAACCAATTAAGAAGTGTAATAAGACGCGATTCAAAGAACAAATTAGCTTGGAGCACATTAGGTGTATGTCTTACAAGAATGAATCAAATAGAGAACGCATTGAAAGCTTTCAATAATGCTCAGGAATTAGATAAGAATGATTTCCGAATGACTGCTAACCGTATATCTTTGCTTAGTGACTTAGGCAAATACAAAGAAGCAGAGAAAATATGGCAAAATGTCTCTAAGGAAAATAAAAGAAAGCTTGAAATAAAAGGAGCTTTAGCAGGCCTTAAGATTGCACAAAATGACTATGAAGAAGCTTGCAAAATACTAAAAATTTTATGTGAAGAATCCCCATATCAGCCTGCTCACTGGCTTAATTTATCTAGCTCACTCAAAAGCCTGAAATACACAGTAGCTCCTCATAATGTACTCAAGAAATCACTAATTTTGCATCCAAAAAATTGGGAATTAGGGGAAGCATTCCTTCAATCTCTAGCAGAAATGGGACAAATAAAACCAGCAAAACAATTATACAATTCAATAGATTTAGAGACAACACCATTAAAAGATATACACATCTTCAATAGACAATTTCTCGGGGCAAGCTATGGCCTCATGCCCTTAAGTCACATGGAAATTCAAGCCAAAGAATGGGAGAAAAAGAAGAAATCTCTAGGGCCAAATAATCTTTGGCTAGATTATCTGTTAGATAAAAGTAAAAATAGAAGAATAAAAATTGGCTATCTATCTTCAGACTTTTGCAATCATCCAGTAGCAAGATTTATGTTACCTATTCTAAAACAGCATGATAAAAAGCAATTTGAGGTATGGGCTATAAATTCCTGTCCACATAATGACTGGATAACTAATCAGCTACAAGAAAGTTCCGAAAATTGGCTCGACATTCGTTTTGCCAACGATCAGCAAGCAGCAAGATTAATTGCAGATCTAAGACTTGACATCATTATTGAACTTGGTGGATTTACTGGTGGAAGTAGACTTGGGCTACTTGTACATAAGCCCGCACCTATTCAGCTGAGTTATTTGGGATATCCTGCGCCAACTTATCTTGAATCTATAGATGGTTGGATAGGTGATAAGGAATTATTTGGCGGATTGCGAGAACCTGAAAAAAATGCACATAATCTAATTAACATCCCTAATGGATATATGGCCTTTGACTCTGGAGGTCATATACCTATTGAGCAACGTTCCAAAAATCCTGATTTCCAATTTGGTTGTTTCAATCATGCCAGAAAGTTAACTGATGAGACAATTAAGCTTTTCTGCGAAGTAATTAAGGCAAATCCAGGATCAAAACTAGTCCTAAAAAGCATAAGTTTCCATGAGAAAAGTGAACAAATAAGAATTCAAAAAAGGTTTAAAAATGAAGGTATGGACAACAAAAATTTAATTTTATTAGATTGGGTTAAAGGAGGCTTAAATCATCTAAAAAGATATAGCGAAATAGATGTAGCCTTAGATACAATTCCCTATGGAGGGGCAACGACTACATGTGAAGCTTTGTGGATGGGGGTCCCTGTAATTACACTCAGAGGGAAAGGAATGACAGGAAGACTATCATCCTCTATTCTAAAATATGCCAACCAAGAGCAATGGATTGCTAATAATATTGATGAATACATTGCTATAACTAAAAGGTTACATGAATTAGGGCATCGCAATAAAATATCCAGACAAAATCTAAGAGAAAAAATCTCCTCAACTTCAATGTTTAATACAAAAAGACTTACACAAAGTCTAGAAACTACCTATATGCATAAAATCAAGGATTTGCCACCTATCTAATTAGAAATTTGTGCTTGAATCATTTCTTCAAATGCAAATTCCAAGTTTTGCATTAAATCAGCAGCATTACCCAAAGGACTATTAATTAATTTTTTACGCCATAAATCTCTTGTTTGTCTAAAACTCTGCAAATCATTAGCAATTTTAATACAGCAATTGAGATATTCATTTTCAGAAGAACAAACCCATTCTGGACAATTGGATCCTCTTAAAACAGCAGTGCTCATTCTGCTTACATAATGATTTCCTTCCATAGTTACAACGGGAGTTCCCATCCATAAAGCCTCACATGTAGTTGTACATCCACCATTAGGGAATGGGTCTAGAGAAACATCTATATTTCGATATTGCATCAGATGTTCTTCACAAGTTGCTGTCAAAGCAAGCCATTCAACCCTCTCTGGATCTAAGCCATTCCGTAACATCCTACGCCTAAGCAAAGTTTGTGTAGGTTGGTCTTCGCTCGAACTCGCCTTAAGAACTAATTTTGAACCTGGAACATTATTTAGTAGTTTTCCCCACAAACTTAAAGTCTTGTCAGATAACTTTCGATTATGATTAAAGCTCCCAAAACGAATTGAACCTGAAGGAGGGTCTGTGATCTCAACACATCCCTCAGGTAAACTTGCTGGAGGTTGCCACGCTATAAAAGGACGTTTCAAACGCCATATCTTCTCAGAGTGCCATTCAGACATCCTTTCAGGGAAAAGCTCACTATCCCCTAACCAATAATCAATCGAAGGTATCCCAGAGCTTGCAAAGTATCCCAAATAGTTAATTTGAATTGGTGCCAATCTTGCTAAAAAACCAAAAGCAAAATGTCCACCTGTCCAGCCACTCAAATCAATTGCAATATCAGCCTGTAAAGAACGAATACGAGATACTCTTTCGAGATTATCTACTCTGGAAACATCTAATAAGTCTAAATTAGGCATCCCTTGAAATTTTGGGACTACAGAATCTGTACCATGATCATTAACACTAACAACGATATGTTGATGGCGTCGTTGTTCATGAGAAGCTACAAAAAAATGCTCTAGAAAACGACTAACAGGATGAGGAGAAAGGTCACCAGTAACCCAAGCAATTTTCAAATGATTAGTCTTTTTCTGGTCTAAAGGTTTTAGCTTTGTAGATGCAATGGCTAACTTCTTCTGTGCAGGTGTAGAAGCAACTGATCCTAGAAAATTAGTTAAGTGCCTTACATATCTAGGTGATTGAACACTAGCCAAATGAAGTGCAAGGTTGCCACTTAATTCAATATTTACTAATGGTTGTTCCCAAATTGCTGGATGCAAAAACTCAATCCAATCTGCATGTCCACACTGCTCATAACTACATATCTGATTTGGCATTCCTGCATTACCCAGTCCAACTGAAGTCCAAGTCTGTAAAAGTAAGGCAGCTCGCCTAGCAAATCCAGGTTGTCTCTGAAACAACTTCACTGCAGTTACATTATTGAGTACATCGGGATGTTCGCCATGCCTATTAAGAACAGTTCTCGCAATTGGGACTATCTCTGGAGCAACTCTTGCACCAATAACAAGATCAAAAATTTGTGCGATAAGGTATCTATCATTAGGTGCACGTAATAATGCAGGCTTTAAAAGCTCTAAAGCTTGTAAAGGCTTACCCTTAGCATTTAATAATCCTGCCTGCAATCTTAATGCATCCAAAGAATATGGTTTTTCCAATTTGTTGAGCAAAGTCTCTGCTGACAACAAATCTCTTTGTACCAAATATGAACTAATTAATAAATAGCCTAATAAAGGATTCTTAGAAATATCTCTCCAAAAAAAAGAATCTTTTTGAATAAGTTCAGCTGTGCGTCCGGTTTGAAAAAGTAAATGAGCAGTTAACCATCTACTTTGCCAAGAATCAGAATCATCCTCTTCAAGTTTTCCAATGACTGCTCGTAATGCAGAAATTGAACCTTGTTTCAAGCGAAGGTAGCCAAGTAAAGCTAATGCATCTCTTAGTGATGATGCTTTCCGCGTAATTAGCGCAAGTAAAGATGATTCTGCATGCTGAAAATGTCCCAATCTGACTAAACAGGCGGATCTCTCTAAAGATTGAGACTCATAGCTATCAAGACTTAAACAGTCAGGCCAAGAGAGCAGAATGGTAGAAAAAGACATAAAAATGGGGCCCTAATGGGCCCCAAAAAGGTGAATCTGATTGAAGAACTATCAACCAAGTGCTGTGATTGCACTGGTGCTGACGGTTGTGAAGGAGATTCCTGTAATACCAGTTGTACCAGAACTTGTAGATGCACCTGTAGTAAAGATGGTTGTAAGTCCACCTGTACCGAAGCTGACAGATACGTTGGAGTATCCAGAGAAGGTGTAGCTACTTGTAGCTCCGAGGCTGGAGTCAACTGCAACCACAAGACCTGCGTTGGTCTGAGTGAACGCAAGAGTGTCGTTACCGTCACCACTTCCGAAGAAGAAGGTGTTGTTTCCGTCGCTGGCTACGGCTGTATCACTGCCGTGACCGAAGCTTGCTGCTGTACCAAGGCTGTTGAACAGGATGGAGTCATTACCTGTACCACCAACAATGGATGCACCAGAGACGATTCCACCGAAGTAGAAGGTGTCTTGACCAGCACCTAAGCCGATGTTACCGCCTGTAGATCCATTGAATCCAAGCAGGTCGTTACCACCACCACCGTAAATACTGGAGGAAGAAACAAGTGCTGCTGCTGCACCAGTAATGAGGTCAGCGTCATCAGTAGATCCGTAAACCGTAGAGGTAACAAGACCGTTTACGTTGAACTGAAGTGTGTCACGACCAGTACCACTCCTAATCGTGGAGCTAGTGATGTTGCCACCGAATGCAAGTGAGTCATTACCTCCACCAGCATCCAAGGAACTCTTCAGCCATCCGCCTTGACCGAAGCTCAATGTGTCAGACGAAGAACCACCCAACATAGTGCTTGCAGAGAAGCCACTGCCACCACCAGTCACCCAGTTTCCACCAGCACCAGAATCAATGTATGCAGATGTAGCACCAGTGATATTGAGGGTGTCAGCACCAGCTGCACCGTAGATGGTTGCTGCTGAAGCAACTCCGAAGCTCAAGGAGTCCTTACCACCTGCAGTATCTGCTGCAGAGGTGTCACCAAATACTGTGCCTCCCCAAATAGTTCCTGCGAGCAAGGTGTCAGCACCAGCACCGCCGTACATGTAAGAGGAAACGTTGATGCCTGTTCCTGAATGGTTCAGCCAAAGGGTGTCATCACCAGCACCAGCATTAATTGTGCTGCTTACTAATGAACCAGTTGCTGAGATGTAATCAGTTCCAGCACCAGAGAAGACTGTGGAACTCAGGATATTGCCTTGCTGAGAGCTGCCTACGAAGAGGGTGTCAGCACCAGCGCTACCCAAAACAGTACTTGTTTGAACAGTTACTGCACCGATGGAGATTGAATCTTCTCCATCAGTTGTTGCACTTGAGTGTCCACCCCAGATATTTGAATTAAGAAGGGTGCTTGTGCTGCCTAAAAGCAGGGTGTCGTTACCAAGGCTTCCTGCAAGTGTGGAGTAGGAATATGTAGCTCCACCATTACCAGCTCCAGAAATGTAGTCATTACCTTGTCCGCCATATACGGATGACTGGTAAACATTTCTTTGGCCGATGTTAATGGTGTCAGCACCACCATTTCCGTTAACCCAAGCGCTAGATAGTGAACTACCAAAGCTTATGGAATCAGCACCGTCATCAGAGGTATCAAAGAGTGAACCACCGTAAACAGAGGCTCCTGCTTTAACTGTATTACCAAAGAGGATTGTGTCAGCACCTTTAGCGCCACCTAAGACACCAGCGCTGAAGTGAGATGTAAGAGTAATGGTGTCATTACCTTGTCCGCCATATACGGTGGAGTTCTTTGTCTCATCAATAAGGATTGAGTCAGCTCCGCCATTGCCTTGGATGTACGCGGCACTAGCAGTTGCGTCGACGAAAATTGAGTCTGCTCCATCGTCTGACGTATTAGAGCTGTCTCCACCCCAGATTGTGCCTCCTGCCATACCCTTCGCAAGAAGGATGGTGTCATTGCCTCCACCTCCTTTAAAGAAGTCTGTGTTAGCAGTTGAGGTAAGGCTGAGAGTGTCGTTACCGCCGCCACCAGAAATGGTTGAGGAAGTGAGGCCGACAGTTATGAAAAGTGAGTCATTACCAACTCCACCTTCAACGGAGGAATTGGTGCCATCAATTATGAATTGGATCTGGTCATTACCAGCCCCAAGATCAACGTAATCGTTATCGACGCCTGTTCCAAGGATGACTGTGTCTTCTCCTTGAAGGGCAACGATGGAATCGGCTCCTGAGGTTCCAAGCAGCGTATTCGCTGTATCGGTTCCTGAAATGTTGTTGTAGCTCATCAGTGCAGTAGGACTTTTTTGGTGGGTGTTGGAAGTGAACTCCTCACAACCGCACCCACCAAGGGGGCGGCTGGTTGCAAGCCGTTTGCAGCTTACGCGCCCCTTTATACACCATATGGCAAGTCCCTATAACCTTTACGTGTCAGTTCTCTAACCGCAGCTTTCAATAATTGCTTGCCAAGAAGCCAAACCAATCTCATGGGAATAGGCCTTTGCATGAGTGCTAGCAGCCTTACTTAAGCGTGCTGCCAAGTCTGGATTATCAAGTAAACGTTCTATGGCATCAGCCTGTTGTTTAGGACTAAAAAAATCCACAAGTAGCGCACTATGACTGTCCTCTAAGACCTCCTCCACTGGAGAAGTGGCACTAGCAACAATTGAACAACCTGCTGCCATGGCCTCCAGCAAACTCCAACTCAAAACAAAAGGAACTGTCAAATACAAATGGACTTGGCTAACAGATAAGACCTTGTGATATTCCTCTTCCTGTAAAGGTCCCATCCAATGCAACCTATCTAAATCGAAGGACAATTCCTTAAGTGCCCATTCGCGCCAAGTAGCTCCATCTGGCCTAGTTGCTCCATAAGCAACAACGTCACTTCCTACTACTAAGACATGAAGATTTGGCCTGCGCTTCAGAAGTTCTGCAATAGCCTCCATAGCTTGAGGGAAGCCGCGATACTCCTCAAAGCCTCTACTCACGTAGGTCAATATCTCGACATTTGAATTTTGTGGAAGGAACTCAAATGTTGGCTTGGGCTGCAATTTCAATGAAGCAAGGCGGCCTACATCAATCCCCTCATGAATGACTTTTAATCTGGATCTCAGATGATCAGGAAATTGTTGCAATTGCCACTTGGTCGGGACTACACCAACATGTGAATGAGCTAATTCAAGAAGAACTTGAGCATTCCACGTTCTAATTCTCATAGCCCTTTCAGGCTCTACAGAACCTCGCCTAAGAAAATCAACATCTGAATCTCGCGAGTTGTAATACCATTCAAAAAAACCAATCCTTTTTGCATTAGGAAATAAATCACTTAGATAAAAACCATTACCAAAACCGACATGATTCAAAATGCAATCTGGATACCAATCTCCTTCAAAAAGTTGATATGCAGCACGAAAAGCTGCCTGGCCTTCAAGAACACAATTTTCAAAACGTCTCAAATAAGGATGTAAAGCCTCTGAGCCTCCTTCACGATGAAGCTGGTACTGAATAAGTCTTAATCCATCTCGAGGCTTGGGTGCATGCCATTCAAGATTTTGAAAAAGAAAAACAACTTCATGACCAGCCTCTATCAATGCAGGCGCTATTCGTCTGAATTGAGAAGGATAATTAGTATGTGAAATAAGTATTTTCATTCGTAGCAGCTGAAAGTATCAGCCACCAGTTGGCAAAGATTCTGCGAAAACCTGCTGGTATGGCAAAAGTAGCCAACCAGGCAACTTCTGCTCTGGAGCGTCAACACGCATCGTTCCTGGTTCATAAAAAAGCATGGCGATAAGGAAAGAATTAATTGCTCCAGGAACTCCAAAACCTCCACCATTAGATGGCTGAAGAGCAGCTGTGGCTTTTTGTTTCCATTCTTCTTCTGAACCAGTATTTTCTTCCTTTTGGATTCCCGACCTAACTAAAGCCCAAAAACGATCGCCTAAATCAGTTGACCAAAGAGCCTCCAGTTCATTTTCAGAGCAACCTTCAATTAAAGAAGCTAAATCAAGTCTAAGTTTCCGAAGTTCATCTCTTATTTCAATATCTTCAGGATCAATAAAATACAAATTAGCAAGTCCTAACATGCGATTCAGATGAATTCTATTATTTACTAACTCTTGAAGAGTTGAAGGAAATTCCCCGAAATCTGGATCAGGTATATCTGAATTAGAAGCTTCAGGATTAAACTCTTGATTAATATTTGAGGGAGCAGAAGAAGCCTGTATTTGTTCTCCTGACAGCTCGTACATCTCTTTATAGTCTTGAATCAACCAATTAGGAAGAACTGTTTCTGCATTGGCAATCTTCATGAGCCCAGGTGGTGAAAATAGCCAAGCTGCTAAAAGCATCTGAATTGCATTTGGAGAACCAAAACCTGCCTTTAGCCTTTCTCCAATTGCATTACGGAGCTCATTCTGTTCATCAGAAAATGAAGAATTAGCATTTAGCTGCTTTACCAATTCCTTCGTTGATTGACCAAGGGGTGAGCCCCAAAGGCTGGGCAAAAGATCGTCAGGAGCTGCGAGCCAAAACCGGGCCAAGGAATCACGCTGTTGATTGCCAACGCAAGAACTGGCTGCCCAGGAATCTTCAGGAAGGTAAATCACACTCACAATTCAGATTTTTACCTGAGCCTACTTCTTAGGAGGTCGCAAAGTCTTAAATTCTTGTTTGGCAAGCCATAAAGTCAAAGCTGCAAGTACACCCCCCATTACAAAAGGTGCGAGCATCACCTGAAAAATCCAATAAAGTTCCTTTGTTAAAAGCCAAGATAAACATAAAAGATAAGGGAGACAGCAAAGAGCGGGGAAAATCCACTTTTGCCAACGACTCATGATCAAAGCATGCCTAGCTCGAACTTTGATCGGCTGGCCATTTTCAGAAATTAAAAATCGCTGAACTCGAGGACTGCTCAAAACCCAATTC
>QCKF01000014.1 GCA_003215545.1 Prochlorococcus sp. AG-409-L14 | reverse complement strand
GATATAAAAACCTCCATCCATTTTGTCTGGATTGAAAAGCTAAGTTTTCAGGACCATCCTGTGGATGAGTCCTGATGCTATTACTTGCAATTGCGTAGATTTGAACTTTATCTCCATAATCCTTATCTAAGGCTGTCAAGCCAAGTTCTAGATGCTTAACAAAAGGACAATGGGCACATAAAAACATAAAAAGCAAAGGTTTCTTCTGAACAATCAAGTGGTTTATGCGTTTCAATCCTCTTAATTCAGGCAAAGAGTGCAAATTGCTATCAGGAACCACAGGCAAGTCAAAAGATGGTAAGGAAATGCCTAATTGGAGCATTGTCGAATTTGTACGAACCATAGATTTCTCAAAAGCTCTTCAATGATCCTGCAAAGCTAAAGAGGGAGTTTAAAAAAAACTTTTTTTAAACAATTGGCACGGCATAGGAGAGAATCATTAAAAGTTTCCATGCAATTACGTTCAGATGCTTCTAGATCTAAGCAACAAAAAAATCCTTGTCACAGGCATAGCCAACAATCGATCTATTGCCTGGGGCATAGCTCAACAACTCAAGGCTGCAGGCGCAGAACTAGGAATCACCTACTTACCTGATGAAAAAGGTCGCTTTGAAGCAAAGGTAAGAGAGCTGACAGGTCCTCTCAATCCAAGTCTTTTTCTACCTTTGAATGTCCAAGACAACGCACAAATAGAAAATGTCTTTGAGACTATTAAGGCTGACTGGGGACAATTAGATGGACTGGTTCATTGCCTTGCTTTTGCTGGGAAAGAAGAACTGATTGGCGATTACAGCGCAACTACGGCAGAAGGGTTTTCAAGAGCACTAGAAATCAGTGCATATTCCCTGGCTCCACTTTGTAAGTATGCAAAGCCTTTATTCAGTGAGGGTGCTGGAGTCGTGACCCTTACTTATCTAGGAGCTGAGCGTGCAATTCCTAATTACAACGTCATGGGAGTTGCAAAGGCTGCCCTAGAAGCTTCAGTGAGATATTTGTCAGCGGAACTTGGGGCAGAAAAGCAAGTTCGAGTAAATGCAATTAGCGCAGGGCCCATTAGAACCTTGGCAAGTTCGGCAATTGGAGGCATCCTGGATATGATTCACAACGTCGAAGAAAAAGCTCCCTTAAGACGAACTGTTACCCAAATAGAAGTTGGAAATACAGCTGCTTTCTTGCTAAGTGACCTTTCAAGCGGTATCTCAGGGCAAACCGTTTATGTAGATGCCGGTTACTGCATAAACGGAATGTGATTTTTTTTAATTTCAAAATGTCTTTCTCGTTTGAAAACTAAAATGTCTAATCCATTAAGGAAAGGAGAAACCCATCGCGTAACAGGCGAAACGGATGTTCTGATTCGATTAAACCTAGATGGCTCTGGAAACTCAGCAATTTCTACAGGTGTGTCATTTCTTGACCACATGCTTCAACAGATTGCAAGCCATGGCCTAATTGACCTTGAAGTTGCTGCCAAAGGAGATACCCATATTGACGACCATCACACTAATGAAGATGTAGGAATTGCTTTTGGACAAGCTCTCTCCCAAGCCCTAGGGAATAGAAGTGGATTAAATCGTTTTGGCCATTTCCTTGCTCCTCTTGATGAAGCATTAGTTCAGGTTGTTTTGGACTGTTCAGGAAGACCCCATCTAAGCTATGACCTACATATTCCTGCTCAAAGAATTGGAACTTATGACACTGAATTGGTCAAGGAATTCTTTATAGCCGTTGTCAATAACAGTGGCTTAACACTTCATATAAACCAATTAAGTGGGAAGAACTCCCATCACATTGTTGAGGCATGCTTTAAAGCTTTTGCAAGATCATTGCGAATGGCCACCGAAGTCGATCCGCGGCGATCAGGTTCAATCCCAAGTAGCAAAGGCGTCCTTGAACAAGCTGGACCCCAACAATAGAAGTAAGTTCAAATACAAATAAACTCGCAACTTTAAATTTTATAAGCCATTATTAACTTCACCACTTTTAATTTCCCGTGACGAATTCAGGCGTGACTAATAATCAAAAAACAACATCTAATTCTTATCAGAAAAAAGAATGGGCTAGTGCTTATAAAAATGTTGAGAATGAATTGGCAAATGTAGAATTGAAGTTATCAAAAGGCAAAGTACCTAAAGAACTATTTGGGACTTTATACCGAAATGGGCCAGGACAATTAGAGCGAGGCGGCAAATGGGTTCACCATCCATTTGATGGAGATGGAATGATCACAGCAATAAGCTTTAATAATTCAAAGGTAATCTTTAGCAACAAATTTGTCCGTACAAAAGCTTGGAAAGAAGAGCAAGAGGCAGGAGAGTTTATTTATCGAGGTGTTTTTGGTACACAAAAGAAAGGAGGGGCTATTAAAAATGCTTTTGATTTGCGTCTAAAAAATATTGCTAATACTAATGTAATAAAACTTGGCGACGAACTTCTGGCTCTATGGGAGGCTGCTAGTCCATATTCACTAGATCCAGAGAATCTTGAGACAAAAGGTCTTAGCAACTTAAGAGGAATTCTTCGAGATGGAGAAGCATTTAGCGCTCATCCTCGTTTTGATCCAGGCCATCATAACTCTCCAAGAATGGTTACTTTTGGAGTAAATACAGGCCCTAAAAGTACAATTAGGTTAATGGAATTTGCAACTCAAGGCAAGAAGGGAGGAACACTGATTAGTGACAGAAAAGATACTTTCAATGGTTTCGCATTTTTGCATGATTTTGCTATTACACCAAACTGGTCTATTTTCTTACAAAATGCAATTGATTTCAATCCTATTCCTTTTATTTTTGGCTTTAGAGGAGCTGCTCAATGTCTTAAATCTAAGCCAAATGAATTATCAAAATTCTGGTTAATACCTAGAGATAGCGGAAGGTTCTCAGGAGAACAACCTAGAATATTTGATGCGCCTATTGGTTTTGTTTTTCATCATATAAATGCTTGGGAACTAGGCAAGAAGATATTTGTAGAAAGTATTTACTATGATGACTTCCCCACAATTAATCCAAATGAAGACTTTCGAGAAATCAACTTTAACTCAATACCTGAAGGGAGATTAAAAAGATGTGAGATCAACCTAGATGAAGGTATAGTGAAAGTGGAAGAACTAAGTAAGCAATGTTGTGAATTTGGAATGGTAAATCCAGACAGGCAAGGCTTACATGCAAAGTATGCATGGATGGCTACTGCCACTCAAGAAGAAGGGAACGGGCCTTTACAAATGATAAAGAAATTAGATCTAACTAATGGAACAAAATGCTTCTGGAATTCGGGACAACATTGCTTTGTCAATGAGCCAACAATGATTCCAAATCCAAATACCTCTGATGAAGATGATGGCTGGGTATTTGTAATTATCTGGGATGGACAAAGAGAGGTCAATGAACTGGCAATTCTTAAAGCAAAAGATTTAGAATTAGAGGCAAAATTAGAACTTCCTATCAAAATCCCATATGGCTTACATGGTAATTGGGTGAGATCCTAAAGGTATCAAAAGCTTTATCTTTTAGAAAAGATTTTATTCTAAATTTAATCAACCTTAAAAAGCTTATTCAAACCTGGTTCTAGTAATGAAAATGCAATTCCTCTATGCCCTAAAAATTGTTTTTCTGTTCTACTCATTTCAGCGAAAGTAAGTCCTGTTCCATAAACTTCAAAAACTGGATCATAACCAAAACCACCTTCACCTCTAGGAAAATGTGTAATCAAGCCTTCACACCGGCCTTCTGACTCTATTAAAATCTTAGCTCCAGGTGATGCAAGGCAGAGAGCGGAAGAAAAATAAGCAGTACGATCATCAAAAGGTACTAATTCACTAAGCAATCGATTAATACGGTCCTTATCATTCTTTGCATATCTGGATGAATAAATCCCAGGAGCTCCTCCTAAAGAATTCACACATAACCCAGAATCATCAGCAAGTGCCCATGCATCTGTTTCATTAGCGACAGCGATAGCCTTTATACGCGCATTCTCCATAAAAGAAGATCCATTTTCATCAATATGTAATCCATTTGGCTGCGATAAAAGCCTAACTGGAAAGCCACAAAGGTAAGATTCAAACTCCTTGACCTTACCCAAATTATGACTTGCAATAACTAAATCACGTTGCTTATCTTTCATTTATTTCAATTTTCTTGAGCAAAGTCTTGGCCCCATTTCAACGTTGCCTTAGCAATTTTCTCAGTAGGAGCCTCGCAATAAATCCTTAGCAAGGGTTCTGTACCTGAAAAGCGAAACATTAACCAATGATTATCACCTAAACGATATTTAAAACCATCTTTACGTATTACTTCTATCACATGATAGTCAAGAATTAAAGAAATTGAACTGTTATTCAAGAGAGTTTGTAATTTACTTCTCTCTTGCATATTAGCCAGGCTAATATCAATACGTTCGTAATGGCTTCTACCAAAACGTGACATAATCAATTCCAAACTATCCCCAAGGGGCTTGCATCGGGTTGTAATTGCTTCGAGAATTAACATTGCGGCGAATAGTGCGTCTCTTTCAGGAAGATGCATCCCAAAACCAATTCCGCCTGACTCTTCACCACCAACAAGGACTTCCTTTGATAGCATTTCTCCAGCTATATATTTGAAACCTACAGGATGTTCAATCACCTCTCTACCAATGTCTTCGGCTACTAATCTCATTAAATCAATTCCACTTACAGTTTTAACAACACATCCAGGTAATTTCCTTACCTTTGCTAAATGATCAATAAGCAAGGGCATAAGTAATTGCGTACTACAAAAGTTTCCAGACTCATCAATAGCTGCAATTCGGTCTCCATCACCATCAAAAATAAGTCCCAAAGAAGTTATTCCATTGGACATATTTGTCTTTATTAAAGAGGTGATTTCACCTAAATAACGTGATAAAGGTTCTGGAGGGTTTCCCCCAAACAAAGGATCTCTTTCATGGCGAATCTCCTCCAATACTTCTATAGAACTTTCACCAAGAAGTTCACCAATACAACCAGCAGCAGAGCCATGCATTGGATCAACTATGACCTTCATCCTCATCCTCTTTAAACCATTGACTATGGAAGGAATGTCAAATTTCTTGCGAAGCCCATTTAAATGTTCTCCCCTTGCATCAAATCGCTTAGAAAATCCATCAATTGGTGGTGTGATTCCACTGGCGGATATTCTCTTTTCTACTGCTTTTGTGAAATCACCTTCAACAGAGCCACCAAACGATCCTTTAATTTTCAATCCCAACCAAATAGGTGGGTTATGACTTGCTGTAATCACTAAAGCACCCAAGGCTTCCCTCTCTAAAACAGCCCAACTACAAGCAGGAGTAGGCACACAAGTTTGAGTTATGAGTGGCTCGAGGTCGCAGCCTCTAACAGCTGAAGCAACAACCTCTGCAAACTCAGCAGCCATAAAACGCCTGTCATAACCAACAATTATTGTTCTGCTTTTACAATTTAATGGTGCTCTTGAAGCGAGCTCTTGTGCAGCTGCTGTTGCCACAACAAGTAATCTTTCCAAATTAAAATCAACTCCAAGTACTCCACGCCACCCATCTGTACCAAACTGAACTTTTGAAGAAGTTAGGCGCAACTTGTTTGTGTGCATGACAATTGAATAGATATAAAGGATTTAAAAAAGAACAGTCTTAATGTTTGATCATGGCTTACCAAGAACAAAAAGCCAAAGTTATAACCGACAGGTTGTTCCGAAATTGGATACGATGTCGGCGCAAAGCGTGGCTTGACTTGCATGGTGACGCAAATCAAAGAATTTGGACTCCACACAGATCACTCCAATTAGATCATCAACAACGAAGTTTTGTTGCACTGATTCCCCAAAAACCAGAAAAAGGAATTCAAGGTTGTAGAAATGGAGCCCATGCGATTCTTGGTTTAAGAATAAAGGGAGAAAGTAATGGCGAAGCAATTGAAGTCCATCCACCAATACTTCAAAAAATAAAAGGTCAAAGCAAATGGGGAGATTTTGCATATAAACCTGTAATTGCAAGACAAGGACGGCGACTTACTAGAGAGCATAAGCTTGTCATAGGACTAATAGCACTCTTACTAGAACCATTCCAAAACTTTAGAGTTACTAATGGTGTTGCTGTTTGTGCAACAAATAAAGGCCTAGAGATCGACGAGATTAATATAAACGAGTCTCTTAAATCTCAAGTATTAGATATTCTAGGTAAAGCAAGAAAAGGACTATTAATTAAAACTCCACCACCACTTACAACTGATAGGAAAAAATGCTCTATTTGCGCATGGCAAAATGTTTGCAATCAAGAAGCTTCATCGATAGGGCACTTAAGTGAAGTTATTGGAATAGGTCATCGTAGGAGGCAAATCTTAGAAGAGATAGGTATAAAAAATATTGAAGATTTGGCAAATTCTGATGAGATTGAACTTGGCAAGAATCTGGCAAAATATGGTGAGCAGCATAAAGAAATAGCTTATGAAATAATTTCTCAAGCTAAGATTCAACGCACTGGAGATTATGAGAGAATAGATTTCACGAATTCTCTACCTGAAATAAAAGATTCTAGAGGCCTTTTTATTTATGATATCGAGTCAGATCCTGATGCTCAAGAAGATTTTCTGCATGGATTCCTTACAATTCAAAGAGATGAAAGAAATCAATGGAACATAAAAAAGGCAAAATATGAGCCAATACTTCTATCTAATAGCGAGGATGAATCACTTTTATGGAAAAAGCTTAGATCCAAATTACATATTCATCCAAGCTGGCCAATACTTCACTATGGGGAGACTGAGTCTCTGGCAATTTGTCGTTTAGCAGAAAGGCAAGGAATTGGGAATCAAGAGTTACTAGAACTGAAATCTCGGTGCATAGATATTCATGCTCGAATTCGTAAATATTGGAGACTTCCAGTTAACAGCTATGGTCTAAAAACAGTTGCCAAATTAATTGGATTTCAATGGAGAAATAAAAGTGCTGATGGCTCTAAAGCATTACTATGGTGGAGGCAATACAAAGCAAATAATGAAGAGAAAATAAGAGCAAAAAACACTTTAAATAAAATCTTAGAATATAACTTCGATGACTGTATTGCAACTTGGGAAGTCGCTTCTTGGATGCTAGAAAATGAGTAAAAGCTATTAAATAGTATAATAATTAAAAAGCTTTAAATCTTTGAGGAAGGAAAACTTCAATAACCTTTTTGTCATCAATTGAGACGAGCTTATTTTGACCAAGCCCTGATCTTTTTACTAAAACAAATCCATAGGAATTACCATTCAAATCACTCATTGAGGAGATTATCTCACCTGCTGACTTCTTATTTTCTTCTATCCCATGAGGCGCTGTAAACTTCTCTCCAACCAAGACATTTGAATCACTCTTCCAAAATCTTAGTTGTTGCTTTAAATGACCTGATCTTGACAACTTTGCTATAGTTTCTTGCCCTATATAGCAACCTTTATCTAGATCAATCAAATAAAGTAATCCCAACTCTAAAGGATTTGCGTCTCGATTAACTCCTTCATTTCCCTGTATTATCCCTTTGCGAATTCTCCATAAATTATATTCACATTGACTGGCTTTGTTAAATTCATAATTCTTTCGAGGTAAAGGCTCATCTTCTAATTGCCATAGAATTTCTTCGAATTGATCTGAGTCATTTCCAGAAAAAAAGAGTATGCGCTTAATACTCTTAGTATTTTGCAATTGAACTTTGTCAAGCGGAAAAATAACCTTCTCCAAACTAGATCTGAGGTCATTAATATCGCCTGCAAGAATAATTATATCTGCACCCGAATTATCTAATCTTAATTCAAGTAATCCTCTAAGTCTTCCAGTTGGATCAAGCCAACATGTTTGGAACAAATCACCATCATTCTTTAAATAAATATCCGAGGTTGTTTGTCCATGAAGGAACTTCCTTGTACCTTCCCCTGTGATACGAAGTATTGGGAATAATTCTTCCCAATACAAATGAAAATCATTATTCATTTTCATGAATTCTGTACAAAGTTATACAAATCCTCAAGCAAAAAAAGACTGACCAATTCCAAATCAGCTGACCGAATAGCATCCAATGCACCTTCTTGACGATCAACAATAGTCACAACTCTTTGAACCAAATATCCAGCATTTCGTAATTGATGCACTGCCTTCAAGCTGGATTCACCTGTAGTCACAACGTCTTCCAAGACAGTAACTAATGCTCCTGGTGCAGGTAGCGGTCCTTCAAGCCATGCTCCCGTCCCATGCCCTTTTGCCTTCTTCCTAACGATAATTGCATCTAGAGGACGTCCGCTGAGAGTGGCCATCATGGCAACTGCACTAACCAGTGGGTCTGCACCTAAAGTTAGGCCTGCTACTGCAGAAGCATTAAGCTCAATATGCTTTAAGAAAGCTAAGCCTAATAAATGAAGGCCTTCTCCGCTCAGGCTGACAGGCTTGCAATTTACGTAATGCTTACTCTTACGTCCTGAAGCCAAAATAAAGTCACCCTTCCGATAAGCCTTTTGTCCAAGAAGAGTAAGAAGCTTATTGCTATTGGCTTCTTGTGATGGATCTAGAGGATTCATTTGCGTTCTCGCATCATTCACAGTTTGATTTCAAAGAGTTAATGGGTTTACTTAGTATTCTCCGCGTAAGATTCTCTATTATCAAACTTCTTTTGGAGATCAATTCAAAGAGGGGGGTCTAGCAATCTGGTGAATGCACCAAACTCATAATTTGGCTAAGGCGAGTTCGATCCTCGCGACCCCCATTGAAAATCATTAATGAGACTGCTAGTTCTTTTTATTTTGCTTGCCTTACCAGCTTTCTTTTCAGCTAGTGAAGTGGCTTTATTGAGACTACGGCCAACTCGAGTACAGAGATTGCTGAAAGAAGGTCAACATGGGGCGCAAGCAATAAATCGCTTACAAAAGCGATTACGAAGAGCACTAATGGTTTCTCAATTAGGCGGAACCATGGCTCTTATCGCCATAGGTTGGTTAAGTAAAGGCGTTGGGATGAGACTCTGGCCAAACGACGAAGCTACTAGCAGTCGTTTCCTAGATACTGGTCTTTTCCTTACGATAACTCTAATAGCGACTCTTATAGCTGGTCTTCTACCTAAAGCAATTGTACTCAATCGCCCTGAGCGTTCGGCTCTTCGTCTTGCGCCGCTCTTAGAAGCAGTAATGAGATGTCTTACTCCAGTGCTGTCATTCGTAGAAAGTATTACTTCTATTTTGCTTCGTTTAGTTGGATTAAATACTCAATGGGACGAACTAAGTCCTGCGCTATCTGCCGGTGAGCTTGAAACCCTTATTGAAAAAGGTGGGGTAACTGGACTTCTCCCTGATGAAAGAAACATCCTTGAAGGTGTTTTTGCCCTTAGAGATACTCAAGTGAGGGAGGTCATGGTTCCACGTTCAGGAATGGATACCTTACCCTTGACGGTGAATTTCTCTGATTTGATGAAAGAAGTTCATAGAACAAGGCATGCTCGGTTCCCTGTTATTGGAGACTCGCTCGATGACATAAAAGGAGTCCTTGATTTAAGACAACTTGCCGAACCAATCTCAAAAGGAATTATGCAGGCAGAAACAACTTTAGAAACTTATATACAACCAGCAAAGATTGTTCTTGAAACGAGTACCTTAGGGGAACTACTTCCTTTAATAAGAAGTGGCCAGCCTTTTTTAGTCGTAGTAGATGAGCATGGAGGAACTGAAGGATTAGTTACATCTGCTGATCTGACAGGGGAAATTGTTGGTGATGAAATTGAGACCGACAAAAATGAACCGGATCTTCTACAGCCCAATAATCAAGAAAAAATTTGGATTGCAGCAGGAGATCTGGAAATCATCGATCTTAATCGCCAATTAAAACTTGGACTACCTGAGGCTGTTGGTCATCACACGCTTGCAGGTTTTCTACTAGAAAAACTTCAACACGTCCCTTTCGCAGGCGAGACATTGACCTATGAGGGCATTGCCTTTGAAATCATTAGGATGAAGGGTCCTCGAATTGAACGAGTAAAGTTGATTTTGACCAAAGAAGATAATTCTGAAGTTTGATAGTCGATAATCAAATCGATACGTAATGTCTTTCTGATGCCCGCCTCAATGGTTCCCGTCAAAGTTGGGGTAATAGGTATAGGCAACATGGGCTGGCACCATGCAAGAGTTCTTAGCCTTCTTAAAGATGCTGATTTAGTTGGTGTTGCAGACCCCGATTTTGAACGTGGTCAACTAGCCACACAACAATTCGGTTGTCGCTGGTTCAAGGACTACCAAAGCCTCTTAAACGAGGTCGAAGCAGTTTGTATTGCTGTTCCAACCTTGCTTCACCATCGAGTAGGGCTTGACTGCCTCAAGGCAGGTCAGCATGTTTTGATCGAGAAACCAATTGCGGCAAGTCAAGAAGAAGCATCAGAATTAATTAGGGCGGCAAATAAAGTAGGAAGATTGCTGCAAGTAGGGCATATTGAAAGATTTAATCCTGCCTTTCGAGAATTAATCAAAGTAGTTGCTAATGAAGAAGTGGTTGTCCTAGAGGCACGAAGACATAGCCCCCACGCAGATAGGGCAAATGATGTATCAGTAGTTCTAGATTTAATGATTCATGATTTGGACCTGGTCCTGGAATTAGCACAAGCCCCGGTAGTTAGACTTGCAGCAGTTGGTGGTAGAAGTTCTGAAGGGCCTATTGATTATGTCAATGCCACACTTGGATTCGACAATGGAGTAGTAGCAAGCCTGACAGCAAGCAAAATGAGTCATAGAAAAATTAGAAGCCTGAGCGCGCATTGCCGAGGAAGTCTTGTCGAAACGGATTTTCTTAATCACAACCTACATATTCACCGACGTGCTCATGAATGGTATTCAGCTGACCACGGTGAATTGCTTTATAGAAATGATGGTTTCATTGAAGAAGTAAGTACCACATCAATAGAACCACTTTATGCAGAACTAGAACACTTCCTACAATGTGTTCGTGGCTGTGAAAAGCCTGCAGTTGATGGCCAACAAGCCTCAAGGGCACTTCATCTTGCAGATCTAATAGAACATGCTGTTGAACATCCAGGCAGAGGGCTCTCACTGGATAAGGCAATTTAGAAAATCAAGAACTTAGCTATATGGAAATTTATTCCACAAAAATTTTTCTGAGCAATCAACCCATCAGCGAGATATGAGAAAGCCTTGCTAAATAAAAAATTTTGGCGGCAAAAACTGCCAAAATCTTTTCAAAGCAAAGTTTTTAACGGAATCCAACAGCAGCCTGCCAGACAAAAACAAGCAGGAAGAAGAAGATAGGAATAAGTGGAAGAATGTCCACAGTTGGAGCGAAAGCCTGATATGCCTCAGGCAGTTGGGCAAGCAAGTCGAAAGTTAAGGCTGCCATCCCTAAAGAAGTCATTAGCGTTTCAAGGACGCTACCACGTGTGATGAGACTCTGAGTGAATATTCCACGGAGCGAAATCCTCTGAAAAGGAACCCTCAATGATTGCTTGCCCCATTGCCTCTGTAAATCGAAGCAAATTCGTCAAGTTATGCAGGCTCAAAAGACTGAGACCAAGCAGTTCCTCACTACGAATCAAGTGATGTAAATATGACCTGGTGTGATTTCGACAAGCTTCACAATCACATGTTGCATCAAGAGGTTGATGATCGTTACGAAAACGAGCATTGCGTAAATTCCATCTTTCATCTCTTACTAAAGCTGTTCCATGGCGCCCTAAGCGTGTGGGCAATACACAATCAAAGAGATCGATGCCATTAGCAACGGCTAAAGCCATTTCTCTCAAGCTCCCTATCCCCATCAAATATCTAGGACGATCTAGTGGCAGTAATGGTGTCACATGCTTAACAATCTTATGGATCTCCTTCGCAGGCTCGCCAACTGAAACTCCTCCAATAGCAATTCCAGGCAAATCAAAACTGGCAATGACCTTTGCACTTTCCTCCCTTAATTGAGGGAAGCAACCTCCTTGAACAATGCCAAATAAAGCCTGATCAGATCGCCTATGCGCGCTTACACAACGCTCTAACCAAGCATGAGTTCTTTTACAAGCAATTTCTACTTCATTTTGACTAGCTGGATAAGGAGGACATTGATCAAAAGCCATAATTACATCCGCCCCAAGATCCATCTGAATCTTCATTGATTTTTCTGGATTCAAATGAATCTTGCTTCCATCTCGAGGATTTTGAAAAGAGACACCATTATCATCAATATCGTTCAACTTTGAAAGACTAAAAACTTGATAGCCCCCAGAATCGGTAAGGATTGGTTTATCCCACCCCATAAATTTATGTAAGCCACCAACCTCTGCAATTATTTTTTCACCTGGCTGCAAATGTAAATGATATGAATTAGCAAGAATCATCTCAGCATTTGTTTCTAAAAGCTGCTTTGAGGTAATTC
Organism: Prochlorococcus sp. AG-409-L14; assembly: GCA_003215545.1. Lineage (GTDB taxonomy): Bacteria > Cyanobacteriota > Cyanobacteriia > PCC-6307 > Cyanobiaceae > AG-409-L14. Next base: position 19,266 of record QCKF01000014.1, on the reverse strand, counting down.
CCTTAACCGTCGCCAAAGTTCCAACAGGCATAAATCTCGGAGTTTGCACATATCCATGTGGCGTACTGAATTGAGCGACTCGAGCATAGGTATTTGAGCAACTAGCTTTGACTTGGAAACTAAACACTAGAAACAAGGTCGTAATGAAAAATGCCAATAAAAGCAATTGGCCTACTTAAATACTAAGTTGAGTTATCTCCAATTTTCGAGGCCAGTAATTCTGCATAGACCAACATGGCCAAAAGACCTTGCTGGTGCTTGGCTGTTCTATACAATCCTGCCCAGTCCTCCTTGGCCAAAGCCTAAATTCAATCATGTCGCCAGTTTTGCACCAATAGTTGGATTACTCTTAGGGTTAATCGAAGCTACAATTTTAGCCATTCTTACTTATGTAAATTGGCCAATCTCGGCGATTGCATTGATTGCAATTTCATTAAATATAATATTAACTGGTGGTCTACATTTAGATGGCTTAATAGATACAGCTGATGGTGTCGCAGCAGGCAAAGAAAGATGCCTCGAAGCCATGTCTGATAGTAGAGTCGGGGCATTGGGGATACAAGCCTTTTTTGTAGTATTAGGACTACAAGTAGCGTCACTTATAAGAATCAATTCTTGGATTCCAGTAGCACTGCCAATTACACATTTTCTAGGAAGATTATCTCCATTGTGGGCAATAGATAGATACCCTTATATTAGTCAAAAAGGGAATTCAAAATTCCACAAGCTCAACTGGCGAGGCAAGAAAGAAATCCTGCCATCATTGGTAACCATGGCAGTAATCTTGTCCTCACTTATAATACTTAAAATAAGGGCACATTATTTATTAGTTTTTATAAGTACAACATTAGTTGGCATATTATCTTCGTTTTTTGTTGCTAAAATATTAGGGAATAAATTAGGTGGGCATACTGGGGATTCCTATGGAGCTTGTATTGTAATTGTTGAAACAATAGTACTCATTTTTCTAGGTTTTCTTTATAAGGTTTAAGCAAAATAAAGGCATTACCTTTGTCAGGCAAGCTTGGATCAAAATCATTAGGCGGGATAGTTAATCTAAGCTCACATCCAATTTCCTGTGCCAATCTCCGTCCTAAAGCCAAGCCTATTCCACTCCCTTGTCCATTATTTTTATTCTGACCTCGAAAACCTTTCTCAAAAATTCGCTCCCTTTCTTTAAGTGGTATTGGAAGGCCTGAGTCCCAAACACAAATTCCTCGATTATTTAAATAAAGGCCAATATCGCAATTCGAAGGGCTATATCTAAAGGCATTTTCAAGAAGATTGGCAACTATCTCAGCAATAGAAGCCTCCTTTGAAGATCTTTGGTTAATTGTCCAAGATGGCCAATCTTTAGGTCCAGACCAATTCTTACTTTGCAGTGATGCAGTCACAGCAGCCCTATGAATTAAAGGCTCTAAAAGTGACTTCAAATTCAAGGTGCCTGAACTAGGAAGAACTGGCGGCAATAACAAAGGCGCAGGGCTTAAATTGCTAGAAGGTAATTTCGATTGATTTAATTCATCCAGAGCAGAAATATATCTACTCAGCTGAGCCTGCTCACTTAACAGGCCTTCAACCAAATCTCTTTGTTTACTCTCAGGATCAAGTTTTCTAAGCAAAAGCTGTGCATAAGTTCTTAAAGCCGTTAATGGGTTACGTAATTGGTGAACCATCACACTCATCTGTTCCCGCTGTTGCTTCAGCTCATCCAACAACCTATCCCTATCAAGCTCAAGCCCTAAACATTGAGCAATAGAAAAAGCAGTTGATTGCAAATGTCGATCTAATGATTCAGGCCAAACCTCATCAGATGTACACCTCTCGGCTCTTAAAACGCCAATCAAGATAGATCCCTCTTGCAATGGATACCAACGCCTATCTGGAGAAGGAGCCCTGAGCTGTGGATCTTCTTCCACAGGAGGCAAAGATTCAGAAACATTGGGCCATTTACCTACTGCCTCTAAAGTTGGTGAACTGCCTTCCTGCGGCCGAGCGATATAAACCACAACACTTTTAATAGCAGGTTCAGCATCAAAGCTGTTTAGCTGCTGCTGCAAAAAATTCAAAAACCTTTCCGACAACTGCATAGCTATCGACTTAGAGAGAGAAATGACCCGAGCCGCGCAAGGGGGAAACTTGAAAATTCAGAAAAAAGTATTAAGATGTTTTTATCGACCAGTACAACGCTTTCCTGTGAGCAGCTCACAAGGTCGACTAGATAAAACTCCACGCAAAGTGGAACTAAGGCTACAGCAGAGGTAGATGGGTCCTCTTGCTTGGAAGCTAATCAGTCGATTTTGAGCAATAAAAACTCTCCAGATTTTAGAGATTTCTATCTCTCACAGCTAAACATCGTTTGGACGTTATTTTCTTGTGGAAATACACAAGATGCAAAAAGCAGATTCAGGCTGCTTTGAATTTCCTCTAATCCCTCTTAACTTAGGAGTTGCAGTTTCATGTCCAAGAAACGTAAGCGGATCAGCCGCAGAAGATTAGCTGGTCAGAGAGTATTGGCTCATGTCCCAACTTTTCATCTAGAAACAGGAAATCATAAACCTGTAACTGCAGCTCGAAGGTATATAGCCGAAGCGGGGCTAACATCTCCAGCAATTTTAAATGTACGTCGTAACGAGCACACAACAGATCGTTTTTTCTGGGGTGAAAAAGGTTTGTTTAGTGCCCAATATGCTGAAGAAAATCACTTCTTATTTCCATCTCTGCGAAATATAGTTGATTCAATTGGCGAAGATACAATGTTCCAAGGATTAGAACTTACTTCCGATGATTGGGAGGAAATCGAAGAGTATGAATATGCATTCGTATAAACATTATTCAACCCAATCTAAATAAACGACAATTCAAGAAAGTTACATATTTGAGGAATTAAATATTGAGGAATTTGATGGCCGCCATCAAATAATGTCAGGTTTACATCATTATTTTTCCTATCAAGTCTTTTAATAATTTCTTGTGCAGCCAAAGAGGGGACTACCTGATCTTCTTTGCCATGAAATAAATGAATACGTGGAATTTTTGATGGAGGATTCCAATCTTGATGAGGATATGCACTACAACCAATTACTCCGGCCAATGGCAAGCTACACCCTGTCGCTATTGCCATAGCTCCACCCTGAGAAAAACCTAAAACTGATGTTCTAGAAATAGGAATCTTTTCAGTTGCAATTTCCTTTAAACGGACTTCTAAGTCCCAAACTGCCTTGGGGACAGCTTGCCAATCAGGCGGATAAAGTCCATACCACTGGCGACCTAAACCATCAGGATGGATCTCAGGAGCACGTAACCAAACCAATTCAAATTTGCATGCACATAGATCGTTAATCTGATTTCCTAGCGGGACAAGGTCTTCAGCATCGGCTCCCCATCCATGAAGGAGAACCAATCTGTATTCGCATTCTTCAGAACTTAAAGACAAACGGTCTTCTTTTTCATTCAATCCGGCAAGTTGCATTGGAGCTGATTAAGTTAAAAGGCTTAATCCATAAAGTTTCTACAATGGCTTCAACAGCCTTACTAAGCGTATCCGACAAAGAAGGATTGATTCCGTTCGCAAAATCTCTAATAGAAGTCTATGACTTCAAAATTCTGTCGAGTGGCGGAACAGCCAAATTGCTTGAAGAAGCTGGCTTAACTGTTACCAAAGTATCTGATTTCACTGGATTCCCAGAGATTCTTGATGGTCGAGTTAAAACCCTGCACCCATATATACATGGAGGCATACTCGCAAAACGAAATAATCCAACCCATACCAAAGAGATGGAACAGCATGGGATAGAAAATATTGATCTAGTTGTTGTTAACCTCTATCCCTTTAAAGAAACAGTAAAAGAACCAAATGTGAACTGGGATCAAGCCATAGAAAATATAGATATAGGAGGCCCAGCAATGATACGCTCAGCAGCCAAAAATCACGCACATGTATCAATACTTACAAAATCCAACCAATATTCGGAGTTCCTAGAGATATTAAATAAAAACAAGGGAAATATACCTTTACAATACAAACAAAAACTTTGCCTAGAAGCCTTTGAACATACAGCTTCTTATGATATTGCAATAAGCAAATGGTTTGGTTTAAAGCTTAAGAGTAAATCTACAACATTGGTAGAAGAAATTCCTCTAAGGCAAACTCTTAGATACGGTGAAAATCCACACCAGGCTGCCAAATGGTATAGCCATGAAGGCCAAGGTTGGGGGGGTGCCGTTCAACTACAAGGGAAAGAACTGAGCACAAATAATCTATTGGATTTAGAAGCTGCGCTTTCAACCGTAAGTGAATTTGGCTATGGGAAAGATGGAAGCAACCCTGCCCTCCAATCAGCTGCTGTGGTAATCAAACATACAAATCCGTGTGGTGTAGCAATAGGTGAAACAATTGAGCAAGCACTCAATAAAGCACTTGATGCAGACAGAATAAGCTCATTTGGCGGAATTATTGCAGTAAACAAAACTCTTAATGAAGCAAGCGCAATTCATATAAAAAGTCAATTTATAGAATGCGTAGTGGCACCAGATTTTGAAGATGAAGCATTGAAGCTTTTAAAAGAAAAGCAAAATCTAAGATTGCTAAAAATCACACCTAAGCAAATAGAAAAAGCAAGTATTTTTCAAATCAGAAGTATATCTGGAGGTCTATTAGTGCAAGAACTAGATAAACACAATATTGATACTATGGAATGGAATGTACCAACAAAACAGCAGCCCACATTGCAGCTAGAAGAAGACCTTGCCTTTGCATGGAGGATAGTAAGGCATGTTCGATCAAATGCAATCGTTATTGCTAAGTGTGGACAAAGCCTTGGAATTGGAGCAGGACAAATGAATAGGGTTGGATCTGCAGAGATAGCAATAAATTCAGCAAGAGAAAAAAGCAATGGAGCTGTCTTGGCAAGTGATGGATTCTTTCCTTTTGATGACACTGTTAGGCTTGCAGCCAAGCATGGAATAAAGGCAATTATTCAACCAGGTGGTAGCCTGCGTGATAAGGATTCAATAGCAGCATGTGACGAACTGAATATTTCAATGACATTTACTGGTAAAAGACATTTCCTTCACTAATTATCCGACTTAGGGTAATAAGTTATTGTATTTGTTTTCTTAAAGGCAGATAACCTTCCAGGACCTGCACATAAGAAATAAAAAGAAATCAATCCATAAATAGCTGATAACTCAAAGGCATAATTATGGTTTTCAACAACAGCAAACGGGAAGCCTTCTAAGCCTGTATCAAGAAGATGAAAATACACAGCGAAAATCATTGTCGATAAAAGGCCTAATGCAGAAATTCGTGCAAAAAAACCAATTGCAAGACCTATAGGGCAAATAATTTGTGTTGCAGCCGCGGCAAAAGTCCAAATAATTGGATCTCCAGGTAAAAAACCAAAATATTTACCAACTACAAACTCCGAGAATCCTTCAGGATCTTGGAATTTTTCAAGTCCATGATGAATCATCATGACGCTAAACACAACTCGCAAAAGAAAGATTGCCAATTCAGCATTTATGTTGACCTCACTAGAGGATGAAGGGCTCTCTACAACAACCTCAACTTTTTGTGGGGCCTTAGCAGCATTCAGCTGAGGCGATACACTAGATTCATAGCTCTCAGGCTTGGAAGTTTCAGAGTCAGTCATCTTTTTGTAGATCTAGCAAGTGCATCTTAGTTGCTTGAGTGTATTTAATAAAGTTTAAAATAGACAAAAAGAAATCTGACGACTAAAAAATTATCTTTAGCTTATCCAAAAGGTCTTTGAATAAATCAAATAAGGGAAAAGAACTTATCATTCCAACAAGGATGCTTCATTCATTAAAAGCATCAGAAAAAATATAAACCAAGGAATCTAGAAAACATTACATATCTAGAACTCGCTGAGCTTAATCAATTTCTGTATTACATGTTCTACGACACGATCTGGAGTTGAAGCTCCAGAAGTTATGCCAACACTAACATCACCTTCTGGCAGAAAATGTTCTTCTTTCAAAAGATCTTCACCTAAAGGTTTATGCGTAATAAGATTATCTTTCTCTCCAATCCTTTCAGGAGTATCAATATGATATGACCTTATACCACGACTTACAGCTATCTCTTGTAAATGGGTAGTATTAGATGAGTTAAACCCTCCAATAACTACAAGCATATCTAAAGGCTCGTCAACCAAAGAAAACATTGCATCTTGCCTTTCCTCCGTAGCATCACATATCGTATTAAATGCTAGAAAATGATCACTCAAATCCTTTGGCCCATACTTCTTAAGCATCGTTCTTTCGAACAGGCGACCAATTTCCTCAGTTTCACTTTTTAACATAGTGGTTTGATTTGCAACGCCAAGTCTCTGCAAATCTAAATCGGGATCAAATCCAGGCGAGAAAGCTTTTGAGAACCGATCTAAGAATTCATTACGATCACCTTTTCCTAAAATATAATCAGAAACATATTGAGCTTCTTCAAGATCAAGTACTACTAGATAGGTTCCCGCAAAAGAACTAGTAGCAAGTGTTTCTTCATGCTTAACTTTTCCATGAATAATAGATGTAAAAGTATGCTTCTTATGTTTCTCAACAGTATGCCAAACCTTAGAGACCCAAGGACACGTTGTATCAATAATATGGCAACCCCTTTCATGCAAAAGCTGCATCTCCTGAACCGTTGCGCCAAAGGCAGGCAAAATTACTACATCACCTTCCTTCACACCTGAGAAGTCCTTTACCCCAGCACTATCAGCTGCAATAAAACGAACATTCATATTGCGCAAGTGATCATTGACTGATGGGTTATGGATAATTTCGTTAGTTATCCAAATACTCTCGTTTGGATAATGCCTCCTTGTCTCATATGCCATTGCGACAGCTCTCTCAACACCCCAACAAAAACCAAATGCCTCAGCAAGCTTGACCCTCAATCGGCCATGTTCCAGTAGATAATCATTATCTCTAATAGAAGCAATTAAACTACTTTGATATGCCTTCTCAAGTGCTTGTGCTCTTTTAGTTGGCGAGCCGAAACCTCTTCTGTTGTACCGGTCAGAATGGTGCAGAGAACGCTTAAAAGCTTGAGTATCCATATCCATTAAAAGTCTTGATCCAATGACTTTAATCTGCTAGGGAAGTAAATTACTAAAAAAGCCTGGCAAATAGCCAGGCTTTTAGAAGAATCTTTGGCAAATGCCTTAATTGCCTGCTGAAGCAAAGTCAGGATAAGCCTCCATTCCATGTTCTCCAATATCAAGACCTGCAATCTCTTCATCCTCAGTAACTCGTATTCCACCAAAAAAGCCACCAATGACTTTCCAGGCAATCCAACAAGTAACAACAGTCCAAATGGCATAAGCAGCGCAACCGACAACTTGAATAAAGAACTGGTTGAGACCTCCACCAACAAGGAATCCAAGAGCGGTTCCATCTCCCTGAATATCGAAACCCCAAAGTCCAATAACAAGTGTTCCCCAAATACCACATACACCGTGGACAGAAAAAGCACCAACAGGATCATCAATACCAGCAGCATCTAAAGCAGAAACTGCAAAAACGACAATCACTCCTCCAACTAAGCCTGCAAGCCAAGAGCCAGCCATAGTTAAATTTGCACAACCAGCAGTAATACTTACTAAGCCAGCAAGGATGCCATTGATGATCATTGTTAGATCAGGCTTTCCAGAAGTTACAGTTGAAATAACAGTCGCACCAATAGCTCCCCCTGCAGCAGCGAGAGTTGTAGTCACAGCTACGTAAGGGACCCATTGATCCATTGCTAGTTGGGAACCTGGGTTAAACCCGTACCAACCAATCCATAGAACCAATGCACCAAGAGTGGCAATGGCCATGTTGTGTCCAGGCATTGCCTGAGGCTTTCCATCTACAAACTTCCCTAAGCGGGGCCCAAGAAGCATTGCTCCAACCAAACCAGCCCAAGCGCCAACTGAATGAACAATCGAAGATCCAGCGAAATCAATAAAACCAAGTTCACTAAGCCAGCCGCCATTCCACTGCCAACTTCCAGAAATTGGATAGATAATTGCTGTTAAAACCAATGAAAAAACAATAAACTCACCAAACTTGACTCGTTCAGCGACTAAACCTGAAACGATTGTTGCAGCAGTACCAGCAAATGCAGACTGGAATAAAAAATCAACAGTTGGAACCAGGCCTCCTTCTCCAATCAATTCAGCAGATACTGATGGATCAAAAAACAATCCGTTGAAATAAAGCCAACCAGCAGCGATGGGATCTCCATACATAATCGAATAGCCAACAAACCAATATGCAGTTACAGCAAGGGCAAATACAAAAAGGTTCTTCGCAAGAATATTTACAGCATTCTTTTGTCGACACATACCCGCTTCAACCATTGCGAAGCCAGCATTCATGAATATCACCAAAATTGTTGCTACTAGCAACCAAAGATTATTGGCTAAAAAAGCGGCATTGAGCTCAGGCATTTCTGAAGCGTGAGCTGAAAGATTAAAAAGTCCTAGGCCAAAAAGAGCAAGAGGAACACAAGCAAGCCACATCAAAGAACGATATGAACTAAAACCGCGAATACTCTTTAAAAGAAGCATTGGTCCTTCCAACAGGCTTGCATCCTGTAATCGAACCTTCTTGCGCCTTATAGGCGTGTTAAAAGCACTGTTCATAAGAAAAACTGGAAGCTGCTAGTTTTTCTGGACCAATGAGTCCAGAGATTACAAGGTAGAAGATGATCTAAAGAAGACTTGAAGCAAGTAATGATTGATACAGAACTCATCATCTAGGTATAATTTACCTATCGCTTCAACTATCTTCAACTATCTTCAAATCCCTTTACTGGTCTAGTTCCAAGCCAAAGAATCCTATCAATATCAAACTCAAAGCAACAAGGAATAACTTCAACACCTTTTTCTATGGCCAACCGAAAAAGCCTGCCATATTCAGGGTCGGCACTATCTCCTGGAGAGAATGCCAACGCATCAGCACGACTCAAACAAGGAACTAAAACAGATCTTGATTCAGGACAAGCCTCCATTAAATCTTTCAAATGCTTTTGACCTCGAGTAGTAATAGTGTCTGGGAACAAGGCAAGACCACCTTTCATCCAAGTAGTATTTTTTACTTCCAAAAAAATCTGTCTTGAGTCAATCTCAGATTCGGTTGGCTTAAGAAATAAATCAATGCGGCTTTTTAAATTCTTTCCATAAGGCACCTCTCTACGAATATTAGCTATTTCTCCAAGCTGCTTAGCCAAGAAACCAGCTTCAATAACCAATTGAATCAGCCTATTAGGCAGTGAAGTATTAATACCTACCCAGCAAGGTTTTCCAGTTGCCTCAGACAATACTTCTGCCTGCTCCCATGACCAAGCCAACTTTCTAGCTGGAGAAGGCGCATGTCTCACTCGGACCCTATCTCCAGGATTGAGAACCCCTTTCATTGGACCAGTGTTTGCACAATGAGCTGTGATCAGTTGTCCATCTTGTAGTTCAATATCAACCAAAAAGCGTTTATAACGCTTCAACAAAATCCCTTCTTCAAGGGGAGTGAATTCCAAAACCGCTTTACCTAACATCCTGACTAGTGAAATTGTTTCTAAGGAATAATTAAAACCTAAGCATTCCTAATACTTACATTTTTCTGTATGAGGAAAACTCCTTCTTATGCCTAGATCTTTAAAGAGCATTGCTCTTGTTGTCTCCCTTGGGACACTTATCAGCAAGTTAGGTGGCATGGCAAGACAACTTGTTATTGCTTGGGCATTTGGCGTAGGCGCAGCTTACGATGCATACAGCTATGCATATGTAATACCAGGATTTCTTTTAGTGCTTCTAGGCGGAATCAATGGGCCATTCCATAGTGCTGTCGTAAGTGTTTTAAGCAAAAGGGAAAAAGCAGAAAAAGCAGAAATAATATCCTCACTAAATATATTTATTGGTTTACTATTGCTAATAATAACAATTCTAATACTTACAAATGCAAATTTAATAATTCATCTTTTAGGCCCTGGATTAAATAAAGACACCCATGCACTTGCAGCCAAACAATTGAAGTTAATGGCGCCTATAGCCTTATTTTCTGGGCTAATAGGATTAGGATTTGGAGCTCTAAGTGCAACAAATGAATTCTGGATACCGTCTATTTCCCCAATAATTTCAAGCCTTACTTTAATACTAGGTATAGGAATCTTCTGGATGAAACATAGTCACAATATAAACAGTCAGGATTTAAACTTTAATGCAGGAATGTTACTTGCTCTGGCTACACTCATTGGTGCCATATTGCAATGGATCATACAGATTCCAGTATTAATAAATAAAAGGCTAATTAAGCTTAATTTTAAATTTAATTATAACAACAAAGGAGTCCAGCAAGTATTGAAAATACTTTTTCCTGCGACTCTGTCAAGTGGGATGCTTCAAATCAACGTTTGCACTGATCTATTTTTTGCATCAAATATAATTGGGGCTGCAGCTGGCTTAAGCTATGCAAGTCTTTTAATACAAGCGCCACTAGGATTGATTTCGAACGCTTTACTTGTACCATTACTCCCAACTTTTGCAAAACTAACCAAAGAAGAAGATCGGAAAAGATTGATTTCAAGAATCCATCAAGGTCTTATTCTATCAACAACAAGTATGATTGCTATAGGTACTTTATTTATTACTCTTTCTTTACCCATAGTCAAGTTAATCTTTCAACGAGGTGCATTCGATCAAGATGCTGTTGGCCTAGTTTCATCATTACTAATTGCATACGGAGTAGGAATGCCTGCATACCTATGCAGGGATCTATTAGTCCGTGTTTTCTATGCAATGGACGATGGAAAGACTCCTTTTGATTTATCACTAATTGGAATTGGCCTAAATTTCATATTTGATTGGATGTTAGTGGGTGGTCCAACTCCATGGGGGGCGCAAATTCCATTTAACTTAGGTGCTCCAGGACTGGTTTTAGCAACTAGTGCTGTTAACTTTTTTACTTGTGGAGCTCTTCTATATAAATTAAATAGAAAGCTGGGTGGGATACCTTTTTATAGTTGGTATCTAGATGGACTGAAAATACTTTTTGCGGGCTTTATTTGTGGATCAACTAGTTGGATCCTATCTAATTTAATCACTTGGCCAAGTCAAAACTTTGGACTATTATTGCAAGTTCTTATATCTTCATCGATTAGTATTATATTTTTTGGCCTAACTAGCAGCTATTTAGGAATCAAGGAAGTAAATAATCTTTTTCTAATTCTTACGAAGAAAATCACTCCTCGTTAAGTCGGACATCACGTTCAGCTCTGATATTTATAGGGAATTCAAGGCTATCTCTATCAACTAGCTTTGGTCCTTGCACAGAAACAATCCTTGCCTCTATTCCAAACTCTTGAAAAGCCGTTTCCATCTCTTGTATCAAAGCCTTTTCAACTTCTGCCTCAGCATCAACAACTTTCCCAATCAATCGATCGCCTAAGCGTCCGATACGTTTACGCATCACTTGGCGCGCATTCGTGACCTCGATAATCAGCACTGAGACTTAGTGAATAGAGCAACCTTATCGGCAGTAGGGGTCCAAAATATCTTCCAAGTCCATAAGCTGACCTGGTGGTATCAGCCTGGCCAATGGCAAACAAGTATTACCGCCAGCCAATTGCACCTGAACTGCCTCCAAGGCGACCCGAGCAGCTGCATTGGCACCCTCCTCAAGGTTTGCAATACATTCGAGTGCCAAAGTCTCTGCTAAACCTGCATCTCCCAAATAAAGATTCCAATTTGCTACTTGCATATAGATGCGATCAGCAATAGCCACCTGAAGCTCTCTCATCTGTGATGGATCAAGGGACATAAAAAATTTCAATCATGTTGAATTGTGACTCAGTTTTCACTAACTGGGTCGCCTTGCGAAGAATTTCTTGGTCTTCGAGAAAGAACGAATATCAAATGGACCAAAAGTCCAATCAGCCAAATCTCAGTAAACCAATCTAAATGTGTCCAAAAATGACTAATCTGCTGCGCCAACCAGAGTCCGCTATTTAAAGCGGCAAAGGCCATTGCATGCAAAGTGAAAGTCACAATTCTCGAGAAGTGCTGATAGATAGGGTCACTTGAGTCGCCTGTGCCATACCAACGAATAGGCATTGGAAGAAAAGTAGTTTGTTTGATTTTGCCCCGAAAAATGCCCATTGGTTGACGAAAGGCACCTTGATGGGGTGAGATGAATTCTTGCAAGCGCCTGTAGCTCAGCGGATTAGAGCATCTGACTACGGATCAGAGGGTCGGGAGTTCGAATCTCTCCAGGCGCGCTCAAAAGACTGTTCAAATGGACAGTCTTTTTTTTGTTTTAGGAGACAATCATAGAAAATTGAACTTTTTTTGAAATCTCAAGTAATCATTTCCTACTATTCCAAAACTTCTAAATAATTCCAATGGAGGATGACTCCTTGACGCAAATTAATACCTCCTTACAGGAATCCGATCCAGTCATTGCTTCCCTAATTGAAAAGGAACGAGCAAGGCAAGAAACCCATTTAGAACTTATTGCCAGTGAAAACTTCACTTCAAAAGCAGTAATGGAAGCTCAAGGTTCCGTTTTGACTAACAAATATGCGGAAGGTCTTCCTAATAAGCGTTACTACGGCGGATGTGAGCATATTGACGCAGTCGAACAACTAGCTATTGATCGAGCAAAGAAGTTGTTCTCTGCAAACTGGGCTAACGTTCAACCTCATAGTGGGGCCCAAGCAAATTTTGCGGTTTTTCTAGCGCTTCTAAAGCCAGGAGAAACAATTATGGGAATGGATCTGTCCCATGGAGGCCACCTGACGCATGGTTCTCCAGTAAATGTAAGCGGCAAATGGTTTGACGTAATTCAATATGAAGTCAATAAAGAAACTCAACAACTTGACTTTGAAGCTATTCGACAAAAAGCATTAAAACATCGACCCAAATTGATCATTTGTGGTTATTCGGCCTATCCAAGGACAATTGATTTTGAAGCTTTCAGAGCAATCGCAGATGAAGTTGATGCATACTTACTAGCTGACATTGCCCATATAGCAGGTCTTGTAGCAACTGGAATTCATCCAAATCCAGTACCCCACTGTGATGTGGTTACAACTACAACTCACAAAACGCTTCGAGGACCAAGAGGAGGTCTCATCCTCTGTCGAGAAGAAGAATTTGGTAAAAAATTTGACAAAGCAGTTTTTCCAGGCATTCAAGGGGGTCCACTTGAACACGTCATTTCAGCCAAAGCTGTAGCCTTTGCAGAGGCTCTAAAGCCTGATTTTGCTATTTATTGCAAAAAAGTAGTTACAAATGCACAAGCATTAGCTTCAAAAATCCAGGAAAGAGGAATTTCAGTAGTTAGTGGAGGAACTGATAATCACATTGTTCTTTTAGATCTTCGAAGTATTGGCATGACTGGAAAAACAGCTGACGCACTTATCAGTCAAGTTAATATCACAGCAAATAAAAATACAGTTCCCTTTGACCCAGAATCACCATTTACTACTAGTGGATTAAGACTAGGAACAGCAGCACTCACAACCAGAGGATTTGGAGAAAAAGAGTTTCATAAAATTGCAGATATTATTGCAGATACACTTTTAAATAAAGACAATATATCTATCAAAGAAAAGTGTACTTTAGAAGTATCAAAACTTTGCCATAATTTCCCACTGTATGAAGCCAAATAACTTCTTATGCTCAGGTAAATTTATACTAAAATTTAATTTTCAATCAGATATTATACAAAATTAAGAAAAGATTTCTTTAAAATGAACATTCCAATGCATAATGATTCAAAGAAAAAAAAGGCAGAAATCCTATGTGTTGGCACTGAACTACTTCTTGGCAATATTCTTAACAGCAATGCGCAATGGCTTTCTCTTCAGCTAGCTTCTTTAGGCATTAATCACTATAGACAAAGTGTTATTGGTGATAATACAAAACGTCTTCAAGATGCAGTAATCGAAGCAAGCAACCGCTGTGAAATCTTGATTATCACGGGTGGCCTAGGACCAACCCCTGATGACATCACAACAGAAGCAATTGCGAATGCATTCGATACACCTCTAGAAGAAAAGAGCAAGCTTTGGCAGGAAATCAAAGAAAAGATTTCTCTAAATAAATCATCTATTGCTTTATCCAATAGGAAGCAGGCCTTACTTCCTGTAGGAGCGGAAGTAATACCAAATCCCACGGGAACTGCCCCTGGAATAATTTGGAGTCCAATCTCTAACTTCACAATCCTGACTTTTCCTGGCGTACCTTCAGAATTGAAAGAAATGTGGAAGGATTCAGCAATTCCATGGATCAAGAGGCACGGGGGAACAGGTAGTGTATTTATAAGTAAAATTTTGCATTTCACTGGAATTAGTGAATCTTCCCTAGCTGAACAAATTCCATTTCTGCTTCAACAAGAAAATCCAACAGTAGCCACTTATGCAAGTCTAGGTGAAGTCAAGATAAGAATTACAGCACAGTCAAATACTGCTAAAGAAGCGGAAGAAATTTTACTGCCTACAGAACAGCAATTAAAAAAAACTTTTGGAAATTATTTTTATGGAACCAATGAAGATAATCTTGCTTCTGTTGTTATCAACCTACTACGTAAAAAGAAGGAAACATTAGCGATTGCAGAGTCATGTACTGGAGGATATTTAGGTAAAGAAATAACTGCAATAGCAGGCTCCTCAGATGTTTTCCTTGGTGGAATAATTGCTTATAGCAACGAAGTCAAAAGGCAATTGCTTCATATACCATCCGAACTACTTTTAAAATATGGAGCCGTTTCAGAACAAGTTGTAGAAAAAATGGCACTAAATACTAGGGAAAAACTTGGTTCAAACTGGGCTATTTCGATTAGTGGACTTGCAGGTCCAGGTGGCAGCGCGCAGGACAAACCAATTGGCCTAGTTCATATTGCAATTGCAGGGCCCAATGGATGCAAATTAATTCAAGAAAGATTTGGTCAGCACAGGGGCAGGCTAGGTATCCAAAAACTGAGTGTTTTGAGGAGTCTTAATGAACTCCGAATTCTTCTGCATGAACAGAGCTAAGGTTTTGGTTTATCTCTATCGAAGTTTCTCTTGAGCTCAGGCACTCTTTACGACAAAGTCTGGGAATTACACCGTGTAGCAGAGCTTCCTGGTGGCTCAACTCAGCTTTTTGTAGGTCTTCATCTCATCCATGAGGTAACAAGTCCTCAAGCTTTTACGGCATTAAAAGAAAAAGGTTTAAAAGTTCGCTGCCCAGAAAGAACTATCGCGACAGTCGATCACATAGTTCCTACAGCAAGCCAAGACAGGCCATTCAGCGACCCTCTTGCAGAAGAAATGCTTTGCACACTAGAAAAAAATTGTGCAACTTATGGCATCACCCTTTATGGAATTGGAAGTGGAAAGCAGGGAATAGTTCATGTTATTGCTCCAGAACTAGGTCTTACGCAGCCTGGAATGACTGTTGCTTGTGGGGACTCACATACTTCAACACATGGCGCATTTGGTGCCATTGCATTTGGAATAGGGACAAGTCAAGTCAGAGATGTTTTAGCTAGTCAAAGTCTTGCAATGAAAAAACTAAAGGTACGTCGCATTTGGGTTGGTGGAGAACTAAAGCCAGGTGTATACGCAAAAGACCTGATACTCCACATTATTCAAAAACTTGGAGTTAAAGGTGGAGTGGGTTATGCATATGAATTTGCAGGCCCAACTATTGAAGCTCTATCCATGGAAGAAAGAATGACGCTATGCAATATGGCTATTGAAGGAGGTGCTCGTTGCGGCTATGTAAATCCCGACTCTAAAACTTTTGATTATTTAAAAGGCCTTCCTAATTCTCCTAAAGACAAAGCCTGGGAAAGAGGCGTAGCTTGGTGGGAAACTCTTTGCAGCAATAAAACAGCAATCTTTGATGATGAAGTTAATTTTGATGCGAATGAGATTGCACCAACGGTTACCTGGGGCATAACACCTGGGCAAGGAGTAGGTATTAACGACAATCTTCCCACTCTTGAATCGCTTGATTCAAGAGAAAGAGACATTGCAAAGGAAGCTTATCGCTACATGGAACTTCAACCAGGTATGCCAATTGAGGGGTTGGAAGTGAATGTTTGCTTTATAGGAAGCTGCACTAACGGTCGACTAAGCGACCTACAAGCAGCCGCAAAAATCGCCAAAGGAAAGCATGTGGCAAAAGGAATTAAAGCTTTTGTAGTCCCAGGATCTGAACAAGTTGCAAAAGCTGCCAAGCAAGAAGGACTCGATATTCTTTTCCAAAAAGCTGGATTTGAATGGAGAGAACCAGGCTGTTCAATGTGCCTTGCAATGAATCCTGATCGATTAGAAGGTAATCAAATTAGTGCTAGTTCAAGTAATAGAAATTTCAAAGGTCGCCAAGGCTCCTCTTCGGGTAGAACACTACTAATGAGCCCGGCAATGGTTGCTGCTGCAGCTATTGAAGGGAAAGTTACTGATGTAAGAAAAATGTTGGCCCAACAATCAAAGGACTCAAAAAAATGAGAAAAGAGACAATTCCCTTCCCTAAAGGAGAAATAAAAGCAGTATTTGGCCACTGTCTAGTATTAAGGGGAGACGATATTGATACTGATAGAATTATTCCTGCAAGATTCTTGAAATGCGTAAGCTTTGACAAACTGGGGAGCAACGTCTTTGCAGATGACCGCAAAGAAATGAGGGGAAAGCATCCTTTTGATCATGACTTGAATCGACAAGCTTCCATACTTGTAGTTAATGAAAACTTTGGATGTGGCTCTAGCAGAGAGCATGCTCCCCAAGCATTAATGAGATGGGGGATTCGCGCCCTAATAGGGGAAAGCTTTGCTGAAATCTTTTATGGAAATTGTCTTGCATTAGGCATACCATGTGCAACAGCGAGTAAAGAGAAGATTTCTAAACTTCAAACACATATAACCGAAAATCCCAGGAACACATTTGAATTAAATCTAATGAGCCAAGAACTATTCAATAAGAATCATAAATGCTCGATAGAAATTCAAGCCGGCACACTAGAAATGTTAACTACAGGAAGATGGGACGCAACTTCACAACTTATAGCAAGAAACGATTGCTTAAAAGAAATAGCAAGCAAACTACCATATTTAAACAACTTTAAAGGCCATCAATGAATAGTAAATATACTATTTCTTAATCAAGAAATACTGATTAATCTTGCCTAGCTTGAACTGGATGGATATGGAACAAAGGGAGTACCTGTACCATTAAAGTCGAAATCATTAAGCCGAAATGTTAATCCACCGACTCCCCTGGTTGGGTTATAATAAATAGAGAAATCATATGCTCTTCTATTCCAATTAAAACCAAATCGTGAGTTCATTGCTTTCCCAAAATACTCTGAGCTTCTATCTATATTATAGTCAATCTCTGATGTTAAAACTATTGGGCCGAAAATCTGTTGTGTAAGAGAAAGGCTTAAAGTTTGCAGATCAACAGCCTCATCAAAATCAAATGCACTTTGCCCAGACTTAAATTTACTGCCAACTTTTATTGAAAATTGTGTATAATCAAGAAACTCTTTTTGGAAAGAGCCAAAACTAAATGAAGGACCTAACTTAATACCCAATATATTTTGAGAATTACCATTCCCATAAGCAGTAAAAGATGTTTGGAGATTAGTTATAAATGAGATGCCAGGACTTATATAAACTGGCGAATAAGGCATGACATATTCTTCCCTAGGACGCTTATCTTTACCTTTGTAACTCCAAATTGAATAAGAGCTATTTATTGCTCCATAAACATTTGCTCTCCATAAACCTGAAAGATTATCACTAGCAAACTCTTCGGCCCTATAATGCCCTAAGCCAAGTCTTATTAAATAATTATTACTTGATCGACTACTATTCCATAGGCCTTTCTTTTCTAAAAAAGCACCATATGCAGTATATATATCTGTCTCGCCAAGTGAACCATTCCATGCCCTATATCGATAAGCAGCGAAAATATTTGCATCAATCTCACCTACATAATCAACCATATAAGACTTTTCCAAAGCCATGCTATATCTATTAGAATATGCGAATCTATCAATATTTAAACTACTTAGATCAGCATTAAAACTCATTTCCCAGTCTAGAAGATTTCCTTCTAATCCTAACTTGAGTCCAAAAGAATCAGCGCTTTCTATAGGTAGATATTCTTCACTCGAGTTAAATTCTTTTCCATATCCTATATAACTATTAGTTGCGCCATTAATTGTTCTTTGAACCAAAAATTGAGGCTGAATAAAAAGCTCAAAGTTTTCACTTAAAGTAATAGGTTCAAGATTTCTACCAATAAAAAAACCATCCCGATCTTTATTATCTAATCCATAAAACCATTTACTTTTACGATCTTTTGAATTAATTTTTAACTTTCTAAGGAAAGGAACTGACAGAGTCTCTTCAAAAACGACTCTGCTCTTAACGCTCTTGATCAAATATTCACCCGAGTTAATCTCTGAAAGTAAAACATCATTTACCTCTAGCCTTATCTGTGCAGGAGTCAACGGATCATTAGTCAAGCTCAACTTGTTTGATTGCAAACCATCCTCGGTAAAAACTAATTCATCCGCTTGAAAGCGCCATCTAGTAACAGATCCTGCTATAATTTTCTTAGAATTTTCTTTATTCAAATAAGAATACAATTCAGAGTTATTTAATATTCCACTAGAGCCCATTTGTAATCTAACCAAGAGACTATCTCTAAATCTCACTCTACTTATCCTATTAAAAAGAAAACCAGAAACCCTATCATCTGATAAGTTACTTTGATTAAGATCGCTTCTTCCATAGGACTGACCTTCCAAAATCTTTTCCTTTAAACCACTAGATCTATCTAGTGATTTAAAGGAATTAGTTTTTGTCTTAATCGAATCTACTGAATCCTCTAAAGTCCAGTTTCTTGAAGCACAGCCATAAGGAGGGAGAAAATATTTTTCTCCCTCCTTATTCTTTTTCTTACTATTGAATACTTCAATTTCTCTAGGCGGACAAGCTATTGAATATTGAGGGTGATTAAAAAGATTAATTTGATCATTATTAGATGCAATATCTATGTCTTTTCTAATAGTGTCGTAAGAATTATTTCTATAGGGCTTCTTTCTTCTAGTTGAATTATCTATAGATTGAAAATCTTTATCTAAACTTCTGATGTTAATAATTCCATATGCATCTTTCAATAATCCTGTCTTTTTTACAAAATTATAATCGAAGGAGCTTCCTTGAAGATATTGATCAGCCTTTCTAAAGCGAACACTGCCTATTGCAAGT
>QCKF01000013.1 GCA_003215545.1 Prochlorococcus sp. AG-409-L14 | reverse complement strand
AAGACTTAGATGCTGGAGAGAATCATTAGCAATGGTATTTGACCCTCCTGAAAGGCGTAACGCATTAAACTCTATTGTCAAAGTAGATATTGATGTAGAAGGAGTCAATCCTGTTCAAGGACTTTTACTTGTTGCTTGGATTGCAGATAGATTAAACTGGGATATAAAAAATTGCAATAAGGCAAGTGAAGGAAAGATTAAGGCGAATTTTATACGTTCAGACGGTGTAATAGTTGATTTCAACCTAATGCCATTACCAATTGGAAAGCCCGGTATTCACCCTGGTAAAATAATTGGCCTGCGACTGATAAGTGACAATAAAGCAGCATTTTCAAAAGGTTTATGTGTAATTCTCGGCGCCGAATCAGGCGAATGCATGAGACTAGAGGCTGGAGGAATGGCAAGCATGGAACTTCTTGAGGAGGTTGTATATTCAAATATTATTTCTGTAGAAAAAGATGTAGCAAGACTCCTTTCCAGTAGTCGAGGAACAACTAGTCCCTTACTAGCTAGTGCTGCACCAATAGCCAAAAAGCTTTTTGATTTAGCCAGTCTTAAGTAAATTCCTTACAAAAGATATTGTCCATGGCATGTGTAATTGCAGCCCCAAAGAGCGGGAGTGGTAAAACCCTTTTAAGTATTCTCCTAGCTTCATGGGCAAGATGCCATGGACTAAGCCTACAAGCCTTTAAGGCAGGTCCAGATTTTCTAGACCCTCAACTCTTAAAAAAAGTTTCAGGAAATCCTTGTAGAAACCTTGATCTGTTTCTCTCTGGAGCTGACTGGGTATTTAAAACATTCAACACTTATGGAGCATTAGGAGATTTAGCCCTTGTAGAAGGTGTTATGGGTTTATTTGATGGAATTGGTAGTACAAACATAGGAAGCACTGCTTCTCTTGCTAAAAAGCTAAACCTACCGATTGTTTTTGTTGTTGATGCCCAGGGTCAAGCAGCTTCCTTGGCCTCATTAATAAAAGGCTTTCGAGATGAAGATCCTGAACTTAACTTTGCAGGAATAGTTCTTAATAATATTAAAAGTACTAGACACAAAGAGTTGCTAAGTGAAGTCATAACTGGAATTGATATGAAAATGCTTGGATGTTTACCAAAAACACCTGAGTTGAATATTCCGAGTGAAAATCTAGGTCTAATTCCTGTACATGAAGTCAATCAAATCAGTGATCGTATAAAAGTCTGGGGCGAACTCGCTGATTCGAATCTAAACATGGAATTCTTTATAAAGCTTCTCAAACCTCCTCTAAAAAGCAAGTTTAATCATAATAATTTATCAATAGAGTACATAAGTAATCCTAGTAAAAATAATGATTTTCCAGTCGCAATAGCACAAGATAAGGCTTTTCATTTTCAATATCAAGATACAAAAGATTTTTTAGAAGCTTCAGGTATATCTTTAATTCCATGGCGCCCTTTGCATGACGAACCTATCCCCTCTATAGCAAAAGGTTTAATAATCCCAGGTGGCTATCCAGAAAAATATGCACAAGAACTAAGTAATTGCAATAGAAGCCTAAACGCATTAAAGATGTTTTATAATAAACATCCTATCTATGCAGAATGTGGTGGAATGTTACTACTAGGTAAGTCAATAGAAGACCAAGAAAGTAATACATATCAAATGGCAGGAATACTTCCTTTCTCAGCAAAGAAATCAAAACTTGAGGTAGGCTATAGGAATTTAATTGGTACTAGAGACAGTCTTCTAATAAAAAATCAAGAGAACCTTGTAGGACACGAGTTCCATAGATGGAGAATAGAGATAGCAATGAAGACTAATATCAATAATCATAAAAATATTAAACACCAGGAAAAAGATAATTTTCAAGCTCCTTGGAAAATACAAGGTTGGAAAACAAAGGCAAAGCTAGAAGGTTGGAGCACAAACATGCTTCATGCAAGTTGGATACATTTACATTGGCCAAGCAACCCTAAGTTGATAGAAAGATGGAAAGGTTCACTTAATATGTAAAAATCAATATCTTAAAATATTAACAACTTTCTAGCAACTGATCCCGTATATCCCTCTTAAGCAATTCCATTCCTGCATTTCCTACCATCCAAACAGCATCTCTAGCCCTACTGATAGACACATAAACCAATTGCCTACGCAAAACTAAATCTTTTGGCCAAAAGACATCTGGAGATACAAAAACCTTCCCAAAGGTGCTGCCTTGACTTCTATGTACAGTCAAAACGGAAGCAGGTCCTAATGATGCAAATGCATCTCTTATTAGAAAAAACTGACGCCAAAGTGGCCTAGCCTCTTTCTGACTTAATCCCTTTGCTTTAGCTTTCAATCTCTGCAAAGAAAGATCAAGGAGTCCTCTCGAATTAGAACCTACAGTTGGCAAAAGTCTGAGGCTTAGATCTAAATCACCAGCACGAACATCTACAAAGAGTGTTTCGATTATTGGGACAGACCAATCACTGTCTGAGATAAGACCAAATTCAGAAAGATTACAGCTTTCTGGGACAACATCTTGTACTAATAATTCTCTATTAGAACCAAGAACCATTCCTGGCTCTTCACTAGATACGTCTTCGTCCCTAGACGCCTGCGCCATAACAGCCATTCGACTAATAAGAACTTCGCCTGGCAAAACAGACATTTGATCTGCCATTTCTCCATGCACAGCCCTCCTTGCGTGAGGGACCAAACTTTCTAGAGTCCTATTTGTATAACAAAGGATCCTGGCCGAGTCAGGATCTTGACTCATTGAAGCTTCCTTCAATGAGGTCTTTGCTTTTTCAAGCCATTCATCCCTATCTATAACTCCTACCAGACTTTTTTCATTACTAACAACAGGAAGCAAAGGAAGTGGCGCGCATGCAAGGCGACCATCTCTAAAGCAACTTGCAAGGCGTAAAATTGGGCCTTGATGACGAACAACTTCTTGCAACTCAGCCTTAATAGCTTTTTGAATAGAAAAGACCGGACTTTCAACCTCCCCTACAGGTGGTAACTGCGCTGAATCCCCAACAAAAACAATCCTTGTTTTATTTACATATGCACATTCAAGAAGTATCTCAAGCAAAGTTGAATCGACCATAGAGGACTCGTCAATAAGAACTAAGCCAAGCTGTTCTAATGATGTACTCGTCTGATCAGTTCTCTCACAAAGCTCTAATGCCCCTTTCCTTTTAAGTTTTAACCTTAAAAGTCTATGTATTGTTGATGGGTACCAAGTTGGATTAATTCCTTCCATTGACAAAGCATCTCTCAAAACCCCAACAGCTTTATGAGTAGGCGCAACAACAGTCCAACACATATCACTATCTTCAACTAGTCGCAAAAACTTCATAGAAAGAAAAGTTTTCCCGCTACCTGCATATCCACTAAGAATAAAAGGATTAATTTCTTTAGAATTACAAAACCAATCACGAAAAACATCTAATGCTTTAGATTGACCAGAGGTGAGATGTATTTTATCCAAGAAAAAAATATATTTGAGTCATCAAATATGAGAAATAATTATGTGGAAAAGATGCGTTGGCGAACCAAAAAAAACTATACCTGGCAATGCCACAGCAGGACCAATAATGCTTCCTATTAATACTTCAAGTCTAGTATGACCTAAATTCTCTTTCAATTTATCATTAGATGTAGAAGGCCATAATTTTTCTGGCAAAAGATTTACTTTTGAAGCAGTTATCCCAGCCGACCTTCTTATACCACTTGCATCATACATCACAACAAAAGCAAGAGTTGAAGCAAGAGCAAATTCTGCATTATTAAAACCCAATTCCAAGCCAACTCCTGCTGCTGTACCAGTTACCAAAGCAGAGTGACTAGAAGGCATCCCTCCAGTTTCCAAAAGAACATTAGGACGCCATTGTCTATGAATTAATAATTCAAAAAATAACTTAGATATCTGAGCTAGACCACAAGCAGCAAGCCCCCAAGCCAATACTTGATTATCAAAAATCTCTAATGCCGAGTGTAATATAGTTGAAAATATATTCATCTGTCTCGAGAAGTAATGTAGTCAGCCAAGGCCAATAATGGAGCAGATCGAAGATTCCAAGGTTGCAAAGCTGCTTTTGCTTGTTTGACTAACAAATCAGCGCGGCGACGTGATTCTTCTAGGCCAAGTAATTTGGGATATGTAGTTTTATCAGCAACCAAATCTTTTCCTGCAGTCTTTCCTAAAACATCGCTACTTGCAGTGACATCAAGAATATCATCAATAATTTGAAAAGCTAGCCCTATCCCTCTTGCATATTTTCTCAATGCCTTAAGAAGATCCTCTTCAGCACCCCCAATAATCGCCCCAGTTGTTACACACGCATTAAGCAAGGCGCCAGTTTTATTTAGATGAATAAATTCAAGCGTTTCAAGATCAACTTCTTTTGCTTCACATTCAAGATCTACCACTTGACCACCAACCAAACCTGGAGCTCCTGCTGCCAAAGACAACTCGCCTACAACCTTCAAAAGCCTTTCAGGCGAAACATCATTACTACGTATCGCCACCATCTCAAATGCGCGCGTTAGCAAAGCGTCTCCTGCAAGGATCGCTACAGCATCTCCGTAAACCTTGTGATTAGTTGGTCTACCTCGTCGTAAATCATCATTGTCCATAGCAGGCAAGTCATCATGAATCAACGACATGGTGTGAATCATTTCTAATGCAACTGCTGTAGGTAGAGCCTTTTCTGGGTCTCCACCCGCAAGTTGGCATGCTGCAAGACAAAGAATTGGACGAAGTCTTTTCCCACCAGCTAGCAGTGAATAGCGCATAGCTTCTCTAAGTTGCTCTGGGCGCTCAGGCCCAAGAGAACTATCTAATGCTTCTTCAACACTGTTTCTGGCCTTGACCAGATATGTTGCGAAGTCAAATTTCGAATTTAAGGCGTCCTCCATAAAAGTTCTTTGTTTGAAAGATTCTCTCAGGCTCTAATGGATCATGGAAGCAAATCTGTCATCCTCAAAGACAAACCGCAATGGTTTTTCCAACTATTAATAGTATTTACAAGCAACATAGACACCGTCATTGGTCCCACACCTCCAGGAACAGGAGTAATTGCACTTGCAATCTTTGAAACCTCTTCAAAGCAAACATCACCACAAAGCAAAGTTTTTCCTCCTTGTGACGAAGCAGAAGCTATGGGCTTGGGCTGCCTATGAATACCAACATCAACAACAACGGCTTTGTCTTTTATATATTCTGGTCCAATCATGCGAGGTTTTCCAGCAGCTACTACTAACAAGTCAGCCTGTTTAGTTAATGAAGCCAAATCTCTTGTCCTCGAATGAGCAACAGTAACTGTTGCATTTGCTGATTGCAGCATCAAGGCCATAGGCTTACCTACAAGGATGCTTCTCCCAATCACAACAACTCTTTTACCTTCAATAGGAATTTGATAATTATCTAAAAGCATCATCACCCCAGCAGGAGTACATGAACGGGGGCCTTCCTCATCTTTTAGCAGTCTGCCCAAATTGAGTGTGTGTAACCCATCAGCATCTTTATCAGGATCTATAGCCTTTAATAATTCAGCCTCGTCAATCTGTTTAGGCAAAGGGAGTTGAACCAGAATCCCGTCCACCAATTCATTCCTATTGAGCTTCTCTATCTCTTTGATCACATCCTGAGTAGAAATATCTTGATTAAAGTGAAAAACAAGACTTTTAACGCCAATGCGCGCGCAAGCCTTTTCTTTATTTGAGATATAAACTGCACTGGCTGCATCATCTCCTATTCGTATCACTGCCAGTCCAGGTGGTCTCCCTGCCTGCTTAAGACAAGAGGAGACTCCATCTTTAAGACACTTCTCAATTTCTCCAGCAACTTTCCTACCATCAAGCCTCAAGGCCATGCTTCCATATGAATCTCTATACAGCATGCCCCGAATCCCTCGCTAGCGTAAGTTTCTAACAAGAAAACTTTTGGCAAGATTTAATAGCCTAAATAAAATTTGGCGAAGTTGGTTAAGGATTCAATCACCTCGCCGCTGGGTAGTTCCCTGGACTAAGCCTTATAAGGCAAGTCTTTTAATACTTTGCATACTAGTTGCAGCCACTTCAAGCTGGCACTTACTCCTTCAACCAAATATACGACCAGGAATACCAGCACCTTTTGATTCAATAGCACCTAAGAATGCCCTTGTAGAAGACTCTAAAGCTCTTCAACAAAGAACTTCTGATCTAATTCAAAGCACCTTTGTTCAAGTAATTGATCAAAAAGAATCAACTCAACTTAAAAATCGACTAAAAAGACAACTTGATGAGCTAGAGCTTGTAGCTACAAGTAATGATGCCGAAAGGATAGGTCCTGTAAATCTAAATAAAAATGAACAATTATGGCTATCAACTAGATCTCCTGAAACCAGATCAAATTGGGAAAAAGAAATTAATTTAGCAGCAGAAAAAATGTTAAGCCAAGGTCTAATAAAAACTCTTGCATTAGACCAATTCAAAGAATCAGCTTCTTTACAACTACTTAAACTAGGAAGCAAAGAAAATCCTTCCAGAAGTCTTGGTAGCAAAGTTATAGCGAATACTTTACATGGCAATAGTAATGTAAGAATGGATCCTGTAAGGAGCCAAAAATTAATAGAGGAATTAATTACCCAGCAAGGAATACCCACAATAAAGGTCAATCGTGGTGATTTAATCACAAAAAAAGGAGAGCCAATAAGCTCTCAGGCCTTTGATGTACTTGATCATTTTGGATTAATTAGCCGTACTCCTAAGCCAATAGAATGGTTTAAAAGTTTTAGCGAAGCACTAGGCAGTTGTGCAATATTGCTTTTAATAATGAGAAAGGAAAAACCATGCCTGCAAGCCAGGCATGGAGCTCTAGCACTCTGCTTACTATTAATAACTCAAATTAGCAAGCTTTGGCTTGGCTCAGCAGTAAGCCCCTTAACAGTAATAGTTCCTCCAACCCTATTAATTTCACAAGGCCTAGGTTCAACATCAGCACTTGTATGGATGGCAATTAGCAGTCTTATATGGCCTGTTCCAATAAATGAAATAGGAGAAGGAAGGATTTTAGTTACATCCTTTGTTGCTGCACTAGTTGCATTTCAAGGGGGACGAATGAGAAGCAGAGCTCAACTTTTACAAATGGCAGTCTTGCTCCCATTTGGAGCTCTTATAGGGGAATGGCTGCTTTTGAGGAATGAAATAACTCCCGCAAATGGAGTATGGGGAAGACTTGCTCCTAATTCAGAAGAATTAATTTCAGAAGCACTTGTTCTAGGAGCAATGTTAATGCTAACAATATTGCTAATACCAATTCTAGAAAGCACGTTTGGTCTAATAACCAAAGCAAGATTAATGGAACTGGCTGATCATGAAAGACCTCTATTGAGAAGACTTTCCTCTGAAGCTCCAGGAACCTTTGAACATACTTTGATGATTTGTGGTTTAGCTGAAGAAGGAGCAAGAACCATAGGAGCAGATATTGACCTTATAAGAACGGGAGCTCTTTATCACGATGTTGGAAAACTCCATGCTCCTGAATGGTTTATTGAAAATCAAACAGATGGTAATAATCCACATGACCAAGTCAACGATCCCTATAAAAGTGCAGACGTATTACAAGCACATGTAGATGAAGGTTTAAAACTTGCCAAAAAACATCGACTCCCTCGTCCTATTTCAGACTTCATACCAGAACACCAAGGTACTTTAAAAATGGGGTATTTCTTACATAAAGCAAGAGAAAAAAACCAATCAGTTGCTGAAACGCGTTTCAGATATAAAGGTCCTATCCCTAGATCCAGAGAGACTGCAATTCTTATGCTTGCAGATGGTTGCGAGGCTGCTCTTAGATCAATGAACACAACCGCAAGTGATGAAGAGGCATGCACAACAGTTCGCAAAATTGTTGAATCCAGGCAACGTGATGGTCAGTTAAAAGAAAGCAGTCTTACAAGAGCAGAGGTTGAATTACTAATACGTGCATTTGTTCGTGTATGGAGAAGAATGAGGCACAGGCGTATTGCTTACCCGGTAGGTTCTGTCAAGAAATCCTATCCTGCATAATTAAATTTAATATCTAATCAACCAAGAGAAATAATATTTAGTTATTGGATCTTTGAATAGGAAAGTAAAACCTTATAATCTTATATTTTTCCTATGTATAGGTCTACACCAATAAAGCAAAGCTAATAAATTTAACATTGCCAGGGAAACTGAAATGCCACCTATCGATTCCAAATCTTTAACAAGTACTAGTCGAATAATTCCGTAAGGTAAGGATGCCGACAAAGCCATTGCAAGAGCAACAATTGCTAAGACAACGCCCCAACGTCGTTGAGCAAGCAAACCCGCACTAGCGACTATACCGACAATTGCAGCTGGCCAGGCCAAACTAATAGCAAGGCTGATATTAGTTGCCTCAAGAGGAGGTCCCCCAAATGCAACGAGTCCTATAACAGGAAGAGAGGCAATATTTGCCAAAAGACCTACCCATGCAAGAAACCAATAACCACGAACAGGGTGAAGACTCATAAGCAGTATTAGTAATGTCTACAGAGTAAACAAAACCTTGGTTTATGAAAAGGTTTAATATCAAAGGTGAAAGGATAATTTAATGGGATTTATCTGATAAAAGTGATTTAACCCTAGGTACTTTTTGAGTGAAAGACTGTTGTTTATCAGTTCGAGTATTAATCCTTAAAGAGGTATATACCCTATCCGAACCAAGACGATGAACTTCAATATGACAAGCCTTTACACAATCAAAAACCAATTGCCAGTCTCCTTCTATTGCAGTCCCATTTGGACCAATCTCATATCCAAGCCCTGATTTATCTATGATTTCTAAACAAGCAGCAATATAAGGACTTATTGATACATCCACGCCCAAAGGAAGAATACAAAAATCAATACTTACCCACATAGGTTAATAAAAGAAGAATAGAACTTTTTAAGTTGGCAAACCTGGCTTAAGACAACTTTTTGGATATCCAACTGTCCTCCAAGAGCCGCTGCTAGTCATCACTTCAACACCAATTGCCCTTCTACCTAATGAACAAGCAAGGCCTTGTCCATTACACCAATCCCTAGCGGCCCCCATTGCAGCCTCTATTGACTCATATGGTGCATCAAGAACTGGATGAGGACTCCCATCGAGCTGAGCCAATCTGTAGACAGGCTTTTGAACCTCCATGTATGTTCACCTACCCAACTGTCACCTATCATCTCATGCTGAGATGATAGATTGCAAATCAAAGGACATTTCTTAAGAGAGATTCAGTTAAGAACCGCAAAAAATCATCAAAAAGGCGAAATCACCTATAAACGAGAGCTTGAGTCTGTTTCCACTACATCCATCTGTGGATGAAGGGTTTTAGCAGCTTCCGCAAAGACCAGCCTATTTAAAGCATTTACATATGCCTGGGCAGCTGCAACAACAACATCAGTATCAGCAGAGTGACCGGAAAAAAGTTTCCCATCCCTTCTAAGCCTTATTGTCACCTCACCCATTGCGTCTATACCTTCTGTGACTGATTTCACAGAAAACTCAACCAGCTCATTTGGCTCACTAGCTAAAGCATCAAGAGCTCTACAAACTGCATCAACGGGTCCAGTTCCAACTGCAACTGCTGTTTGCTCAATACCATCTTGATCAGCAAGAGTAATTGTGGCTGTTGGCTTAAGTGAACTACCACAACTAACTTGCACAAGTTTTAAATAAAAACGAGCCTCTGGTTGTTGAACTTGTTCACTAACGATTGCCTCCAAGTCTCGGTCTGTAATATCTCTTTTCCTATCTGCAAGGTCCTTAAATCGTGCAAATGCCTCATTTAAATCTTCCCTATTTAAATCATAACCAAGCTCTTCCAACCTAGCCCTTACAGCACTTCGCCCACTCAACTTTCCCAATGTGATCTTGTTATCAACTAAACCAACAGTTCTTGCATCTATTATCTCATAAGTCATGCGATTCTTTAATACACCATCTTGATGTATTCCTGACTCGTGAGCGAAAGCATTAGCTCCAACTATTGCTTTATTTGGTTGAACAACCATACCTGTAAGATTTGACACCAGCCTAGAAGCTTTGGTTATTTCTTCTGTTCGAACTGCTGTAAGAGGAGTTGGACTATCAGACTCTCTCCCAAAGTAAGGGTTAAAATAACTTCTCCTTACATGTAAGCACATAACTAATTCTTCCAAAGAAGCATTGCCAGCTCTTTCACCAATTCCATTTATCGTACATTCAAGTTGCCTTGCTCCGTGCTTAACTGCTTCTAAGAAGTTTGCAACGGCCAAACCTAAATCATTATGACCATGAACAGAAATTACTGCATCATTTATATTTGAAACATTTTTATTTATACCATCTATTAATCCACCAAATTCAGATGGTGTTGTATAACCAACAGTATCAGGAATATTTATAGTTCCAGCTCCTGCTGATATAGCCAATTGGATAACCTCATAGAGAAATTCTGGGTCACTTCTACCCGCATCTTCGCAAGAGAATTCTACGTCTTCAACAAAAGAGCGTGCATATTGAACCATATCAGGAACTATAGCCAATATTTCTTTTCTAGTTTTCTTAAGTTTATGCTCTAAATGTATATCACTAGTTGCAATAAATGTATGAATTCTTCTTCTAGGTGCTAACGAAACAGCCTCTGCACAAGCCTTAATATCTCCTGTTGAAGCCCTTGCAAGTCCACAGATGATAGGGCCTTCATCTCCTCCAACTTGTTCCGCAATTCTCTGAACTGCAGCAAAATCACCCTGACTGGCATAAGGAAATCCTGCCTCTATAACATCAACTCCCAACCTTGCCAATTGATGTGCAATAGCAAGTTTTTCCTCAAGGTTTAAACTTGCACCTGGGGACTGCTCTCCATCTCTGAGAGTAGTGTCAAAAATTAAAACTCGGCCTGGATCTTTGGCCATCGGAACACCTTTAAGAATTCAGTCAATTAGACAATGATATTTTAATTATAGTTTAAAATGCCCTAAAGCGATTTGAATCAAAGGATAAATCCTCTTTTTAAGACCATTCAATCTGATATATAAACTTTCAGTCACCTATAAAAAGAAATAAAAAGGCCGAAAGCTTAAAATGAAAATTACACAAAGCCTCCCTTCAAAGCTGGCCCTATGCAGATTTCTTTAGATCTCCACCCTTAGGCCATGGTGCTAAGTCACAATTGACACCAAATTACAAATATCAGGTCTCTTAAATTTTAAAAAAGCACAAAACCGTATAAATTCAAGCAAGCAGTTATAAGGATTTGTCCAAAGGCCAACTCGCCTTAGTTTTACACTCACACCTTCCTTATGTGAGGTCAGAAGAAGCTGGCTCATTAGAAGAAGATTGGTATTACCAGGCACTTATGGAGTGCTACCTTCCAATCCTCGAAACTCTTGAAAAGGCTTCAACCAATCAAGGCCAAGTACCCAAAATAACAATTAGCCTTTCACCAACTCTCCTTTCATTATTCGAAGATAGTCATTTAAAGCAAAATTTCTCCTCATGGGCATCATCACGTCTCGACTTACTATCAAATATCTCAAATGAGTTAATTCTTCCTGCTTCCCACCTCGCCAGTCATATCTCACATCAACTAAAAATCTGGGAGACTTCCAATGGCGAAGTAATAAATCGCTTTGCAAAACTTCAACGCTCAGGTGTCATAGACATACTTACTTGTGCTGCTACACATGGATATCTTCCACTTCTTAGACAAAATCCTGAATCAGTTAGGGGACAATTGAAAACTGCGGTCAGAGAACATCTAAGAATATTTGATGTTCCTCCTATTGGTATTTGGCTACCTGAATGTGCTTATTACGAAGGACTTGATGCACTTATGGTTGAGTCTGGACTTAGATATGCAGTCCTAGATGGTCATGGATTACTCCACGCGAATCCTCGACCAAGATATGGACTGTATGCCCCAATATGTAGCAAATCGGGTGTTGCTTTCTTTGGCCGCGATAGCGAATCCACCCTTCCAGTATGGTCTGCAAAAGAGGGTTATCCAGGGCATCCAGAATATAGAGAATTTCACAAAGATCTTGGGTGGGAAATAAAGGGAGAAAAACTTATACAATTAGGTCTTAAAGGCAATAGGCCGCTGGGATTAAAACTGCATAAAGTGACTGGACAGAATATCCCTTTAGATGAAAAAGAAGTCTATGATCCTTATAAAGCCAAAGAATGCATTAAAAAACATGCAAATAAATACATAAAAGAAAGATGTATACAGCTAGACAAATTATATACGACGATGAATCATAGCCCACTATTAATAGCACCATTTGATACAGAATTATTTGGACATTGGTGGTTTGAAGGTCCTTTATTTTTAGAAGAAATTTTTACAAATGCCGCTAAAAATGACCTCCATCTAACTAGATTATGCGACACACTTCAAGGGAATCCAAAACTTCAACTATGCGAACCATGCCCATCAAGCTGGGGACAAGGCGGATATCACGATTATTGGTTAAACAAGAGCAATGATTGGGTGGTAATTGAATGGAATAATTCTAGTAAGGCAATGATAGAAAGATGTAAAATAGGTGTTTCGAATCAAGATAATTTAAGACTACTTCAACAAGCAGCAAGAGAACTCCTTCTTTCTCAGTCTTCAGATTGGAGCTTCATTCTTCGTGCAGGAACAACAACAGAACTTGCAAAAGAACGAATCAATAGACATCTAAAACGTTTCTGGACCTTAATTAATGCATTAGATAGTGAAGATGCAATCCCATCATCTCTTCTGAATCAAATAGAAAAAGAAGACTCATTATTTCCTTTGATTCAGGCTAAAGATTGGACATGAATTTAAAATTTATTCTGTGAAGCTCCAAACACCATACCAAACTTAATCCTCCAAGGGGAGATTGAAAAAAGCCCAAGCATAACCTTAATTAAGCGAGTCAAAGAAAGTGTGTTTGCAAGAAATCCAGACCAATCTTCTCTTGGCAATTTAAAAAAAGTTGCAAAAAATAGACGTAATCTTGATTCATCAAAACTCATTAATCTACGAAGTCCGAACTGATAAAGCCTATGTCTTAGGACTAACTCAGTAGGCCAAAGTGCTTGCCAGCCTTGTCTTGCTATTGAAGCTGAATCCAATGCAGGTTCAATTGCGAGTGAACTTGCTATCTGTTTAGCTAAAGTTGGAGCCCTCCTTAATAATGCACCAACCATATACCCCGAAGCAGGATGAACCATACTCGCTGCACCACCAAATGCTAATAAGGGTTGATTTCTATCTGGGAGAGGTAGATTCATAGGAAATAGACAATGCTCTTCATGAATTATTTCAGTAATCTGAACCCCTCTATGTGAAAGTCTTAAATGTAATCTTTCCCTCAAAGTCTGCCAAGAAAGTGGCGGAGAACAGGCCAAAGATGTTTCTTCTACGAAAAAAATATCATCTCCAAAATCCATAGCATATAAGAATGTAGGTGGTTCTTTCTGCTGAGCAGAACTTAAATGGTCTGGACGAAAGTCCATTAAGACAAATTGCTCAGATTGCACTGGTGGAGAACTAAATCTTCCAACCACTCCATAGGCGGCTTGTTCTGCTACTGGGCCGTGATCAGGTCGTCGTATAAACCGACTTCTATGTCCACTTGCATCGATAACGACTCTTGCTAGAAAAGTTCTTCCAGAAGTACACAAAACTTTTGTATTTGGTCCTAGAAATTGAATATCCATAGCAGTTTCTAAACTCCAATCCAAACCGGCACATCTATCAAGAAGTGCTTTTTGCAAAGCAAATTGATCAAACAATCCGTAATCAAAATTGTGATGAATTGGTGGGGAAAGTTCCTGGTCTAAAACATTTCCAAAAAAGCTCACTGTATTCTTCCAACGATGACCAAGCAAAGAAGTCATACCCAAAGGTTCTAATTCCTCTGCCCAAATCCCATAGGTATTTGGCCATGGTTTATCAGGAGGATGCGATGCAAGAGCTGTAACTTTTAGGCCTTGCTCTACTAACTCGGCGATAATGCAAAGAGCTGCAGGTCCTGCCCCCAGCACAAGCACATCAGCACAACAAGTATTCAATTTTTAACTAGGGGGAACTTCATCAGAGCTTGGATTTTCATCACCTATAGATAGGTCTTCCCCCTCATTTTCAGGTGGAACTAAAACCACTTCTGATAATCGATCTCCAGAATCTAAGCGTTGAAGACGAACACCTGTAGCAGCTCTCGACTGTTGAGGTATTTTATCTGCGCTGGTTCTAACTATCACTCCTCTTTCACTTACTAAAAGCAACTCTTCTCCAAGACCTAATACCCTTAGACCAACCAACTCATCTCCCTCACGCCGAAATTTAATAGCTCTTAAACCCATACCAGCACGTTTCTGAAGGCGAAATTGAGTTACTGGAACTCGTTTCCCTAATCCACTTGCAGATGCGACTAAAACCCAAGGGCCTTGACCAGAAGAGGACAGATCAGCTTCATCATCTGTATTCTCATCGGGACTTTTATCAACCTGATCAGCAAGTTCTGCAGTGAGAACATCCATACTTACCAATGAATCACCTGAACGCAAATTCATAGACCTAACTCCTCTTGCAGTTCTTCCTAAAGGTCTTAATTCATTATCATTTAAACGGAAGTGTATTGTCATACCAGCCTTTGAAGCAATTAATACACTATCGCCAGATACAGCCAGTCTTACCCAGGTAAGAGCGTCACCTTCCTCTAATCCAATCGCTATTAATCCATTGGAACGAATCTTGCTATAAGCAGAAACAGGTGTTCTCTTAATAAAGCCTCCCTTAGTAAGCATTAATAAATATTTTTCATCATCGAATGAAGTTACTGATAAAAGGGAAGTTATTGCTTCTTCGCGAGGAATTGGAAGTAACTGCACAACAGGAGTTCCTTTTGCAGTACGGCTAGATTGTGGTACTCGATAAGCAGGAATTGCGTAAGCAACGCCTCTATCACTAAATAAAAGAAGTGTATCGTGATCATTACAGCTAATAAATAATTTAACTTCCTCTTCTCCTTGACTTCTAGTACCTGCCTTACCCCGTGTACCTCTACTAGTAGCCTCAAATTCACTTACCGGCATACGTTTCAAATAACCTGTTTCAGTAAGCAAAACTACAGACCTTTCATTTGCAATTAAATCAATATCCTCAAGACCTCCTCCCAAATCAAGAATCTGAGTACGTCTAGGTTTGTAATAACGCTCTCTAAGATTATTTAATTCCTCCTTGATAAGAGAAAAGACCCTTTCACGCTTATCCAAAATATCCTTTAAGTCAGCAATCTTCTCTACCAAATCTTCATGTTCAAGCTTTATTTTATCTGCTTCTAATGCTGTAAGCCTTCTCAATTGCATTTGCAATATTGCATCTGCTTGAATCTCTGTGAGTCCATGCAAATCTTGCAACTCTTTTCTTGCACTTGCAGTATCAGAGGCTGCTCTTATAAGTGCAATAATAGGGTCAAGCTTGTCCAATGCAAGTAATAATCCCAGAAGAATATGATCACGCTCCTCAGCCTTTCTCAAAAAATAACGTGTTCTTCTTTCTATAGTTTGAACCCTAAAATCTAAGAAGACCTTTAACATCTTCTTAAGTGTAAGCAGTATTGGTTCGCCATTAACCAATGCAAGCATATTAGCGCTAAAATTACTTTGTAAGGGTGTTAACTTAAACAGATTATTTAGTACAACCTGAGGATATGAATCACGCCTAAGTTCAACAACTATTCTCATTCCATCTCGATCACTTTCATCTCTAATATCAGAAATGCCTTCAAGTTTCTTGTCATTTACCATATATGCAATTCTTTCAATCAAAGCTGCCTTGTTTGTCTGATATGGAAGCTGGGTAATAATTACAGCATCCCTATCCGGACGACCTGCCGCCTCTATTGTTTCTATATTTGCCACGCCTCTCATGGTTACTGAACCTCTTCCTGATAGGTAGGTTTCACGTATCCCATTCCTACCTAATATCTGACCACCAGTAGGGAAGTCAGGTCCTTTAATAATCTCCATCAAGCCTTGATCATTTATATCAGGATTTAAAATCAAGGCCTGAAGTCCATCAATCAATTCACCAAGATTATGCGGGGGAATATTTGTAGCCATCCCAACGGCAATACCAGATGAGCCATTAAGTAAAAGCTGCGGAATTCGAGCTGGCAAGACAGTAGGCTCTTGCTGTGATCCATCAAAGTTATCTGAAAAGTCGACTGTTTCCGCCTCTATATCTTCAAGCAAACTGTCAGTTGTAAGTGCCTGTAGACGTGATTCCGTATATCGCATTGCAGCAGGAGGGTCATTATCTATTGATCCGAAGTTTCCATGACCATCTATAAGCGGCATCTGCATAGAGAAGTCCTGAGCCATTCGGACCAAGGCGTCATATACAGCTGTATCTCCATGAGGATGGTATTTACCTAAAACCTCTCCAACAACACGAGCGCACTTTCTATAAGGCCTATCGCTAGTAAGGCCTAATTCATACATTGCATAGAGAATTCTTCTATGAACTGGCTTCAATCCATCTCTGGCGTCGGGCAAGGCACGCCCAACTATTACGCTCATTGCGTACTCGAGATATGACCGAGACATCTCGTTGCGTAAGTCCGTTTGGATGATCCGGTCGTCGGACTCGCCGGGACCACCTCTATCTGGTCCCACAGGATCAGCCATATAAGAGCTGTTAACCAGTCATAAGGTTATCTCGGTAACTGGCTACTTGGTGAGTAAATTGACTTGATTTGACTATTAGGTGTTAATACAGCCATTTATGGAGTGCTGGACTTGACTCTTAAAATTAGAAAGTAGATCGTTTTGTGAAATGAGCTTGGAAGAAGAAATCAACTCAGAATCAACTCAAAGCTTTTCGGGTAGCAGAAATTCAGAGGAGACAACCTCTGCAGAACAACCTCTCAATGAAATAAAACTGCCAGTCACATCATCAATTCAAAACGATGGGAAAGCATCTAAGTCTGCAAGTCCTGACAATTCAAAACTAGAAGAAGATTTAGAAAGAAAGAAAGATCTATACAATGACAATTCTCAATCTTCAACTCCTATTGATCCAACTGACATCTCCGCCCAAAATACTTACCAAGAAGAAGGAGGAGAATGGGAATTGTTAAAACAAAAGATTCTAGGCTGGGCAAAAATAAAACAACTGTCAACTTCTTTAACTCAACTAATCAAACCAGCTCTATATATTACCACACTTGCAGCGATTCTAATTATTATTCAGCTATACAGAAATGTATTAATAGCAATAAGTCATATCCCTTTAGCACCAAGACTTTTCCAATTTATAGGTATTACATGGTTAATCAATTTTTCAATCTCTAATCTTAGAAGAAGTCAAGATCGCCAAGTTCTATTTTCTAATCTTCAAGAACGTTGGCTAACTTTCTTAGGGAAAGAAAGTTAATAGCGGTTCTCAGGCTTTATTCCCAACCAGTATGGATTAGAGCTCGCTAGTTGGTAACTTGTCTGGAGATTGATAGGCATGATTTGGATATTCAACTAAGTCGCTCAAGGCTTGTAAAACGAGCCTACGGAATCGACGAAATCGCCCTGGTCCCCAGCGGCCGCACAGTAGATCCAGAAATCACTGATACAAGCTGGGAAATTGGCGGCTTTAAAAGAGATATACCAATCATTGCAAGCGCAATGGATGGAGTAGTCGACGTGAATATGGCAGTAGCCCTTTCAAAACTCGGAGCACTAGGAGTACTAAATCTAGAAGGGATACAGACAAGATACGAGGATCCTAGTGAGGTACTAAAAAAAATTACCTCAGTAGATAAAGGAAATTTTGTACCTCTAATGCAAGAGATCTATAAAGAGCCAATAAAGCAAGAGTTGATAAACAAGCGCATACAAGAAATAAAATCTCAAAATGGTATTGCTGCTGTAAGTGGAACACCAGCCGCAGCAATACGTTTTAGGAAAACTATTGAGGAATCAAATCCAGATCTTTTTTTTGTTCAAGCAACCGTTGTTTCAACTGAACATATTGGAGCAAAAGGTAAAGAAACACTTGATTTATCTGAACTATGCAAACAAATGAATATGCCTGTGATTATTGGTAATTGTGTAACTTATGAAGTATCTCATCAACTCATGAAAGCTGGTGCAGCCGCAATAATGGTCGGAATAGGACCTGGAGCGGCCTGTACCTCTCGAGGAGTACTTGGCATAGGCATACCTCAAGCAACTGCTGTTTCAGACTGTTCAGCAGCTAGAGACGATTATCACAAGGAGACTGGCAAATACATTCCAGTAATTGCTGATGGAGGGATAGTTACCGGTGGGGATATTTGCAAATGCATTGCTTGTGGCGCTGACGCTGTAATGATCGGATCTCCTATAGCAAGGGCAGACGAAGCTCCAGGTAAAGGTTTTCACTGGGGGATGGCAACACCTAGCCCTGTACTACCAAGAGGCACGAGAATCAAAGTTGGTTCTACAGGTTCAGTTGAACGAATCCTAAAAGGACCTGCTCGCCTTGATGATGGAACTCATAATCTTCTTGGCGCTATAAAAACCTCAATGGGGACACTTGGGGCCAAAAACATAAAAGAGATGCAACAAGTTGATGTAGTAATTGCTCCTTCTCTCCTTACAGAAGGAAAGGTCTACCAAAAAGCCCAACAACTTGGAATGGGTAAATAGTCTTTACAGAACATCCTAGTGAAGACCTAAGAACTAAGCGTTAATATCAAGGAGTGAGGGCTTCGGCCCACACACTCCTCACACCTCCCTGCCCGACATAATTCGGGCATTTTGTCTTACCTCGACCGTCACAGTTCACACAGCTCATTAAAAAAGGCCTTTTTTTCACAAGCAAGGTTGCTAAATTTCCGTGATATTCATCTCAATGGCATGTCAAGCGTTGCATCAGTGACCGATTCTTCCTTTGAACAGGAAGTTATTCAAAGTGACATACCTGTACTTGTGGATTTTTGGGCACCATGGTGTGGCCCCTGTCGCATGGTCGCACCAATAGTTGAGGAAATCTCTAGTGAATTTGAAGGGAAGATCAAAGTCTTCAAACTAAACACTGACGAGAATCCCAATGTTGCTAGCCAATACGGCATCCGTAGCATTCCTACTCTGATGATCTTTAAAGGAGGTCAAAAAGTTGATACGGTTGTAGGTGCGGTTCCCAAAGCAACCCTTTCTGGCACTATCTCTAAGTACCTTTAAGGACTGAATCAAATAAATTAAATTACTCAATAAGCAAACGCAATCCATTGGATTACGGGTGCTTCTAGTTTTACTTAGCAAAAGGCTACCAACTATCACTGTGTTTACTCAGCTAGGTCTTATTGATTACGGCATGGGTAATCTCCATTCTGTTGAACAAGCATTTAAAAGGCTTCAAAAACCTATTAAAAGAGTAAAAAAGCCTTCTGATTTAAATAATGTTGACGCACTAATTTTGCCTGGCGTTGGGTCATTTGACCCAGCCATGGATCATCTTAAACAAACCAAGCTCATTCCATATTTAAAAGACTGGGCTGAAGCAGATAGACCGATTCTGGGAATCTGTTTAGGCTTACAACTTATGTTTGAATCAAGTGAAGAAGGTTCTCTGCCTGGACTAGGACTTTTGAAAGGAGATGTCAGAATTCTTCCAAAAGATGTAAATGAAAGAATCCCTCATATGGGTTGGGCTCAATTAAAGTATAAAAACAACTGCCCATTACTTACATCCAGAGATAATTCTAACTGGGTTTACTTTGTACATTCTTATGCGGCCTTTCCAGCAAATTATGAAAACATTTCAGCAACAACAAATTTTGGCCCTAATGAAATAACAGCCATTGTCTGGAGAGGTTGCATAGGTGCCTGTCAATTTCATCCTGAAAAATCAGCCAAAGCTGGTCAAAAGATGCTTGGTCGATGGGTTAAATGGTTAGAAAATAAAACAAAAAATAACTAATGAAAGGTCAGCTAAGATTAACTAGTGGCACAAAACTCAAAAGCCCTATAAGCAATTTAACAAGACCAACCACTTCACTTGTTAGAGAAGCTTTAATGCAAGTTTTAGGTGACAGCTTACATGGCTCTATTTGGCTAGATTTATTTAGTGGAAGTGGAGTAATGGGCTGCGAAGCAATCCAAAAAGGTGCGAAAATAGTTTTAGCAATTGAAAAGAACTTTAAAACAGCAAATATTTGCAGATTGAATCTTATGTCTACTTGTAAGAAACAGCCTGATAAAATCATAGTAGAAGTGATTAATAAAGAAGTTCTTTTGTTTTTAAGAAATAGGAGGGGAGCAGCAAAAAATATCAAGTCAGAAATAAATCCGATTCAAAGATTTGACTTTGTATATATTGATCCTCCCTATAATTCAGAAATTTATACTGAAGTAATGGACTTATTAATAAAAGAAAAATGGATTCATCAAGACTCAGTTGTGATTTGTGAGCACTCAGCCAACAAAACCCCTAAACCTCCTTCTAACTGGGTTGTCAAGGACAAACGTCTTTACGGAAATAGTGGGCTACTTCTCCTCACCCCTCCAAAGAAGTACTTCGACGATATTGATTCCAGGCCGCCACAAACAAGCCAAGGATAGTAATTGGGACCAACCCCAAAACGATTCCACAAAGCAGAGGCTCAATCATGTTCTCGCACTAAAGCAACTTATTAAGCACAATTGTTTCATGCTGGAGAGACACTGTGACGGATCCGTCATCAACCGCTGTACCAAACGATGAAAAAAGCTCCCTATTAAGTAGAGCTTTACTAGTTATAGCGCTTATAGCTATTGCCTTAACAATATTTTGGATTATTCAAATCACCCATAAAGATCCATTCATCCAATCTGCACTTAGCCTGAAAGGCTCCGAAGAGAATGGGGAGCAACTGTTTCGCATCAATTGTGCTGGATGCCATGGTATCGCCGCAGAAGGACTTTTAGGGCCAAGTCTTCAAGGGGTAGGAAACCACCTAAATGATGCAGAGATTGTTAATCAAATAATCCAGGGCAAAACACCACCAATGCCTAGCTTTCAAATGGAACCAGAAACAATGGCTGACATATTGGCCCATCTACACTCTTTATAAATTGAACAAAACACTCAAAAAAACCTTGAAAACTGTTGTTCTTGTAGAACCATCTGGCCCATTAAATCTAGGGAGTGTAGCAAGACTTTGTGAAAACTTCGGAATAAACCAACTAAGACTTGTATCCCCTAAATGCAATCCCAATGATCTTGAGGCAAAGAAAATGGCCGTAAAAGGAATAAAAATCCTGGAGAGTGCCAAAAATTACTCATCTCTTATTGATGCAATATCAGATTGTCAAAGAGTCGTAGCCACTTGCGGGCGTATTGATCATGGAGACATTCCCTTAGAAAAATCAGAGAACGCTTTACCTTGGCTTATAAATTCTGAGAATAGCCAATCTCCAATAGCGCTTGTTTTCGGCAGAGAAGATAGAGGCCTTACAAATCAAGAGTTATTACTTGCAAATAAAGTACTAACTCTTCAAACAAATCAAAGTTATCCATCATTAAACCTTTCACATGCAGTAGCAATAGTTCTTCATGAATTACATAATTTTGAGCAAAGAAAATGTCAAAATGAGATTAATTTGGACCATCCCAAATCGAGTCCTGCCTCTGTTGAAGAATTAGGCAATTTTTTAATTGATGCAGAGTCTCTTTTACTAGAAGTAGGGTTTCTACTAGAACATACGGCACAAGCACGTATGGCAAAAATCAAAGGGTTACTGCATAGAGCTGAAATCAGACCAGAAGAGGTTTCTCTTCTAAGAGGAACATTGCGCCAACTACGTTGGGCAATTTCCAACAAAGACTCTTAGTCTTACATTAGATAATAAGCAACCTTTCCTTGACAAAGCCCCCCCCTTCTTCCAAAACTAAAAGTCTTAAAGGGAGAATAAAAAATTTATCTCGGCTAATATTTATAGGTTTAGGCCTTGGCGTAATAACAGGTTCATTAATAAAGACCTTCCCATTAAAAGGGGGGGATGCTTCATCTCTACGAAGGCAATGGCCTTCAATAAAAGAGTTAACAAAGTCTGCAATCTATGACTTCAGAAATTTAGGTAAATCAAGTAAATCATACTCTAAATCACAATCAAGTCTTAAAGAAATTGTTATTCTCAGTAATCGCTGGAAAACTCTTGCAGGAAGACAAAAAGATTTGGAAGCTAGTGCATACCTTCACTTAATTGATCATGGGCTTTTTGCTGAACTTAAACCCAATACGATTTTACCAGCAGCAAGTTCTATAAAAATAGCAATTCTGCTTGCAACGCTAGAGAAAGTAGATTCAGGAGATCTTCGATGGAATGAAAACCTGATGCTTACAAAAGATGTTATTGGAGGAGGAGCAGGTTGGATGGGATATCAACCTTTGGGTAAAAGCTTTCCAACACATGAAGTTGCTACAGAGATGATTAGGGTTAGTGATAACACTGCAACCAACATTTTGATCAAGAGAATAGGGGGAAAGGAATATTTAAATGAGCGCTTTAAATCTCTAGGTCTAAAATCGACTCAAATAAATAATCTACTGCCAGATCTTGATGGAACAAATAAAACTAGTGCCTTAGATCTTGCAAAAACTTTGGTTTTAGCTGAAAGAGGAGAACTCTTAAGCCAAAGAAGTAGAGATTTATTTAAAGAGACAATGAACACATCTACAACAAATAGATTACTCCCGGAAGGCCTATTAAATGGACTTGGGATATCATCGCGTGGTAATATTGATTATAATCTAATGATTAAAGGGTATAGGGTTTACAATAAAACAGGGGACATTGGTATTGCATATGCAGATGCTGGTCTAATCCAACTTCCAGACAATACAAGAGCAGTTGCTGGTTTTATTGTTAAAGGTCCATTTAACGATCCAAGGTCGCCAGAGTTAATTAGACAGATGGCATCTGCAATGACTTCATTTATAGAACCATTGAAATAATTTTTTTAACAAAGGGTTAAACTTCAAATAAAAAGCTAAATAGTAGAGTTGCAAATCAGATTAAAGATAGGTCTTTATACAAGGCAAGGAAAAATCTACAAATAAAATATTATTTTTATCCTTTTTTCTTTTTACCTGATCTAATTTTTTCACAAGCAGAAAAACCAAAACAACATCAAGGAAGCAAAGCAATCCCTTCAAGAACCAAGAACTTTTGCGTATTTCTTAAACTCGAAAAGATACAAAAGCAAATTTATTAAGTCATATAGCAGTTATCGCAAGGCTTTCTAAGGAAACTGGCAATAAGGGCGAAGCTACCTTTATCCAGAAAAGAACGTTAAGAACGCCTATATATGAAACAATTCTGATAAACAACTAAACACATCCCGTGAGTGCACCCAGGAAGCGCAGGGTCTTCCCCTTCACAGCCGTAATAGGCCAACAAGAAATGAAGTTGGCTCTTCTTCTCAATGTCATCGACCCACGCATAGGTGGGGTGATGATCATGGGTGATAGAGGAACAGGTAAATCCACAACGATTCGCGCACTTGCAGACTTATTACCAGGCATTGATGTGGTTGCTGGGGATCCTTACAACAGCTCGCCAAGTGATCCAGATCTTCAAAGCAGCGAAGTTCGCCAACAAATCGAAGAAGGAGAAAGCTTAGATAAAGAAGAAAAAAAAGTACCTATGGTCGACCTTCCATTAGGAGCTACAGAAGATCGGCTTTGTGGAA
Organism: Prochlorococcus sp. AG-409-L14; assembly: GCA_003215545.1. Classification (GTDB taxonomy): domain Bacteria; phylum Cyanobacteriota; class Cyanobacteriia; order PCC-6307; family Cyanobiaceae; genus AG-409-L14. The sequence continues at coordinate 8,769 of QCKF01000013.1, read as the reverse complement.
CCATTGATATAGAAAAAGCTTTAAGTGAGGGTGTAAGAGCATTTGAGCCTGGTCTTCTAGCTAAAGCCAATAGAGGACTGCTATATGTCGACGAAGTAAATCTCTTAGATGATCATCTCGTCGACGTCTTACTCGATTCTGCTGCCTCTGGTTGGAATACAGTCGAAAGGGAAGGGGTCTCTGTAAGACATCCAGCAAGATTTGTGTTGATTGGTTCAGGGAATCCAGAAGAAGGAGAATTAAGGCCGCAACTTCTAGACCGTTTTGGTATGAGCGTAGAAGTACGTACCGTCAGAGATCCCAATCTTCGAGTGCAAGTTGTAGATCAAAGAACAGCTTTTGATAACGATCCGGACTCATTTTCAGAGTCAGCCCAAGCCAAACAAGATGTTCTTCAAGGGAAAGTGATAGCAGCTCAACAAAAATTACAAGATGTACAAATTGATAACGAGCTCAGACTGGGAATATCAGCCGTATGTGGCGAATTAGACGTTGACGGATTAAGAGGAGATATCGTTACCAATAGAGCTGCAAGGGCATTGGCAGCATTTGAAGGGCGTACAGAGGTCTTAGAAGAAGACGTTGCAAGGGTAATTTCCAGCGCATTAAGACATCGATTAAGAAAAGATCCTCTAGAACAAGTCGACTCAGGAGATAGAGTAATAAAAGTTTTCTGCAAAGTTTTTGAGCGAAATGAGGAAGTAGATCCTTCTGATTTCGAGCTAAGCGTCGAGGATTAAAAACAATTGAGAATATTAGGGATAGATCCAGGTCTTGCAAGAGTTGGCTATGGGTTAATTGATATCAACGAAAAAGAACAAAAGATGCTTGACTGCGGAATCATTAGAACGGATTCAAACCAAAATGAAGGCAAAAGAATGGTTGAGATCGCATCAGATTTAAGAAAGCTAATACGTCTATGGAAACCTAAATTGGCAGCAGTAGAAAAATTTTTCTTTTACCGCTCAAGCTCCACTATCAGTGTTGTGCAAGCTAGAGGAGTATTAATTATGACTTTGACAAGATTTAAAGTACCAATTGTCGAATTTCCTCCAATGCAAATAAAGCTCGCCCTGACTGGCTCTGGCCGAGCCGATAAAAATGAGGTACTAGAAGCTGTAATGAGAGAACTTGAACTTAGCAAGCCTCCTAGGCCAGACGATGCAGCCGATGCACTCGCAATAGCACTAACAGGCTGGTTTCAAAGATAAACTTCTATGCCTGAATATATAAAAGAAAAGAAATCAAAACTAAGAGATAAGTATAGCAAGATACGATCCGATGTCATGCCTAAAGTTGAGGATTCAATCCTTAATCAAGTTATCAAATTTCTAACCAAAAAAGAATATAAATCCTTAACAAAAAACCAATACATAGGAATTTACTGGCCGCTTAAAGGAGAAGTGAATCTACTAGACTTAAAAGAATCATTAAATGTAAATTTCGCCTTACCAGGAATATTCAATAAAGGGAGAGTTAATTATTTCCCTTGGCATAATAACCCTCTTGAAAAAGATTTGTTAGGCATACCAGCACCTATCAAAGAAAGAACTTTAAGTCCTAGTGAAATAGTCTTGTTACTTATCCCCGCTCTTGCCGTTGATATCAAAGGCTTTCGACTCGGATATGGTGGTGGTTATTTTGATCGACTTAGAAGTAAACCAGAATGGAGAGAAGTCAAGTCCATGCTTATAGTCCCAAATGCCTGCATTTCTTCAACCCCTCTCGCAAAGGATCATTGGGATATCCCATTTAAAGGCTGGATTAGTGAAGAAGGAGAGTATGAAATAAATTAACCCAAAATACGTATTCATTTACTATTTAAGTCCTCAACTAATATTAAAAGCAGACAACATCAATCACTTCTCAGTAATTTAGCTAAACAGTATTTAAAAACACTCTATAAACCTAAGCATGATCATGGAAGAAAACAGACCAAGCAAAAATTTAAACACCTTTGGCAGTAAAGCTCTTGACACAATTGTGGACCGGCTTAGCAGTACAAGTGAACCACGCAGGCGTTATGAATATGTCCTTTGGCTCGCCAAAAAGCTTCCTGTAATGCCTAAAGAGCTGATCGACAAGAGATACAAAGTCAAAGGATGTGTTTCTGAGGTATACGTTTTTGGAGAACTCCTTGAAGATCAAATCCATTGGCAAGGCTACTCAGATGCGCTTATCACAAAAGGATTACTGGCGCTATTAATAAAAGGCCTAGATAAGCTGACCCCTCAAGAAGTGATCAACGTGAATCCTGACTTCATAAAGGCCACAGGGCTTCAAGGAAGCCTTACTCCTTCAAGGGCAAATGGCTTCTTGAATATTTTGCTAAAAATGAAATCCCAAGCAGAAGCGTTTTTAAGAAACGATTCCTTAACCTCGTAATAGTGTCTTTTAAACAAATCTTCCTCTAGAGAGCATATTTATGGGCAAAAAGATTGGAATTGGTCTTCTAGGTCTTGGCACAGTAGGTACAGGAGTTGCCAAAATCCTTCAAACTCCAGACAAAAGACATCCTCTTGTGAGGGATATAGAGCTAGTTGGAGTTGCTGTAAAAAATCTCGAAAGACCTCGCGAGATTTCAATCCCTACATCAATACTCTGCCAAGACCCAAACTTAGTAATAGACAATCCAGCTGTAGATGTAGTAGTTGAGGTTATTGGAGGAATCGAACCTGCAAGAACTCTAATCATGAGAGCCATTAGGGCAGGGAAGTCCGTAGTGACAGCAAATAAAGCTGTAATAGCTAGGCATGGTGAAGAGATTGCTTCTGCTGCAAGCAAAGCAGGTGTATACGTTCTTATCGAAGCCGCTGTTGGAGGAGGTATTCCAATAATCGAACCTTTAAAGCAATCTCTAGGAGGAAATCGCATCAAAAAAGTAACTGGAATTATTAATGGAACAACTAATTACATACTTAGTAAAATGGCCAAAGAAAAAGTTCCCTACAAAGAGGTACTTGAAGAAGCTCAAAAGCTCGGATACGCAGAGGCAGATCCAGCGGCAGATGTTGAAGGTCTTGATGCAGCTGACAAAATTGCAATTCTGAGTGGGCTGGCCTTTGGAGGTTCAGTAGAAAGAACAAATATCCCAACTCATGGAATCAACAAATTAAAAAGTATTGATGTTGATTATGCCAATCAACTTGGTTATAGAGTCAAACTTCTTGCTGTTGCCGAATGTCTTGAGAAAAAGGAGAATGAAACCAATTCACTACCCTTAGCAGTATGGGTTCAACCAACATTGTTGCCAAAGGAACATCCTTTGGCTGGTGTTAATGGGGTAAACAATGCAATCCTTGTTGAGGGAGACCCTATAGGCCAAGTCATGTTCTACGGACCAGGAGCAGGAGCAGGCCCAACAGCTTCTGCAGTGGTTGCAGATATTCTCAATATTGCTGGCATTAATTTCCTTGGAGAAAAAAGCGGCTGTTTAGACCCTCTCCTTGCAGCAAGTAGCTGGAGGATGTGCCATTTGGCATCGCCAAATGAAATAATTCAAAAACACTATCTACGGGTCAAAACACTTGATACTCCAGGAGTTATAGGGAAAATCGGCACAGCATTTGGAGAGCATGACGTATCAATCCAATCCATAGTCCAATTTGATGCAAGCCAATCTGGAGCAGAGATAGTCGTTATTACTCAAGAAGTCAATGGTGAGCAAATGAGCAAAACATTAAAGGAAATCCAAGCATTAAAAGAGGTTATTGGCATAGAAGCACAAATAGGATGTCTTTAAAATCACTCAAAACATGGCAAAGCTTATGGGTAATGGGCCATATTTAGTAAGGAGCTAAGAAACCTTATCCATCAAGGCTGGTAAATCCATTTGCTTCCAAGAAGCAAAAAAGCTCTCTCTGCCTCAAAAGGACCTTCTAGCATTATGAATCTCCATCAAGGTGATTGTGTGCAGCTGCAAAGCAGTCAAGATCTATTTCAAGTTATAGGAATTGATTTTGCGCATAAGCGCTGCTGGGTAAGACGATGGCCTCTTCTTCCAAAAGGATCACCAGTCTTTGAAATTCCTCTAAAGCAAATAACGAATACAACTTCAGAGTCCACGCCTATTTCAATTAGTAATCATTAAGGATATCTCAATAGAACCCTTAGGATTTTGCAAAAATCAGTACCTATAAACAATTTTAAGCTTATATCTTGTATATCAAGCATATTATTACTAATCACACAGGCATCATGTAAACATAAAGCAAATAAAAATGAAATCATTATTGCCACAGCTGGAAAAATCAGCTCCGTAGATCCAGCTCAAGCCAGTACATTCCATGCATTACAACTTATAAGTTCTTTGGGTGACCCACTTTATAAAGTAAACAAGCAAGGGAATTTAGATCCTGTATTAGCTCTTGCAGCCCCAGAAATCACCAACTATGGCCTAACTATTTCAATACCCCTTAGGAAAGACGTTCTATTTCATGATGGAACTGAATTCAATTCATATGCAATGAAATTTACTATAAATAGATTTCTAAAGATAGGCACATTAAGTTATTTAATAGGTGATAGAATCAAGTCAATAGAAACTCCAGAAAAATTCCTCCTAAGAATACAACTAAAGCGACCTTCAAGCTCATTAGAGAAGCTCCTTACATCTATAAATCTTACTCCTTTATCTCCTGAAGCCTATAAATCGCACAAGGAAAGTTTCTTAAACAAGAAATTTATTGGAACTGGACCTTATATTCTAAAAAGTTTCACACCACAACAACAGAAACTTGAACCATTTAAAAAGTATTGGGGTCGAAAAGCATTAAATAATGGAGTAACTCTCATTAACTTAAATAATTCAACCTCACTATTATCTTCTCTGCGCATTGGCGAAATAGATGTACTTCTTTCAAATTCAATCGATGAAGATCAAAGATTTTTTCTCCACAGGATGTCACAAAAAGGTTTATTCAAAGAAGGGATTGGAGAATCACTTGAGATTGGCTACATAACTTTCAAAAGTAATAAAGGGTCTCTTAAAAATCTAGGAATAAGAAAAGCGTTAATGTATAGCATTGATCGTGAATTAGTTAGTCAAAGAGTAAGCTATGGCTTAAGGAAGCCATTAAGATCACTGATCCCACCATCTTTAAACAATGGGATGAACTCTACCTGGCCTAAATATGATCCTATTAAAGCTAGAGATTTACTAAAAGTCGAAGGATATTGCAGTAAAAGAGAACTTGAGATTAATTTATCTTACCGTTCAAATGTACCTGCTGACAAGCTATTAGCGTTAACATGGAAAGAATTAACTAAGCGAGACTTAAAAGGCTGTCTTAATCTAAAACTCAATGGAGTTGAATCCACTACAATATACAGACAACTAAGCCAAGGTTCCTATGAGGCTGTAATGCTTGACTGGAGAGGTTCATATCCCGACCCAGAAGCATATTTAACCCCTCTACTTAGCTGCAAACTAATAAAAGAAACTACTTGCCTCAAAGGCGAAGCTGCTTCTAGCGGAAGCTTCTGGGCTTCTCCACTAATAGAAAAGCAATTAACCAATAGTGATAAAATATATGGAGAGAAGCGTATTAAGAAACTAAAAGAAATTGAAATAAATGCTGCGAGAGGCAGTGCATACTTGCCAGTATGGCTTGAAAGTCCAAGAGCATGGTCCCAAAAATACATTAGCGAACCTGAATTTAATAAAAGCGGACAATTACTTCTTCATCGACTAAGAAAAACTAACAATGAATAGAGAACTTTCCCTTTTAAAGTATGGATTAACGAGACTGGCATTGATGCCATTAATGTTATGGATAATTGCAAGTATGGTTTTTATCCTACTAAGAATTGCTCCTGGTGATCCTGTAGATGCAATCCTCGGAAATAGAGCTAATCAAATAGCAAAAGAAGCATTACGAACAAAGCTAGGTCTTGACCAACCCTTATGGAATCAATACCAAGACTTTATACACAGTTTAATTCATCTTGATTTAGGACAAGCACTTATTAATCAAGAGCCAGTAAAAGAAATTATATTTAACTCACTCCCTGCAAGCGTTGAATTAAGTATTTGCTCATTGATAATTGCAATAATCATAGGATTTTCCATTGGATTTAGTGGAATTGCTAAGCCAGAAGGAAAAGTCGATCTGCTAGGCCGTTTATTTGGGATAAGTACTTATGCGCTTCCGCCATTTTGGGCTGCAATGCTCGTTCAATTATTTTTTGGTGTTGCCTTAGGCTGGCTTCCAGTAGGTGGAAGATTTCCTCCTACTCTTATACAGCCTGATGGCAGTGGATTCATTCTTTTAGATAGTATTGCAAGCTCAAACTGGGCTGCTTTAGGGGGGGGATTAAGACATCTAATTTTACCAGCAAGTACACTAGGAGTATTAATTAGTGGTATCTTTAGTCGTACTCTAAGACTAAACTTAAGTCATATACTTAACTCAGGATATATTCAAGCTGCAAGGGTTAGGGGAATTAAAACAAAAGAAATCATATTAAAACATGCATTTCGCAATGCATTACTGCCAGTTCTTACAATTGGAGGAATAACAATTGCCTCTTTAGTAGGTGGTGCCCTTTTAATTGAAATAACCTTTTCCTGGCCTGGGATAGCACTTAGACTTCAAGAGGCAATTAACCAAAGAGACTATCCAGTAGTTCAAGGTATCGTATTAATTATTGCCACATTGGTAGTCTTGATAAGTGTTTCCATTGATATTCTAATAGCAATAATTGACCCTAGAGTTAGATACTAATTGACCATTAATTCTTTGGCCTTAAATCTATCTAATATATGCAGTTTCAATGGTCCCCTTTGCATATGAATTGAAGTCTCAACTCCAATTCCTAACTCCAAATTACTCAGAAATCTAATTATCTCAGATGCCAACAAGCCTTGAGCAAGAACAGGTTGCACACCAACAATGGCTTCTCCTAATTGAAAAAGATCATCTCCACTTTTTTGATCAACTTGACCCTCAACTCTTATTGGCGAAAAATGGCTGGCACCCTCAATAAGTAATACACGGCTATAAAGATTCGGCTTAGTTGCAATTAAAAGTCCTAACTGTTCACTCAATGGTGGTGTAATCAAATCATAAGTGCCTCCTGTTAACAAAAGTGGAACTTGAATATTTGCATCCCCAGGATCAGGCCAAAGTAAGCTGCCGAAGCTATTAATTGCAACTATTGCATTTAACTCTTCTATATTGTTCTGTTTTAACAACTTAACATCAACAATTTGACATTGAAGAAGTTGAGATAAGTTAGTTAGAGCTAGACTATCTAAGACTTTACTGCAACGGTTATAAAGACCAGAGACAGGATATGCACCCGCTGCAAGGAATGAAGTTAATGCTCCTAAAGAATGGCCCATAAGAATAACTTTTTCCCCTTTCAAGGTGATATTGCCGTTCTTCTTGGCTGCTAATACCGAATTCAAATCAGCGAGTCGATCGGGAAGGACTTCAGCGCCTGGAGCTGAGCGCTTACCCTCAAGAAGTGCTTGAACAGCCTTTGCGTCGCTACCAGGGTGTTGTAATACAACAACAGGCCAACCTTCTCTGCTAAGACTCTCGGCAAGCCATCGAAAATGATCCTGGCTTCCGCCCAGCCCAGGCATAAATACTATCCAACTTGATCTAGATAAATTATTTGAATCTGCTGGGGTCCATACGTGCAAAGACAAAGGATCTTCTCGATGATCCACTGTTAGGAACTTCAAGGCCATGGAGGGTTGCAAGCTTTCCTTAGTGGCTTTCAATCGAGTAGCTGAAATAACCTCAGAAGTTGAAGGAATCTTCCGCAAAGCAATCACAAGTTCCTCCTGAATTTTCAGTTCCGCCCTCCAACGACTAGCGAGCTTAAGTAATGCATCTAAATCCAAATAAATACTTTTTGCTGGTAACGCTTCTAAGAGATCAAGGGTAGATACTTCCGGTTGGCTTTCCAATAGAGATTCAAACTTTTCAATTACCTTTTCACCACTACTGTCATTATCTAAACGAATTAAATCACTAACTTCGTCAAGTAGCTGCCTACCAACCCAACTCCTCAGCATTTGCCTACCCATACTTTGATCTTTCAATAAAGGCGCATTAAGCAGTCGAAGCAGTCCATCACGACTTTGACTATCCAATAACCTGAGCCAGGAAAAAAGCTCTGACCCATAGTTGTCCCTAGTACGGCTCCATTCAAGTAATTCCTTTATCTCAATTGGAATTGACATGCCTTCAAACTGCACTTCCAATTTCTGGGCTGCCTCACAAGGCAACCCAGAAGGAAGACCAAACATCAGACTGCCAAAGACACCAAGTAAGGTCTTTTTAAATTTTGAGCGTTTTGATAGCAACGCCAAATCCAATCAAATGGTGGGACCAGTTTCCCCCAACACTGAGACTAGTTACCAGGGCAAGGCTAATAGCCTCTATTGGGGCAGGGGGAGTGATTTATCTCACCCCTCTTATTTTTAACAAAATAAATTTTTCAGCCACTCAAATAGGCAGTGGAATTGCCGCTGCTGCGCTTGTAGGGACTATTGCGCGGCTACTAAGTGGAGCAATACTTGATAAAGGAATTAAATTTTCATGGCCTCTTAGGGTTACTGCAGTTTTTGCAATCATTGCTGACATCCTTCTATTTCATGCAAATGATTTCAGCACTTACCTCAAAGGACAATTATTTATTGGGATGGCAGCTGGTCTTTATTGGCCCTCTATTGAATTAGCTGTGCCCTCTAGTTGTGGAAGTTTTCCATCAAGTAAAGGGTTTGCCCTGGTCAGAAGCGCAGATGCCTTTGGG
>QCKF01000012.1 GCA_003215545.1 Prochlorococcus sp. AG-409-L14 | reverse complement strand
AACATCCTGGCGAAGTACTTTTAGAAGGATTAGGTCGAGCCTTAAATGTTTTCGATGCTCTTGAGAGAGGACTGAATAATGCCACACCAGTGTCGATGCAACTTACCCCTGCAGAAGCTTTTGTTTTAGTAAGAACAGCAACATATCAACTACGTAGTATTGGAGTAGGCGTCGAACTACCTCCAAGCCTCTCGGGTGGCCTAGCAAGTCGACTTGGTATCGCTATCAAGGCTGAGTTACCTAAAAATTCAAGAGGCTTAACTCTGGGAGAAAATCTTGATTGGAGTTGGGAGCTAATGATTGGTGGAGTTACTTTAACTCTACATGAACTAGAGCGATTAGCGCAAAAACGCAGTCCATTAGTCCTCCATAAAGGTGCTTGGATCGAATTAAGGCCAAACGATTTAAAAAATGCCGAGAAATTTTGTAGTAACAATCCAGAACTCAGCCTTGATGATGCACTACGCCTAACTTCTACATCCGGCGACATGCTAATGCGCCTCCCAATACATTGCTTTCAAGCTGGACCAAGACTTCAAGGTGTCTTACAGCAATACCATCAACAAAAAGCCCCTGACCCACTTGCTGCACCTGAAGGGTTTATTGGTCAACTAAGACCTTATCAAGAAAGAGGATTAGGGTGGTTAGCTTTCTTGCATAGATTTGACCAAGGAGCATGTCTAGCGGATGATATGGGGCTTGGAAAAACCATACAATTACTTGCTTTCTTACAACATTTAAAAGCCGAGCAAGAATTAAAACGTCCAGTATTACTAATTGCTCCAACATCTGTACTAACAAATTGGAGGAGAGAAGCAAAAGCTTTTACTCCAGATTTAAAAGTAAGTGAGCATTATGGACCTAAACGTCCCTCCACTCCATCAACCCTTGAAAAATCAGTCAAAAGAATAGATCTAGTCCTAACAAGTTATGGACTTCTACAACGAGATATCGAAGTCTTAGAAACTATTGACTGGCAAGGAATAGTAATTGATGAAGCTCAAGCAATTAAAAACTCAAGTGCCAAACAAAGTCAAGCGACACGTGAAATAGCTAAACGCATTAAAAATAGTCGCTTCAGAATAGCGTTAACAGGAACACCCGTAGAAAACCGTATAAGTGAATTATGGGCATTAATGGATTTTCTAAATCCAAGGGTGCTGGGAGAAGAAGAATTCTTTCGTCAACGTTATCGACTACCTATAGAGAGATATGGAGACATATCTTCTTTGAAAGATCTAAAATCAAGAGTAAGTCCGTTCATTCTTCGTCGGCTCAAAACTGACAAAGCTATTATCTCAGATTTACCAGAAAAAGTTGAACTTAGTGAATGGGTCGGCCTAAGTAAAGAGCAAAGATTTTTGTATCAAAAAACTGTTGAGAATACTTTGGATTCAATTGCCACCTCCCCAACCGGTCAACGTCAGGGAAAAGTATTGGCACTTCTAACTCGTCTGAAGCAAATTTGTAATCATCCAGCTCTAGTACTGAAAGAAGAGAAAATTGATCATGAATTTGTTAATAGATCTGCAAAGCTACAACGTCTTGAGGAAATTCTCGAAGAAGTTATCGAAGCAGGTGATCGGGCATTGCTCTTTACACAATTCGCAGAATGGGGCAATTTACTCAAACAATTCCTAGAGCAAAAATGGTGCTTTGAGGTGCCTTTTCTATATGGAAGCACAACAAAAAAAGAGCGGCAGGCAATGGTAGATAGGTTCCAAGAAGATCCACGTGGCCCACAGATTTTCCTACTCTCACTAAAAGCAGGTGGAATTGGCCTAAATTTGACACGAGCCAGTCATGTTTTTCATATTGACCGTTGGTGGAATCCGGCTGTCGAGAACCAAGCAACAGACCGTGCTTACCGAATTGGACAAACAAACCGAGTCATGGTTCACAAATTTATAACCAGTGGATCTGTTGAAGAAAAGATTGACCAAATGATTCGAGAAAAATCAAAACTTGCAGAAGATATCATCGGGTCAGGAGAAAACTGGCTTGGAAGTTTAGACATAAGTGAACTACGCAAGCTTGTTCACTTAGCCAATTATTAATAACACCTATGAATTCACCTCTAGATAACTCCAAAATTACAACTGCTATTAGTGAGCAAGGCCTTAGTCAACAACCCTGGTGGGTAGAACAATGGATGGAGTTAATTAATTCATATCGATTCAAAAAAAGACTAGAACGAGCGTGGGCATATGCAAGAGAAGGCAATGTGACATCGATTAGATTCGAAGGAAGAAGAGTTCATGCAAGGGTGCAAGGTACAGGTGAAGAGCCATACAAAGTGAAATTATGGTTAGATATACTTGACGATGAAGATTGGCAATATGTCCTTGAAGCACTGACACAAAAAGCACGCTGGTCAGCACAATTATTAGCAGGAATTATGCCCGCAGATATTGAAAGAGCTTTTGCTGCAAGTGGACGAAGACTATTTCCATTCAAGCTTCAAGAAGTGCGTAGTGAATGTAATTGTCCTGATAAAGCCAACCCATGCAAGCATATAAGTGCAATCTATTACCTTATGGGAGATCGATTTAGTGAAGATCCGTTTGTTTTATTTCAATTAAGAGGAAGGACAAGATTTCAATTATTAGAGGATCTGGCAAAGGAAAGGAGAAAAATCTTGGCTGATCTTTCAAAAGAAACTATGAATAACAAGAAAAAAAATCAGGAGAATATTGCATCAAAACATCCAGCAATTTTAGATCCAAGTCTTTGGTGGAAATATGATGGTAATTTAAATTCGGATTTAGTTGTTATTGCGCCAGCCATTGAAGGGGACACAGGACTTGACCTGGTTGGAGAACTACCATTAGCGGAAGAACCATTGTTTCCTCAAGCTCGTAATAACTTCCTCAAACATCTTCATACACAAGGGCAACACTTTGCACAACAAGCAATGATAAAAGCAATGAATACAGGCAGTTGAATTGTCATTGGTTAGATTGCATTTGTTATCTTTAAATTTACATATAATGAGCAAGCTTATATCATTAAAATGAATTCATCATTAAATATTCACCCTAACCAAATAGCGCAAAAACTATATTTTCGTATCAACTGGATCATAAGTTTTTAAATCTTGCTTAATTATGAGCTGAGAACTTAGCAAAAACTAACTAATTCCTCGTAAAATAAAAATAAAAAGAGGCGGCATGCAACGAAGAAAATTTGTAGGCTCAGGAACTACAGCAATTGCAGCTGCTATAGGTGCAGGAGTACTCAGCTCTTGCACGATAAGAAAAGAAGAAACTTCTCAAACAATTAACAGCCTGCCAAATATACGCTGGAGAATGGCAACAAGCTGGCCTTACTCTTTGGATACTATTTTTGGTGGCGCAAAAACCATTAGTCAAAGAGTTAATGCACTTACTAATGGACGCTTCCAAATCAAGCCCTATGCCGCAGGAGAAATAGTCCCAGGTTTAGAAGTACTAGATGCAGTCCAAGCAGGCTCAGTTGAATGTGGTCATACTGCAAGCTATTACTACAAAGGGAAAAACCCTGCTTTTTCATTTGGGACCTCTGTACCTTTCGGATTGACGGCCCAACAACAAAATTCGTGGCTATATGAAAGTGGTGGCAACGAAATAATGAATCAACTGTTTGCAGATTTTGGTGTAGTGAATTTTCCAGCTGGAAATACTGGTGCACAAATGGGAGGCTGGTTTAAAGAAAAACTCCAAAACCTTAACTCTTTAAAAGGACTGAAAATGCGTATCCCAGGTCTTGGAGGCGAAGTGATGTCTCAACTTGGAGTAAATGTTCAAGTACTACCTGGCGGCGAAGTCTTTTTAGCACTAGATCGAGGAGCTATTGATGCAGCTGAATGGACAGGTCCTTATGACGACGAAAAACTAGGTTTTGCTAAAGCAGCTCGTTTCTATTACTACCCAGGCTGGTGGGAGCCAGGTCCAACACTCAATGCCATTGTGAATAAAAAAGCCTGGGAAAAACTTCCACAAGAATACAAAGCCGTATTCAAGACAGCTTGTTTTCAAGCAAACATGACTATGCTCAGCAGTTATGACAGTCTTAATGGCGCAGCATTACAAAGATTAATCAAAGGTGGAACTGAATTAGTGGCTTATGAAAAGAGCGTTCTTCAAGCTGCTAAAGAAGCTTCATTTCAACTCTATTATGACATCTCTGCCAAAGATCAAACCTTTAGGAATATCTTTGAACAATGGAGAACTTTTCGTAAACAAGTCTATTCCTGGAACAAAATAAATGAGTACTCATTCTCGAATTTTAACTATCAGTAAGTTAAATATGCAAAAACTTCTGAGTATTTCTCATCACATTGATAACTTAAATAAAAAGACGTCATTACTTGCTCGTTGGTCTGTAGTGTTAATGCTTGGCTTAGGCTTATGGAATGTAATTGGTAGATATATAGGGGTCAGTATAGGTCATAATTTAAGCTCGAACAGACTTATAGAAAGTCAATGGTATTTATTCGACTTAATTTTTTTACTTGGCATGGGTTGGACTCTACAAAAACAAAACCATGTGCGTGTCGATATTCTTCAAACAAACTGGGAAACTAAAAGAAAAAGACAAATCGAATTAATTGGCACAATATTTCTACTTTTACCCTTTTCAATAGGAATTGTCTTGCTTTCAGCTGAACCAACACTTCAATCTTGGATCATACATGAAGCCTCACCTGATCCTAATGGCTTGCCTCGTTATATAGTAAAAAGCTTAATCCCTATAGGTTTTTTTCTCTTAGCTTTACAAGGGATATCAGAAGCAATTAAAAATTATTTAGCATTAAAGGAATCTAATTTGAATAAAAAGTTCAAAGGAGAAGAAAATTGATAGAGATCGAAATTCTAAATTATGTAATAAGCATTGAACCAAGCTTAATTCTTGGACCAGGAATGTTTTTATGTCTGGTCATAGTACTTCTAAGCGGATATCCAGTTGCATTCTGCTTAGGAGGGATTGCAGTTCTGTTCTCAAGTATCGGGATTCTTCTTGGAGTAATTGATCCAATTTTTTTAACAGCATTACCTCAAAGAATCCTAGGAATAATGGCAAATTTTACCTTGCTTGCTATTCCAGCTTTTATTTTTATGGGGGCGATGCTGGAGAGATCGGGCATTGCAGAGCGCCTATTAGAAAGCATGGGTCAACTCTTGGGAAGACTACGAGGTGGCCTCGCCTTAGCAGTTGTCATTGTTGGATCTTTATTAGCCGCGACAACTGGAGTAGTGGCAGCAACAGTTACAACAATGGGTTTTATTTCTCTACCTGCGATGTTGCGAGCAGGTTATAACCCTTCACTTGCAACTGGAGTTATTGCAGCATCTGGAACACTTGGTCAAATTATTCCCCCAAGTATTGTTCTTGTTGTTTTAGGTGATCAATTAGGCATATCTGTTGGAGACTTATTCCTAGGATCATTAATTCCTGGCTTGCTAATGGCAAGCACTTTCGCAATTTATGTTCTTATAATTAGTAACCTGAAACCAAAACTTGCTCCTAAGCAAAACTTCAACAAGATAACTACTAAACAGTTAAAGAAGCTAATTCAAGCAATAACTCCACCACTTGGTCTGATTTTGATTGTTCTAGGAAGCATTTTCTTCGGAATTGCAACACCAACGGAAGCAGGAACTTTAGGTGCAATTGGTTCAATGGTACTAGCAGCTAAAGAAAAAGGGTTTAGTAGAAAAATCTTGGAAAGAGTATGTGACGAAACTGTTAGAACAACTTCTATGGTTATGGCAATACTACTGGGTTCAACAGCTTTTAGCTTAGTTTTTAGAGGGGTTGGAGGAGATGAATTAATAGCAAATGTCCTAGTGAACCTTCCAGGTGGAAAAACTGGTTTTTTAATATTTAGCATGTTAATCATTTTTATCTTAGGATTTTTTATAGATTTTTTTGAAATAGCTTTTATTGCAGTACCACTACTTTTACCTGCCGCCAGACAATTACTTGGACCTGATGCACTTGTATGGCTAGGCGTTGTCATAGGAGCAAACTTACAAACATCCTTTCTAACTCCACCATTTGGTTTTGCACTTTTTTACCTACGAGGAGTAGCACCGAAATCTATTACAACAAGAGAAATTTATCTTGGCGCTTTACCATTTGTTGGCCTTCAAATTTGTGTTTTATTACTTATAATATTATTTCCAGCACTAGTTAATTGGCTTCCTAACGCATCTTGGTCATAAATCCACTTTTAAAAGAAATACAACCTAAAGTTATGAAATATCAACTTGAGGTCCATGAAGATTAATGACTCTGAGAAAACAGCTAGAGATCCCCAGGGAAAAGCACGACTTTCACTTCAATGCAATTCCATTGGTGAAGATACAACTACAATCCGCTCTTTAGATTGGGATCGTAGTCGCTTTGATATTGAATTTGGCCTACGTAATGGAACCACATACAACAGCTTTTTAATACAAGGACAAAAGAATGCACTTATTGACACAAGTCATCAAAAATTCAAAGCTGATTGGTTAAATGAACTTAAAAAACAAATTGATCCTCTTCTTATAAATTACTTAATTGTAAGTCATACGGAACCTGATCATTCTGGACTTATTGGTGATTTACTTGAACTAAACCCCAATATTGAAATTCATGCTTCAAAGGTTGCTATCAAGTTTTTAGAAAACCAACTACATAGAAGTTTTAAGTCTCAGGCTGTCAAAAGTGGTGACTATTTAAACCTTGGCACTAATAAATCAACAGGTATTGAACACAATATTGAATTCATTAGTGCTCCTAATCTACATTGGCCAGATACAATCTTTTCCTTTGATCATGGGACGAATATTCTATATACGTGTGATGCATTTGGTATGCACTATTGCTCAAATGATATGTATGACCTTTATCCAAAAAATATAGAATCTGATTTTCGTTTCTATTACGATTGTCTCATGGGACCAAATTCTAGAAGTGTTATTCAAGCTCTAAAAAGAATTGGTAAGTTACCAAGTATTGAAACAATTGCAGTTGGACACGGGCCAATACTAAAGAATCATCTCTCACTATGGTTAGAAAATTATCAAAAATGGAGCACTCAAAATAACAAAGGCTCTAAATATGTAGCTGTTTGCTATATAAGTCAATATGGTTTCTGCGATCAGCTCAGTCAAGCAATTGCACATGGCATCGGCAAAGCTGAAACACAAGTACAACTAGTCGACATACAAGGATCGGATCTTCAGGAATTAAGCGCCCTTATTGGAGAAGCGAATGCAGTAGTGATTCCAACATGGCCAAGTGAACCTGATGCAGATTTACAACGTTCTATTGGCACTATCCTTGCTGCACTTAAGAAAAGCCAATGGGTAGGTGCTTATGATGCATATGGAAAAAGTGATGAGCCTATTGATGTAGTTGTAAACCAACTGCAAAGCCTTGGACAAAAAGAAGCGTTTCAACCTTTGCGAGTTAAAAAAACACCAGATGGCAACATCTTCCAACAATTTGAGGAAGCTGGTACAGATCTAGGGCAAATATTAAATCGGAAAGAAAATATTATCGCAATTAAAAATTTAGATGGAGAGCTTACTAAAGCAATGGGGCGTATTAGTGGAGGTTTATATGTAATTACAGCTAGCCAAAAAGACGGAGAGAACAAGCGTCGTAGTGCAATGATTGCAAGCTGGGTAAGTCAAGCTAGCTTTGAGCCCCCTGGTCTTACGGTCGCTGTAGCTAAAGATCGTGCTATTGAAGCATTAATGCAAGTTGGTGATCGTTTCGTAGTAAATATTCTCAAAGAAAATAATTATCAGCCATTGCTACGTCAATTTCTCAAAAGATTTCCACCAGGAGCAGATCGTTTTCAAGGCGTAGAATATTTTGAAGATCTAGCTAAAGGAGGTCCTGTACTGAGTGATGCCCTAGCTTTTCTTGGCTGCCAAGTAAAACAAAGATTAGAGACATCTGATCATTGGATTATTTATGCAGTAGTTGAAGAAGGAAAAGTATCGGATGCTGAAGCAAAAACAGCTGTACATCATCGTAAAGTTGGAAGTAATTATTAATGACACAACTCCCACTTCAAAACTCTCAAAGTCCTAAAAGAGTTATATCAATTCCTATAGATGAAAGCTTTATTAGTCTTAGAAGCCTCAGCCCTAAAAGAATTCGATTTGAGATCGAATACGGACTAGAAAGAGGAAGTACAGCTAATTCCTTTCTTTTGTTCTCATCTGAATCATCTTCTAAAAGAAATACTCCGTTATTAATACATCCTCCTGGCGAGACATATAGCGAGGTTTTCTTACCAGCCTTGCACGCTACTTTGCCAAAAGGAACCAAAAAATTGTCGATAATAGTTGGACATATCAATCCAAATCGAATAGCTTTGCTTAGAAACTTGGCAAAAGTTTATCCGGACATAACAATTATAATTACAAATCCTGGAGCTAAATTGCTGCAAGATCTATGGAATAGAAAAAAGCCTAGTAGAGATCAACCAAACTCACAAGAAGAAAACATACCCCCTATTCCTAATCTTCTTATTATCAAGAAAGAACAAAATATCACCTTCGAAGATGACTATGAATTCACATTAATGCCTGCACCAACTGCTAGGTGGCCAGGTGGTCTAATTGTCTTCGAAAGAAATCAAGGTCTACTTATGAGTGATAAATTTTTTGGTGCACATCTTTGCACAGATGCTTGGTCTGAAAAAACTAGTAGCTCTACAGAAGAAGATAGGCGACATTACTTTGACTGCTTGATGGCACCAATGGCAAGTCAGGTCAATGGAATAGTTGAACGACTTGAAGAATTAGACATACAAACTGTAGCTCCAGGGCATGGGCCCGCAATAGAATCAAGTTGGCGCAGTTTATTAAACGACTATCAAAGATGGGGTGAAAGAAAAGCAATCTCAACTCCTAATGTGATATTGCTATATGCCAGTGCCTATGGAAATACCGCAGCAATAGCTGATGCACTTGCGAATGGGGTCAACCGTACGGGAGCTCGTATCAAAAGTCTTAATTGTGAGTTCACATCAGCCAATGAATTAATGCAAGAAATAAGAAAAGCTGATGCTTATCTAATTGGATCACCAACATTGGGTGGACATGCACCCACTCCTATAGTCTCAGCCCTTGGAACCCTGCTCGCAGAAGGCGATAGACAAAAGCCAGTGGGAATTTTTGGAAGTTATGGATGGAGTGGCGAAGCTATTGATCTTCTAGAAAATAAATTAAATGATGGAGGGTTTGTCTTTGGCTTTGAACCAATCAAAATTAAATTCAGTCCAGATAAAGGAATGATCAAAACCCTTGAAGAAACTGGAATACGTTTTGGCAGAACTCTTATAAACAAGCAAAAGCAAAACCAACGACGTGCGAAGGGAGGTATTACTACTAGTCGTAGTGATCCAGCAATAGTCGCATTAGGTAGAGTAATTGGATCACTTTGCATTCTCACAGTCAAACAAGGAGAAGGGGAGGACTCTTTAACAGGAGCGATGGTGGCAAGTTGGATTAGTCAAGCCAGCTTCAAGCCACTAGGTTTGACAATTGCAGTAGCTAAAGAGCGAGCTGTAGAAGTCCTTCTTCATAAAAACAATTACTTTGCTCTGAATGTGCTCGCATCGGGGCATCACAAAAATCTTATGCAACGCTTCCTTAAACCTTTTGCACCAGGAGAAAATCGCTTTAAAGATCTTAATCTTGAAGAAAGTCCCAATAGGCAACTTATCCTTCCAGATGCGTTGGCATGGCTTGAAGGATGCGTTAACCAACGAATGGAATGTGGGGATCATTGGCTGATTTATGCAGAAATCAAACATGGGAAAGTTCTAGACAAAGAAGGTATGACTGCAGTACATCATCGACGAACTGGAGCTAACTATTAACCATTGCCCTCTCAAACCTAAATCATCCAACCAATGGACTACTCAAAGCATCTTCTAGTTATTACCGCCAGTAATGGTGAAAATCTGAAACTGGCTGAACGATTTATACGAATTGGAAAAGAACTAGGGAATCAAACAAAATTAATTGACTTAACCACCTTAGATCTACCTTTATATAATCCTAGAACTCATGCCTCTAGTGGCATACCATCCATTGTTCATCAACTCAACAATGACATCACGAAAATACCCAGATGGGTAATCTGCGCACCTGAATACAACGGATCTATTCCACCTGTATTCACCAGTGCATTAGCTTGGCTTTCTGTACAAGAGGAGGATTTCAGAAATTTATTCAATGGAAGGCCTATAGCAATATCAACTTTCTCCGGTGGAGGAGGGATGGAGTTACTGTTGTCACTTCGTATACAACTTACGCATCTAGGAGCACAAGTTGTTGGGCGTCAACTTTTGAGCAACTACAGCAAGCCAGCAAAAGATCAATCAATACAAGATCTCTTAGGGCGTCTAATGCAAATGAAGCAATTAAAACTTCAATAAAGACACAAACAGGCCAAAGACGCTATATATAGCATATTTAAAAAATGAGAAGCAAGGCAAAATATCGGTTTATACATTATTCCTCTGCTTAAAAAGCAGGAAATCGATAGAATTGAAAGGCTTTTGTAGCGAAAACAACACTCCAGACACATTATGCATAAAGAATCTTAGTATTTAGAAGACACACCATATATTGTGGTGTGAAATATGTAGGATATCGATTGTAAATTTGCATTTTCAATGGGATTTAAAACAAGCCAATTAATAGCTATTCGGTATCGAGGTTTTCTACTTTTGGAGCAGCCAAACCAAAGTTGGTTGGTACGCCCTGAAAGGAGCCCAATGGTCTTACTACCTTTTAGAACAAAAGCTTGTTCATTAAATGAAGTTAAAAACCTATTAGATAAAAAGCTTTCTGAAGAAATTACATTTAAACAAGTAGCCTAAATATTTTTCAAAATCTTCCTTTATGGCATCATCTTTGATTTTGCCACGCCTCTAGAACTCGTCGTGCCATAGGTAAAGCATGGACAGACCCACCACCTGGTGTGTTCTGAGCGAAAGCAACAATTACGATATCACTAGATTCATATGGAGCAAAGCAAACAAACCATGCATGATCTGCTCCACCAGTACTATCTTCAGCTGTTCCGGTTTTACCTGCAGATGGAGGAAGATTATTGGCATCAATTGTCAATCTTGATCCAGTTCCTGACTCGATCACTTTTCTCAAGCCACGTCTCACTGTTTCTAAGGTAGAAGTTTGTATATCTACTTTTTTCCGATATTCCGGACTAGTCCAATCTTGATTAAATGTTGCAAGATGCGGAGTAATCAAATAACCACCATTCGCAAAAACTGCGTAAGCCCTAGCCAATTGCAGTGGCGTAATCTGAACTACAGCCTGTCCTATAGACGCACTTGCAATATCTTCAGGTTGCCATGGAGTTTGTCCTGGCTCTCCCCAACCTCGTCCTTTTGCAGCCCATTCTTCATTACCTACAAGACCTTTACTTTCTTCAAAACTAATTTCAATCCCTGTCAAAGAATCAAATCCTAATTTTTTCGCAGAGTCATATAACGCCTTAGAGCCAACACCTACTCCAACCTGATAGAAAAAAGTATTACTTGAAACACGAAGTGCATCTTCATAACCAATCACACCAAAACCTTTCCCATTATGTTCACGAAAACAATGACTTCCATACTTCAGGCATGGAGCAGTAGATAAGCGAACATCAGCGGGAAACTTACCACTCTCCATACCAGCTATTGCTGTCACAGGTTTCCATGTACTGCCTGGGTCATAAGAATTAATAGCTCTACTAAAAAGAGGCAATTGTGATGAAAAAAATAATTTGTCGTACTGTTTTTGTGGCATTATAGGTTTTGAAAAAAAGTTTGGATCATAATTAGGCCTACTTGCCATAGCCATGATTGCGCCTGTTCGAGGATCTATAGCCACAATTGCTCCTGCCTTCTTATCTGCCAAAGCCTTCTCAGCTGCTCTTTGTAAATCAAGATCAATAGTCAAAACAAGATCTTGACCTGCAACTGGAGGCTTAAAACCTATACTTCTCTGAATATCACCAATTGCATCTACCTCAAGCATTTCACCACCCCATTCTCCTCGTAAATGCAACTCATAAGCTGCTTCTACGCCTGTTCTACCTATGCGGTCTCTAATTCTGTAACCCTTACTTGATAGACGCAGAAATTCTGCCCGAGTAATTGGTTGTGTATACCCTAAAACATGTGCAGCAAGAGTCCCATAAGGGTAATAGCGAATAATCTCAACATCTACCTGTGAACCATGAAGAGTCTGCTCAACTTCCTTAAAGCGAATAACCTGTTCGCGGCTCAAATTCCTAGCTAAAATAATTCTGAAAGGATCAGATTGTACTCCTTTTGCATATTTTAGTTCCAACTGTTGAATTGGTATTTCAAGCAAGTTAGATAAGTTTTTACTTAATTCAGGCCATGAGTTTTTATTAACCAGTCGTGGCTGAATAGAAAGTGTATATGCAAGCTTACTATCAGCTAAAATCCTACCATTACGATCTAATAATTTTCCTCTGACAGGTGCTCTTGAAACCAATCGAATACGGTTTTCATCAGAAAGTTTAGAGAAATAAGTTCCTTTAATTATTTGCAACCAAAACAATCGAAGTACCATAGCTCCGAAAAAAATAATAACCAATCCCAAGAAAAGAGAAGGTTGATTAATCAAACCAACTGTTCGTTTTTGATTCGCATCTAGATGAACTCGTTTACGTCTCATTGAATTGATCAATTTACAGAATTTGAATCATCCTCTAGACATTTTTCAAGAGCTTCTAAATTTATTTGAATTCTTTCCAAAACCTGAACTAAAGAATCCTTCTCAAGTAAATCTTCATTAGAAACCTCTAAGTTATCTACTTCAACATTGACTGGCATTATTGGATTACCAAGTCCTGGGCGAATCTCATCAAGTTGCTGCCTTAATTTTTGCGCAGAAGCATCTCCCTCTGATCGTAAATCTTGAAACGGCTCATTCGAAGAAGTAAAAACTTCAACAACTTTGCTAGGTCCACCCTGCTTTGCTCTATCCAACATTGCCAAACTCACAGGAAGCACTTCCTGCATAAATGCAAGATGCAACTTTTCAAAAGGATCATCGGCCATAAAAGCCTCTGAAAAATCTATTTAAGTCCAGTTTGCTCCGTAGGCATCATAAATGGTGGACATTGGACACTTGAAACACCCATAGACCATCCACCAAAACCTACCAAAACTAACAATCCAACCAATGGGCCTACTGCTTGACGAGTTGTGTCCAAAGAAACCCATTCGCGAACTGTCCTCCATGATCTTTCACGAGCAAATCGATTCCTTTCACGAGATTCTTCTTTTAATCGACGTCGAAAAGACTTTTCTACCCATCTTTCAAAGGCACGTTTCTTAGTCACTGCCATCTTGCGCTCAACTTCAAGAAGTTGACCCGCATTCAAATCTGGGTGAAATGTTCCTATCAATTCAAGACTCTTCAAAAACATCTCAACCGCTCCATCCTTTACAGCCCTATCTTCATCCTCCAAAAAAGTCCAATCAAGCTCAGGATAAAACCTTCTTCGATTGGGCTTGATCTGGTCATCACCTAATTGTCCAGGTTCCCTCAACCACCTATCAGTATTAGTGTCAAATCGCCGCCAATAAAGAAAAGGGTTTATGTAAACGGTTTTTCCCGCGAGTTGAATACTATCCTGCTGCAAACGACGCTGCAGCTGAAAATCCTGTTGTTGGGCTACTGTCAAAACCCTAAAGCTTCTGGACCAGGTTATCTATAAAAAATACAATTCACCAGCCCTAGTCAGACAATAACAGTCGAGGCTAACAATAGAGGGATGTCTATGAAAAAAATGCTTTCTCTGGATCATTACAAGTTGAATAGGCCTAGAAACAACTAAAAAAGGAGGATGTATAATTGACCAGCGAAATATCAGAACTTATAAATCGCGAAAAATCCTAGTTCCACAACCAATTAAATCTCTATATAATAACTATTTCCCAGAAGATAAAACACAAGCCAACTTAAAGAACTGGGAAGAATTAGAAAAAAATATCCCAATACCTTCATGGCAATGTATCAATTCTGGGTTTCTAGAATTACTATCTGAATACTCAAAAGCATCTAAATTTTGAGATTTATATAGAACCCCATTCTAATAGGATTTCACAGTAAAGAAGATAACTAGGTGCATAGTGAAACTAAGATATTCATTCTATTACTAGGTTTTATGCCGATATTCTATTCCCACTCAATAGTTCCAGGAGGCTTACTTGTAATATCTAAAACAACTCTATTCACACCATCAACTTCATTAACAATTCTATTAGAAATAATTTCTAATACTTCATATGGTAAGCGAGACCAATCCGCTGTCATGCCATCCTCACTAGAAACACAGCGAAGAACAATTGGCCATGCATAAGTTCTTTGATCGCCCATAACTCCTACTGAGCAAACAGGTAGCAAGACAGCAAAAGCCTGCCAAATATCATGGTATAAATTTGCTTTGCGTATTTCCTCACGAACAATCAAGTCAGCATCACGTAAACAATTCAATTTTTGAGTAGTAACTTCACCAAGTATTCTTATGGCCAAGCCAGGCCCAGGGAAAGGATGCCTACTAACAATTTCTTCAGGCAAGCCTAAGGAACGACCAACTTTTCGAACCTCATCCTTAAATAATCTACGTAATGGCTCAACTAATTTAAATTGCAGGTCCTTAGGTAACCCACCTACATTATGATGGCTCTTAATCTTTACAGCTACTCTTTCACCTGTTTTTAAATCTAAATTTGTGCCAGCACTTTCTATAACATCAGGATACAGAGTTCCCTGTGCCAAATAATCAAATGGTCCTAATCGTGCACTTTCCTCTTCGAAAACTCTTATAAATTCTGCGCCTATTATTTTTCTCTTTTGTTCTGGATCAATAACACCTTTTAACTTAGAAATAAAACGTTCTCTCGCATTAATATATTCCACATGAATATGAAACTTCCTATCAAAAAAATCCATCAAGAATTCTGGTTCACCCTTCCTCATAAAACCTTGATCAATAAACATACAAGTCAATTGATTACCAATCGCCTTATTAAGTAAAAATGCCAATGTTGAAGAATCTACTCCACCTGACAAAGCCAATAGAACTCTTTTTTTTCCAACTTGAGTTCTAACCTGATTAGTAGCTTCAGTTATAAATGCTTTAGTAGTCCAATCAGCGTCACAACCACAAATATGATAAACAAAATTCCTAATCAACACCATACCCTCTGTAGAATGAACTACTTCAGGATGAAATTGAACGCCATAAAGACGACGTTGATGAGAGGCAATTGCTGCTTGTGGAGTATTCGAAGTATGAGCTAAAGATACAAATTCACTAGGCAAAAGCTTCACTGAATCTCCATGACTCATCCACATCGTGGAACCACTAGCTACATTCGTTAATAAGTCTGTTGGGTCATCAACTTCCAAAGGCGCCTTGCCATATTCAGCCTTACCTGTTGCAGCCTCAACAGATCCACCTAATAGGTGAACCATTAATTGCATCCCATAACAAACTCCAAGTACAGGGATACCTAAATTAAAAATCTCTGGATCACATAACGGCGCACCAGAGGCATACACAGACCGTGGACCTCCACTCAAAATAATTCCTTTAGGTGCAAGAGCCCGAAGTTCTGCAAGGCTTATAGAAAAACTCACTACCAAGGAATACACCTCGGTCTCTCGAATTCGACGTGCAATTAACTCTGAATATTGTGAGCCAAAATCAAGAATGACAATGGCAGGCTTGCGTTTAGCTTCTGATTGAAGTGTTGACATTTCTAGAAAGACTTAAAAAAGACTGCCTTCAAAGAAGTCAGAGTAAGGAATAAGAGATTTTTAGACCTCATCAAGCGAAGCCCCAAATAATGGCAACTGCTTAAGACCATTCTGTCCAGCCCATCGCAATTTTCTTGAACGATCAAATAACGCCACACCTATAGACATAGAAAAATCTCCATATCGAGTTATATAAGAGAAACTCTTGTTCTCTATAGTCACAGCCATCCTGCGCCACAAATCATTTGCAATCAAAGAATCATATTTCGCCAAAATGCACCATGCTGCTTCTACAGAGTCAGACTGATTGATTTCCTTGAGGAGATTTGATGCAATTTCCTCTTGAACAGCTAAAGAAGTAAGAATTTCTATTCTTGCATCCGCTAAATGATTATGAGTATGAAAAATACCTCCTGCAAGTTTAATTAGCTTGCCATGATATCCAAATAATAAAAGTTCCTTGACACCTCTTTTCGCAGCTTCAACTAAAGCTGGACCAATCCAATTACCTACTTTTACAAGAGAGTCAATCGAGAAGCCTAATCGAATTGCTAAATCAAAGCCATTCTCCCCTACTACTAAAGCAAGGGTTCCTGAGAAATTAGAACTAGCACATTTTAAGCGAATTTGGTCCAATGCCGCTTCCAGTTGCTCAGGAGATGCACTAACCTCAGGATGTGCTTGAGTACCAATCAAAGCGAGGCCTTCAACAACACCAAACGCCTGATTACTAGTTCTTTGTGCCAACTCTGTACCTTTAGGAAAGATAACTTCAACTTTTAGACAAAATCCATTAGGAACTAAAGAACGCAGATTATATTTAAGTAAATCAACTGCATATTTAGAAATAGAAATCTGATTGGTTAAGTCAACTTTACCAACTCCAAAACCTCCCACAATTTGTAACCAAGAATCTGTCGAGAGACCCAATTTCTCAGTACCGCTCAAAGGTTTCTGTTGTAATTGCACAAAAGTCCAAACTTCTAAATTCCTTGTGATGTCAAGAGGCAATGCTGACTCGCAATGACTAATCGCCATTGCTTTTTGGTTACAAGAAAGTAAAACAGCTGAACTAACAGGAACAATCAAAGATTTATTGTGGTCCAAATCAAACAGTTTCTGCTTAGGGTTAAAAACCTTCCCTCCTAAAATCTCAGTAGCAGCACGGGCTGAGGCTGCCACCCATACAGGAAGGGTAAAACCAGAAGAGCCAGCAGATGAAGAAATAGCAGAGACCAATGCAGATTATTTTTTAGGATGACTGATTATTGATCTGGCGACCATGCAGGAAAAACTCACCCTGATGATCCCTGGACCAACTCCCGTGCCAGAAAGTGTCCTCCAAGCGATTGGAAGGCATCCAATCGGTCACAGGAGTGGGGAATTCCAAGAGATAGTCAAAAGAACCAGCAATCAACTGAAATGGTTGCATCAAACCAATTCTGAAGTACTTACGATTACTGGAAGTGGGACTGCCGCCATGGAGGCGGGAATCATCAACACTCTTAGTCGAGGTGAGAAAGTTGTTTGCGGTGAAAATGGAAAATTCGGAGAAAGATGGGTCAAAGTTGCCAAAGCTTATGGTCTAAACGTAGAAATAGTAAGAGCTGACTGGGGCCAACCTTTAAACCCTGAAGAGTTCAGAGCAATTCTTGAAGCAGATACAAATAAAGAAATTAGTGCCGTCATTCTTACGCACTCAGAAACTTCAACTGGTGTTCTAAATGATCTACAAACTATTAGTAAGCATGTACAAGATCATGGAAAATCACTAATCATTGCTGATTGTGTAACTAGTCTTGGAGCATGCAATGTTCCAATGGATAAATGGGGGTTAGATGTCGTCGCCTCAGGTTCACAAAAGGGTTACATGATGCCACCTGGACTAAGCTTTGTTGCCATGAGCGATAGAGCATGGCAAGCTTGCGAAAAATCAGATTTACCAAAATTTTATCTTGATCTAAATTTATATCGCCAGGCCGCTATCAAAAACAGCAATCCATTTACCCCAGCAATAAATTTATTTTTTTCCCTTGAAGTATCTTTAAATTTATTACAAAAAGAAGGGCTTGATGCTGTTTTCTCTCGCCACGCAAGACATCAAGCTGCTGCAATAGCAGGCATGGAAGCAATCGGACTCAGCATATTTTCAGCAAAAGGCCATAGAAGTCCTGCAATTACAGCTGTGAACCCTAAAAATATTAATGCTGAAGACCTACGTAAAGCAGTTAAAGAAAAATATGACATTCTCCTAGCTGGAGGACAAGATCATTTGAAAGGGCAAATTTTCAGAATAGGTCATTTAGGATTTGTAAATGACAGAGATGTGTTGGCAGCAATAGCTGCAATAGAAGCAACTGTTCAATCTCTCGACAAAAAACATCAAACTACGGGGGATGGAATAAAAGCTGCTGCAAAAATACTGAGCTAGAGTATTTAGAATCTAGATTAATTCTGAATCAGGTCCACAAATGCGGGTGTAATTCAGCGGTAGAATGTCAGCTTCCCAAGCTGAACGTCGCCGGTTCAAATCCGGTCACCCGCTTTAAAAGCTCATTTAGGAAGCAATTTTGAATACTATTAATTTATATAAAACTAAAATAATTAAATGCTTATTATGTGCGTGGCTTGATTAATTGAAGAACTTGAGGTCCAACACTTCCAGCTCTTCTCTCCTGATCCAAGGCCTTAAGGATTAAGCTAGCAGCTGATTGCAGCTCTCCTGCTTCAGCTTGTGCAATGGCAGAATCAAAGAAATTTACAGCTGATCGCAAATAAGCTTCACTTTTTTCACGAAAAGCACCGTTTTTAGATAGTGACTTGACCAAAGTTGACTTCAAAACTAATTTTTATTTTGTTCAGAGACTATAACATAAAGAATGCTTAAGAGGAAATCATCTGATCTTAATTAAGGAAATTGATATTCAAGCAAAGCCAGAAGTTAGGTTTTTGAATAAAAGTTTTTTCAAGTTCCTGGCTCCTCAATATTCCCGCCCATAGCTGCTATCTCAGATCGCAATGAAGCTGCACGTAAGTGATCTCCTCTCGTTTCAGCTACAGCCAATGCAAATTCAAGCTTTTCAAGGTGATGCCCACCTTCACAAAAAGCCTTGCGAGTCAAATTTGACTTAACTCGATGCGGTCCTGAATCAAAATCTGATCCTGAAGTAGTTGAGGCAGAAATGGTTGAAGCCATGGTTGCCTAATTTTTTTCTATTTTGCCACTCCTAAGAGTGATTAGGCAGCTAAAGATTGCTCTTCATCATCTTCTAAAGGAAGAATTTCATTGTCATCTACTTCAGATGAGGATTCAAGTAGGATTTGGCATTCTTTTAATAAATGATCTACTCCATCTAACATTTTAATTTCTTCATCAGGCTGTTGATAGTTTCCTTCTTCTTGAAATTCAAGCTCTAAAGCTTCTAAGCGCTGTTCAAGCTTGACCAACCTCTGAGAAAGAGCATTTATGGTTTGAGCCAAATCTTCAGCAGTACGTGTGATCCTAAAAGAACATGAATTAGTCATCATGGGAAAAAATACTTGCACTGATAACAACACATACTTTGAAAAGACTCAAGTCTCTCTTAGACAGTTGATCGAAAAAGCAATTGGAACCAAACTGGAATGATGTGTTTTTGAAGAAGTCATCAATAGAAACAGTTATAGACATGGCCCCACAAAGAATTCAATCGAGCAATTGAAAAGCAGATTGCCATATGCTTTTCAAATTACGATTACCTTTTTTCTCACTGGAATTATGATTCAACCTAGGAATAGTCATCTACTGAGAATGGATCCACTGATACCTCTCCTTTGTGCTGCACAGCTTTGAGCAATTAGTGGAATAGGGCTATACGACTCAAAACTTGGATAGATGGGGGCAATAGCTCTATTAATTCAGTACGACTAATACCTTTGCTGATTATCACTACCTTTTAGTTAAATTGCTAACAAAACCTAAGCTAATAAATCACTAACTAGATCTGGACAGTTTTAAAGAGATACGTTACGAGTGCTATATAGCTATTCATTTGCTGTGAGAAATCAAATTGCAGTCTGCATCGGAGTCATTAGTCTTGCCAGTTGCAGTTTCTTTGGACTATCCACCAATGCTGGATCAATCGAAACTTCAGAGAAAGGAGCCAAAATTTATTGCTTTATGCGCCAAAGTGGGAACGAACATGAGGTCAGCTGGAATGCCTCATATGAGGTAATTAAGCGCCAAAGTAGTGGATTATTTAAAACATCTCCCACTCATGCCGCAGTAATGATAACTGAAGCAGTTGTTAAAAACCCCAATGAATTCGATGGCTGTGGTAGTTACCTAGGAGATTTATTTAGTCCTCATATCAAAAAGTTAGAGAATGAGACTAATAACGAAGAATCACTAATCCAAGAAGAGCAGAAAGATAGATATAGATATTAATTTATGAAATTCAAAAGAAGGATGGCAAAGATAAAACAATTCAACCTAAATACTTTGAAGAAAACTAGAAACCATCTTTGGCAAAGTATCTCTTTTTAGTACAACTGACTTTTGCCTCATAATTAACTCTATATTCTCAGCCTTACTAGCTACTATAGAATCAACAAGTTGATCCGCAAAACCTAATTGAAACCAATGCGAAGTCAATACTTTTTGCATGCCTATCCTATGACACCTATCCTCTGCTTGAGATACTTCACCAGGAGTCCAAGGCCTTTCTAACAAAACAACATTACTTGCTTTATGCAATGAAAGCCCGAGCCCTGCGACACCATAAGTAGCTAACAGCAAAGGTACTTGACCAGCTTGAAATTTAGCAATAGAGAGTTCTCTCTCCTTCAAGGTCTGTCGACCAGTAATTAAAGAGCCTCCTAGATAAACATTTAACATCTCCAACGGTTGAATAAAACAACTAAATAAAAGAACTGATTCCTCTTTCTTTATAAGTCCTTTCAGGACTTTAGAAACTGCAGGAAGTTTAAACTCTGCAGTTATTTGTCTCAAGGCTGTCATTACAGCCAAAGGCTCTGCTTCTGACCTAACTAATCCTCTTTTAGCTCGATCTTGATAATCATCGATAACTAGTTCCAAACGATGGTTAAAACCTTTTTCTGCATTGGAATCAAGTAAAACAATGTGATTTTTTCGGGATTTTTCAGGTAGATTTAATATTTGTTTCTTACATCGATTTAACATTAAAGTATTAATTGATTTTTGCAATTCCTCCAAATTTGATGCACCTTGATTATCGCTCAAAGAATTATTTCTTAGATGGGATTTACAGAAATTATTTTCATAAAAACTTTGATTAACGGCTATTGGATGATCCATAGCTGCCAAGAGAGGAAACAACTCTTTAGGACGTCCATTCTTAATAGGTGTTCCTGAAAGCATCCATATTATTTGCAAGCGAGGATGACGAGATAATCTCAGCATTGCTTGAGAGCGCTTTGTAGAAAGAGACTTTGCGAAATGCGCCTCATCAACAATTACTAAAGATCCTTCCCCAGGCAAATTACGCGGTATAGATGCCCAACTATTTAATGCAATTGATAATCCCACTGCGCTAGCCTCTTTTTTCCAATGCGAATGAACTATTGAGGGAGCAATCACAATCACATTTATCTTGACGAACTCAACAATTGCTTTAGCGGCAAGAAGTGCTGTTAACGTTTTGCCTAAACCCATCTCATCACTGAGCAAAGCTCGGCGCTTAGTCAATAACCAACTAGCACCAGAACATTGGTGTTCAAAAGGAATCCTTCCGTCCATCAAAGGGCGATTGAAATTGGAATTTTCACTCAATGTTTGATAAGAAGGCAAAGGAGGCAAGGGGACCTTGCTCCAATTCAGCCATTCAGACAAATCATCACCAATTACAAAGCGAGAGCCAAGTTGCTCAATTAAGGAATCTATTGAAGAGAAAGGAAATTCCCATGCCCTTGAAGCACTGCACCAGAAACCCTTAGGGCGGATACTACGAAGTTTTGAATGTGTTACCGCATCAAAAGGGAAAAAAATATTGACCAAGCCCGAAGGGCTTAAATCCATATAGCAGCTAGAAAAATTCAGCGGCTTGGGCCCAACTCAAAACATTAGGCTTTAAAAACTAATGTGTTTCTGAGTTCAAGCAAGGAAATTGAGAGAAAACAAAAAACAATCCATTTATTCATTGACTAGAAGACCGAACACGGCAGACTAGAAAAAATCAAGCACTCTGATGCACACCAGGGACGCGGTTTTTCTCGAAGATCTATGCCCAAAACTACGTGTTAGAAGATGGCGACAGTCACTGCATAAATCCACTGGACAAAGTTGCATATATTGTGGAAAACCATCTGAATCTATTGATCACATAAAACCTCTCAGCCGTGGAGGTTTAAGTGTTACAGAGAACTGTGTTCCTGCATGCCTGAGTTGTAATGGACGTAAATCTGATGAAGAGGTTTTTGATTGGTATAGACAACAACGCTTCTATGACCCTAGAAGAGCTATGGCAATTAGAGCTTGGGTGGATGGAGATCTTCGCCTAGCTTTAAGATTGCTTGAATGGGCAAAACCAAATACTGATAAAAAAGCAATTAAAAGCCAAGAACAGGATTGGACATTTCAAGCTGCCTAAGAAATTCACCATACTTGGCAAACAATTTCAGGGTTGTGCTTTTGACAAATAGATGCCAATTGTTGAGGTTTTTCTGGAGCAAGAATGCTTGCAAATGCCATAGTCGAAAGAGTTATGGCAAGTACAAAAATCCATTTCCTTTCACTATCCATCATGGTCCTAACAGAACCTTCACTAGGCAACCTTGCCAAAGAATCCTTATCAGGATGAAAAACAGAACTTGTCATTAAAAAATCAACTACTAATACATTTGTACTCATGTTAGACGAAGTTGTCAAGAGGTGCCCTCCTCTACCTGAAAATTCCAAATTCTTAATTCTAGGAGCTGGATTTAGCGGCCAACACTTTGCTCAAGCAGCAAGAGCCCTTGGGGGAAACGTCTTGTGTAGTCGAAGAGGAATCAACAAACCAGGAGCTGACTTTATTTTTGACAGTAATACGAAAATTTTGCCTTCTATAGAAGTTCTAAAAGACGTCACTCATATCCTGTGCTGCATCCCTCCAGCAGAAGATGGAACAGACCCTGTGCTGAACAGCTTAAAAACGACAATACAAAGACTACCTCTGAAATGGGTTGGATATCTTTCAACAACAGGAGTGTATGGAGATTCAGAAGGTGAATGGGTGTATGAAAAAAATTCACCAAACCCAAAACAACTTAGAAGCAAGCGACGACTTGCATGCGAAAAAGCCTGGCAGTCATCTGAACTGCCTTTACAAATTCTTCGATTACCAGGAATCTATGGCCCAGGTCGATCAGCTATAGAAATAATAGATAAAGGAAAAAATAAAATGATAGAAAAATCAGGGCAAATATTTTCTAGAATCCATGTAGATGACATTACTGGCGCAATATTGCATTTGATTCATTTAAACTCTAGAGGCACAAGGCCAAACGTAATCAATATTGCCGACAATCTTCCAACATCAAATGTAGAAGTACTTAGTTATGCTGCCAACTTATTAAACAAAGAATTACCAAAATTAGAGTCATTTGAAATTGCATCAAAAAACATGAGTCCAATGGCACGTTCTTTCTGGGAAGAGAATAGGAGAGTAAGCAATGATTTACTATGTAAAAAACTAGGATATTCTTTGATACATCCAAGCTATAAGGCAGGATTAAAAGACTGCTTTAAAAATTTGCAAATGAGAGCGCATGCAAGCAAAAACTATTTTGGATAATGATCAGCTACTTATTTTTGCCACAGGAGATCCTGCAGGCATTGGCATTGAAGTCATATTAAAGGCGTTAAATTATCCAGAAATTTCCAGAGAAATGTTCCCAATATTAGTTGGTTGTAGAAACACAATTGAAAAAACTTATGACCATTTAAAATCAAAAGGGATTGAAAATATTGCAAATCCTAAAAATATAGAAATTGAAAATATAAGTTTTGAAGCCAATTTTGCTCCTGGAGAACCAACAGCCAAAACAGGTGATATTAGCTTCCAGTGGTTAACACGTGCATCTCAAATTTTAATTAAAAATAAGGCCAAAGCACTAATTACAGCTCCAATATGTAAAGATGCTTGGCATCAAGCAGGACACAGATATCCAGGGCAAACAGAAAGACTTGCTGAAATCACAGAAAGTCAAAATGCGTCAATGCTATTTACAGCTAAATCTCCATATAATGGATGGAGATTAAATACTTTACTTGCTACTACACATATACCTATTCAGCAGGTTACTGACACATTGACTAGCAAACTAATCAACGAAAAACTTGATGCTTTACTAAGCTTTTGTAAAAAATTTAAGCAAAATCCGAAATTAACAATTGCTGGATTAAATCCACATGCTGGAGAAAACGGAAAACTAGGTAAAGAAGAAATTGAATTATTAATACCTGCCATCAAAAAATGGAAAGATAAAAACCCTAATATTACGGTTGAAGGCCCTGTACCTCCAGATACATGCTGGCTAAAAGCCGCAAATTCATGGCGCAATAATTCTAATGAAGATGTTACAGATGGCTTTTTAGCTTTGTATCACGATCAAGGCCTAATTCCTGTCAAATTAATTTCGTTTGATAATGCCGTTAATACAACTTTAGGACTCCCTTTTATTCGAACCTCCCCTGACCATGGAACTGCCTTTGACATTGCAGGCAGTGGTTGTGCAAGAGAAGAAAGTATGCTCAGTGCAATAAGAACAGCTATTGAACTTTCAAAACAGTAAATTTAGCTTGGCTTCACCCTCATTAAAACCTGCCCAAACTCTACTGGCGTTCCATTGTCGACAACTATCTCTAAGATTTCACCACTAATTTCAGATTCCAATTCATTCATCAACTTCATTGCCTCAAGAATACAAACAGTTTGGCCAACAGCTATGCGAGTTCCAACTTCAACAAAAGAAGGTTCTCCAGGTGCAGGTGCCCGATAAAAAGTGCCAACCATTGGAGCTGTAATTTCAATGGAATCAGCTCGTGAACCTGGGACTGCAGGCGGAGGACTACTTGGTATAGGAGGATCGACTTTGATCTGAGGGGATACAGGTGCCTCAGACTCATTACTAGAAATAGAAGTTACCGGGAGCACCGAAGAAGAATTTGGAGATGGCAAGTTTCTCCTTACCTCTAGTCGAAAATCTTCGCCTTCCAAGCGAAACTCCTGAATATCGCTTTCAGCCAAAGCGGCTAGCAAGCGATGCAATTCATCATGATCAAGCTGAATAGTCATTAGTTCTCTCGCCCTAGATAACTGTGGTTACGCGTATCAACCTTTATTTTCTCTCCAATAGAAATAAATAAAGGAACCATTACCTGCGCACCTGTTTCTAGTGTGGCAGGTTTAGTGCCTCCTGTAGCGGTATCACCTTTGACACCAGGATCGGTTTGAGTAATTTCCAAAACAACCGAATTTGGAAGCTCGACTTCTAGAGGTTTGCCATTCCAAGAAACCACGTTAACCTCCATGCCTTCTTTGAGATACTTCCTACTTTCACCGATTTGCTCAGCTGTCAGTCTTGTTTCCTCATATGTAGACATATCCATAAAAACGTAATCTCCTGATTCCATATAAGTGTGTTGGAGAATTGACTTTTCCAGCAATGCTTGAGGCAACATTTCTCCTGCGCGAAAAGTCTTTTCAACAACATTGCCGCTTTGAACCGCCTTCAGCTTAGTGCGGACAAATGCAGAACCCTTGCCAGGTTTCACATGCAAAAACTCTATGACCCGCCAAACTGCTCCATCAAGCTCGATGGTGGTGCCAGTCCGGAAGTCGTTACTAGAGATCATCCCAAAAGGGCATACCAAGCGATCATAAGACTGTGCGAAAGTCTTGCATAATCTAAATGAATCATGAACATCAAGCGTGTCTTAATTGGATTCCTAATCATCCTTAGCTCACTAAGCATTTCAATATGCCCACCAGCATTGGCAGCACTACCACCTGGGAATGCTATTAAAAGTCCCTATGCACTTCTAAGGAATGCCTTGCCAATCGAGCAAAAGGAGCTGAGGGAACTCCAACACAACTTAGAAGATACAAGCGATTTAGTCAGAGGAGGACGTTGGCCAGCTATAAACAAAGCAGCATCTTCAAGCCTGTTTTTACTGAATAGGAAAAAACAAGGAATTCTTAGCAGTATTCCTCAAGGGAATAGGGATAAAGGTGAGAACATTCTTATATCTTTAAAGGATGATCTTAAGGA
Organism: Prochlorococcus sp. AG-409-L14; assembly: GCA_003215545.1. GTDB lineage: Bacteria > Cyanobacteriota > Cyanobacteriia > PCC-6307 > Cyanobiaceae > AG-409-L14. The sequence goes on along the minus strand of QCKF01000012.1, from coordinate 16,353 downwards.
TTTAGAAGAAGCTTCTAGTGAAAAAAATAAAGAAAAATTTATCCAAATACGTAGAGTCAGTCTTGAAAAAATCGGTGAATTAGAATCACTTCTACTTACTGACGAATTTCCATACAATATTCCTTCAGAATTTGATGATCTGCCTAGATTACTTGGCAGAGCAGAAGTATTAATTGAGACATCTAAAGGACCTATGAATGCCATAATAGATGGATATAATGCACCACTGACAGGAGGAGCATTTATTGATTTGGCACTCAAAGGCTTCTATGATGACTTACCTTTTAATAGAGCGGAAGACTTTTATATATTACAAACTGGAGATCCAAAAGGTGATGCAATTGGATATATAGACCCTAATACAAACGAAGAAAGGCATGTACCCCTTGAAATAAGAGTTCCAGGAAAATTAGACACTGTTTATAACAAATCATTTGAAGAAATTGGTATTTACACTGAAGTACCTGTGCTTCCGTTTGCAACACTTGGAACACTTGGGTGGGCGCATTCAGGAGAAGCGCTAGATGATGGTTCATCACAATTTTTCTTCTTTTTATACGAAGCAGAACTCAACCCTGCTGGAAGAAACCTGATTGATGGCCGAAATGCAGCCTTTGGATACGTAGTAGAGGGTTTTGAGGTTTTAGAAGAATTAGGCGTTAAAGATAAAATTAAATCTATAAAGGTTTTGAGTGGTGCAAATCTACTCAAAGATCATGCTTAAGCGAGAATAAAGTGAGCGAAACTCTTGCTCAACTGGGAGAAAAAGAAATCCTCAATAGACTTAGTCTTTTCATGCCTAAAGGGCAAATTGATGATGATACTGCTGAAATAGAATCTAACGGAAAAAATTTAGTTATTAACACTGATATATTTGTTGAACAAATTCATTTTAGTGATAAAACTACTAGTCCATTTGATATAGGTTGCAGAGCAACAGCTGCAAACATTTCTGATTTAATATGCAGTGGAGCAGATCAAGTAATTGGGATAACTGTAGGACTAATAGCACCTCCAAAAACCTGCTGGAATTGGGTCAAAAATGTTTATAAAGGCATAGACAAATCACTAGAAGAGTATGGAGGAAAACTACTAGGGGGAGATTGTTCAAGCGGAAAAGAAAAAATCATAGCTATAACTGCTTTTGGCCAATTAGGTCCATTAAGATTGCATCGATCACAAGCTCTGCCAGGAGATTGGATAGTAGTCAGTGGGCCACATGGACTAAGCCGATTAGGATTAGCAATACTTCTATCCGACCCACTAGTTAACGACAGTTTTTGTTCAAAACAACTGAAAGAAACTGCTATCAAATGTCATCAGCGTCCTACTCCACCAATAGAAGCTTTAAAAAACCTGCAAAAAAGTAAACCAAATACAATACCTTGGAGAGCTGCAGGAACTGATAGCAGTGATGGGCTTCTTGAGGCTGTCAATAGTCTTTGCCAAAGCAGTTGCTGCCAAGCAATTTTAGACATAAAAAAATTACCTAAAGCACCAGATTGGCCTACAGGGATAATTTGGGATGAGTGGTGTATTAATGGGGGAGAAGACTTTGAGATGGTGCTGAGCCTTTCACCAGAATGGGCAAAAGAATTTCTTAAAATTCATCCAAATAGCAAAGCTATAGGAATCATGAAAGAAGGAGAAGCAATTGCTTTATGGTCTAATGGTGAGAAAATAAACCCAAATTATAAAGGGTTTAAACACTACTAATTTTCTTAAATTTAGTTATTGCCACTTTTGAGAAACTATTTCTGCCAAGTCAACCACCCTCTGACTATAACCCCATTCATTGTCATACCAAGCTAAAACCTTAACCATGTTATCTCCAATAGACATAGTTAATGCCTCATCAACAATAGTTGATTCATTTGTACCTGCATAATCGGTAGAAACCAAAGGCAAATCACCATATTTAATTATTCCTTTCATAGAACTCTCTGAAGCTTTCTTCAAAGCTGCATTGACTTCATCAGCATTAACACTTCGACCGGCCTCGAAAACTAAATCCACTGCGGAAACATTAGGGGTTGGAACACGCATCGCAATTCCAGTCAATTTCCCCTTCATCTGTGGATAAACTAAAGCTACTGCTTTGGCAGCGCCTGTTGAAGTTGGAACAATATTCATCGCTGCTGCCCGAGCACGACGTAGATCACGATGACTATTATCTAAGATCCTCTGATCTCCTGTATAACTATGAATTGTGGTCATTAAACCTTTATTAATGCCAAATGTTTGATCAAGTACTTTAACTATTGGAGCCAAACAATTAGTTGTACAACTTGCATTACTTAAAATATTATAATCATTGTGATTATATTGATCAGCATTAACACCAACTACATAAGTACCTACTCCATCTCCCTTTCCTGGAGCTGTAAGAATAACTTTTTTTGCACCTGCCTCTAGATGTTTACTTGCTCCAACATCAGTATTGAAAACACCAGTTGATTCGATAACTAAATCAATACCCCAATCCTTCCATGGGAGATTCAATGGGTTCCTATCCGAAAAACATCTGATCTTTTTATCATTAATAATAAAAGTATCTTCTGTATGACTAATCTCAGCATTATTAATCTGGCCAAGAATGGAGTCATACTTCAATAAATGTGCACATGTTTTTGGATCAGAGGTGACGTTAATGCCAACCACCTCAATGCCAGTATTCTCTCCACGACTGAGCCAACAACGCATAAAGTTGCGACCAATTCGCCCAAATCCGTTAATCGCAACACGCAGGGTCATATCAAAAGCGGTCAAACCGCAAGTTCATTGGCCGCCGATCATACAGAAACACCATCCAGTTCATTAAAAAAACCGTCACTATCAATACAGGCTAGAGCCAAACACAAAACCAAAACCCACTTGAGAGCTTGGATTTGGAGATGTGAAGAAATGAGCCTTAAATGGCAGCCTGGCCTATCTTCAAGCCTCTAGCGCTCTCAAGTCGAAACTTGATCAACATCGATCGACATGTGCACTTCATAGGCATTGGTGGCGTAGGCATGTCTGGTTTGGCGTTGATTCTCTTAGATCGAGGATTCTCGGTTTCAGGATCAGATCAGCAAAAAAAAGCAAACCTGCAAAAATTAATTTCCAAAGGAGCAAGAATATTCTTTTCCCAAACTGCTGAAAATATTGAAAGCATTCGCACTCTTACAAATGGCAGAAAGCCTCTTGTAGTTCTGAGTTCAGCTATTGACCCTAATAACCCTGAACTAATCGCCACAAAACAAGCACAAATCGAAATCTGGCACCGATCTGACTTACTCGCAGCATTAATTCAAGAACAAGAGGCCATAGTCGTCGCAGGAACGCACGGAAAAACAACTACCAGCACAATCATCACAACAATGCTGGCTTTGGCTCAGAAAGACCCTACAGCTGTGATAGGGGGACTAGTTCCCCACTACAACTCAAACGCACACTCTGGCTCTGCTGCACTACTCGTAGCTGAAGCAGATGAATCAGACGGAACCTTAGTAAAATTTCACCCTTCGATAGGTTTAATAACAAATCTGGAACTGGATCACATAGATTTTTACAAAAACTTAGAGCATATGATTCAAACATTTCAAATATTTTGCAATCAATCTAAACTAATAATAGCGAATTATGATTGCCCTATTCTACAAAGATATTTTAATCCTGATGCTTGGTGGTCCATCAAAATGTCAGAAAAAGTTGATTTTGCTGCCATACCAGTTTCGATAGATGGGAGTCAAACAATTGCCAATTTTTTTGAGAAGGGAAATTATGTTGGTAAAATATCTATTCCTTTACCAGGATTGCATAATCTAAGCAATACAACTGCTGCAATTGCAGCATGTAGAATTCACGGGATATCCTTTAGGGAATTGCAAAATCATATTAAAAGAATCAAGTGTCCAGGTCGTCGATTCGACTACCGTGGAACATGGAAAGGCAGGCATATTGTAGATGATTACGCTCATCATCCAACAGAAATACGAGAGACACTATCGATGGCAAGATTAATGATAAATAGCAAAAAAACAGACCTGCCAAGCTGTCCAGATAGACTTGTGGTTGTATTTCAACCTCACAGATATACAAGAACGAAAAAATTTATGAATGCATTTAGCAAATCATTTAGTGATGCAGATTGTGTCTTATTAGCCCCTGTATATCCAGCCGGTGAAAAATATATAGAAGGAGCAAATAGTGTCGCTTTATCTAGGCAAATTAAAAATATCAATCCAGATTTGGAAGTATTAGTTGCTCAAAATCTAAATGATTTGATTAAGTTGACTAAGGAAAAAACATTTAAAGATGATCTCATTCTATTAATGGGGGCAGGAGATATAAATTGTCTTTGGCAAAAACTTAACGATCAAACAAATTCTTTTGATCCCAAACTAGTGGCATGACCTGCATACAAGGAATCAAAATACACCAATCTCATAAATTAGCTAATCTAACTACATGGCGTATTGGTGGACCCGCGGAATTTCTCGCAGAGCCTATAAATATCAAAGAGCTACAAACACTTTTGATATGGGCTAATGCAAAAAACATAAATTGCAATGTGATTGGTGCTGGATCAAATTTATTAATCAATGACTCAGGTCTTAATGGCTTAAGCATATGCCTAAGAAAACTACAAGGTTCAAGTCTCAATAAAAAAAGTGGATTAATTGATGCCTTTGCTGGAGAATCTATTCCAAATTTAGCAAGAAAAGCTGCAAAAGCTGGCTTGCATGGGCTTGAATGGGCAGTAGGTATTCCAGGTACAGTTGGCGGCGCAGCTGTAATGAATGCTGGCGCCCAAGGAAGCCAAATCCAGGAAACTCTTCATTCAGTTCTAGTAATGCCTAGGTCTGGAACAGATCCATTTATAATCAATAGTCAAGAGCTAAATTTCTCATATAGGTATAGTCGGCTGCAAGAAGAAAAATTAATTGTCCTATCAGCAAAATTTTTACTTGAACCTGGTCACGACCAAAAGGAGCTTTCCCATATAACTCATCAGAACCTTATTCATAGAACTAGCACTCAGCCATATCATTTACCTAGCTGTGGCAGCGTCTTTCGAAATCCGGAACCACTCAAAGCAGGTCAAATAATTGAAGGACTGGGCCTTAAAGGAAAATCAATCGGAGGAGCAGAAATTTCGAAACTACATGCAAACTTCATTATCAATACTGGTGAAGGGACTGCAGCCGACATCAAACAACTAATACAACTAGTGCAAAGAAGGGTAAAGAAAACACATGATCTAGAGCTCCAAACAGAAGTCAAACAGCTTGGTTTCTAAGCAACCGTTTAAGGTGCAGTTTCGTTAAATCAAGTTATGGCAGCGTTCGGACTTCCTAATTTCGGTCAACTAACCGAAGCTTTTAGAAAAGCTCAACAAATTCAGCAAGATGCTCAAAAGCTACAAGAAGAGCTTGAAGCAATGGAAATAAAAGGTAGTAGTGAAGATGGCCTGGCAAGCATCTGGCTTTCTGGAAACCAACAACCTTTAAAAGTTGAATTGGATCCATCTCTTCTACAAAAGAATAAAGAAATAATAGAAGAAAAAACACTGGAAGCACTTCAAAATGCTTACAATCTTTCAACAACCACTATGAAAGATCGCATGGAAGAATTAACTGGTGGATTAAATCTTAATCTTCCTGGACTTAGCGATGGAGAGTAAGCAATTCTTCTAAGCATAAAAGATAAGATGAATATCTTTCCCAATTTTTATCTACACCACACCCTAACTCATCACGGTGCAAACAATCCCTAAATTTACAAGGACTTTTGATAAGTTGATTTCTTAATTCAGGAAAAAGATATGCCAGTTCATTTGGCTTAACAGTGATTTCTGGCTTATTAAAACCTGGTGTGTCAGCCAAAAGTGATTTATTTGTAAATGCAAAAAGCTCAACATTACTAGTTGTATTTTTTCCACGTTGCAATCGTGAAGATAGTGAGCCAACCGGAACAGATGCTTCTGGAATCAAGCAATTCAGCAAACTACTTTTTCCTACTCCTGAAGGTCCGCACAAAACTGCAAGGCGTGCAGAATTCAAAGAGGCAATCAAAAGGTCCAAACCTTCTCCTGTCTTACAAGAAACGCCTATAGGGTCATAACCCCAAGAATTACAAAGAGAAATTCTTTTCCGAACTTTCTTTTGGTCTAACAAATCAATCTTTGTCAAGACTAAACAAATTTCAAGATCTATTTGTTCAGCTGTGAGCAAAAATCTACTTGCTTGATCCAAATCAAACAAAGGATTTTGCAAAGATAAAGCAACAACTATATGAGAAACATTTGCAACATTTGGTCGAGTTAATAAATTAAATCTTGGCTTTACTGAAGTTATAACACCTGTTGAATGCTCCCAGTCGATTTCTGCAACCGAAACTTCATCTCCAACATTAACTAAATCACCAGAGTATCTCAAACGATTTCTTCTCGTACACAAAAGCCTTGTTGATCTTTGATTGATGTTTTGGTTAAGCTTTCCAATTTCTACTTCTACATAATTTGCCTTGAAAGAAACAACTATTCCTGAAGAACTATTATATTCCACAAATAATCTTAACCCTCAATGAATTCATTTTTTGTGAAACAACATCCACTTGATGACCTGCATTTTGAAGACCAGAAATCACCAATTCTTCAGGCTCACCTTTATCCAGATCAACAATTAAAAATTCTTGTGGCTTCAGTTTTTCTAAAAATAAACGGCAACGAACAAAATTCATAGGGCAAGGAGTTCCACGTAAATCAATATAATTTTCTGCTTTATCATGAAGCATGACTAGCTCTTACTAAACAACCTAGAAAATAATCCACTCTTATGATGATGATTTTGAGTGCCTTTCCTTGAATAAATACTTGCTAACTCTTCTAGCAATTGAGATTCTTGATTAGAGATCTTCGAAGGTAATTTAATATTTACTGTGACACGTTGATTTCCTCGTGCAACAGGGTTTCCAAGCTTAGGTATTCCTTTGTTTTCTAATACAAGGACTTGATTGGGCTGACTACCTGATGGTATTTGCAAAGATGTAGGACCATCAACTGTATCAACTTCAATAATATCGCCTAAGATTGCTTGTAAATAACTAATAGTTACTTCTGAATGAATTGTTAATCCATCACGCTTTAATTTAGGATGGTTTTTAACTTTTAAAAAAACATATAAATCACCAGGAGAACCACCTCTAGCTCCAGCATTACCCTCTCCAGAGACTCTTAATCTGGTCCCTGAATCAACTCCTGCAGGAATATTAATACGCAATTTTTTCCTAACTTGATCAACGCCTTTACCATTACAAGAACCACAAGGATCCGAAATCACTTGCCCCGTTCCATTACAACTTGGGCATTCGGCTACTTGCGTAAAACTACCAAAAGGTGTACGTGTTGCACGCCTTACCTGACCAGCGCCACCACAAGTAGAGCAAGTAACAGGGCCGCTTCCTTGCTTCGCCCCACTGCCTCGACATGTATTACAAGTCTCTAAATGAGGAATTTTAATTTCTCTTTCTTGACCAAAAACTGCCTGATTGAATTCGATAGTTAAATCATATCTAAGATCTTCGCCTTGCTGGGGACCTCTTCTTTGAGACCTAGCACCACCAGAAGATGGTCCTCCAAAACCACTAAAGAAAGTTTCGAAAAGATCTGCAAATCCACCCATATCACCCATATCAGGCATTCCAGCGCTTCCGCCCAAACCTGCTTCACCAAATTGGTCATACCTTGCCCTAGTTTGTGGATCACCTAAAACTTCATAAGCTCGACCAATTTCCTTAAATCGCTCTTCAGCGCCTTTTTCCTTATTAATATCTGGATGATATTTTCTTGCTAAACGTCTATATGCTGTTTTCAGCGTGTCACTGTCAGCATCTCTACTAACACCCAAAAGATCGTAATAATCAGCCATCAGAATTGCACCAAATGCAGATTTAAAAAATGATCATTCATTAAATCAAGCCTCTGAATTGGATGCATCAGAATTATCCTTTTTCTCCTCAGGAGGATTCTCACTTTTAGGCTCTTGATCTTTGTTGACATTTTGAGGACCAGGACCCATAGAAACTTTTACTAATGCATGTCGTAAAACTCGTCCATTCAAGTGATATCCACGCTGAAGTTCTTCAGTAATTAGATCCTCAACATATTCATCACTTGGTTCTCTCAAAACAGCCTCATGAAGAGTTGGATCAAAAGTCTGTCCTGCTACACGCATTGGTGCAACACCAAGTTGCTTTAAAACATCCACAAGTTGCTTATATAAACCTTGATAGCTCCTATGCAAAGCTTGAGCCTCTTCTCCTTGGGGATCAAGCTGCTGACGTGCTCTTTCAAAATTATCTACAACTGGCAAAATCTCACTCAAAGTACTGCAGATCAGCTGAACTTTAAGATCATCTTGATCACGAGATTGTCTTTTTCGAAAATTATCAAAATCTGCTGCAATTCTCATATATTGGCTTTTTAAAGTTTCATGCTCTGTCTCTAGTTGCAACAAACGAGCATCATTATCAGCAACCTTGTTATCCACAAAATCATTTGAGCCAGAATCCTCAGATCCAATTTCAGGACTATTAGCTTGAGAATTTACCGAGGAACCTTCAGAACTAATTTTAGACTCCGAGTCATTTGACGACGAAACCTCTTTAAGAACATCATTCTCAAGCTCTGATGTAGAGGTGGCATCTGGATCAGAGTCCATTGAATCGTGGACTTGGGGTGAAACTTCTCCGCTCATGCCGGCCAGCTGCAAATGCGCTTACATATGTTGAAGTACTAAGTAGGCATTCCACAAGCTGCGGAAGCCCGCACCTTCTATTTTTAAGCCTGAAAGAGGAATCGAGGTCAGAAAAAATAAATTCAAAGAAGCAGTAAGCCTATTATTTATCTATACATAGAAATATTTTACGACTAATTCTAATAATTGAATAGAAGTTATTCCAAAATTTACTACATTATAAAACTAAGAATTATTTTTTTCAGCTATAGCTTTACCAGCAAGCCAACCACTAGTCCAACAATGCTGAAAATTGAAACCACCAGTCAAGCCATCAATATTTAACAATTCACCTGCAAAATAAAGCCCTGTACAAATACGACTTTGCATAGTTACCATATCAATTTCATCAAGATTAACACCACCAGCAGTGACAAATTCCTCGCCATAAGGGCCACGCCCTTTAATATCAAATTTAGCTTTAAGCAGAGCTTTAATTAGCTTCATTTCCATTTTTAATGAAAAATCCGCCCAATACGTTAATGGATCTATTTCCAAGTCAAATAAAAGATTTATCCAAAATCTTTTTGAAATATTCTGAAAAGGCTTAAAAGATTGCAAGGTATATTTCGAGTAGTTTTGTCTTGTATGAGAAAGCAAATTTCTTAACTCATCACTAGTCATACCTAACCAATCAATAATCAATTCAGCTTTATATCCATTTTCACTTAATACCCGAGCAGCAAAAGCAGTCAATCTCAATACCAATGGACCACTTAAGCCCCAATGAGTAATTAAAATACTTCCTTTATCTTCAAATTTTTTATTATTAACTATTAAAATTAGATGGACATTATCAAACGAAAGGCCTATGCAGTTTTTAAGGAAAATATTATCTATAGAAAAGCTGAACAACGATGGAACTGATTGTTCAAGAGTATGGCCCAAAGAAGTTGAAATACTTCTGCCAGTTGGATGACTACCTGTCGCAAGTAAAATCTTATTAGCACAGAAAGTTTGATTTCTGTTTCGACAATTAATTAAAAAAACTTTATCTCCAGAATGCTCAATAGTATTAACAGTAGTTCCTGTCTGGACAATAACTCCAGATTTCTTGGCAGCAGACCGTAAACAAGAAATAACAGTGCCAGAATTATTTGTAACTGGAAACATTCTTCCATCCTTTTCCTCAATTAAATCCACTCCTCGATCAACAAACCATGCGATTGCATCTCCACATGCAAATCTAGAAAAAGGACTTAATAATGGTCTACTTCCTCTAGGGTAATTAGTTACCAAATCATTTATATCCCAACAAGCATGCGTGACATTGCAACGACCACCACCGCTAATACGTACCTTACCTAATGGTTTAGAAGCAGCCTCAAGAATAAGGACTGATGAAAGGCCTTCTTCTGCAGCGGTAATGGCACCCATAAAGCCAGATGCGCCACCACCGACAACGACAAGGTCAAATACTTGGTCGGAATGAAAGGGCAACTCCGTTATTGCAATAGCGTTTACCTGTGGGTCTAGGACCGTCATCAAAAACGTGTCCTTGGTGTCCGCCACATCTCGAACAGTGATATTCCGTACGAGGGACGATCAATTTAAAATCTACTTTGGTATCTATCGCATGATCTAAAGGTTGCCAAAAACTTGGCCAGCCAGTTCCACTGTCATATTTTGCTGTTGAAGAAAATAGAGCGAGATCACAACCTGCACAATGAAAGGTCCCACTTCTTTTTTCTTCGTTTAACGGACTTGAAAATGGCCTCTCGGTACCTTCCTCTCGTAAAACATTATAAGCCTGTGGAGACAAGCGATTACGCCACTCTGAATTACTTAAAGACCAATCTTCTGAACCAGTCTTTGATGCTGCAAAAACCTTCTTGGAATACCCAAGAAGTCCAATAAATCCTGAAAACATGGAAAAGAGCAGTCCTCGACGATTAGATAACAAAGAAATACCCGGCGTGAAGTAACCTCAATTCTAATAAATCTTTTCTAATAAAAAGCCTAAAAATTTACTAGCAGTTTTTAGTGATGTTTGTCAGTTCAATACCAAAGCTTGACGGAGCCTATCGATTCAGCATCGCCCCAATGCTCGATTGCACTGACAGGCATTTCAGAGTTCTTATGCGACAAATTAGCCGCAGAGCACTTTTATATTCAGAAATGGTAGTTGCAAAAGCATTGCACTACAGCAATAAAAGGTCAACTCTCCTGGACTTTGACGATATTGAGCACCCGATCTCACTTCAAATTGGAGGGGATGATCCAAAATTATTAGCAGATGCGGCAAGAATTGCTGAGGAATGGGGTTATGACGAAATCAACCTAAACATTGGCTGCCCAAGCAATAAAGTTCGATCAGGAAATTTTGGAGCTTGTCTAATGGCAAGTCCATATAAAGTTGCTCATTGTGTAGAAGCAATGTCCAATGCAAGTCGACTCAATGTTACCGTCAAACATAGAATTGGTATTGATAATCTTGATAGTGAAGAATTTCTAATCAAATTTGTTGACACACTAGCTTCTGCAGGCGCAAAAAGATTTGCAATTCATGCAAGAAAAGCCTGGTTAAATGGTTTAAACCCTAAAGAAAACCGTAGCATTCCTCCACTAAAATATGAAAGAGTTGCAAGCTTAAAAGAAAAAAGACCAGAATTAATTATTGAACTAAATGGAGGCCTAGAAACTCCAAATCAATGCAGTAAAGCACTAAAAATATTTGATGGGGTCATGGTAGGAAGAGCAATATATGAAGACCCTTTGCGTTGGAAAACTATAGATGAAACCTTCTTTAATGAGCGTCAAAAAGAAATATCAGCTTCACAAGTAATCAATGCATTAATCCCTTTTGCAGAAAAACATCTAGCAAGAGGTGGAAAACTTTGGGATATAAGCCGACATCTTCTGAAATTAGTCAAAGCGACCCCAGGGGCTCGTCGATGGCGTCAAAGTTTAGGCATAAGCGCACAAAAAAATAACGCAGATATAAGCATTCTAAAAAAAGCAGTCAAAGAACTACAAGCAGTGGGACTTTAACTTGTAATAACAAGTATTAACCCTCTGCACCACCATAATCACTAGCCCCATCCTCATCTGAACCAAACGAACCGCCATCTGGCGCAGTTCCTCTGCGTCGTCGGCTACGTCCATCATCATTATTTGCAGAATCTTGTGGTTGTGAAGAACCTCCTCCATAACTGCGATCTTCCCATCCTCTTGCGCCTGATGGACGGCCTCCACCGGCGTTTTCAGAACCTGAATTAGCACCGCCATAGCCACCGCCGCCATAGCCACCGCCGCCATAACCGCCGCCGCCACCCCTTCTTGGTGCAGCACCACGAGGCTCAGCTTTATTAATGCGTAATGGACGACCCATTAGCTCTGCGCCTTGAAGAGCCTCAATTGCAGCAGCTTCTGCCGCTTCATCAGACATCTCAATAAACGCAAAACCCCTTTTGCGACCTGTGTCGCGTTCAAGGGGAAGAGAACAGTTTGCTACCTCTCCAAAAGGTGCAAACAATTCAATGACGTCTTCCTTCTCAGCACGGAAGGGCAAATTACCAACAAAAATGCTCACTTGACTTTGGGCCTAAAAAATTGCCTAAGGGATCTAAAAAGCCATCAAAAAGACGATTCAAAAAAATCAGTCGTGATGACATAACCAGGTTAAACGCTAATTAGCTTAAACGTTTAACTGATTATTTTTGATACCAAGACGCTTGCACCAAACATCGAGTTGCTTTTCAACCTGATCAAAACCAGTGCCACCTTCACTGATTCTTGAAGCCACGACTTGCTTTGGAGCAATTTTGTCGTAAAGATCATTAGCTATTTTTGGCGAAATTTCCTGCCATTCCTGAAGAGTTAAATCCTTCAAAAGAATTTGATCATTAATACAACGCTTCACAACTTTGCCAACCATCTGATATGCCTCACGGAATGGAACACCCTTTCCCACTAAATAATCAGCAACATCTGTTGCATTTGAAAAATCTGACTGAACTGCACTAGCTAATCTTTCAGGCAAAAATTCAAGTCCTTCTGCTAACAAAATTGACATTGCTTCAAGACAAGATTCAACAGTAATGACTATGTCAAAAAGCGCTTCTTTATCTTCTTGAAAATCTTTATTATAAGCTAAAGGTATTCCTTTCAACATAGTTAATAATCCCTGCAAATGACCAAAAACACGCCCACATTTTCCCCTGACCAATTCGGGTACATCTGGATTCTTTTTTTGAGGCATTAGACTACTTCCAGTAGCACAGCGATCAGTCAAGCGAACAAAACCAAATTCTTCAGTAGCCCACATAATAACTTCATCTGATAATCGACTTAAATGAACCATTAAAATTGAAGAAGCTGAGGCAAATTCAACTGCAAAATCTCGATCACTTACTGCATCTAAACTATTTGCATAAATACCATTAAAGCCAAGGATTTGAGCAGTATAGTTCCTATCAATTGGCAAAGAAGTTCCAGCCAATGCAGCTGCTCCCAAAGGGGATATGTTTACTCTTTTTCTTAAATCAAGAAAACGTTCTTTATCTCGTTGTAGCATTTCAATATATGCCAAAAGATGATGTGCCAAAGATAAAGGTTGCGCTCTTTGTAGATGAGTATATCCAGGTATTAAGGTGTATAAATTACGCAATGCATGATCCATTAAAACTTTTTGAAAATGTTCAATTTGCAGATCTATTTCATCTATTCGACGTCGCAACCAAATCCTTAGATCACATCCAACTTGATCATTTCTGCTTCTACCACTATGAAGCTTCTTTCCTATAGGACCAAGAATTGCAATTAAACGCCTTTCAACTGCAAAATGTATGTCTTCATCTTTGATAGTTGGATTAAACTTACCTTGTTCTGCTTCTTTACGAATTTGTTCTAAGCCGCATTCAAGCTGATAAGACTCTTCTGGACTAATTACACCACATTCTCCAAGCATCTTTGCATGTGCAATAGAGCCATCAAGATCTTCTTGCAATAAAGCAATATCAAAGCCTATAGAGGCATTAAACCTCTCAATAGCTGGATTTAGCCCTTCTTCAAACCTTTCGCTCCAAGTTGTAGACAAATACTTGTTCCTAATCTTCTTCTAATAAAGCAGTTTAAAAAGAACTTGTCAGGGCAATCAATATTCAACGTAATGAAGGCAATCTCAAAGCCTCTGATACTTTTAAAACAACCATGGAAGCATCATCTTCAAGTTGATGATCACGGCCAACAAAACGATCCAAACGTAAAAATAACTGATTAAGGATTTCTTTTGCTTCTAAACCGCCCAGACAACATTCTTCTAAAAGAGCTATCAATCGACTCTCATTAAAGCGATCACCAGCCAGCCCAGGAGCCTCTGTTACTCCATCGGTGTAATAAAGCAGCACATCTCCAGGCTCAAGAATAATTTCTCCGCAACCAAATTCAGCTTCAGACTGAAGTCCTATTAGCAATCCAGGTGCATCTAATCTTGAAACAGTTCTTTGCTCTGCTTTCCAAAGCAAAGGTGGATTATGTGCTGCATTAGCAAAGCGAAGCCTACGAGAACGAGGATCAAAATCTGAATAAAAAAGGGTTACAAACCTATGAGAATGGGACAAGTCCTCAAGAGCTAATTGATTCAAATCATGCAAAATACGATCAGGTGGTAGTCCACTCAAAACTTCTGCACGGAGCATTCCTCGAAGCATTGTCATCAACAATCCTGCTGGCACTCCTTTCCCCATAACATCTCCTATAACTAAGGCCCAACGCCCTCTTTCTCTTCGTCTACCCATCAATTCTGGTCTGGTTGGCATAAAGTCGTAATAATCACCTCCAACTTGAAAAGCAGGTCTACAACGTGCGGCAAGATCAACACCTTCTATAACAGGGCAAGAGTCAGGCAATAATTGTGACTGAATCTCTGCACCTATACTTAATTGACGATCAACATTTTCATGACGACGCCTCTCTTGCAAAATTAAATCATTTTCTATAGCAACACCAGTTAAATCAGCTAATAACTGCATATGTCTAGAATGAAAATCACTCCAAATCAAAGGGACTTTTTGATTAAAAACATATAATCGACCTCGAGATTGACCTCTTGAAACTATGGAAGTAGAAAATATTCCTGCGGTGCTCAAATGATTTTGAACAAGATGATCCATTGCAATTATTTGATTTGGGTCAGAACTAAAAGTAAGTTTTTTTCCAGGTTCAAAAGAAGCTACATGCCTTAAAAGTTCCTGAGATTCGCCTACTGGAATAACTTGTAATTGATCTCTCCAAATACGGCCATCAGCATGAAAAGGTACTAAAAGAGCTCCATCAGCACTAACTAATCGAGAAGCAACTACTGGTACAAGCTCTAGAAATCTATACAAATTAGTAAAGCTTCTTAATGCAAAACCCAATGAAACTAGTAACTCTTGATTGCGTAATTGTTCCTTAGACAAACTGTCAAGTAATTCCCTTAATGAGGCTGTAGCAGACAAAGGTTGGGCCGTATTAGTTGATTTCTTACTCACTGCATAACATCCAGAAGACTAAAAACGTAGCAAAATATTCAAAAAGTATCTGTCGAGTCATCGTTTTGCCAAAAGTGCTTCAACAAATTCAAAACTGTTAAAAGGTCTTAAATCTCTGATTCCTTCGCCAGCCCCAATAAAGCGAATAGGTAATTTTGCTTCAGCGGAAACTGCTATAGCTACTCCTCCTCTTGAGGATCCATCAAGCTTTGTAATAACAACACCTGTTAATGAAGCACTTTTAGCAAAAGCCATTGCTTGGCGAAGACCATTCTGGCCTTGACTTGCATCTAAAACCAAAAGTGATTGAACATTTGCTTCTGGGGCTAGCTTATCTATTATTTTACGAACCTTATGTAGTTCTTCCATTAAATTATTTTTTGTTTGTAGGCGACCAGCGGTATCTACTAGTAGCAAATCTATTTCTTTCGCCTTGGCTGCGCCAATAGCATCATAAACAACAGCTGCAGGATCAGCATTTGTTGTTTTATTAGCTATCACTTGTACTCCACTTCTGTCTCCCCAAACTTGTATCTGTTCTACAGCTGCTGCACGAAAAGTATCTGCAGCTGCAATTAAAGAAGAATATCCACTTCTAATAGCAAGATGAGCTAATTTACCAAGAGTAGTAGTCTTACCTACACCATTAACACCGACAACCAACCAAATATTTAAAACATCTTTTTGCGGTGTAAGGGAATCTACTCCAGTGGAAATAATAGGGGTATTCAAGATACTTACCAGCTTCTCTTTCAAAAAAGCCAATCCCTCACTAGAGTCAACAACTTCTTCATTCAATCTTCTCCTTAAAGCATCAAGAACTTCATCAGTAGCTTTTACTCCAACGTCGGCTCGTAATAAAAGTGTTTCCAAATCATCTAAAGCTTCGGGAGTTAAAGGATCATCTCCAAATTTTTCTAATAGTTCTGTGACAAAACCCTGCCTCGTTTTTTCTAATCCACGCCGAAGTCGTCCCAACCAATCAATTTCTTCAAGAGATACCTTTGATGAATCGACCCCTTGAGCAGACAATACTTCTGCAGACCAAGTAAAAGCTTCATCAAATTCACCTAAACTTATATTATCTGGATCTAGTTGAT
>QCKF01000011.1 GCA_003215545.1 Prochlorococcus sp. AG-409-L14 | reverse complement strand
GGTAAATGTTGCTTTGTTTGAGCGTGGATTAGCGACATATGTTCTTGATGGTGACAACATTCGACATGGTCTTTGTAAGGATCTGGGCTTTTCTGATTCCGATAGAGAGGAAAATATTCGTCGGATTGGTGAAGTTTCCAAACTCTTTTTAGATGCAGGGATTATAGTTTTGACGGCCTTTGTTTCACCTTTTAAGAGTGATCGAATTAAAGCTAGATCATTAGTTGGTCAAGGTGACTTTATTGAGATATATTGTTCTGCTTCGCTTCAAGTTTGTGAAGAAAGAGATACGAAAGGACTATATGCAAAAGCCAGAAGAGGAGAAATTAATGACTTTACAGGTATCTCTAGCCCATATGAAGAGCCTGACCATCCAGAGCTAAAAATTGATACTGGTCTAAATCAGCTCGATAGTTGTGTAGAGCAAATATTAACTAAATTAATCGATTTAGGTTTGATCCCACCTCAGTAGAAAGTTAGATCAATGTACTTTTAGAAAGATTCCTAATTTATTAATAATCTAGTTTTCTATTTGTTTTTAGTTTGTAGCTTTTCTAAATACAATGTTGAACCTAGTTTTTTGATTAATGCATCTTTTTCACTTACTTGAGAGTGAAGTATTTTTCTATAGTTATTAAGTTGCTCTTCGATCTTCTTGTCATATATTCCTAGTATTTGAGCTGCTAAGAGTCCAGCATTTAGTCCTCCTCCTATAGCAACAGTTGCAACAGGAATCCCATTTGGCATCTGGACAATTGAATGTAAAGAGTCAACACCTGATAATGCTTTGCTTTTAACAGGAACGCCTATTACCGGAAGGGTAGTGAGAGAAGCCACCATGCCTGGAAGGTGAGCTGCTCCTCCCGCCCCAGCAATAATCACTTTTAGTCCATTGTCTTTGGCTTCATTCGCAAAATTGAACATTTCAAAAGGTGTGCGATGAGCTGAAAGGATTCGGACGATAACTTCGATTTCAAATTTTTCCAAAATTTCTATCGCAGGGTTTAATGTCTCTAGATCAGAGTCACTACCCATAATTACTGCCGCTACTGGCTTTGCTTCAACTGCTACTGAAGACACTTTTTTTAATAGCAGAGTTCATCATTAATAATGGCGAGAGTCTGATGGTCCCGCACTAGAAAAATCTATAACCTCCAATGCGTCAGATTAATAACGTTCGCTTGCCTCACCCTTTAGGTAAGTTCAAAGACAATCGAGAACTGTCGCTATTAGTAGATGATCGAGATGTAATTATTTCTATTGAAGCAATGCCTCCTGAGCCTTCTCGCCATGGCGAGAATTGGGGCGGAGATTGGGTGAGTCCTATGGGTTTAGATCTTCAGATAAATGGTGGCTATGGAATTGGCTTCTCGGACCTCACTTTTGATCAGTTATCTATTTTGCTGGATTTATTAGATCGATTGTGGCTAGATGGAGTGGATTCTATTTGTCCAACATTAGTTAGCTGTGATGCAAGTCAATTACGGACTTCGTTGTCTGTTTTAGAAGAGGCAAGAAAGCTTCATCATGAAAGGCGATGCTCCTTGTTGGGAGCACATCTTGAAGGCCCTTTTATTCAAGCTAGTAAAAGAGGAGCACATGCTATTGAGCATGTATGTAATCCAAGCTTGAGTGCGCTGGAGGAGAGAATAAATGGTTTTGAATCACAAATTGCATTGGTTACTCTGGCACCAGAAATTAATGGTTCCGAATTGGTGATTAATAAATTGAAGAGCCTGAATATAGTTCTTTCTTTGGGACACACTGATGCCAATGCAAATACTGCAAAGCAATTTTTTGATAGTGGTGGAGCCATGCTGACGCATACATTTAACGCAATGCGTGGTATTCATCACAGAGAACCAGGTCCTATTACAGAAGCAATTAAAAATGGAAATATAGCTTTAGGTTTAATTGCTGATGGAGTGCATGTAAATCCTGATGTGGCTGTGTTCCTGCAAATCTTGGCTTCTGAAAGGTTGGCTTTAGTTAGTGATGCTTTATCTCCTTATGGTCTTCAAGATGGAGAATTTACGTGGGATTCACGTTCCTTAATTGTAAGCGGTTTTACATGTCGTCTTGCTGATGGAACTTTGGCAGGTACAACATTGCCTTTGCTGGAAGGTTGCATAAGATTAGCCAAATGGAGCCGAGAACCTGCTGCTGCAATTTGGTCTGCGACGGTTGCGCCTCGTAATGTACTTAGAAAAGGTCTTACGCTATATGAACATTTGATTGGAAAATCCATTAAGAACCTCCTCAGATGGAGACAGAACGAGACTGGAGGTGAGTTGACTTGGCGGCAAGCTGATTAGTATCTCGGTTAATAACCTCATTTTTCAATGGTTAGTCAAAAATCTCACGACTTCAAGCAGGCTGAGAAGGTTGAAGTCACTAACTATTTCAACGGTATGGGATTTGATCGTTGGAATCGAATTTATAGTGAAAGTGAAGATGTGAATAAAGTTCAGCGAAATATTCGGCTTGGACATCAAAAGACCGTTGATGATGTGCTTTCGTGGATTGATCAGTCTGGAGGCTTGGGTGAGAAGAGCTTTTGTGATGCTGGATGTGGAGTAGGGAGCCTTTCTATACCGCTAGTACAAATGGGTGCCAAGTCAGTTTTGGCCAGTGATATATCGGAGGCAATGGTCACTGAAACTAATCGAAGAGCAATAGCTAATGGGATAAAAGAAGATTCATTTAAATGCATTACATCTGATCTGGAGACTTTGGAAGGTTATTTTCATACTGTTATTTGCCTAGATGTTTTTATTCATTATCCACAAGATGCTGCGGAAGAAATGGTGAGACATCTTTGTTCATTGACTCAAGAAAGGTTGATTGTAAGCTTTGCGCCTTATACCCCTCTTCTTGCATTATTAAAAAAAATTGGCCAGCTCTTTCCTGGTCCCAGCAAGACTACACGCGCTTATACACTGAGCGAATCTGGTATTATTCAAGCTGCAAAGAAATCAGGATTTAGCTTGGTTCGTAGTAAATTAAATAAGGCTCCATTTTATTTTTCACAACTTATCGAATTCGAGAAGATCAAAAAGGTTTAGGTTTCATTAGTTGGCTTTAAAATTTTCGGAGGATCTGCTTCAAAATAATATTCTTTATCATTTATAATTAAGTTTTTGAGCTTGTGCGCATGTAGTAAATAACCACCTTCCCCTGGGGTTGAGAAAGGTGATAATTTCCCATATTTCCCATACAGTGGATCTCCTTTTAAAGGCGTCCCTATTGAAGCTAGATGAATTCTGATTTGATGTGGCCTGCCTGTTTTGATAGTAACTTCTATAAGGTCTAATGACTTTTTTCTTTCTATCAATCTGACTGAAGAAGAAGCCCGGAGTATTTTTTGACGAAATGAATAGTGCGAGTATGTATTCCATACCTTATTCATTAATGGATGGTATTCCATGGCGATTGGTGTTTCTATTGCCAATATCTTATCTTTCTCAAGAGAGTGATTTCTTAGAGCTAAGGCTAGATATTTTTTTTCTAAATGATATTTACCACTGCTACACTTTCTCATCATTTTCGAAAGAATTTCTCTAGTCTCTTTTTTTCTGGCACATAAGATTAACCCAGATGTAAAACGTCCAAGTCTGTGAATGGGTTTAGGCGATTCTTGTTGCTTACATTTTCTAGCTTGGTCGTTTAATAGCTCGGTTAATGTATGCTTTAAGAAGCCTCCTCCAGGAGTTACTGGTAAACCAGAAGGTTTATTGATAACAAATAAATCTCCATCATCAAATAGTATTTTGAAATTAGTAGGAACACCAGGTTCTTCCCAGGGTGGTCGTTCCCAGGTTATAACATCTCCCAGTTTTAATACCAAGTTATTATTTGTACTATGCTTATTAATAAGAATTTCCCCGTCCTCTAGTCTTCGCCTCCATGTTTTGAGAGTTGAATGTGTATATAGTGAACTCAAGGTACTCAATAGTTTCTTCCCTGCATCGTTCTGATTAATGGTCAGATTGTATCTCCAACCATTGTTTAACTTGGCTGGCAAGAAGTCAGTTGTTTTGTGGTTATATATATTTTTCAAATTTTATTTTACAAGATGATTTTCCAATGCATATCTAACCAACTCTGTTCTACTAGAAGTACCGGTTTTAATAAATAACCTGCTTACATATTTCTCTACATTTCTAATAGAAGTTTCTAATTGTCTAGCTATTTCTTTATTCATTAGACCTTCTGCAACTAATTGCAGCACGCTTGATTCTCTAGGTGTGAAATTTGGTAAATCTGCACCCTGTAATGGCCCTTTTGCACTTTCGCTCAACATTGAGCGAATTTCTGTGATTTGCCTTGCCATTTGACCTACATCTGCATCTGCAAATCTTGCAGCTTCTGCTAGAAGTCTGTCTTGTCGTTTGACGACGTTTCTAACACGGGCAACTAATTCATCTGGGTCAAATGGCTTGGGAATGTAATCATCCACCCCTGCTTGATATCCTTGGGTTCTATCAATTGTCATTCCTTTAGCTGTCAGGAAGATTACTGGGGTTCCGCTTAATCTTTCATCTTCTCTCAGACGTTTTAAGAGACCATATCCATCGCATCGAGGCATCATTACGTCACTAATGATTAGATCTGGCAGTAATTTTTGAGCCTTTTCCCATCCTTCTTCACCATCAACTGCTGTAGTGACTTCAAAGCCTTCATCTTCAAGGTAAGCTTTAACTGCATTTCGCATACCTGGTTCATCATCAACAAGGAGCAATCTTGGTTGCTTTGTTATTTCTTGGGTATTTACGCTTGGTTCATTCATAAAGAAATTGTCTCTTGGGAAAATCTAGAAGCTTTAGCAACGCTTTGCTTGCCAAAGGCATGTTTATATAAGGTAAATATAGGCTTTAAGAACACGTTTATTTTTCTTGATGGGTATTCAAGGCTTTCTTCCTCAAGTTATAATGCATTTTCGAAACTAAAAAATTTACCTAATGCAATATTCAGCTTTAGAAAAATATATTCAGAAAGTAAACTCTTTTCCCGCTAAGCCTTATGAGAATATATTCGGATGCTTTTCATTCTTTCATTGCAATTATTTGATTGTAACTATTTAAAATGGAAAATAATGCTATGAAGCAAGTTCATTTACAGCGATCAAATAATAATTATCCTTTGCTTTTTGATTATCAATCAACAACGCCATGTTCTCAAGAGGTGCTTGAAGCAATGGCTCCTTATTGGAACGAATTGTGGGCTAATGCTTCAAGTCGGCAAAGTCGTTTTGGTTTGATGGCCTCTGCGGCTGTGACTTTGGCAAGAGAACAAATTGCTTCTTTGCTTAATGTTGTGCCAGAAAGATTGATTTTTACTAGTGGTGCAACCGAAGCTAATAATTTAGCTTTATTAGGTCATGCGCGTGCAATGGCAGCGGATAAAGGTTCACCTGGCCATATTATTACTCTTGCTACTGAGCATCATGCAGTTCTTGACCCTCTCAGGCAATTAATTAGGGAAGGATTTCGATTGACAGAGTTATATCCAGGCCCTGATGGGCTTTTATCTAAAGATCAATTAGTGGAAGCTTTTGAAGAGGATACATTCCTTGCAAGCTTCATGTTTGCTAATAACGAAATTGGGGTCATTCAGCCTCTTGCGGAATTAGTTGAAGCGTGTAAGGAAAAGGAAGTATTGGTACATAGTGATGCTGCACAGGCATTTGGACATATTCCCATAGAAGTTGATAAATTAGGGCTAGATTTCATAAGCATAAGTTCACATAAGCTTTATGGACCTAAAGGAATTGGATCTCTAGTGATGCGATCTGAATTACCAATACTGCCTTTGCATTGGGGTGGTGGGCAAGAGCAGAATCTTAGGCCCGGAACTATTCCTGTCCCTTTGATTATTGGATTTGCTAAGGCAGCAGAATTAGCATTTAGAGATCTAAATATCCATCAAGAAAAACTTGGCCTATTAAGAGATCAACTCTTAATAGACTTAAGACAGAAAATTCCCGATATAATTGTAAATGGCTCTATGGAGAATAGGCTTCCCCATAATTTAAATATCACCATACTTGGAGTTTCTGGAAGCAGACTTTTTAGGGAATTACGTCCTTTTATTTCATGTAGTAGTGGCTCTGCTTGTAGTGCTGGAAAACCTTCACATGTTTTGCTAGCTCTTGGAAGGACTGTTAAAGAAGCCGATTCATCTATTCGTCTTAGTTTAGGAAGAGATACTTCTATTGAGGATATTAAGAAAGCTACTAGTGTGATAGATAATGTAGTCAGTCGATTGAGGGGGGATTAAGGATAGTGTTAATCATTAACTTTTCTGCCAATACGTAATTTTGCGCTCCGACTTCTTGGATTATGGTTTAATTCTTTTTCGTTTGCAATTAGGGGTTTCCGATTAACCTTTTCTAATCGTTGATCATGTAAGAAAGTATTTTTTACTCTCCTATCTTCTAGAGAATGAAAGCTTATTAAGCTTATTAAGCCATCTTTTTTAAGCCAGTCAGGTGCTTTCTTGAGAAATTCCTCAAGAACAGTTAGTTCATTATTCACAGCTATTCTTAATGCTTGGAATGTGCGCGTTGCCGGATGAATTCTGCTAAAACGTTGTTTTGCGGGATAGCACCCTGCTATAGCATATGCCAATTCTTTTGTACCTTTATAAGCTCCTTTCTCTAGGAGATCTTTCTTGATTTTTCTAGCAATCCTTCTGGAGAATCTTTCCTCACCATATTCATAAATAATTTGAGCAAGTTCATCTTCTTTGCAAGTTTCGATTAATTCCTTTGCAGTCATTCCCTTTTCGTTATTCATGCGCATATCAAGAGGGCCATCAATCCTGAAACTGAATCCTCTTTCGGCTGTTTCTAGTTGAGGACTACTTACTCCTAAATCTGCAAGAACATATATAGCTTTTTCAGGAGGATTGAAATCAGCAAAATTTTCACCCAGGATTCTCACGCGAGAACCGAAGCGTTCAAGTCTTACGCTTGCCGCTTCTCGTGCATGTGGATCTTGGTCTAGACCTATTGCACGCAATCTTGAGTGGGTTTCTAGGATTAACTCACAATGTCCTCCACCTCCTAGGGTCGCATCGATAATTAGCCCGCCATCAAATAGCTCTGGGGGTAGAAGACTGAAGGAATCCATGACTTCAGTCGTTAGGACGGGTATGTGTTTGAAGTTGGAACATTTAACGAGATTATGGTCTGGCATAAGTTCTCTCTAAGATTGAGTTATTAGGTTTTTTTTTGGCGGCATGACGCAGCTTGAAACTCGTACGGAGCCAATGGTGGTGAACTTTGGTCCCCATCATCCGTCAATGCATGGTGTTTTGAGGTTGGTAGTAACCCTGGATGGTGAAGACGTTGTTGATTGTGAGCCAGTCATTGGTTATTTGCATAGAGGTATGGAAAAAATCGCAGAAAATCGTACCAACGTTATGTTCGTGCCATATGTCAGCCGTATGGATTATGCAGCAGGCATGTTCTATGAAGCCATTGTTGTAAATGCTCCAGAACGTTTAGCTAACATTTCTGTTCCTAAAAGAGCTAGTTATATTCGAGTATTAATGCTTGAACTTAATCGTATAGCTAATCATCTTTTGTGGTTAGGTCCTTTTTTAGCGGATGTAGGTGCTCAAACTCCTTTTTTCTACATCTTTAGAGAAAGAGAAATGATATATGACCTTTGGGAAGCTGCTACTGGACAACGTTTGATTAATAATAATTATTTTCGCATTGGTGGTGTTGCTTGTGACTTGCCGTGGGGCTGGCTGGAGAAATGTAGGGATTTTTGCAATTGGTTTGGACCAAAAATTGATGAATATGAAAAACTAATCACTAACAATCCAATCTTTCGTAGAAGAATTGAAGGATTGGGAAAGATTTCCAAAGAAGATGCCATTAATTGGAGTCTTTCTGGACCCATGCTTCGTGCTGCTGGTGTCCCTTGGGATTTGCGAAAAGTTGATCATTATGAATGTTATGACGATTTTGATTGGGATATTGCTTGGGACAAAGATGGTGATTGCTATGCAAGGTATAGAGTCAGGATTGAGGAAATGCGGCAATCATTGAAAATACTTCTTCAAGCTTGTGAAATGATCCCTGGCGGCCCTACAGAAAATCTTGAAGCTCGCCGTATGAGTGAAGGCAAGAAAGGAGAGTTCAGTGGTTTTGATTATCAGTATGTTGCTAAGAAAGTTGCGCCTACTTTTAAAATTCCCAATGGTGAGCTTTATACAAGATTGGAATCAGGTAAAGGTGAAATTGGTGTCTTTATTCAGGGTAATAATGATGTGACTCCTTGGAGATTTAAGATTCGAGCGGCAGATTTAAACAACTTACAGGTCCTTCCTCATATCCTTAAGGGTGCAAAGGTAGCAGATATTATGGCCATACTTGGTTCGATTGACGTCATTATGGGTTCAGTAGATCGCTAAAATTCTTTGTCTGGTATAAAGCCCAAAACCTGGCTTCTATTGCAGCGAACTGTTCGTTTTGGAGATACAGATGCTGCTGGTGTAATGCATTTCGCAAATTTGTTTAGATGGTCTCACGAAGCTTGGGAAGAAAGCCTTTATTCTTTTGGTTTGTCTGCCCATGAAATTTTCCCAGGCTGTAGCGATAAGGTTGGGGATCCAGGAGTTGCCTTGCCAGTCCTTCACGCTCATGCCGACTTTTGGAGTCCTCTTAAAGCAGGTGAAGTCTTATTTGTAGAGTTAATACCTCATAGACTTGATAAAGATAGTTTCCAAGTGAAAAGTAGATTTAAAAGAGATCAGGTTGAGGTTGCACAGTCATTAATTCATCATGTTTCTATTAATGCTAAGACTCGTCAGAGATGTGCTTTGCCAAGGTGCATTGATCTCTGGCTCGAAGCTTCATCAGCTACTATTAACTCTTAATCTTGCTTAAAGCACTTTTATTTTTTAGCTAGTTATTACATTATTAGGCTAACTATATTGTGCTTTCTTGTAATAGACGTTTTTCCTTAAGCCAGTTCTCCCATTTTTTCCTTTCCCATTTACCAAGAGAATTTTTTGTGAGTTCTTGGCATGTATACCAAGCAATAGGTTGTTCATAAGGCATCCAATCTTTAACGAGTCTTTTTAATTTGACTAGGGATTTGCTGAATTCAGGCTGTTTGTGATTTTGTTCCCATTGAACAAGCGCAATAATTCTTTCACCCCATATTTGATTTTCAATAGGTAAGAACAAAAGATTCCGTAATGGAAGCTTGTTAGCTTTTGCGCATTCGATTAGCTTTGCTTCAAGTTTCTCTGGAAATACTGTTTCACCTCCAGATTGAATTGCCATATCCTTACGTCCAATTATTCTGAGTTGTATTTTGTTATCGGTTGTAGTTAATTCAGCTATGTCGCTTGATTGCCACCAACCCTGCTTGTCTAGTAGCTTTTCAAGCTTTCCATTACGCCATAAGAACTTAGCTATTCTTGACGCTTTTATCTTTAATGAACCATCACTGTTAGTACTTAACAGTACATCCTTTAAGGGAGTTCCACATCCATTTTGACCTTGAAGAAACTCTTTTGGACTAAGAACGCTAACCATTGCTGCAGTTTCAGTTGCCCCATAGCAGGGAGCTAAACGTATGTTTGAATCTCTAGCGGCTTTGGCTAGATTTTCTGATAGTCCTGCACCGCCTAGCCATATAACGTCGAACGATTGGAGCCATTCTAATCCTTTTGGTTGTGAAATTAACCTCATTAATTGAGTAGGAACTAATGAGGTTATCAATGCTCCTTCTTTTTTCTTAAAAAAGGGCGCACAGAATTTCTTTAATGCAATTGGATCTCTCATTAATTGAGGTATTACGGATATATGGGTTGAACCCCACAAACGACTTCTCCACCAAGGCATGAATCCACTGACATGATGCATAGGCAAAGGGTTAATAATTACGCAATTTTTAGGTTCTATGCCTTGTTCGATTAACCAATACCCTGTTGCCTGAGCTGATTGATCAAGATTGGACCATTGATGGAAACATTGGTGAGGACCTCCTGAAGTTCCTCCACTATTAACAATCACTCCAGTTCCCTGAGGTAAGAGATTGTGAGGAATGGTTACTTGGCTTTGATTTTTTGTAATTATTTGGATCCAATTCTTCTTAGGCAGTTCTTCATGAATTCTTTTCGAGAAGTCATGTGTCTTATTAGGCTCCCATACTATTAGTGAGATATTTTTCATACAGCTTCCCAGACTATTTTGGGGTTACTACTAAAGAGTTGACTTTCCGGTAGCCAACCTGGCGCTAATCCTGGGGCTGTTGGTGTAGGACCTTTTTGTTGAAGCGCAGCAAGATGACTTACCCATCGACGTGCTATGCCTGTCTCGAACCCTGTACTTATTGATCTAAACGCTTTCCCTTGCTCTAGTTCATTGAGAAGAATTCTTGGGTCGCCTTCTAGGAGAGGACGTCGTATTTGCCAGCTTTTCCAGGTGTTGCGTAAATAAGGTTTTAAAATAAGTGATTCATCTAAAGCAATAGGTACTTGTTTAGAAAGTTGCTTTAGGCCTTGTATATCTGTTGCATTTAGAGGTTGTTCTAACCATTCCAACCGAGGTTCTTCAGCAAGTTCATTGACCCATATCTCTGCTTGTTCTCTATTCCAGCCAGTGTTAGGATCGATTCTTAGACGAGAATTTATAGGAAGTCGGCTGAGGATTTCTTTTAAGAGCTTTAACTCATATGTTTGATCATTAATAGCAACTTTCCATTTCACTGTTAGTGGATCTATGCAATTTTGTTTGCTATCTACTAGACAATCCACTACTTCCAGTAGTGAATTGTCTGTGGGTAGCAATATGGCTGATTTAGGAGCTTTAAGCCAAGCCGTTTGATTTTTGAAGCCGACTAGGCCATTTAATTCTCCTAACGCAGCTCCTAATCCAAAGGCTAATGCCTTGGGTGATTGAGATATCAGTGCTTCTAGGTTTTCAAGTGAAGTCTTGGGTTCAATTGCTTG
The DNA here is from genome assembly GCA_003215545.1 of Prochlorococcus sp. AG-409-L14. GTDB lineage: Bacteria > Cyanobacteriota > Cyanobacteriia > PCC-6307 > Cyanobiaceae > AG-409-L14. Next base: position 31,743 of record QCKF01000011.1, on the reverse strand, counting down.
TAAGGCACTATTGCATGAAATTAATTCAGAAGATTGAAGAGGAGCGACTTCTCCCCAACCACATTGACCATGTTCATTTTCTATATGTAATAACCATCCTTTTTTTTTAAAGATTACACCACGAAAAGTGTTTAGATTTTTAGTTAAGTTGAAGCTAAAAGGTTTTATTTTTATTGTGATTTGCATATGTATTAAATTTAATTGATTACACTACTTCCTAAAATAGGTCCGATGGCTAATCCTAAACTTAACCCAAATCCATTTAAGGCTTGGAAACGTAGTGCTATAAACTTACTTCCACTAATTCTTTCTGGATTATTGTGATAATGATTAAGTAGACGGGCTAGGGAAATTCCTGTAGGTAATCCAATTAAACCAAGTAGTGCTGTTATCGGCCATAGCCCTTGCAAAATTGGAATTATTTCAAGTAATAAGCTTATTCCAATTAGCCAGGGAACTAATGAGGCTGATCTGCGAGTTCCTAGGAGAACTAATGGTGACTTTTTCCCATGGGCTTTGTCGTTAGCTACTTGGTGAAAATGTGAACAGAAAAGTACAAGAGTTGTAGCCAAGGCAGGTCCGGCTCCAAGGGAAGTTGCCGTTCCCCAAGGGATACCAGAGTCAAGGCTTTCAATAGGAGACAGCACTAAAAGTGCTGCGGCTGTTGCTAGCGGGCCAAAGGCAAGCCAGCACAAAGGTTCTCCTAATCCTTGATATCCCAGTCTAAATGGGGGACCTTGGTATAAATATCCAAGAATACAACTGCCTACAACTAAGAAAAGGACCTGAAGTGTGCTTTTGATTGCTAAAAGCAAGATGAGGAGCAATCCTAATGAGAGGGCTAGATAAGCTAGATGTCTGACTGGTTGTCGTTTCCCGAGGAGTGCTACAACAGAATGTGGTTTGCTTAACTGATCTATGCCCGTGTCAGCATCGAAAAGATCATTAGTTAAGTTTTCCCAAATCAAAAGCAATACAGAAGCCAAAAGGAATCCAATTAATTGGTCGATACGAATATTTAGCCCTGCACCAATTCTCCAGCCAGCTCCTAAAAGCACTGGCATCACGGCCACTGAGTACAAAGGCCATTTGATTGCTGCTTTCCATAAACGGCTTTTTTCCTCGTTCGGGACGTAAAGGGTTGCAACAGCCTGATGTTCTTTCATGAAATCACCTCCCCTTTAACCTTGGTGACGGTTTATACATTTGAGTAGTGCTTGTGATCAGCTTTTACTTTTTATGACTGCTGGCCCCATTTTCAGCGATATTTTGAAAACTACCGCCAAAGCCTGGGGCGAGAGGAAGACGGATGCTTGTGTATTGAGCTTGGCTGTGCCAATTCAAAGTGTCGATCCTCTGTCACATTTGCCGTTAATTGTTGATCAGCAGCCATTTCGTTTCCTTTGGGATTCCGCACCTGGATTATGTATTGCTGCCAGTGGTGAGTGTCAGCAATTTGATCTATCAGGGCCTAGAAGATTTGAATTAGCACAAAGGTTTTGTGATGTCACTCTTGGTCGTTTGATAGATGTAACTCCCGATTGTCCTGAACAATGTAGACCAAGACTTTTCTTTGCATTTTCCTTTTTTGAACAAGTTTCGCTTATTAAAAAAAGGTCAGATGCTCTTCCTGCAGTTCAAGCAGTCTTGCCTAGGTGGCAATTAACTAGACAAGGCAAAGAAGGTTGGTTGCGTCTTAATGGCGTCGCCACACACGAAGCCGATGCTAGGGAATTGGTTGAGCAGTTATGGCTTATGCGAGAAAGACTCCTAGAACGCTCGCAAAGGGATCAACTTTCGACTTTTAGTTATCCGCTTGCAGAATCTTCTTCTGATACTTGGAAAGATTGTTATAGGTCAGCTTTAATTCGTGGAATTGATTTGGTGAATGAGGGAGTTCTTCAAAAGCTTGTTTTAGCAGTAAGACATTCGATTGTGTTGAGAAGCACGATTGAGCCTTTGGCAATTTTGTTGCGTCTTAGACAGCAGCAACAAGGTAGCTGCCGCTTTCTTTGGCAGCGGAATAAGGACGAATCTTTCTTTGGAGCATCACCGGAGCGTCTTTTGTCTCTTCGGAAAGATCAATTGATTTGTGATGCATTGGCTGGTACAGCTAGTCAAAATGATTCTTCGGAATTACTCCTGAGATCTGATAAGGATCGAAGGGAACATGAATTGGTAGTGGATTCAATATTTCAAACACTTGTACGCGAAGGATTAGATCCTCGAAGGCCTAGGGATCCTCAATTAGCAAGGCATGGAAAATTAGTTCATTTGCATACTCCTGTGACTGCTTCGAACAAGCACTGTTTACCTTTGCATTTAGCAGAAGCATTACATCCAACTCCTGCAGTTGCTGGATGGCCAAAGAAAGAAGCTATAAATTGGCTCAGGACTCTTGAGCCATTTGAACGTGGTAGTTATGCCGCTCCTATTGGATGGATAGACAGCTTGGGTAATGCAGAATTTAGGGTTGCAATTCGTTGTTGTCAGGCAAGAGGAAATAAGCTAGAGATAACAGCTGGAGCAGGACTTGTAAGGGGCTCAATTGTTGATAAGGAGATGAAAGAAGTTGGCCTAAAACTTGCTGTCCTTGCGGATCAGTTTGATTTAATAACTTCTGATCTCTAATCTAACAATGTTAGTAATTTCTTAATTACTTTATCGGCTAAGGGAATTTTCATTAGACTTTCTACTTCTCTTATCCCAGTTGGACTTGTGACGTTAATTTCGCTTAACATACCTCCTATAACATCTATGCCTACAAAAAATAAACCTTCAGCTTTTAATGAAGGAGATAGTTCTTCGCATATATCTTTTTCTCTTTGAGTGAGCTGTGTAGCCTCAGCTTTTCCTCCTAAAGCAAGGTTGCTGCGAAAATCGCCAGATTTTGGACGCCTATTTATTGCTCCTAAAGGTTCTCCATTAACTATGAGAATACGTTTGTCTCCTTGAATAACATCTGGGAGAAATTTTTGCATCATTACAGGCAACCTTTCCTGTTCGGTAACTAATTCGAGTAAAGCTTCAAGCCCTTTGGCGGCCGTTGCAACGCGAATAACGCCTTGTCCACCTTTACCTCCAAGAGGCTTTAACACTACTTCGCCTTGATTACAGGCAAATGATGCTAATTCTGAGACCCTGCTTGCCACCAGTGTTGGCGCCATAAGGTCGCTAAACCTTAGAGCACCTAATTTTTCATTCCATGCTCTTAAAGAAGCTGGTTGATTAAGCACTAGGGCTCCATCTCTTTCTGCTACTTCTAAAAGATGAGTTGCATACAGAAAGGCCTCGTCTACTGGAGGATCTTTTCTCATCCATATACATGTGAAGTCAGATAGGGGAATGCTTTTAGGCTCTCCGATATCTATCCAAGGTTCAGCTAGTACAGGACTGGCTGCAGCCCATGCTTTGTCTCCTCGAGCTTGCAAATCAGAAGGAGTACATGCCCAAACTTCAATGGATGCTCTTTGAGCAGCTTGCATTAATGCTGCTGATGAATCTTTGGTTGGATTAATTTGCTCAAGTGGGTCGAGGACGAAGAGCTGTTTCATAGCTTTAGCTTTCCTGCAAAAGAAGATCTAGTTGCTTTGTTTTTTCCAATTCATATAGTTCATCGCACCCTCCAATCCCTTTGTCATTAATGAAGATTTGAGGAACAGTATTTCTTCCATCAGCTCTATTGCGCATGTTTGAACGCGCTTTTTGGTCTCCATCTATTGAATGTTCTATGAAATCGATGCCTTTCTGCTGAAGCAAAGATTTTGCCCTGATACAGAACGGACAGTATTGCCAGGTGTAGATTTCTATTTTTGCCATCAGTTGTTAGTGAATTTGATAATAATGATCCTAATAATGGATATGGGCTGATAGCGTCAATCTTTGGAATTACAGATTCACCTTGCTTGATTTAACTGATTTCAAAAGAGATTTGTCTGTTCTCACTGATCGCCTGGGCAATGCCCAGGACTGTCTTTGACGTGCCTGCTTTGACTGCAACACAAAAAGATCTAGAACAAATTGCAGCTCAACCTGATTTTTGGGGTGATCAGCAGAATGCAAAGAAACAGATGCGTCATTTAGATGAAGTGAAGGCAGAGTTGGCACGTTTTGAAAGTTGGGATGCTGCAATAAATGATGCGAATGCAATTGTTGACCTTTATGAGCTTGAGCCAGATCAAGAAATGCTTGCAGAGGCTCTTTCTGGATTGAAGCAATTAGAGGCTGATCTTGATCGTTGGGAGCTTGAACGACTTTTAAGTGGTCCTTATGACAAGGAAGGAGCCGTTTTGTCTATCAATGCAGGCGCTGGAGGTACTGATGCTCAGGATTGGGCACAAATGCTTTTGAGAATGTATACCCGTTGGGCTGAGGCTCAGAAGATGACGGTTACGGTTGATGAGCTTTCAGAAGGTGAAGAAGCTGGCATAAAAAGTGCAACAATTGAGATTGAGGGTAGGTATGCATATGGATATTTGCAAAATGAAAAAGGTACCCATCGACTTGTCAGGATTTCACCTTTTAATGCAAATGATAAACGCCAAACAAGCTTTGCTGGAGTTGAGGTGATGCCAAAGTTAGATGATGAAGTTCAGTTAGAAATTCCAGAAAAAGATCTGGAAATAACTACTAGTCGATCTGGAGGCGCAGGAGGTCAAAATGTTAATAAGGTTGAAACTGCTGTTCGTATTCTTCATATTCCAACAGGTTTGGCAGTGCGTTGTACACAGGAGCGCTCACAGCTACAAAATAAGGAAAAGGCAATGATTTTATTAAAAGCTAAATTGATGGTTATTGCACAAGAACAAAGAGCAGCACAGATTGCAGATATTAGAGGTGACATTGTTGAAGCAGCCTGGGGAAATCAAATCCGCAATTATGTTTTTCATCCATATCAGATGGTTAAAGACTTAAGAACTGCAGAAGAAACAACTGATGTACAAGCAGTAATGAATGGTGACTTGGAGCAATTTATTCAGGCACTTCTAAGGGTGCGTGCAGATCGCCTTGATACTAATATAGAGAACTAAATTCAATCAAATGACTACTGATTTAGAACCTAAAAGATCTTCTTCAAAGAGAACACCTCCAGCTAGCTTTGTGAAGCTAGCTATGCGGAATATGGTTCGAAAGGGAAGTCAAAGCCTTTTCCATTTTGCTCTTACAGCATTTGGATGCGTAGGATTTATTTGCATTATTGCTTGGCTTGGGAGGCCAACCATTCCACACTAAAATTATATGGTCCGGAATAATATATCCGATTCTTTTGAGTTGGATCTCGTTTTTAATTATGATTCTGAATATTCTTTTGATCCCTATGTCAAAGAATATGAAATATTGACTAAATTAATAAATGATTCTCAGTACTGGACAAATATTCTTCAAAGTTGGATTAGGTTTATCCGCAATGACAAGTCTTTAGCCTGTCCAGAGTTTGTTAGGCTTTCATCTTCGATGAGTATGGGCTTGAAGTTTACAGACGATGAGAAAATTAAGCTACTAAACTTACATTGGAGAAAGAAGCAATCTTCTACAGATGTTCTCTCATTCCCAATATTAGATGAAAGTTTTACTTTGCCTACTGAGATTTGTTTAGAGTTGGGTGACATTATTGTTTCTGTTGAAACTGCACATCGTCAAGCTATGGAGATGAGTCATGGATTATTAATTGAATTACGATGGCTTGTTTCTCATGGCCTCCTTCATTTATTAGGCTGGGATCATTGCACCTCAGATAATCTTCAAGAGATGTTGTCTCTGCAGGAGCATCTTGTGGGCATTAACGATAATGTTCAGTTCTGAGAGATCTAAAGGAAAACATTTTTGATGTTCCCTGAAAAAACAAATTTTAGATCAGAGAAAATTACATCATTTTCTCAAAGACCTTCCAGGCAATCTAGGCGGTCCTCGTGGCGCATTGCGAGTGATTTACCTTCAAGTCTTCGTTATGCATTTCAAGGCCTTGCCTATGGGTTTTTGAGTCAAAGAAATTTTCGTATTCATTTATTGCTAGGGGCCATAGCTTTTGGGATGGGTTTGTGGTTGGAGCTTGGTGTGATTAAGCTGGCTGTCATTGTTCTTACAGTTGCGGCGGTATTGGTATTAGAGCTTCTCAATACAGCTATAGAGGCTGTTGTTGACTTGGCTATTGGTAGAAGATTTCACCCATTAGCTCGAATCGCAAAGGATTGCGCTGCTGCTGGAGTTCTGGTTGCATCAATTAGTTCTGTACTGATTGCTTCCCTTTTGCTTTTCCCAGCACTCATAATTCGGTTGGGGTTTTAATTGACTTTGGTTGACCCATGATTTTAGTTATTGATAACTATGACAGCTTTACATTCAATTTGGTTCAGTACTTAGGTGAGTTGGCTTGTGATCATCCTTGTGCTAAAGACGTCAGGGTAGAGCGCAATGATGCACTGACTCTTAAGCAGGTTAAAGCACTTAAGCCTGAAGCTATTCTTCTGTCTCCAGGTCCAGGAGATCCCTTTCAATCAGGGATATGTTTGGACATCTTGTCTGAGTTGTCGCCTTCTGTTCCTACTCTTGGTGTTTGTTTGGGACATCAGGCTCTTGCTCAGGTTTACGGAGCGAAGGTTGTGAGAGCTCAAGAGCTGATGCATGGAAAAACATCTCTCGTTTTACATGCTGGTGAAGGAGTTTTTCAGGGCTTACCCCAGCCTCTTGTTGCTACTAGATATCACAGTCTTATTGTAGAGCGATCTAGTTTGCCTGATTGTTTAGAACTAACAGCATGGTTGAAAGATGGGACGATTATGGGTTTAAGGCATCGTAAATACACTCATATCCAGGGCGTTCAATTTCACCCTGAAAGTGTTTTAACAGAGTCTGGTCATCATTTGCTTAGTAATTTTTTAAAATCAGTCAAACTCCTTTCAAAGTAAAGATAATTTTGTTATTAGCATGATTACTTTCATGAGACTGAATTTTCGTTCCATGAATATTTTTTTTCAGTACACCAGTGCTTTAATTGGGTTTCTTGCAATAGCTTCACCAGTTCTTGCAGGTGGTGTTGAGATCACAAATTTTAGTCATCGCGCACTACTCATAAAAGGAGGTGGTAAATCTTTGCTTATTAATCCTTTTAGTGCTGTTGGTTGTGCAGCTGGGTTAAAAGAGCCAAGAGTGTCTGCAAATATTATTTTGGCAAGTTCTAAGTTGGCAGATGAAGGATCATCAGTTGCTAAAGGTAAGTTCTTCGTTAAGCCAGGTTCATATCGGATTCAAGGAATGAGTATTGAAGGTTTTTCAGTTGATCATGACCGCTTAGGTGGCAGAAGGTTTGGGAAGGCAACACTTTGGAAGTGGAGTCAAGGTGGATTAAATTTCGCTCATCTTGGTGGAGGTGCAGGGCCTTTATCGATAGAAAATCAAGTTTTACTTGGTAGGCCTGATGTTTTGATTATTGCAGTAGGTGGAGGTGCAAAGGTGTATAACGGATTAGAGGCTGCACAAATAGTTCGTGAATTAAATCCAAGATATATTATTCCGTTTCAATATGTAAAAGGAATTGTGCCTAAGGACTGTGATCAGAATGGCATCGAGCCATTTTTAGAGGCCATGAAGGATGTCGAGGTTAGAGCCGTTGGAGAGACATATAGCTTGTCTAATAATCTTCAAAATAAGATGGTGATTAATATTCTTGAGTGATCTTTCTCAGTTTTTATTTGCATTCATGTTTCATATAGGAATCCCAAAATTGTTGCATTTGAGTTTGGGTACCAATGCTTACTCTTAGTGATTTTTCTATTAGGGGCTTGCCGCGCATATTTCTAACTAGAATACCATCATTTTTTAGACAGGCTTCGATTTCATCAGATTCACGTTTAGGCCAAATCAAGAAATAGTTTCCGCCTGCAATATGGTGTTCTACTCTATTGCTTATGAGTTCATCTTTGATCCAGTCGCGTGCTCGCAAAACCTCTGCTTTATAATCATCAATATATGCTTGATCTTTTAGCGCTGCAAAGGCGGCCTTTACTGCGAAGCTGTTTATGTCATATGGACCTGTAACTCTTTTTATATAATCAATCACTCGAGAATTCCCTATTGTAAAACCAATTCGCAAGCCAGCTAATCCTGCAGTTTTTGAAAGTGACCTAAGAATAACAAGATTTGGTGTTGAGTTAAAGTTGATTTTTGGCAGTACGCTGTCACCATCAAAAGACTCATATAGTTCATCAACAACTACTAAAGTATTTGGATTATCTTCGGATAGTTTTAGGATCACATCTGCTGAAATAACACTACCTGTAGGATTGTTCGGGTTACAGAGAAGTAGAAGCTTAGGTTTCCCCATTTTTAGTGCTTCACGAATTTTGTTCAGTGGAAACTGGAAATTCTTCCCCTCATACGGTAAGGCGACAATCCGCATCCCCTGCATTTGAGCACATGGTGTGTAGTACCCAAATGTTGGAGTAGTCGTTAGTAGCTGATCATCTCGCTGAGCATAGGCATGGAAAATAGCATTAATGGCTGCATCAACACCATTAAAGATTCCAATCTGATCAGGATTCAGAGGATGTTTTATGCCTGTGTTATTGAGATTATTTTTCACGGCATTTTGCAATCCATTATATTCGGGATAAATAGAGATTTCATTTGAGTCAATGTTTTTCAGTGCCTCTAAAACCAGAGGGCTTGGACCTATTGTATTTTCATTAAAGTCAAGGCGAAGATGGTTTCTTCTGCCTTCTAATGGTGCTTTGTAAGGTTTCATTTCCTCTACCTCGGATCTTGGTTGAGGTAAGTTGAATGGTGGCTTTTCGCTGGATTCCATTACATTCTCTCAAGGGTAGGAATCCCTAATAAGTTCATACCCAGCTTGAGGGTATTGGTTGTCATTAGGCATAATGCCAGTCTGGAGCTTTTTGATGAGCCTTTAGCTTTTAGTACAGGAAGTTGATCATAGAAGCGGTTGAAGACTTGACATAGTTCATACAAGTAATTACAAAGCCTATTTGGCAAGAGCTCTTCTTCAACGTCATTTATCGCGTCGTCAAATTTAAGCAGCTCTTTAACTAAGTCCCATTCTTGTTTTTCGGTAAATTCGAGCTGCTTAGGAATAGTTGCTAATGAACCACCTTTTCGAACAATGCCTGCGATGCGAACTACAGCATAGAGGAGATAAGGTGCAGTATTGCCATGTAGAGCAAGCATTTTATCGAAACTAAATTGATAGTTTGTAATTCTATTTTGACTTAAATCAGCATATTTGACTGCACCAATTCCTACAGTTTCAGAGACAAGTTTGATGAATGACTCACTTTCTTTTCGATCTTCTTCTTTTAAGCGCCTTCTTAGGTCAAATTCAGCTCGATTTACTGCTTCATCAAGCAAAGATTTAAGTTTAATAGTTTCACCAGATCTTGTTTTAAGTTTTTTACCATCTTCCCCTTGGACTAAACCAAAGGGAACGTGTTCGATTTTTTTTCCAGTAGGTATCCAATTAGCACGATCAGCTATTTGAAAGACGCCATTGAAATGATTGGATTGACCAGAATCAGTGACATAGATCACACGACAAGCTCCATCCCCTTTGGGAGATGGATTTAGTCTGTATCTAATTGCAGCCAAATCAGTTGTTGCATAGTTAAAACCACCGTCACTTTTCTGAATGATTATTGCTAAAGGCTTATTGTTCTTGCCAAGAATACCCTCAAGAAAAACACATCTTGCGCCATCGTCTTTTACTAATAGGTTTAATGCATCAAGATCATCTACTACATCTTGTAGATATTCATTATAAAAAGATTCTCCCCTTTCTGTAAGTCTTACATCTAAACGATCATAAATTTTTTGGAATTCATCTCGTGACTGCTTGCAAAGCAATTTCCATGCTTTTAGAGATGTTGGATCTCCATTTTGAAGATTGACTACTTCTTCTCGAGATCTTTCTCTGAAATTATTGTCAGAGTCAAATCGCTCTTTTGATTTCCTATAGAAATTAACAAGATCACCAATATCTATTGCATTCGCTTTAGTTAATGCCTCAGGTGCAACTGATTTGAGATGATTTATGAGCATTCCGAATTGAGTTCCCCAGTCACCAACATGATTAAGTCGTAAAACATTATGACCACGAAACTCAAGTACTCGAGCAATTGAATCGCCAATAATTGTTGATCGTAGATGTCCCACATGCATTTCTTTTGCAATGTTTGGACTTGAAAAGTCAACTATGATTGGATCAGTGATTCTCTTACCATCATTTGTTTCGGCGAGTGGTATACCTAGTCGATTATCTTCAAGGCGTGTTATTAGCTCCTGGATTAAGCGTTCGGGTTTAATTGTCAGATTAATAAAACCAGGACCTGCAATTTTTGGTGAATCACAGATAGATGCAAACTCTTCATTCTTTGTTAGTTCTGTGACAATCGATGTGGCAATGTCACGAGGAGCTTTCTTAAGAATTTTAGTGAGCTGGAGTGCAGCATTGATTTGATAATCTCCAAATTCAGGATTATTTGTTCTTACTAATTGAGGATTTATTGGTTTCCCAGATAACTTACCTCCATCGCAAGCTTTTGGGAACGCTCTCATTAGGGCTAATTTGCATTGCCTTTCTAATTTTTGTCTCAGATTGATCATTGTTTTTAACTAATGACTCCTTGATCTATTAAGGTTTTGCACTTTGAAAGAGACACTTGTGTTGAGTTTAGTTAGCTTCTTTGAATCGCATACTGAAATCGACCCAATGACTTCGTGTGATAGGAGCACTACTTGATATCAAATCGATGCCTGTATCAGCATAAGTTTTTAAGTCTTTAGGGTCGACACCTGAGGCTTCCAAAATAATTTGTCCATTACCTCCTGAATTAGAACGCGATGCAGCCAATTCTCTTAATTTTGGCACCAGCTCATGTAGAACAAGAGGTTCAAATTCGTCGAGGAGTATCCCATCAGCTCCATTAATGACCGCTTCTGTCGCTTGATCAGATGTTTCTGCTTCGATAATTATTTTTGATGGCCATGGAGCTACTTTTCGTGTTTCTTTTACAGCTTCTTTCATGCTCATAGCCCAGGCAAGATGATTTTCTTTGAGCATCGCAGTATCATCCAGGCCTAGTCGATGATTGATTCCCCCTCCACAACGCACGGCATATTTTTCTAATATTCGGAGTCCAGGAGTCGTTTTTCTTGTATCAGCTAGTTTCACTCCTGTTCCTTTTAGTTCGGAAACGAAGAGTGATGTTTGTGTCGCTATCCCTGAAAGATGCATGGCAATATTTAATGCTGTTCGCTCTGCTGCGATAAGAGATTTTGAAGGTCCCTCTATCTCTAAAAGTATTTGATTGGATATGAAGGTTTCTCCTTCTTTGATTAGTAAATTTACCTTTATAGAGTTATCCAGACGATTAAATACTAGTTTTACTAACTCTCCACCACAAAAAGTCCCATCTTGTTTTGCAACCCAGAGAGCTTCTACCCTTGATGTAGGTAGTGCAGCGGATGAGAGATCTCCTCGACCTATGTCTTCAGCTAGCCAACTGTCAATTAGTTGATTGATTACAGGGTTTTGAAAAATCACGTGCAATTTTTAAGTAATTGGGTTTTTAGAAGAACACTTCAACAAATTGGTACGATCAAAATTCTATTCGTTGTTTATTTACCGATACAGAATTTTGAAAAAATCCTACCTAGTAGGGCTTCTGTAATGTCTTCGCCTGTAATTTGTCCTAAGTGGTGAATTGCTTGGCGAAGGTCAATGGTCCAAAAATCCCAAGGAAGGCCTTGCTTGGCTGTATCTTTGGTTTTCTCTAAGGAGGATATAGCTAGTACTGCTAGATCCTTCTGTCTTTCGTTTAGTGCAGTTATTAAGCTATTGGTTTCGCCCGCGTCACATGTTTGGAGCATGGCATTAATGAGAGATTCTTCACCTTGACCAGTCAACGCACTAAACCTTATGGGCTTGAAACCATTACTAGTTGAGCTAATTGTCTTCGTAGTGCTCAAGTCAGCTTTATTCCCAACTAAAAGGATGGGTAAATCTTTAGGGATTTGGTCTTTTAAGAGTTGATCATTTTCTGCCCAACCAGTAGACAGGTCAAAAATCATCACTACAACATCTGCGCTTATCAATGTCTCATGACTTTTAGCAATTCCAAGTTGTTCAAGTGAGTCTTTTGTTTCTCGTATGCCTGCAGTATCAATAAGTGTGATTGGTACTCCTTGTAAGATAATTTCGCTTTCAAGAACGTCTCTTGTAGTACCTGGCAAATCTGTAACTATTGCTCGCTCTCTACGAGACAATCGATTAAGCAAGGAACTTTTGCCAACATTTGGACGCCCAATGAGCGCGACCCTGAGACCTTGCCTAAGAAACATTCCTCTATTTGCTTCTTCTATTAGTTGCTTTAGTGCGAGTTGAACTTCTTCCAACTCTGATAAAACTTTTGAATGAGATAGTTTAGGAAGCTCATCTTCAAAATCAACACGGGCCTCTAGCTCTGCTAGCTGATCTAATAGACGTTCTCTTAAGGCATTGATTTGCTTTTGTATTCCTCCATCTAGCCCAGCCATTGCTATTTTTGCTGCTTTATGACTTCGGGCTGTAATTAGTTCACTTATGGCTTCTGCCTGAGTCAGATCAATTCGACCGTTAAGGACTGCCCGCTGACTAAATTCTCCTGGTTCGGCTCTTCTGACGGCTGGATGAGCTAGTAATCTTTCTAAAACTCTTTGAACACATATCAAACCACCATGGCAGTGGATTTCAACTACGTCTTCTCCAGTGAAGCTGCGTGGCCCTTTCATTATTAAAACAAGGACTTCATCAATTCGTTCTTTCCCTAAATGATCAGTGACGTGCCCATAAAGCACGCTGTGGGTTTTCCAATGTTGTTTCCCTGGGATAACTAGTACGCTTTTTGCAGCAGCTTCTGCAGCTTGTCCTGAGAGTCTTATGACAGCAATGCCTCCTTGTCCGGCTGTGACTGCCGTACCTATTGCTGCAATAGTCTCTTCGTTAGACAAAGACACAGTCATTCATGATCCACTGTTAAATCTATCTTGCTAACGATCCCATTAAGTTTATTTTTTGATCAGGAGGATTTTTGTTTAATAAGCATTTAAGGCGTCTTTGCTTTAAGTTTCGACGTTTTCTAATTTGGTTTTGGGAACAGGAAGGTACTCCTGGTGAAAGAGCACGTGGTTTGGCTGTTGGAATCTTTAGTGGGTGTTTTCCCTTTTTTGGCTTGCAAACTTTTATTGGTATTGCCCTAGCTCGCTTGTTAAAGGGAAATCTTTTGCTTGCAGCTGCTGGTACTTGGATAAGTAATCCAGCTACATATCTGCCATTATATTTTTTCAATTTCAAAGTTGGTTCTTTAATACTTTCTAATAATGAGGCTTATCAAAATATAGATTTCTTTGTGTATAACAAATTTTTTAATCAAAGTTGGCTTGTCATGGTCAATATATTTGTTGGCTCTATTGCCGTTGGGGGTTTGGCAGCCTGCTTTTTTGGTTGCCTTACTTATTATATTTTACGTAAGGGTCTTTCTGGTAAGTTCAAAAAAGACCTGACTGAAAAATAAAAACAAAATATTGCAAGTCATATTGTCTTGGATTTATCCTGGGAAACCATAGTTTAACTTGAGAAAAGTTTGTTGGCTTTGCCAAAAAAATCCTACTTCCTCGAGGGCTTAATCAATTTGAAATGATAATCATGACTTGCTTTATTGCTTGAAATTCAGAGTTACTTTCATCTTCTATTAGGATCTTATTAAGTTAATCCAGTCCGTGCTATATCAAGTACATCTGCCATTGATCGAATTTGATTCATAGTTACATTTAATTTTGCTGAACTATTTAATTCAACTTTAAGATCTATACAAGCTGGTTTTCCATAGGCTGTTTTCACTCGAGCATCGCTAACATTGATTCCGCTGTCCGAGAGCCTCATAAGAATATCTTTGAGAATTCCAACTCTGTCAATAACTTCAATGCGGAGTTGAACAGGGAATTTTGCATGAGTTGTTTCGACCATGGTATTCCAATGAACTGGCAGTCTCCTTTCGGTCGGAATTGCTGCTACATTTTCACAATCTTGTCGGTGAATGGTTATACCGTGATTTCCTAAGGCAACTGTTCCTAAAATTGCCTCCCCTGGAAGTGGACTGCAACATCCACCAAATCTGTAGTCGAGTCCTTCAACTCCAACAATTGGGTGACCATCTTTCGTTGCTTTTTGGGATAGATTGGATTCAGATTTGACTGAAATTTGTTCTGCTACATCTGAATTGCTAAGTACTTTTTGAGGATCGATATTTTGGAGACGTACTTCTTCTCTTAAGCGATTAAGCACTTGGTTAAGTGTAATAGCCCCAAATCCAAGTGAAGCAAGTAAATCTTCTTTTGATAGTAAGTTACAACGTTGCGCCACTTTCTTTACGGCATCGCTATTTAGTAGTGCTTCAAAGCCATTTCGTCCTAATTCTTTTTCCAGCATCGCCTTACCACGTTCTATTGTTTCATCGCGATGACTTCTCTTGTACCATTGGCGAATTCTGTTTCTTGCCGTTGGTGTCGCCACAAAATTTAGCCAGTCAAGACTTGGATGAGCAGTTTTGTTAGTAAGTATCTCTACAAAATCCCCGTTTCCTAGGCGCGTTGATAAAGCACATAGGCGATCATTGATGCGTGTTCCATGGCAATGATTGCCAACTTCTGAATGTATTCGATAAGCAAAATCTACAGCTGTTGATCCTTTACGAAGCCCAACCACATCACCCTTTGGCGTAAATACAAAGACCTCCTCATCAAACAGATCCTCTTTTATTGAGGCTAAGTAGTCATTATGATCATCATTACCACCTTCTTGTTGCCATTCAACAAGTTGCCTGAGCCAGTTGAATCTTTCTGTGTCTCCTGCAGCTGGTGAACCTCCTTCTTTGTATTTCCAATGTGCAGCTATTCCAAATTCTGCTACACGATGCATTTCAGGAGTACGAATTTGTACTTCTATTGGTCTATGGCGACCAATTACAGCTGTATGCAGTGATTGGTAGCCGTTTGGCTTAGGGAGGCCAATATAATCTTTAAAACGTCCTGGAATTGGCCTGAAGGTATCATGAACAACTGCTAATGCTCGATAACAGCTCTCGACACTTGGTGTAATTATGCGCAGAGCAGCTACATCAAAAATTTCATGAAAGGCTTTTTCTTGTCGTTGCATTTTTGTCCATATTCCATAGAGATGCTTAGGTCTTCCTGTAACTTCGCAGTCATCAAGATTCGCGGAGATTAATCTATTGTTTAGTAACTCGACTGTCGTAGCTAATCGATTCTCTCTTTCGCTCCGCTTGGTAGCTACTTGTTGTTGTATGTTTCGAAAGGCTTCAGGTTCAAGTAGTTTGAATGCAAGATCTTCAAGTTCCCATTTGAACCGACCAATTCCTAGACGATTAGCTAATGGTGCATATATCTCACGAGTTTCCCTAGCAATTCGTTGTTGTTTATCAGATTGAAGAGAATTTAAGGTACGCATGTTATGCACTCGGTCGGCGAGTTTGACAAGTACAACGCGAATATCACTTGCCATGGCAAGGAACATTTTGCGTAAGTTTTCAGCTTGAGCCTCTGTACGATTGGTGAAGTGAATACTGCCTAATTTGGTTACGCCTTCTACTAAACCTCTTACTTCACTCCCGAAGAAACCTTCTAATTGATCCAAAGTTGCATTTGTATCTTCTACTACGTCATGTAGGAAGCCCGCTGCGATGACACTTGAACTTGCACCAATCTCTCTTAATAAGTCTGCTACAGCTACAGGATGGACAATGTAAGGCTCACCACTCGCTCTGTATTGCCCATCGTGAAGCTGAAAAGCCAAGTCAAATGCAGAAGCAAGTAAGGCTTCTTGGTCGGTAGGACAGCTTTGACCTATTCCTGGAGGGTTGTGTTTAAGAATCTCTGCCAGCCATTTTGGTAGAGAGATTTCATAATCATCAATATGATTGATTGCATGAGCTCTAAGCTGGGGTTCATCAGACAGCGCCTTATCACAGGCCGAGCCGACCTGTTTTGCGTTAGGTGCGGAGGTGGCGTTAAGCATCCGACCCAGTAGGTCATCCCATGCTATTCAGACTCAAGAACCCTTGCTACAAACTATGCCTAGTTCTATAGGGCATCTTTTAGATATTGAAGAGCTGGGTGTTCGTTACCCAGGTGGTTCGGAGTGGGTTTTAAATGGATTCAATTTGAGGATTGATTCTGGCGAAACCCTTGCGCTAGTTGGATCTTCGGGCTCAGGGAAAAGTACAGTTGCGAGAGTAATTCTGCAAATGTTGCCCTCAGGTTCTATGTGTAAGGGCAAGGTTTTATTGCTTGGTAAAGATCCAAGAAAGTTGCCTAACTCAATATTGAGATCAATCAGAGGCGAAAAAGTTGGATTTGTTTTTCAGGATCCCATGACAAGGCTTAATCCTTTAATGACTGTTGGTGGCCATCTGATTGATACTTTTCATGCTCATGTCCCTCAAGAAAACTCTCGCTTGAGAAGACAAAGAGCAGAAGATTTGTTGGAACGTGTTGGAGTTGGTATAGAGAGTTTCAATGCATTTCCCCATGAGTTAAGTGGAGGAATGCGTCAGAGAGTTGCAATTGCTTTAGCTATTGCTTTAAGTCCTTCTTTGGTTATTGCAGATGAACCCACAACAAGTCTTGATACGATTGTGGCTAATAAGGTGATGACTGAATTAAGCGAGCTTTGTAGTCAAATTGGATCTGCACTGATTTTAATTACTCATGATTTAGCTATTGCTTCGCATTGGTGTAATCGTTTAGCGATTCTTTATCAAGGTCGAATAGTTGAAGATGGACCAACAAGTTCATTGTTGTTAAATCCTCAGTCTTCGATGGGTTTAAGATTAGTTGAATCTGCAAGAACAAGGGAAGGGAAAAATTGTTCTGCATCTAATAATGACTTTGTTTTAAAGGTAAATCGTTTGAGATGTTGGATTCCTAGAAGCTCATTACCATGGCGTAATCATTGGATCAAGGCAGTAGATGAGGTTAGTTTTGGTATACGTTTTGGTGAAAGCCTCGGAGTAGTTGGACCATCTGGTTGTGGAAAAAGCACTCTATGTAAAGCTTTGATGGGTTTAGTACCTGTTAGAGGTGGAGAGGTCTTACTTCAAGGTCGAAATATTCTTAGTCTTAGGGGTAAAGCTTTAAAGCTGGCACGTAGCAATTTGCAAATGGTTTTTCAGGATCCATTGGCTTGCTTGAATCCTAAAATGGTTATTGGTGAAGCAATATCTGATCCTTTGCTTATCCATAAAATGGCGACAAGATATGAAGCTCGGGAAAAGATGCGTTCACTTCTTGCACAAGTTGGATTAAATCCTGCAGGCGATTTTGAAAATCGTTTCCCTCATGAACTTTCTGGAGGTCAGCAACAAAGGGTCGCTATCGCAAGAGCCCTTGCAATGGATCCAAAAGTATTAATATGTGATGAAAGCTTGTGCATGCTTGATGCAGAGATTCAGGCAGAGATTTTGAACTTATTAAGGGCTTTGCAAGCACAAATAGGATTGGCAATATTGTTTGTTACGCATGATCTTTCTATTGCAAGTGGATTTTGCAATAGAGTAATGGTTATAAATCATGGCCATATTATTGAAGAAGGTTCAGGGAATAATCTATTTGAGTCTCCACAAAATGACCTAACAAAACAATTAGTAAAGTCTAATCCTAGGATGGAGCTATCTTAGATTTTGATTCACTCTCTTTCTTAGTATTGCCAAAAGATTGTCAAATGACTTTGGTAAAGGAGCTACAAATATCATTCGATCATTTGTTATTGGATGATTAAACTCTAATTTTTCAGCATGCAAAAGTTGACCTGGGAGACTTATTGGTAGTTTTCTGCAGCGACTATATGTCGGGTCTCCAATAATAGGGTGACCTATGTGAGCACAATGTACTCTTATTTGATGCGTACGACCTGTATCTAGTTTAAAGCTTAATAGCGAGTAATTCCTAAGTCTTTCTTTTAAATACCAGTGTGTACAGGCATATCTTCCAGATTCCTCATTGACTACAGCATATTTTTTTCTATCTATTGGATGGCGACCAATAGGACCAATTATTGTACCTTGTTGTTCTTTAGGAACACCATGTATGATCCCTAAATAATGTCTTGATGCAATACGTTTTTGTATTTGGACTTGTAATTTTACAAGTGCTTCCTGACTTTTTGCAATTACAATACATCCAGTAGTATCTTTATCAAGCCTATGAACAATTCCCGGTCTTAGCTTCCCACTAATTCCTGGCAAATTAGGACAATGGTGTAAAACTGCATTTACTAAAGTTCCATCTTTATTTCCTGGAGCTGGATGAACAGTTAGGCCTGCTTGCTTATTAAGAACAATCAGATGATTGTCTTCGAAAATTATTTCTATTGGTATTGCTTGAGGCTTTAAATATGTAAGGGGTTCTGGTGGGGGAATCCATAGGAGAATTTCATCTCCTTTTCTTAAAGGTGTTTTTGCTTTACCTGTAATTCCATTTACACGTACATAACCTGCGTCTATGAATTTTTGGATTCGTGCTCGACTTTGTTCTTTGCGTTGACTTGTAAGCCATCTATCAAGGCGCATGGGGAGGGGCTTAGGGTAATTTAATTTCAATAATTCCCCTTCCCCTTCTCCAAAAGATTTTGTCAGCTCTTCCATTAGTTTGGGAGTTCCAGTGCAATTGAACCTAAAGATGATTTTCTAAAGTCATCTAGCAGTCGTTGAGCCATTCTTCCCGTATCAGATGAGGTATGCCTAGAAGCAGCTAAGTTCAGCCAGTTGTATACCTCTGATTCATTTTCATTCAATTGATAACCATACCTTTTTTCCAAAAGTTCTATTGAGACTCCTGCAGCAGAGATGTTTTTTAATTTTTTTAGTCTTATTAAAAAGGCCAAGGCAATTGATTCGACTTCGTATGAGGCTTGCCCGATATCATCGCAAATTGCAAGATGAATGGCAGCTTCTTGATCATCTATTCGCGGGGGTAAAACACCTGGTGCATCAAGGAGGTCAAGCTCTTCGCCCATGCGAACCCAACGTAGGGAGCGTGTGACGCCTGCGCGGCGGGAACTATCAACAACTTTTTTGCGCAATAATCGATTGATTAGTGCAGATTTACCAACATTTGGGAAGCCTAGAGTTAAAGCTCTAACTGGTCTTTTAAGCATGCCCCTAGATCTTCTTCGCTTATTAAGCTTTTCCCCTGCATCAATTGCTGCCTTGTGTAGTTGTTTGACACCAGTACCTTTTTTAGCATCACACCAGCATGGAATATACCCTTGCTTCCTGAACCATTCATCCCACAATAAAAGGGCTTCTTGAGGAATCATATCTCGTCGATTTAAAACTAAGAGATGATTTTTACCCTGAATCCATTTTTGCAGATGAGGATGTGATGTTGCTATAGGAATTCGAGCATCTCGGACTTCTATAACAAGATCAACTTTTTTTAGGTTTTTACTGAGTTGGTTTTCTGCCTTTGCTATGTGGCCTGGATACCACTGAATTGTAGGAGTTTTCACAGAAAGATAAGTACTGGATTAGGTGCTGAATTTAATTATCAAATTAAGTTTTTCTTTCTCTGAGGTAAATAATAGATCTGTAAATAACTTATCAGTTAAATGAGACATACAAAATGGTGTTTTGAAACTTTCCCAAAAGATCTTCTTCTGGATTTTTGATCAGCAAGCTCAAGTTTTACTTGCTTGATTATAAGGACGAACTTTTTCACAGGCTTCTTTCCTCTTTTGGTGAGAAGATCAAGGTTGATCTAGGAGTGTGCACGAGTTTGCTTTTCCCCAAAATATATTTAAGACCTATTGAATTTGGTTCATACGAGTAAAAATCGTTCCAAGTGTCAAAGCCATTGATATTACTACGTTTTCAGTGTTTTCAGGCCAGATTAGATAAATCTACTTTTTGCAAAACGAGTAAAAATTGCCAGTCAAGGGTTAGTCTCACGGCGTTTTCATATTTCAAGGCAATCCATGGCGAAGCGTTCCCTGTCTAGTCTCGGCGCAGAGGACCTACGTGGTAAGCGTGTGTTGGTTCGAGTGGATTTCAATGTCCCTTTGGATGACCAAGGCGCTATTACTGATGACACGCGTATTCGTGCAGCTCTCCCAACCATTAAGGATTTAGTCTCTAAGGGTGCAAGGATTATTCTTTCAGCTCATTTTGGTCGACCGAAGGGGCAGGTTAATGATTCAATGCGTTTGACGCCAGTAGCTACTCGGCTTGGCGAATTAATTGGACAAAATGTTTTTAAAACTGATAGTTGCATTGGTTTAGATGCTCAGACAAAAGTAAAAGCTTTAAATGATGGAGATGTTCTGCTTCTAGAGAATGTCCGATTTTTTGCAGAAGAAGAAAAGAATGATGCAGGTTTTGCTGAGCAGCTTGCCGGTTTAGCAGAAGTTTATGTAAACGATGCTTTTGGGGCCGCTCATCGTGCACATGCTTCTACTGAAGGAGTAACAAGATTTTTAAGCCCTAGTGTTGCTGGATATTTAATGGAGAAAGAGCTTAAGTATTTACAGGGTGCCGTTGATAATCCAAATCGGCCTTTGGCTGCAATTGTTGGCGGATCAAAAGTTAGCAGTAAGATTGGTGTTCTAGAATCTTTACTAGATAAGTGCGACAAAGTATTGATAGGTGGTGGAATGATTTTTACTTTCTATAAGGCTAGAGGACTTTCTGTAGGTAAAAGTTTGGTGGAAGAAGATAAACTTGAGTTGGCAAAATCTTTAGAATTAAAGGCAAAAGAAAAGGGTGTCCAATTACTTTTGCCTTCAGATGTTGTCCTTGCTGACAACTTTTCTGCTGATGCAAATACTCAGGTTGCTTCAATAGAGTCAATTCCTGAAGGCTGGATGGGATTAGATATAGGCCCAGTTTCAGTAAGCACTTTTCAAGATGCTTTGGCCGATTGTCAAACAATTATTTGGAATGGTCCTATGGGTGTTTTTGAGTTTGACAAATTTGCGAATGGAACCAACTCGATAGCTTCTACATTGGCTGATTTAAGTGATAATGGGACTTGTACGATTATTGGTGGTGGGGATTCTGTTGCGGCTGTAGAGAAAGCTGGTTTAGCAGAAAAAATGTCTCATATTTCCACTGGTGGCGGTGCAAGTTTAGAGCTTTTAGAAGGTAAGGTTTTGCCTGGTGTTGCTGCATTAGATGAGGAGATTTGAAAAACCATTAAAGCTAAACTTCTAAATTCATCCTTAAAGGTATAAAGATATATTTACCTTTAGGGATGAATTTCTTGAAGAGATTATTGTCTGAGGTTATATCTCAGGCATGCTTAATTCATAATCCCATCTCGCTTTTGTTATTTACTATTCGTACTAACTTTGTTATGGCCACTAGGCCGTCAGGATGAGCCAATAGGGCAGCCCACCTTTGTGACCCTGGCTTTAAAGGCGCTTGTACAGATTTAAATATCCCGCCACCTCCCATGGGCTGTAGGTCTATTTTGGGAAAACTGGAATTTAAAACATTATCATTATTGATGTTGATCAATCCACCTGCTATAACTGAATTTCCAAGAGGCTTTTCTAATACTATATCTACATCATAGCGAGAGCCTGTAAGAACTACGTCAGGAATATTTAATCGCACTGGCAATGCTTTTGCTCCGCTAGTAAAAATTGAGTATTCACTCATTAGTTCATTGCTTCCTATTTTCCCCTTAGTTATATCTATCGCTAATTTTTGCCTTGCTACTAAGGTGTAATTATGGGATTTAGTTTGTTTGGTTCCATTGATAGAGACTATCAGCATTCGCCGCCCATCCTTTAGTTCTTGGGATGGATAGATGCTCCATTTTGCATTTGGGAAGATACTAAGAAAATTTTTATGATTGGCATATAAGGCTTGGTTTTTTACTTTTGAATCGAGGAAGTTGAATTGAGGATTCTTCGAACTATTTAAACTTTCTTCTATTTGATTACTTAAAGATTGTATTTCTATTCCATCGGCAAGCACTTTTATGTTACTTAAACTTGTAAAACCAATTATGGAAGCTATAACAACTTTGAATAGATATTTATTGGTAGTTCTCATGAGAATTTTCCAAGTCAAGTTGTTTTGAACAGGAAATCGTTTTCTATATGCCAACAATTTTGATTGCCGCAAGTGGTACTGGAGGTCATCTTTTTCCTGCTCTTGCAGTCGCAGAGGCATTGCCAAATAATTGGGATGTTAGATGGTTGGGTGTGCCTGACAGGCTTGAAGCCAAGCTTGTGCCTAGGCGTTATAAGATGATGAAGGTCAAAGTAGGTGGACTACATTCTGCTGGAATTAGAAGATTAAAGCAATTAATATCTTTACTTTTTTCTACGCTAAAGGTCAGGGAGCTTTTAAGGCAAGAAGATGTCAAGCTTGTTTTTACAACAGGAGGATATATTTCGGCACCAGCAATTCTTGCTGCTAAGTTATGTGGCGTTCCTGTAATTATCCATGAATCTAATGTTATTCCAGGAAAAGTCACTCGTTATTTGGGAAGATTTTGTGACCGAATAGCCTTAGGTCTGCCTCTCTCTAATGGCTATGCATTGCCAAGTAAAAAGTTAATTATTACAGGTACTCCTGTTAGAGCTTCCTTCCTTGAATCTAATTTATTGCCTGATTGGGTTCCGCCAGGCGAGGGACCTTTATTGGTTGTGATGGGAGGAAGTCAAGGAGCTCTAGGGCTTAATAGAATGGTACGTACTGTATTGCCTGAACTTTTGGAAGACGGTTGTAGGGTTGTGCATTTGACAGGACAAAATGATGAGTCTCCAGATAAATTGGTTCACAAGTATTTTGTAGAAAAGCAATTTAGTGATGAGATACCTGGTTTATTTCAACATGCAGATTTGGTAATAAGCAGAGCTGGGGCAGGGGCAATAACTGAACTTTCTATTTGTGGAACTCCTGCAATATTTGTGCCATATCCATTTGCAACTGATTGTCATCAAGAAGCAAATGCTGCGCTTGCAGCTTCGTATGGGGCTGGGGTTATTGTTCATCAGAATGAATCAAATGGTGTTGCTTTGAAGAAGACCATTAGAGATTTATTATGTAATAGACTGTATAAGCATAATCAAGATCTTGATCCACTTATTCAAATGCAAGATGGTATGAAATTGTTGGCAGTTAGAGATGCACATTTAAGAGTGGTTGAACTTCTTAAAAAGCTTATTGAGTAAATTGACTTAATGCTTCGATGATTTTTATATTGCCTTCTCTTTCTTGATATGAAATTCTTAGATAATTGTCATTTAAACCTTTAAATGACCGGCAATCTCTTAAAAGTATCTTCTTCCTTGCCAGTTTTTCCCTCATTGATGTCAAGGAATTTTCACCTTTTATAAGTATGAAATTAGATGAAGATGGGTAGGCATGTATTCCTGAGATTTTGTTTAATTCTTTATATAGCCAATTACCTTCTTCTGAAATCCATTGATTGACACTTTTTGTCCATTCTTGCAGCAGCGAATGATCGCTTAAGAGCATTTCACCTGCACTTATAGCAATTGTATTTAATGGCCAAGGATCTCTCCATTTCTGCCATTCACTTAATCTTGCTGGATTACTAATTGCATACCCTAGTCTTAAACCAGCAATCCCAAATAATTTTGTAAGACTTCTGATGACTACTAAATTCTGATATTTGTGGGTTAAAGGTATTAATGATTCCCTTTCTCCGTTGGGCACTAATGGAAGAAATGCCTCGTCACATATAACAAGAACTTTATCTTTGAGAATATCTTCTAATGATTGTCTACTCCAAAGTTGTCCTGTGGGATTGTGAGGATTTGTGATCCAAATAATATCTGTATTTGATTGTAATGGGAATTTTTGGGGTGAATTTGATTTCCAATCTAGAGGTAAAGGTAAATAAGTGTATTTTGCTTCCCAGCAATTTAGAGCTCTTGCATAGTCTTCAAAGCCTGGGGTTGGTAAGCTACTAATTCCTCGTAGAGATGATTCTTTCCCAGCCCAAGTGAATAGTTCAGATGCTCCATTGCCTGGGAGTACCATCCCAATCTCTACTTTATGTAAAGTGCTAATTTCTTCACATAGCTTGGTATGGTTACGGTCTGGATAATTTCTAATTTTTTTATGTTTTAGTTTTTCTATGAGATGTAAATAAAGTTGTTTTGGAAGTGAAAATGGAACTATTGAGGCGCTTGCATCGATCAGCTCATTCTCATCGAATCCCAATCGCCGAGCTTCCTCGGTAATGTTTCCACCATGTTGTGACAGATCTTTTCTCAATTATCAAAAGCAATTTGGAGAAAATAATCTATTTGATTTTAGTTCTTTCTATTGATACAAAAATCAAATCAATTACGTACAAGTACAGTCTATTTGGAATTCAATAGTCATATTTGCATTAAAGCTTAATCTTTAAGAGTTGATTTGTTAGACCCATGGGGCTTTAGTGCCTACTGCCTCTGAGATATTCTTAAAGCCATAATGATCAAGTTGTTTTAATAGTCCCTTTAAGATAAGAGGAACTAATTCAGGCCCTTGAAAAATCCAGCCTGTATATATCTGTAAAAGTGAAGCACCTGAAGCAATTCTGTCCCAGGCTGACTTTGGTGAGTTGATTCCACCAACTCCAATGAGAGGCAAATTGCTACCTACTTTACTGTTTAATCTGACTATTACTTCAAGAGCTCTGTCTTGTATTGGAGCTCCACTAAGACCACCTGCCTCTTCTTGCAATGTTTTACCGGTTTGTTTGATAAGTCTATTTCCCAATCCAAATCTGGCCAAGCTTGTATTGACTGCAATTAGACCTGATAAGCCTTCATCGAGGGCAAGCTCTGCAATTTTATCTATTGAATTATTGTCAAGATCTGGAGCTATTTTTACTAATAATGGAGGACATTCTTCTACTTGCTTTAATCGATTAATTAATTTTTTTAGTTGATCGGTGCTTTGAAGATCTCTTAGTCCAGGTGTGTTTGGCGAACTTATATTGATTACTGCGTAATCAGCTTGAGGTGCAAGTATTTCAAGTGCTAATGCGTAATCTTCTGGAGCTTTATGCAAAGGTGTGATTTTGGATTTTCCGAAATTAAGACCAATGACTGCAGGCCTCATGCCAGGGCCCTGGATTCTTTGTCTCTGTAGTGTATGACGCATAGCACGTGCCCCATTATTGTTAAATCCCATTCGGTTTAAGGCCGCTTCTTCTTTTGCAAGACGAAATAGCCTTGGCTTTGGGTTGCCTGCTTGATTGTGAAAAGTGACCGTACCTAATTCTGCAAATCCAAAACCAAATTTATCCCATATGCCTGCAGCAACTCCATTTTTATCGAATCCAGCAGCTAGGCCTAAAGGATTATTAAATGACATCCCAAAAACGTTTTGAATTAGTCTTTGGTCTTCGATTTTAAGTTCTAAAGATAAGTTTTCAAGTAGCCCTGAAAAGATAGGCCATGTTCTTCGTAATGAAGCTTGCTCTAATGAATTAAGTGCTAATTGAGTTAATTTTTCCGCATCTATGCCATCATCCCGAGAAAGCAATGGTCCAAGAAGGTATTTATAAATTTCACTTGCAGAGATTATTTTCCTATTTAGTTTCTTGTTCATTAGTTCAATCTAAAGGCTTGTGTGTTTTTTATTTAAACGCTTGAGCTTCCAACGTGCATTCCCCGAAGGAGCAATTTGCCAATCTCTCCATTGCCAGGATTCTATATTGTGCATGATTTTATCTATAGGCTCATTTGTTAATTTAGCAATTTCTTCAGCAGTTAAAGAAAAATCTCCTTCACAGAATTTATTCGCTGCCTCTAATCTAGATAGGAGTTCTTTGATCACTAATGGAGCATAATCTCTTGTTTTTTGATTAACTTTATTGTTGTTTTGCACGTCTAATTTTTTAGGTAATATTTGACTTGTTGATTGAAGTTCTATTGCAATTCCTTTGGAGAATGCGACTGCAATTTTATCAACTCTTTCGTTGTCTGGGTCGCCACTATGTGCCCTTACGTACTCTAAGCCTATATCTGGAATCATAGCTTTATCTAATTCTTTCCATAGGTCCTGATTTGAAACAGGTTTACCAGAGCTTGTCTTCCATCCTTTTTTCTTCCATTCAATTATCCATTTAGAAAGTCCATCAATTAGATATTTACTATCTGTTCTTATACTTAAATCAGGGTGGCAAGGAACTTTATTTAAGACTTCTAGTAAGGAAAGCGCTGCTTTAAGTTCCATGCGATTATTTGTTGTTAGTGGCTCATGTCCTCCAAGTTCCTGAACAGTTCCATTTTCAAATCGCATCATTGCTCCCCATCCACCAGGTCCAGGATTACCACTACATGCGCCATCAGTTGCTGCTGCGATTACAACTCCTTTTTCTTTAGTCATTTCAGAAATTTGCGATTTCTTGGAAATAGCCAACCTTCTTTTGCTTTGTAAGGTGTATTTTCTTCATGTAAATTATGCATACATTTTAAGCTAAACATAATTCAGTTTTTTTGAATCTTCATACTCATTTTTTTCGATATTTTGTGAAATGATTCATGTGATCTATAGCTAAAAGCTTATGGGCCAGTTAAAAGAGCGCCCCTTTACGTCCTTGGAAATTCATTGCTTCTATTTATAGTTGTGTCGTGTGAGGGGTGCAGATACTACAATTCAGGGTCGAAACAAGGAAAGACTCCTGTTTGTTGTTCACCTCAAATTCCCTGCCTTAGGCGGGGAATTTTTTTGAAAAAAAACCGGTCATAAAAGACCGGTTTTTTCATTTAATAATAAAAGAGCTCAGAGACGTAGAGACCTACTTTTCAAAAGTGGTTTTTACTTCAAGCTAACTTTTCCTCCAGCTTCCTCTATTGCCTTTTTAAGGGCTTCAGCATCTTCTTTGCCTACACCTTCTTTGATTGTTTTAGGAGCTGCTTCAACCATTGCTTTAGCGTCCCCTAGGCCTAGCCCAGTAGCTTCTCGAACAGCCTTTAAGACCTTGATCTTGGCTGATGCTTCAAAGCTTTCAAGAACAACATCAAATTCGGTTTTTTCTTCTGCAGCTTCACCGCCTCCAGCTGCTGCAGCACCTGGTGCAGCCATTACTACCCCTGCAGAAGCTGCTGCGGATACACCGAAAGCTTCTTCAATTTGTTTTACAAGCTCTGATGCCTCAAGCAATGAAAGGCCTTTTAGAGACTCTAGGATTTCGTCAGTTTTTGCAGACATGGTTGGATTCAGCAACTAGTAATGGAGAAAAGTCAAGACGAACAGGTTCAGCTTTAGTTCTTCTCAGCGTGTTGATTAAGAGCACGTGCAAGGCCAGAAGGAACTTCTTGGATCCCAACAGCAGTTTTAGTGGGAATGGCATTAAGGGCACCTGCAATCTGAGCCATTAGAACTTCCTTACTAGGAAGGCTTCCTATGGATTTGATCTCATCCAGTGAAAGAACCTTGCCTTCATATAGGCCGCCCTTTGTTTCAGATTTTTTGGTGTCTTTTTGAAATGCCTGTACTGCTTTGACAGCCCCGCCTACATCGCCATGTATGAGGATGAAAGCGTTTGTGCCACTTAGTAGGGAGTGAAGGCCTGACCAGTTGCTATCTCCATCAATTGCTTGGCGCATCAAGGTATTTTTGGTTACCTTGCATACTCCATTTTTCGATTGGAGACGATTACGTAGATCAGACATTTCCTTGATGGAAAGTCCTTGATAATCAAGAACTAATGCCATCTCGGCCTGGTCGAGAAGCTTTTTGAGCTCATCGACTATTAGTTTTTTGCTCTCCAGAGTGCGGCCCATAGGTTTTGGATCGGATCGGGGGAACAAGCAGGACACACAGCCGACAGAAACTCCGTGCGGAGACGAGGCTGCTTCCCGATCCAGTCCAAAAAAGGAAAAAATCGTTGGTTATGCCTCGGCAGGGTTTAGAGGAAAGGACTGATGCAAATGCATCAAGTCGATTCATTTCCTGCTGTCTTTGGCCGGGCGGGCATGCCCGTTGGCTTATTAGCCATTAATAAACATACAACAATGGGGGTCAGACTTCTTGTTGGATATCTTGTAAAGCTGTTACATCAACTTCTACTGATGGACCCATTGTTGAGGTGATGTAAAGACTTTTCCAGTAACGTCCCTTGGCTCCACTTGGCTTATTCCGATCTATTGCCTCTTGCAAAGTTTTTAGATTTTCTAATAGGTCTTCTGCTCCAAAACTTGCTTTACCGAAACGTACATGCACAATCCCTGCTTTATCAGCTCTGAATTCTAATTTTCCAGCTTTAAATTCTTTAATTGCATTTACTAAATCTGTAGTAACAGTACCTGCTTTGGGATTGGGCATCAGTCCACGAGGACCTAGTACGCGGCCTAGCTTTGCCACTTTGGGCATCATGTCTGGGGTAGCAATTAATAGATCGAAGTTCATCTCTCCTTTATTAATTGCTTCGACAAGGTCATCATCACCTGCTAATTCGGCACCAGCAGACTTTGCTTCGGCAACTTTTTCACCCCTTGCAATTACGGCAATTTTTACACTTTGTCCTGTGCCTTTAGGTAGAGCAACTGTTGTTCTTAGTTGTTGATCAGTGTATTTAGGATCAATTCCTAATCGTGCGTGAGCCTCGATAGTTTCGTCGAACTTGGCATTAGCATTACCTTTGACCAGCTCAATGGCTTCGAGTGGTTTATAAATGCGATCTTCAACCTTAGAAAGAAGGCTGGAAATTCTTTTGGAAGGTTTGTTCATAATAGTTTTGGGGTGCAATCGACAGGCTTTGTCTCCCCCTTAAATAGATTTAGTGGTTTAGCTTAGAAACTAGAACTCTATAAGAGCTTTAGTCACTAACTGAAACTCCCATATTTCTGGCAGTTCCTTCAATAACTCTCATTGCTGATTCAATGCTTGTGCAGTTGAGATCAGGTAATTTTGTTTTTGCGATTTCCTCAAGTTGACTCCTACTAATAGTACCGGCTTGCCCTTTTGATGAATCACCTGAGCCTTTTTCTATACCTGCTGCCTTAGTAATGAGCACAGATGCTGGGGGTGTCTTGGTTATGAAGGTAAAACTACGATCTTCAAATACAGAAATTTCTACTGGGATTACAAAACCAGCCTTGTCTTGAGTCCTTGCGTTGTATTCCTTGCAGAAGGCCATGATATTTACTCCGTGCTGGCCTAGTGCAGGTCCTACGGGAGGGGCGGGGTTGGCTTTCCCAGCTTGAAGAGCCAACTTGATCACAGCTACTATTTTTTTGGCCATCGTCTAGGTGTTGTTGGAAAGTTGATGATTACTTGTCCTTGGAAGACAGGTGCGGTTGTTACGTGAGACAAACTTACATCTCAGACTGCCCCCCTCTACAAGGGAAAATTGCAAATGAAATTAGTTTTGTTTATTTATTTGGGAAAATTCAAGTTCTACAGGAGTTTCCCGTCCAAATATTGATAGTAGCGCTTTTAACTTGCTTCGCTCTCCAGAAACTTCTATAACTTCTCCTTGGAAGTCTTTGAAAGGACCAGAGGTTACAAGAATTTGATCTCCTTCTGCTAAATCCATTTTTACTACTGTCTTTTTCTCAGCTGCACGTTTGAAAATCCTATCTACTTCTTGTCGACTTAAAGGGCGTGGTTTTATATGCCCCCTGGCTTTTCCTGTGGCTCTTCTATCTTCTGCACCAACAAAATTAATCACATTAGGTGTGCTCCTTACGGCCATCATTGTGTCTTCATCTAGGACCATGCGAACTAATACATAACCTGGAAAAACTTTCTCCTCAGTAGATTGACGGCTTCCATCTTTTTTTAATTTCACTGCTGGTGTTTGAGGGATTTCTATTTCTAGGATTCTGTTGCTAACTCCAAGAGTTACAGCTCTTTGCTCAAGAGTTGCCTTTACTTTTTTCTCACAGCTGGATGCAACTTGTACTGCATACCACCTGGCAATGCTTGTTTGAGCTATGGATGGTGTTTTTTGGCCATCCTTTTCTGCAAGACCAGATTGAGAAAGGTCACGAACTTCCAATGATTTCTCGTTTGGATCGTTATCGAACTCTGACACTTTTATTAGATGTGGGTTGAGGTTGGATTGAGAGGAACTTTGTAGAAGATGATTTGTTATTGAAAAATCTGAGATGCTCCCCAGCCATAAAAGCGACTAACGGCAGCAATGGATGCGGCAGATAATGTGACCATTAAAATTACGGCAATTGACTCGCTGAATAGTTGCTGGCGACTTGGCCAAACAACCATTTTAAGCTCATCTGCGGTTGACCCAAGGAATCCCTTTTTAGGAAGGGGTAACTCTTCTTCAATAGGCTCTTGGGATTTGGCTGTCTCGTTGGAGGTGGGACTGGTCACGGGAAAGAAAATAAAGGCTAAGTCCTGTGCGAATGCACTTCCCTAGATACCTTTACCCTAACGGATTTATCAATGATTAGTCTTCAGGTAAAAAGATAAGAGAATCGGAACTAGATTCTTGGGGCTTAACTCGAACAGCATTTGCACCTAAGAAATGTTCTTCTAGTAGCTTTGTTGCAAGAGGGTTTTCGAGCTTACGTCGAATAATTCTTCTAATTGGCCTTGCACCATATTCAGGTTCATAACCTTGTAAAGCAATCATTTTAATAGTTTCATTATCTACTCTTAATTCGAACCCTTGTTCAGCAAGAAGCTTACTTAGATCAGCTATTTGCAGTCTGACGATTTGCTCTAAATCATTTGCATTTAAAGGCTTGAATCTGATTACCTCATCAATTCTATTTAAGAATTCTGGACGAAAATGTCTCTCTAGGGCATTGTCAATTTTCTCATCAATACTGGGACTTTTAATGTTTAAATCTTGACTTTGTTGTTCGGATAGCTTTGCGTTATCAAGTATTGCCTTGCTTGCCAGATTGCTAGTCATGACAATCACAGTATGGCGGAAATCGACAGTCCTCCCTTGTGAATCGGTTAGGCGGCCATCATCAAGAACTTGTAATAGAAGATTAAAAACATCTGGGTGAGCTTTTTCAATTTCATCTAACAGTAGTACTGAATAAGGTTTTGCTCTTACTGCTTCAGTTAGTTGGCCTCCTTCTTCATATCCAACATATCCAGGAGGTGCCCCAAGAAGACGCGCAACGGCATTCCTTTCCATGAATTCACTCATGTCTAGCCTTACTAATGCTTCCTCTTGATCAAATAGAGATGACGCTAGGGCCTTTGCAAGCTCAGTTTTGCCAACACCAGTTGGTCCAAGGAATAAGAATGAGCCAACAGGTCTGCGAGGGTCTTTCATTCCTGCCCTTGCTCTTCTAATTGCAGCTGAGACTGCTTGAACTGCTTCATTTTGTCCAATAACTCTTACCCCAATATGACTTTCTAGGTTTAATAGCTTTTGTCTTTCGCCTTCAAGAACTCTTTGGACGGGTATGCCGGTCCAAAGAGCTACAACATCAGCAATATCTTCCTCTAACACTTCATCTCTGAGCAGGTTCTGACCAGATTCTTTAGACTTAAATATTGATTCTTCTAGTTCTGATTTTTGTTGATCTAGAGAATATAGTTCTTCATATTGAAGTCTAGCCGCTGTTTCTAGATCTCCATTTAATTCTGCATCGGTAATTTCACTATTTAATTCTTCTTCTTTTATATATATCTCTCTAATAGTTTCAAATTGCTCTTTTTCTAATCGCCAACGCTCATTTAATTTAGACAGCTCCTCTTCTAAATAATGAAGCTC
>QCKF01000010.1 GCA_003215545.1 Prochlorococcus sp. AG-409-L14 | reverse complement strand
TTACTAAGTACTAAAAAAAAAATCATTTGGTATTGACTAATACTTTTTCAAAGGATATTGGACTCTTGTAGCAATAATCACAGTCATCTAAAAGGAAAACAAAGCAAGACCCTTGAAGGAACACTGGCATCGCGCCAGAGAAGCTCCAAAATTTTCTTGTTAGAACGAAAACGATTGATGCAGTGATAATTCTTCGAGCTTTCAGACGACCTCTATCCCCCTAGGAAGCAACCCGTTCTGAAGAGATGGTTGTTTCTAATTGCTTCAATAAATAGTTAATTCTTCTTCGATTAACTCCGAGATCACTCGCACCAATTCTAGAAGCAGACTTGATTTGGATAATCCCTTTATTGATTTTCAATATCTCAAGGTCATCTGGGAATCTAAAAATCAAACTTCGGCAAACACCTTTCCAATAATTATTACTGTCTTCTAAAACTGTGGTTCTTGGAATGTCCCCAGCAATTTTTTTAAGTTGTTCAAAGACCTTATTTGCATCTTTAAATTCTTTCTGAACTAAAACACAATTCAGAGGGCTAATGCAAGCAGTCAGAAGAGATCGAGAAGGTGCCATGTGAGAAAAAATGCAATTACTAAGCCCGCATAAATGAGAGGGGGCTGAATAAGCCCCCCTTAAAAGTCAACTATCAATCAAAAGCAGACTAGCCATGAGGTCTTTAGTTCTGGCAAACAATTAAGCCAGGAAGACTAATGAGTCACGGAACCATCCATGATTGTGATACTGGTATCAATAGAATTAGCCCAACGTAACTTGCTTAATTCTTGATAATCAGGTCTTTCATAAGCCTCTAGTGCTATTTCCTTAGAGGGAAATTCAATGATCACGGATAAGTGGCCACCTTTGCCTTCTACAGTTTTTGCCTCCAAGTCTTTAGCGGCAACCTTTCCTCCTACTGAGCTAATCCAAGAAGAAAAACCCCGGACGTACTCTCCAAAACCCTCTGGATTAGTGACTGTTGTAGTGACGATCCAGTATCCCTTAGACATGTAAAACTTTTAATATTTCAGGAACCTTCGCATAATTTCAACCAAATGTAAGTGTCAGAAGAGTCATCTTTTAGGCACTCCTAACAAAAGAATTTGTTTAAACCTAATCAACATCACTGAAAGGTCCAGAGAGAACCATGTAATTACATCTGTTTACGAGTTGATCAATCAGAAAAACGCAGTAATAAAAGACCACAAGTGCAATCAGATCAAATTGTTTCCTATGCTGAGCATCGTCACAACTCGCAACTTCATCGAAACTTGAAAAAATATGCGCCGATTACTACTTGCATTTCTCTCCGCTTATCAAAAAGGCATCGCAGCAGGTGAATTCTATGAGGAACCAATAGATGATGATTTCATCTACCCAGATTGGTAATGAACTTTGCTGATAATTACGCCCGATTATTTGTCGTGATGAGCATTCTAGGTCTCGAAGCAGCGAATACTTATTTCGCTAAGGCTGAAATCATTGGAGGTATACTGCCAAACCTCATTGCCTTTGGTTTGTTTCTAGTGGCTATTGGCTATTTTTTGTTTACAGGGCCCTTATTTGGTAAAGGTAAAAAGGATGGATAACTGGCCAACTGTTGAAGCCGCTAATCGAGCAGTAGGTACTGTCGGTTTGTTTTTATTTGCAGGAACTAGTGCTTACCTGGTTTGGCAATTCAAAAGGTTTTTTAGAAAGCAATAAAGATCGGTGACTCTTGCCTCTCATAGACAACACAAGATTTACCTCGCGGCAACGATGGGATACGGGCTTGGTTCAGATGATCCTGAAGAGATCAGTTACTACAACAAGGTTAAGAAGGAGATCAATAAGGACAAGAAGAACAGAAATATGGGGATACCCAGAGAGGACTAATGCGCTACTTCTGGCCTATTGCTCGAATCGTTTTCTGCCCGCTCACCATCCTGTTTATTTACCTCACAGTCACTGATCCATCAGTAGATAAGCAAGAGCAAAGCATCCGCATGCAACATGAAACCATTCTGCAATTAGAAAGGTTGAGCTAAATGCCATTGGTTATTGAATTCTTAAGGTGCGATAGACCACCTACTAGCAGTATTGACTTAAACCTTGCTCTTGTCTGCGAGATATTTGGCAAGCTCTACAGCCAATAAAAAAGGCCCTTGCGGAACGCTAGGGACCTGGGTGATGGGGATCTTATTTCTAAGGCTGATTCAACTCAAAATCAACCCCCATTTGTAGCGCTTATTCTTATCAAACATATTAAGAAGCCCTATAAATAGCGTGTATCTACCGATGACAAATCGCTTGACAGTGTGTAAGTTCCGCTCAACGGCCGGGTGATGGGGATCAAACGGTCTTAATAAAAGAGCCTCTTTTCTGCATGGTTTTTTTGTGAAATGCCTGAGATTGTAAGTTGCATTAAGTTTTCAAGGGTCCTACTAGGGGGTGGCGCTTAGGACGCACCAAAAAGCTGTAGGAGCAAGCTAGTGCAATAAGCTAACGCCCCCTAAAGCGCCCCTTCCTATTGACTACCCCCTTCAAGCTCCTATGGGATGGGTTGAACAGGCACACATGAAGGTGGCAACCAATGTTCTTAGTGAAGTTGTGCCGCTAACAGAAAAAGATCCAGCAAGGAAGATCCTTCCAAGAAAGAGAATTAGCTAAATAGTTTCGCAGCTCTTAAATAGGGATATGAACTTTCTAACTCTTCTGGCAACTACTGCACAAGCAAATGTGTTGTATGCCCTAGCCGCTGTGGGATTCCTATTGGGAAGTTGGTTTTTAGGTAAAGCGATAACAGTAATTACGAAAGGCAATAATCCGCTTGTATGGAGAGGCATAAAAAAACAGGACAAACCCAAATGAGTCCATTCTTATTTCACAAGTACTTGCATCCTGTCTAAGCCACAGGTAGTGCTAGTGAGCCAATCTCGAAGCAATACATAGAACTATGTCAACTCCCTAAAGCTTGGCTAGGCGTAAAAGAGACAAGAAAATAATTTTGTAGATATATTAAGCGGTTTTCTAGACTATCTAGATTTAATAGATATGGTCATTAATATTTAAAAAGCAAGATTAATTTTTACCCAGAACATGGCTATTTTTACATTTACTGGGGGAACTAAAGGTGTAAATTATACGGGTTCATATTATTTATACGATCCATATATCAAGGATCTTGAGCAAGCTATAAATAATATAGAGAGTGGTAATGCCACTATAATTTCAGAATCATTGTCTATTAATGGCAGACTCTCAATATACTCATCTCCTGGGTTTAGATTTGACTATAAATACTATGATTTTAAATTAAATAATTACAGCGTTTCATATGGCAATGCTTCTGTGCAGACTAGTAGATATGGAACGAAGATTAGTTCATCAACTGTTTATGGATACGCCTATATAAATAATGGATCTAGTTTAGTAAGAGGTTATGTTTCAAAAGTTAAAGGAGTTGACTTTAGGACAGGAGTTAACTCCGAAATGACTGGTAATTTTAACTACTCTAAAATTGGCGTTTCTGCCTACAGCGATTATCTCTACTACGTAAGTGGTAATGACACTTTCTCGGGTACAAATCATGGGGACAGGATAGATTCAGGTAAAGGCTTAGATATAATTTATGGCAACAATGGTAATGACACATTATACGGGGGTTCAGATCATGATTGGATAGATGGAGGTTCAGGTGACGACAGACTTTATGGTGGTTCAGGAATAGATCAGCTCACAGGAAGCTCTGGTAATGATTATATAAGTGGTGGATCAGGTTCAGCTGATACTGCCATTTATACTGGCTCATTAATTGATTATGAAGTTACAAAGATCTATAGCGGAACATATCAAATAAAGGATCTAAGGAGTGGAACACCTGATGGACTGGACGATCTCTATAGTATTGAAATTATTAGGTTCACCGATCAATCCCTGACTCCTGACCAAGCTATTCAATCGCTTAAAGATATTAAACCTAAAAATTTAGTATTTAATAGCTCAAAAACAGCCTCTAATATTGTTGGAGAATGGTTCCCTAGTTCTTCTACTTCTGCTCAATCTAAGGATGTCTTAGATGGCAGTCTTCTTAAAATTCAAACCACAACTTGGGGGGAAAATATTTCTATCAACCGTGTTGTCAAATCCTCTGCATCCGCCAGCTATTTACAAGCCAAACAATCACCGGCAGCTACTGATAGTTCCGCTGATCCTTGGGTCGGTTCCGTCATTGAAGGTGGATCCGGTGCTGACACTATTCGTGGCTTAGCCGGCATGGATATCCTCGATGGCAATGCCGGCGATGATTTGATTCATGGCGGCAATGGTCGAGACATCATTGATGGCGGTGCTGGTGCCGATGAACTCCATGGTGACTTTGGTTGGAATACTTTTCGATCAGAAAAAGATGGTGCCTCTGATCTGATCGCCATCAAATCCGATCAATATCTCGCTAACTGGATGATTGGTAACACCGCTGGCAATAGTCCCAATGGAGAAAAAGTCGACATCATTGAAGGCTTAGATGCCATCGATGAAATCAAAATCATTGGCGTCTTGACCTCCGATCTCACCTTTGCTCCAAGCAATG
The DNA here is from genome assembly GCA_003215545.1 of Prochlorococcus sp. AG-409-L14. Lineage (GTDB taxonomy): Bacteria > Cyanobacteriota > Cyanobacteriia > PCC-6307 > Cyanobiaceae > AG-409-L14. Next base: position 39,301 of record QCKF01000010.1, on the reverse strand, counting down.
CCAAAGGAGTTGTGGGCATTGGCATCTATGCCAAAGGAACCTTAGAAGCGCTCTATACCGGTGGTGATTTAGCCACCGAACAAATTCAAGCCATGACCACTGGCGATACCACCGCTCAATGGAGTTATCGAACCAACGCCACAACGCCTGATCTACTCGCTTAAAACCCCAGTAGTTCTCATGAACCCTGTTATACCAAGGGTTCCTGTGAAAGCTTGTCAAGCTTGATCAACCCTTGTCCAACTTCTTCACCCCTCGGATCTTCAATCTGTTTTTTTATTTGACCACTAAATTTCACTAATTCATTAGATAGCGAGCGAATCGAGGGCAATACATAAACCTATTCCAACGTTCCAAATCAAAGATTGATTTCTTAAAAGCCAGCGTTTTATTAAGTAAGCATGGTTAAAAATTACTTTAAAAATCGACATCACTCGTATGATTCGTTCAGGTACTTCTGGTGGCTTAGCAAACGCTACAACGCCTGATTTATTGAGTTGAACGCGAGGTAAATAAACAGGATGGTGAGCGGGCAGAAAACGATTCGAGCAATAGGCCAGAACTAACGCATTAGTTTTCAAGTTACTTTGTAAGCTCTTTCCATACCAGCGGAATTGACCTTTAGTTATCACAGTGATGTCACGGCCAAGAGACCAAGAACCTACGAGGAATCCAACAGCAGCAATACAATAAAGAAGGTTGGATTGGTAGTAGTCCCTAATAGATAGAAAGTGTTCTACATCCTTCAATTAAAGATATAGAACTTCTCATCATCATGCCGTGACGTTTAGCAAAGGCTAAAAAGGGAACATGAACCAACTCACTACTACCTGCATCGATCTCATTCAGACCATTGGCGTGATGGTGATCTTTGGTGTTGCTGCATGTGTGGTTAAACAGATGCTGCTTAAAGTTGAGCAGCGGATAGAGAGAGTAGCTGTGAGGGTTGAAGAGTGAGCATGCTCAACACTATCTATTGGTTGATGGCAGCCTGATGCTGGTTCGTTTGCCACTGCTTCTGATTAGGAAAGGCAGAGAAGAGGCCAAGTCATGACCAAGCCTGAACGGAAGTTTAATGACGACTGGTATGACGAGGTAGAAGAACGCCTCAGGGCGGAAGATCCAGACGAAGAAGATCGTGCTTACTTCCTTGTTGAGGAGTCAAAGCCTCCGCATTATTGATAGGCATGACAATGAAAAGTAGATCAAAATAGAGCTCAAGTCATTCGTCAAAAACTTTGCAGTGAGAATTGGTTGGATGCTCTTCGCATTCTTCATCCCAAAAGTCTAAATTTGGCTCTTGCTTATTTACCTCTAATTCGAGACCACATTCCTTAATAGGCACTTCAACATCATCGATCGTACAAGAGATTTTATCTAGTGGTTTGTTCTTCAATGCATCCCCAAGGATTGCGAATGTTGTAGTTAGTTTCATTGGAAAACTCCTTTGCATGCAACTGCAAATTCATGCCAAAACTCCCGGGCACCTATAAAAGCCAAGCATCCAAGAGAAATACCAACAGCTATTGGGAGAAAAGATTCAATTAAGTTGAGTCCTTCTTGATAGTTCATTCAAGACCTCCTGAGGAAGTTTTGCGAGGGGCTTGCGACCAAAGCCCCCTAAAGCCATTCAGAGCATTAACTTTGTATTTATTGCCCATTTAGGCTCTACTTAATTTTTAATTGTTAATAGCAACAATGTCTATGGTGCTATTACTAAAGTACTTACTCTCAATAATCTATTCATGGAAGCCAAGAACTTGAAGGCAGTGGCATAGAAGATATGTATTCTTAATCCTCAAGACAGGAATCCTTTAAATCACAAGCCAAATCACATTTGGTCAATCCTGGGTTAGCGAGTCGATCGAGAATTCTTGTCATGTCCACTGCGGAAAGTTCACCATCACTGCTCCACTTCAATGTGGTTTTCCTTTGAGCAGAAACCTTATCAGGAACCTCCATAATCAAATTATTCTTACCTTCCAAATCATCCAAGTATGCCTTGGCAGAAACCAAGTCTCTTGAGTACACACAACGGCTTCTTGAGCATGATCGAAAGATCCGACCATCATCACCTTTAAAACAAGTAATTGAACCCCCTTTGGGCGTGATCAATATTGGATTTGTCTTAATCATTTTTTTCCTCCTCTTTAAGATGAACCTCTAGACATCGAGTCACACATTGGATGCCATCATCACCTATAGAGCAGGCAGTAATGCATTCAAAATACTCATCAATGGCATCGTGTTCGATATCAATATCTTGCATGTCATAAGGTCTTCTTGTGAGCATGACTTGCACCTCCTTAAGATTGGAGCAAAACCTATCATAAAAATTTCTAATTTAGAAATTTAGTAACAAAATATGCAGTAATCAGGTAATCCTTACTAGCTAAATATGAGTTAATAAAATTTAATAATTTGCATATATTTAATTTATTAAATATATGCATAACTGTCGTATTAAACAACAAAAACCGACCTTCCTTTTAAGCAAGGAGGTCGGTTTAATGTGCATATTTTTAGAAGTTTCTTGCTCTTGATCGCCTGGGGCCAAGTGTCTAGGTGTAAGGCTGATAAAACTCAATTAAGGGCACCTAAAACGATGCATAAGAGTGTCATTAATGCTTAGGAAAGCATCTACGACCAGCCCACTTATAAAATGAGAATGTTGGAGCAGGGACCAGAAGTCAATTCGCTTCTATTTGATACTCAGGCGGAGTGTCGATCATTTATCCCTCCGTGTGTCAGTGAGATAATTGTGTATCAACCGTTACAAAACTGCAATCCGCCTTAATGCCTATTTCTTCTCCAGTTCCTGTTGGTAGTAAGTCCTCAGCTTTTTGATGTGCTCAGGGCTAAGGCGACTAATCCTTGAAGTCGCTGGTATCTCTAGAAGCGTGCAAACAGCAAGCAAGTCATCAGTGCCAACTTTGAGCTGCTCGGCAAGCTCTAAAACTCTGATCGTCATTTCGCTACTGGATATTGATCGAATGATTCAGCCAAATCTCTCGTCTTAAATCTGGCATAGCTCAAAACCAGAGTCTTTTTTTTATAGCCAGATACATCAATCCCTTCAGAAGAGGGTGAACAATTCCCCTTCGAAACCACATTCCCTCATACTAAAATATAGATAATTTCTACTGGCTCTATTTTTGTAAGTGCTATTGGCAGTCAAATAGCTAGTCTGCTTTTGATTGATAGTCGACTTTTATGGGGCCAACTCAGGCCCCTTTTTAATTATGCCTATCAACAAACCTATTCCTGATGCTGTTATTCGCTTTTGGCAAAGGCGAATTCAAAAGATCAAAGAAATAATCGTTAAACCTCCTAGTAAATAAAACAATTCTGTCTGTTGTTGTTTGAGCTCATGGGTCATGCACAAAATGAAATTTCCTAGCTTTGCCGTAGCTTTAGGAGTTAAAGCACCACCTAGGTCAGTCGAAAATTTCTCTAAAAAAGAGTTGGTAGCTCTTGTGAAGAAACTTTTGGGAATGTGAGTTGATAGCTATTAGTGGTCGTGGGAGGAAGGAAGAGATTTTTATTTGTTGGTGGGATGCCCAGGGGCCTTAGCGGGTAATTTTTTACTATTCCGTTTGAGGTCAGTCATTGCTGCAATGATAGGTTGATAAATGTTTTTTAATTAATGTCTAAAAACTGTCAAATTACGTGGCAACCAACACAAGAACAAGTGGATAAAGTGATTCTCCCTGGCATGCAAGAGATAGCTAATCAATGTGCTGGATATATTAATGAACTTCAATGCCCTCCAGAATTCGTTGCTGTAATGCTTAGAGATATTGCAGACGCCTTTGAATCATCTGTTATTGAAGGCGAGAGTGATTGCTCTTGTTGCTAAAAGATTACATCAATTGTTAAAAGCTAAATACATACAAATTCTTTGGCAGCGCTAGGTTGCAGGATTGAATCCTTTTGCTCCGATCGTGCTCTCGCTGACTAGAAAAAGTGATGAGTTTGAAAAATCAAGAAAAGAGGCTTACTGATACCAAAGCTGTAAAAAGCCAAGAGACAGCTTTCTTTTGCTGAGTACCAGCTTGAAACAAAGGCTTAAAAGGATTGAATTCCACGGGCTAGGCATAAATGCTCAAATCATCCTAACCGCTGAAGGGCCTAATCGCTTAAGATTCTCTACTTATTTGCATTAGGAAAGCTTTTGGGTTGGTTTAGAAAAACTTTTCGATAAGTTTTTTTCGGCTAATTAGTTTGCTTTGGAAGTGCTAGGTCGCAGATTCGAATTATGTCGCCCCTACTTGCTTTTGAAGGGCCGCATTTGAGAATTTTCTGCTGTAGTAGAGGGGGTTAGAAAGTTGAAGGGGCACCTTTTTCGTTGAAATTTACTGAGTTATCACGACCAACTTTCAATCTTCTGATTCTTCCATCATCCCAAATCCAATAAACAGGCTCAGCTGCTTTTGCTTTTCGCAAATCAGTCCTATCCCGCAAACTGACAGGAATAAATTCCTTACTTGGATCAAAACCCTTATCTCTTACTGCTTGGTTCAATACCATGCTGCCCTCTGTCCCTGAAACAGATTGGTGATAAGTCCCAATAGGTATTTGAAGAGCACCCATTTTTGGATTGAGGTAAATCACGTGATGAGGCTCATCCCATGCAGGGTTGAGGAGAGTAAAAGTGCGGCTTCCTTCTAAAACTAAGTTGTGATCAATCTGATGGTGATGAACGTAATACTGCTCAAATTCATTGTCGTTAGGAGGAGAAATTGCAGCTCCGTGATGAATCACCACATCAGATCCATTAGAGCCTTTGACTCCTGCATCAAAGAACGTGACATCTGGAGTTTCACGAAAGACATTAGTAGCGACAAAATTCAGAGAAGTCTTTTTTTTCTTTTTTACTTGATTCCACTGAACATTTATTTTTATTGAGTCATTTAAGTTTCTCAAAACAGGACAGTCTTTCGTTGCCTTTTGAAGAACCTTTAATTGATCAGCTCCTAAATTAGTTGGCATATCAATTTGAAGTAATAACGATCTAATCTTGCGAGGACCCTGAGTTGTCATCTTCTTATCAATTGCAACTGTTATTTCATCTAATTTCCACCCTTTTTCTTTAGCAGTGATTCCCATCACTGTAAGGAAACAAGTCCCTACAGCTGTAGCCAATAAATCAGTAGGAGCAAAATTCTCTCCTTTACCTGCATGGTCAATAGGTGCATCGGTCCTAAGAGTTTCTCCAGACTTCACATGCTTAGCTTCTGTATGCAAATCTCCTAGATATCGACAAATAATCCTGTCTACACTTCGTAGATCTTACAAGAGGATTTTGTGGGATGAACTTTGCATATCTCTTCCCAAAAATCACCTTGTTCTTCATTGGACAACTTGTAATTAAAATCATGGATATGATCGAGGTCTCTCAATGGATTGGTAATTAAAGTGAAAGCAGTTCTTAGTTTCATAATTCTCCTGTTGGGCTAATTCAGTTCTAACATATTTGTATAAATTGTATATAGGGTTTTTACTCAAGCATTTAGGCTTTACGGTTCTTACTATCTATAGTGTTATTAACCGAATCAGGTGATATTTACCGTATAGATTTCTTCGGTTTACAGCATTAGTTCATGCTGAAACTTGGAGCACAATAATGGTGTTCCTGCACAAAACATCATGTATTCATCTTTATTCGGCACCGTTCTTGCTGACTCATTCTTTTCTCCAATGAGGACTGTTTATGTGGTCTCTGATAGCCAACTAGAGGAGATCAAGCTTAAGCAACGGCGAGAGGAACTCGACAATCTTGAAGCTTCCCGTAAGAGGCTCGAAGAGAGCTATCAATCTCGCATCAAAATCATTAACGAACGCGAGCATGAGCTTCAAGAAGAACTCAAAGCGTTAGCCCCAGCAGAAAAAAAAACTGAACTCTCTACTGAAGAAACTAAAAAGTGTGCTGTTAAGGCTTAAGCCGTTCGGCTAGCTGAGTGATGGGGATCACTAAAGGCGTATTTAGGGGGCTGTAACTGGCCCCTTTTACTTGCTGAGATAATTAAAAATGAACGAAACTACAAGACTTACAACAATGCAACTCACGATTGGAAAGTGAAACGTTGAGTTCTCACCCCTTAAAACAATGTCGCCTGGGAGTTGCCCTAAACCCAAATTCTTGAGATAGGGATAAAGGACTCCTATAGCAGCAATCCCAAGCCCAAGAGTAATTAGCAGCTTTTGCATCTTTCAATTATGCCGCTTTAGCTCAACCTTTCTCAGATGAGACTTTCGAGTCTCCTCGAAAACCCTTGCAAATAGGGCTATTGCAATCTCGTAGCTCCCCTCCTAGCTCCCCCTGGGCGAGAGTATTTGTTGTGATTACCTTTCTAGGTTTTGGGGAGGCACAGATTATTGGAGGGATTGTTCCCAATCTGATTGCTTTTGGATTGTTTGTTGGGGCTATTGGATACTTTGCTTTAACTGGCAAGATGGCAGAAATGTTCGGTCTAAAGAAACCATCCAAATGAGTGAGAAGTGGAAGCCAACAGAGGAACAAAATACTGGGCCTATTTCTCGTGTTTCTGAGTTCTTCATTGATGAACTGAACGAATTACAAGAGGAACTTGAATGCCCTGACGAATTTATTTACGACTTCATGGAAGCGATAAGAAATCGCTGGTCGCCTGATAGTTGCCATAGCCAGGCGAGGAATCTCAAGAGAGAAAACCCTGATGCGTACTAAACATTGTCAGGCTCTCTATAAATGCCCAGAGCCCCTAATAGTCCACCTATAAAGCCACTGAAATGTCCTATCCAGCTAATACCTTGGGGCACATTCCATGGCAACAAAGATGGAAGGAAATGGCCATACAGTCCAAAACAAATCACGGTGAGGACAATTGCAAAAAAACGTTTTTCGAGAAAGCCAATAATCAACAAGTATCCAAGTAGGCCAAATACCACTCCTGAAATCCCATGTGCTGGAGTTGCCCAAAAGAAAACTTGGAATATTTCGACAAACAAAACACATGCCCAGACAGAGATGTAATCACGTAGTCCTTTTGAAAGGACGAGCCAACTCAAAGGGAGAAACAGAAGTGTGTTTGAGAACAAATGACTAAATCCGCTGTGACTGAAAGGAGCGGTAAAGAGTCCCCACCATGGATACCCCCCTCCCATTAGAAGGTTCCAATTCCCACCAAACCAGACCTGATCAATTAGCTCCTGAACCCAAGCGATTCCAATCAAGAACAAAGGAACTAAAAATCGCAGTGATTTACTAGCACTGTTCATTTCAAAGTTGCGATTAGTCAAATCTCTTCTGGGTATTTTCCATAGCGATTTCTAATTAACTAAGCCTGAGAACAAAAAGAACCAACCAAACACAAATACGTTTAAAACCATCGTGATGGATATGGCTATTACCTTAAAAGTATTTCCTACTTCCTCGGAGTCTGGATTCAATTTGACCTGCTTCATTAGTTCTCTGGGGGATCTTCTGGATAAGGAGGCGTGGCTGCTTTGTAAGCCTTATTGGTTGCCTGGCCCATCATGATGCACTTTGGTATGTAGTTGTAGAAGTAACTTCCGAGGAAAGCTTGCCCAACTTCTATAACTTCCATAGTTCAGAGGTTGGACCATGGTTCGCTAAAGACCATGCGGATTATTTAGAGAGAAATAATCACAAGTCCGACACCAACATAAGAAAATTCAGGCCTACTACCCAAGATCATGCATCCCACCAAAACACCAGGGAAAAGATGTTTAAGGCATAGCTCTAGTTTTCAAGGTTCCACTAAGGGGGCGCTTACGACGCACGAAAAGACTCTACGGACAAGCTATTGCAATAAGCTAGCGCCCCCTAAAGCGCCCCTTTCTCAAATGAGATCTGCCAGTCTTCCTTGAAAAGCGTTGCAATTACAAGTCGGGGCGACAGGATTCGAACCTGCGACCTAGTGCTCCCAAAGGACAATGTCTTTAAAGATGAGACTTGCTCAAAACCATTGCTATGGCTTGGGTTTAGAAAATAGCTACAGTCATATGAGACTCAAATATTGCCAAAAATTGCAACGTATTTAAAGGGATTGCAATCTCCTAGCTCCCCATGAGCGACCTAGTCCTTTGGAAAACTAGATTGTCCTGAGGCAAAAATTAAAACGGTTATCGTTTTCATTATTTGATAGATTTTCTCGTGACCTGTCATCGTTCCAAGAATGAGTCAGACATGGCTGATCTCGGGTTCGCCAGGGTGTGGAAAAACCAGCTGGATACTCAAAACAATGCTTAGTCATCCTGGTGCATGCGGATATTTGCGCCTCGATGGTCATTCCGATATAGGGCTCGAGCAGGCATCTAACTCTGGAATTGATCAAGCATTTCTCAAAGATCAAATTCCTCAACTGCTAGATCTATCTGAAACCCAACATGCCTCCAGGTCGCAACAAGGTGACTTGCTGGCATTGATTGAGCTTCCTCAGTTCCACTCTCCTCAGCATGCTGACTTAGCGGGTATCGATCCTCGCATCAAAAATCAGCTTGAAGCATTGCAACTTCAACCTGATAGGCATCTCCACTTTGGTCGTGATCATGAATTGCCAAGCAAAGACAAATTGGAGTTCCAAAAACTTGAATCCCTCAATCTCAGTCTTAATCGCAGCGTCTGGGATCCACCCAGCCTGAATACCTTTTGGTTCGAGCTAGTGAACGGAGCCTATGGCGACGTCTATCGAGCTAAGGCGTTGATGAACTTGCCAGATGGGCGATCTATGTTCTTCAACTGGATCGTGAGTCAAGAAAGCTCACAGTTCCTTCCTCTTCAAGAAATTTCAGATCCAAATGGCAGGCCTGCCAGCTTGTCTGAGCTTGTCGTGCAAGGGAAACATCTTGATTGCTTACGCATTCAATCAACGATTGACCTCTGCCTACTAAACGATGCCGTATTGGAGATGCATCAAATGCCTCTTAGAGATCAACAAAAAGAAGCTATTCCCTCAAGTTAATCACCATGAATCACGCAATTATCTCTTGCTTACACGCCAATCTCCCTGCAGTGGAAGCCGTCTTGAATGACATTGACAGGCAAGGGATTAACACCATTACCTGTCTTGGCGACTTAGTTGGCTATGGCCCCCAGCCAAACGAAGTAGTTGAGCTGATACGAAAGCGTGGCATCGCAACCTGCCAGGGCTGCTGGGATGAAGATATCATCGATGGTCTTAATGCCTGCGAGTGCAGCTACCCTTCTCAGCTAGCAGAAAGGCGTGGGCACCTAGCTCACCAATGGACAGATGATCAGCTAACGGACGAAAACAAAAGTTTTTTAGCCAGCCTCCCAACCTCATTACGTCGTGATCGACTTCTCTTCGTGCATGGCAGTCCCAACAGTCAGCATGAGTATCTTCTGCCAGACATGGATGCATTTGCGGCTCTCGAGCGAGTAGAAACAGCGGGGGCCGATATTCTGTTTTGCGGGCATACCCACCAGCCTTATGTACGTGAGTTGAGAGATGGATCTATTCGTGTGCGTTTACAAAATGCTGACCATGACTGTGATCAGGGTGAAGAACTGACACTGCCGATGCGCAAAATCGTTAATGCAGGATCAGTAGGCGAGCCACGTCATGGAAGTACCAATGCCACCTATGTAATACACAACGATGCAACTGATGAAGTTGAGATAAAAGAGGTGGCCTATGACGTTGCTCGAACTTGTCAAGCGATTGTCGAGGCGGGGCTACCGAAAGTCTTCGCATGGCGACTAAGTCATGGTTTTGAATTCGCCGAACAGGCTGAAGATGCAAGTCATGTGTGTGAACGATGATTGAAAGATGGGCACTAGTAAGTGGTCTACGCGGAAATCTCAAAACCTATGACCTAATTCAACGGGATCTAAAGAAGACTCGTGGAGTTACATCCTTATTTGTACTTGGAGACCTAGTCGGACCCGAACGCAACTGTGACGCATTGTTGGATCGACTAAAAAATCCTCATCGCGGCGATTTAAAACCAGATTGCATCTATGGCTGGTGGGAAGAGCAACTACTTGCAGAGCGTGGGTTTCGTGGTGAACGCAAAGCTGATGCTCTGCGGCTCAGCCAAGGAGAAGACGCAGTCAATGCACTGCTAAACACTGTTAATCCTTCTAACCTGAACTGGCTGGCATCACTTCAATTTGGCTTCATTGAACTTGACTGTGCACTCATCCATGGAAGCTCTTCAGACGTGGGTGACAACCTCACATCTGAAACGTCTCCACTGATCCTCCTTGATCGACTCACCCGTCTCAATGTGAACAGACTGTTCACAGCGCGCAGTACTAAACAATTTCATCTTGAACTGACTGGAGGAGGAATCAATTCACAAGTAAAGGATCTGAACGGTAAACGTGAACAACAACAGGAAGTTCCCAAGCGAAGCGTGATTGGCATTGGAGCTGGTTTGAATTACACCCTCTATGACGTTGGCAGTGATAAAACGCACTTCCTTACCGCCGGCAGCAAAACAAATCCCAAAAGGAACGGTTTCGCCTAAAAACTTTCCTTACTGATCCAAGACTGAGAATACCTATGCCAAAAGACAACGGGAAACAAAGCTTGAACACCTGGCTTTTCTAGCTGCTGGATTCCCTCTTTCCAATATCGCTGCTGCTATGGGTCACACCCTTGAGGTCCATTTAGAGAGCTATGCCCGGTTCATTCCAGATGGGATAGCAGATCTTTATGCAAAGAGAAACGCTGCTCCAAAAGCGGCTTAGACACCCAACTCTCTTGTGGGCAAAATTAAGTAATGAAGCTTCCACACAAAAAATCCACTCGCTTACTAATAAGCGTTCTCTTCACTCTGTTTTGCTGGTTCTTTGCTGCGCCTTTTTTCTTTTTCCTAAGTCAGGCGTTTGTTCTAAGCAAGTTTTACTCGCTTCTCTTGCTCCTAGGACCGGTGTTTCTTGTTCTTCCAATTGCTGCAGTGATATTCATCTGGACAAGGCCAAGGATTACGAGAAGTCTTGAAGAAGAACGAGCAGGTAAAAAGTGGGACTCTGTTGTTGATGAATTGAAGAACAGGAAGTAAGCGGCCCTTCAATAGAGAAATGTTGGCCGTAAAAGAAAGTGGAGGCGCAGGGCTCATAGATGTAACTGACATAACAGAAAAAAGGAATGCCAATAGTGAATAATCCACAAATGGATCAACCGAAGAAAAGACTCTCGAAGCTGGAATCAACGCCCAATTTTGAAGAGATAGATCACAGACTTGCTTGTGGCTGGTACACAGAGGTGGAAGCCAGTGGTCAAAGGAAGCGCTTCCTAAAGACTCTTCAAACAGAAGCCGCTGATTAAAACTCTCAATTCGACTCTTAACCAAGTAGGGTCTCTGTACTTTTGATTTTCAAATTGGAGTTCGACCTAGCAAGTATTGGAATCTCCGCAGTGTTTGCACTGGGGGGAATCTGGGTTCTGTTCTCCAGTTTTGATGATGACGACGACGAAGATGGCGGTGGTCTTGGCTCACCGGTCTATGAGCCCGCTTACGCAGGCAACCCTGCCTAGCTAACTATTCAGTACAAAAACAGTTTTCTGTTTGCCCTGTAGGTCTTTGATTACTGCATCTTGCTGATCGACCAACTCGCAAGCAGAAGTAATCACCTCGTCCTTACGGGACGTTTCGGTGATGTTAATTAGGCCAAGAAATGCTTTGATGTCGATGGAGGGCACATCCCTACTCTTTCGACTCACTTATTCTTATGGACAAAAAAGGTGCAAAAGGTTATTGGATCTCAACCTCAACAGTTATTAATCAAGAACTCTTTGCTGAATACGTAGAAAAGGTAGGGCCTTGGCTAAAAGAAGTTGGGGGCAAAGTCTTCGCAAAAGATACTGAGCCGCAAGGGAAAGAACAAACAGAAGGTGCAAACTTAGCTGTTATTTGTGAGTTCCCTTCCATGCGTATAGCTGTTGAGGCTTATGAATCAGCGGAGTATCAAGAGCTAATCAAAATCCGCAAAGCCGCTACAGAGAATGCAACCTTCACGATCATGGAAGGGATGGATGAAGCAACAAAACTAAGAAGAGCAATGGGCATGTAAATGTCTTTACGTCACCCCCTTTTCCATAGAACCATCTTGGCTCTTTTATTAGATGTTCAAGAATCAGGGTACGAACCACCAACGCTTGAGAATAGAGAAGTATTTAAAGCTGAGCTTCTACAAGAATTAGAAGAAGGTATAGCTCCCATTATTGATCGATGTTGTTATCGGAATCCCTCAGTTAAAAGAAGCGAAGAAGAGTCAAACCTTCCTAAGTGTTGAATGGGTCCCTCTTAGGACTTCTTTCTTTGTAGGTCGTCCGGAAGGCTCGATTCTTCCCAGCAGCAATCGTCTAGGGGGGAGCTAGAGCAATGAACAACCCCTTGCAAATAGGGCTATTGCAATCTCTTAGCTCCCCTCCTAGCTCCCCTTTCTCAGATGAGACTTTCGAGCTTCCTCGAAAACCATTGCAATTAGAAGTCGGGGCGACAGGATTCGAACCTGCGACCTAGTGCTCCCAAAGGACAAGGCCTCAAAAGATGAGACTTGCTCAGAACCATTGCTGTTAAAGGGTCTTTAGAAGTCAGGTAAATCGATTTGAGACTCAATATTGCAAGGAATTAGAACGTATTTAAAGGGCTTTCAACCTTCTAGCGCCCCCTAGAGCGCCCCCCCCCTGCGACCTAGTGCTTTGGGAAAACTAGATCGCTAAAACCAGAGCCAGAAAGACCTACCAATCGGATCAGTCAATAGAGAAACTATTTCTACTAGTTGCTGATATTTGCAGTCGTAATCAGAATTGCGGAATGAAACTACCTCAGAACAAACTTGCTCGTCTTGCGCTCAATTTTCTTGCAGTTGTAGTGTTATTTGTTTTGACTGGTGTTTTGCAATGGGTGACTGGGGAGTTTTGCTGGCGTCTCTTTAATGGATGTGGATGGTTTCAATATAGAAGCAATATCTTTATTCCCATTTGGCTCATATCAAGTTTTTTAGTGTCTAGATACATCTGGTGGGGACGTATTAGGCCACGGCCAAGAATTACTGGAGGCAAATAAATGTCTGAGTTTATGCAATGGATAATTGCTGGTTCTATAGCCATACCCGTGGTATTTATTGTCCTTGTTATTCGATCCGTTCAGCACGATTCCAAGCAAGGAGTAGAACAAGAGCCATATGAATATGAATCAACAATGCCGGACTTCTACAAAAATATAAATAGTAAACCTCAGAAAAAACGAGGCCCTAGAGGTGGGCGTTATACAGAAGCTAGAACTAAGGATGGGCGACCATATAGGAGATATTTCTAATGGGCCGCTTACTACTTGCTTGTCTGATTGCAATAACAATCTTTATTCACCCTATTGCGACCAATGCGAAAGACACAGATTTAACTCCCTCGCAGTACAAGCTTAGTAAGCATGTGGCCTCTAAGTTTTGCGAAGCGAGAAATGATGGTCTGTCTTTTGAAAGTGCACTTGGAACTTCAATAGCGGGTGCATGGTGGAGAGTTCTTTTAAACACTGACTTCCTGAAATACGGCTTTGATGTAGGGCAGCAGGATGAACTGACAAATGAGGAGAGGAATCAATCCATAGATGAATATCAAAAAAAATACTTTGCAGACATAGGGGCCTTCATCGTGAGCAAAGTGCAAAAAGATTGCCCATTAAACAACCATGACTTTGAAAAACTCAAAGCAGAAATAGATGAAATATGGCTTGAGAACGAAACTGCCCAAACCTAAGGACAAATAATCATGCGCCGCTTACCTCTTCCGTCGTAACGGCACTTGCGGAAAGAAGGCTAGCTATCTACTTGCCTTATAGGGATACTTAAAGTCGCAATGGGTCATGTCCAAAATGAAATTTCTTAGCATTGCCATTGCTTTAGGAGTGGGGGCATCATCTATTACGGATCTTTCAATACTTTTTCCTTCTAAAGAGTCAGTTGTCACTTTATATAGCGAAAGTGATTTACTTGGTGCAAATGCCAGGGTGCATGTTGCCACCTTTGATGCTTATAAAGATTTTGAATACAACTCAGGTAATTGTCAGATAGGAGCAGATCTAAGGATGGAAACAGCTACATCAGGTATCAAATATTGGTGTGAAAAAGGTCATTTCAAGGAATAAAACGTAATGCATAGCAAATATGAACATCTAATCTCAATCAAAATCTTCAAAGGTTTTCTCCACTCCATTAAAAGTGACGGTTGCTCCTACTAATAAGGCGATCTTCAGTGGATAGTCAGGATCATTTTTGTCGACAAATGGAAAATCCAGATCAGCACTTTCACCTGCAAAAGATGTCGGTTTAGTAAAACGGCTTAGGTCTCCTCTCTTTTTTTTCATAGGTAAGCTGCCGCTAAAAACTCTTTACTAGAAACTTTTCCTTCGTTAATCAGCTTTTGTTTTTGTTTGTATATTTGCATTGCTAATTTCTTATCTCTATACCTGAGGGCAATCTTTCGAAACTCCGTTAACTCACAATAGCTAAGTGATTCAAAGTCTTTTGACTGATAGAAAGCCAACATTTCATGGAGTTCAGTCATTCGTCTCCGCCAAAGAAGTCTTGATCGATCTTTGCAATCTGAATGGTCTCTTTAACTTGAACACCTACACAGTGCTCAATCATTAGTTTTGCAAGTGCAACTCCATCAATGAGAACCAAGCGAAGATCGCGTAATCCCTCTGCATAAGTCTTTGCTTCGGAAGTAAAGGTGCTGCTTGTGACAAAAACACCTTTTTTACATCCACCCCCATTCATTGCACCAACAAAGCTTTGAATTTTTGGTCGGCCTACAGAATTATCTGAGTAACGCTTGGCTTGGATATAAATCTGATCAAGTCCAAGCTTGTCTTCATTGATCTTGCCATCGATACCACCATCAGGACCACGGGGAACACCTTGAATTTGTCTGGCATCTCCACCTCCATAACCCATTTTTGCCAAAACTTCTAAAACTAAACCTTCAAAAGCTTCAGGGGAAATTGCTTTGACTTGTTCAAGTAGCTCATCAACAAGTTGAGAGTTAAGCACCTTGATGCCCTTGTCAATCAAATCTTCTGGTGTGTCATCACCAAGGTTATTAATGTCGTCTTTTATTTGACTGTCTGATGCTTGTAAGGCTCTTTCTGCTTCATATACCTTCCATTCTTCTATCTCTTTTAAGTCGGCAATGGTTATTTTTCGATCAAGATTGAGCAACTTATTGGCATTTGGTCCTAAATCAAAAACCCCTCTTTGAGGCTGAACAATTGCTGAAGCTTTTTTCAAATAGGAAGCTGCCCATTTAATTCTTTCTTTTGCAACAGAGCGACCATTACTTTCTTGGGTAATTGCTAGTTGATCTTCTTTTAGCCCAACCTTATTCACAACAGCAGAAATAGCATCATGTCCATGCATCTCCCCTTTCTCCCTTAAAACTTCTAATAAAGGAGTCATGAACTCATGAAACTTTGGAATATCGATCACTTTTAGACAAAAAAGAAGGGACAAGTAAAACAAGTGGGCCGACAGCGCAGTGCTTGGAACTCCATCGACATAACCAGTCTTTCCAATCTAATGAACATCATTGAATCGTCTCCTAAGACATGGTGACTAACGGGAGAAGACCAACAGTCCAAGAGGATGAAGTGCGGTGGATCGTCCACATGCGGGAATGTGGTTTCGAAGGCGAATTATTCACCCTCTTCTGAAGGGATTGATTTTTCCAGCTAAAAAAGACTTAGACCTTAGGCATGTAGATGGGATTTCAAGTAGGGCCGCGAAGAAGCAACGTTTGGGATGACGTAAAAGCCATCGACGAAATCATTAAAGACACAAATTTTGCTCGTACTCTCAAAAACGAGCGGGAGTTTGAAAACCTATTTATGTCCACTTTGGATGCTCGTAAGAAAGAAATCAAAGGAAAAATTCATAGTCAATTGGATAAAGACACTTCAGTACGCAGTGTCACCATGTTTGGTAAAAGGCATAGGCCAGACCTAACGATTAATGAGGATGGAATTGCTATAGAGATCAAGTTCCTCAGCAACAGACTTGATGGTCTTAAGCAAGCCATTGGCCAATCGATTATCTACAGAGTGAGATATCGATTCGTTATCAATCTGCTGGTTATAGACGAGCAGAACAAAGAGGTTTATGCCAAGGCTTGTAATGATGAAGAGAAAGATCTCGAAGATATATGCCTTGAGCTAAGTAAAGACATGAATATCTTCACTTATCTAGTCCCAGCCTTCACTATTGATCGTGGGATGAAAAAAGTGTTGGCGTGGAACGACGTTGATAGTGGTGAATGAACCCGAGCGACTTGAGAAGAAACGTCGCCCCAGGAAATGTCCCAATTGTGGTTTCTCCCCTGTCGGCACAATCTTCTATGGGAACCCAATGTTTTCGTCTGAACTAAAGGCAGAAATAAAAGAAGGGAAAACAGTCCTTGGAGGATGTGAGATGTCTCCCCTTAACGCTGATTGGGAATGCTCCAAGTGCAAGCTCCAGATTTGGAAGACTGGCTGGCAATCACGTATCTAGGAGTAACTATTCAGTTTTCAAGGTTCCACAAGGGGGGCGCTTACGACGCACCAAAACGCTGTAGGGACAAGCTATTGCAATAAGCTAGCGCCCCCTACAGCGCCCCTTTCTCAATTGAGATCCGTCAAAAGCCAGTCGGGGCGACAGGATTCGAACCTGCGACCTAGTGCTCCCAAAGCATTGGGTTGTAAAAATGAGACAAGCAGTAAATTCCAGTCAGCCACTAGTCAAAATCTAGTACAGAATAGTCATTTGAGACTCAATCTTGTGTAAACTAAATAGATCTATTTAAATCTATTTAGTCAGGAGGGCCCCAGGAGGGCCCACGATTCAATCCTCTCCTCGATGAAAGCAAGATCAGAAACTGAACCGTGGGTATCCAGCCTGAGGACCTTTATTCGCGATGCTTTGGGTACTAGTTGGCAGGTCAAAGACAAAGGAGGAACCACGAATCTGCGAATTCGCTTAGACGATGGAACAAGGATCTATCGCAATCTTGGTTTGCCATGGTGCAAAGCATCTGCAGCAGGCATTCGAGAATCAGTAGAAGAAATCCACGAGTTAGTCATACACCAAAAGGTTTCAGTAGAAGAGGCAGTTGAAAGGGTCAAGCAAACACGATCTAAAACCCCTAGGGCCGCAAGAAGACCTAACCCAAAACTTTTAATTACTGCGTGGGAGAGCTATGAAAACTACAAAGTCAAAGTCAGTGGTGATGTCTCTCCAAAAACATGGCAAATCGAATATGGGAAAACGTTTCGCAGGTTGAAGGAGGTTGCAGCAGCCAATGCCAATGACCTGCTTATAGAGATTGGCAAGAAGTATGAGCCTGGTTCTCGAAGTAGGCAGATCAGAATTCAACACACAGCAGCTTTTTTGAGATGGGCAACTTCTAGAGCCTCAGGTCATTTCTTGCCTGCTGATAACTGGACACCACCTCCCAAAAATGCTCTCGGAGAATATGTGGGACGTAAGTCGGCCAAGAAGCAACAAGAGACTTCTAATCCGACTGTGGCTATAGAAGATCAGGACTTACTCGAACTAATCAACTCACTACCGATCGATTTAGACAAAGCCGAGAAGAAACACCGACTAAGAGATCGCGCGATGGAGTGGGATTTAGCGATCAAGCTGGCAATCGTTTATGGGTTGAGGCCTATCGAAGTTAGTTACGACTATTTAGAGATCAGAAAGAACGGCAAGGAATATTTGTTCTGCACTTACTGCAAGAAAGCAGGTGGAGGAATCTCCAAGCCAAGAAGGCTTTGGGCACTTCATCCTGAGTGGGAGGAGAAATGGAACCTAATTCAAAGGATCAAACAGAAGGACCCCCTCCCTCGAATGAAAGCAGGGGCTGGTGATGCTTTTAAAAACTATCTGCGATTTAACGAGGTCTGGAAAAAGCTGAAGGCGGAACAAGGTGTGGTGCCCTACAGCTTTAGGCATTCGTACAGCAAGCGAGGTCATCAGATCTATAAGTTGAGCGATACGGAAATGGCTGCATTTATGGGCCACACCGTCCAAGTTCATAACGCTGCCTATGCTCAATGGAGCAGCGAGTCGATGCTTGAAAGCTCAATGGAAAGAGCCATCAAATTTAGGGATTTAACCAAATGACTAAACCTACTGTTCTCCTTGAGATGAAGCCATCAGCGCTGGATTATGTGAAGGAAAAAGATCTTTTTTATGTATTGAAAGAAGATAAGTTGGAAGTGGCTATTGATGATGTGCCTACTGACTACGTTGATGGAACATATTCCGATCCTGTAAAAGAAATTTGTGACCATTGGGGCTTCAATAAAGAGGATGTCATTAACTGGGAAATTGATTAATTAGCATCACTACAGGGAAAGTAAGTAATGGCAGAAACTAAAACATGCTTGACCTGCTTAAAAGAACTCCCAATAGATGACTTCTATGCCAGACAGGCACGCTGTAAAGCATGTGTAAAAAAAGCAGCAAAAGAAAGGAGGGACTTGCTCAAACAACGAACACCTGAAGAAGCAATTACAAAGACAGAGAAAAGGTGTAATGAATGTAAGAAAGTACTTCCAGTAAGTGAGTTTTATATAGCCTTAGTACTCTCAGATGGTCTAAGCAGTACATGTATAAAGTGCACTGCGAAAAGACAAATGTTTTATTTAAAAAGATCACCAAAGCTTATAGAAGAGGCATATCAGACGAAGAAGGCTTGGAGAGAGAAGAATATAGAAAAGCATCGAGAAAGTAATAGAAAGTCTGCCAAAAGAAATCGAGCACATAAAAATATCTACCAACAAGAAAGGAGGGAAAACGAACCTCGAATTAGATTGCGGGATCGCTTAAGTCAATCAATTCGTAGAACTCTTCAGGGGGGTAAGCAATCAGAGACAACGATGGAGCTTGTAGGTTGTGACCCTGACTTTTTAGTTACTCATATAGAGAATCAGTTTGACGAAAATATGTCTTGGGATAATTTCACTCACTGGGGTTGGCACATAGATCACATAAGACCTTGTGCAACCTTCAAGTTATCAATGAGAAATCGTCAAAGGTTTGTTTGTTATAACTGGCGGAACTTGCAACCAATGTTGGCTATAGAAAATTTGACTAAACAAGATCAATACACGCCAGAAGATGAAGCTGCTTGGGAGGAAATGATGAGGGATCTTGGCTATGAAGGCGAGCTGTATCTGATTTATTGAATAACTAAACCATGAATGGTGTTACCACCACTTGTAAAAACTAAAAAGTTCTCTATAGTTTTAGTTAATCCAGTTGAGTGCCCAAGCATCTGCTTGCTGAATCAACTTCCTTCGGGAATGTCGGACTGCCCCCCAAAGAAGCCAGTAGAAAAGTGGATTTGGCGTTGGTGGATTGATGAGCGGATTCTGTAAATGCTTTTGGTTTCATGCCACGCAAAAAGCAGAATCGCTATGCCAATCGATCACAAGTGAATGGCACATCAGTTGCCGTTCCTTATGACTCTGAGCAGTCTGCATCCCAAATAGACAAGGATCTTGACCTCATTACTAAGGGGCGAGATGGAATTGTCTGGGAGTTAGGCAACTGGCCGAAATCTGTTCAAGAAGTGGCAAGAGCTAAAGGTTTAGATCTGGCTTAATCCATGCCAACAAAAACAAAGATCCAATGGATCGGTACTTCTCAATGTGCATATGCATTGGGAATAAATCCCCTCACGCTTCTCCAAAAAAGGAAGGAGGGGTATTTCGAATATGGGGATCACTATCACCGAAAAGGTGATGGAAAGACCTCTAAATATTTTTGGAACCTCGAGGAAGTTGAGAAGGTTTTCTTGGCTTGGAAAGCTCCTCAGAAAAGGAAAGGCTGATGGAAGAAGACTTTCCCTCAATGCCTTTGAACTAGCAGGGCACCTAAACAGCCATGAAAAAAGCCGGCGGGCAACCGACTTAATCCATTTATTCACATATCCATTATGACAGGGCTACCACCTAAAAAGGCTCGTCAAGACAGACTTGTTGACTGGTCAAAGACAACCGATTTTCTCAAAAGAATTCAACGAGATCAGGACGAAATTGTTCTAAGTGTCTTCCCTCCTGAACCTGGTCCAAACATCCATTTCCCATGTAAAGCAAACAGTATTCCTCAGGCAGAAATCGAGAGGGCTTTGCGGAAATATCCAAGTAACAGCCTTGGTCTTGTTGTTAATCCAGCTCTACCTAAACCCGAAAACTGGGGAACTAAAAAAGAGCACCTAAACAAGCAAGGACTCCAAAAAGCATGGGGTGCAAGTAACCCTCACATCTCAGGAGCCAATGCCCTCTTTACTGAGGGAGATAGCGGTCTATTAGATCCAGATACTCAATACTCAGCTCTTCACAGGGCAGAGCTTCCACCTCCAAGCATGACTATTTGGACGGGTGGAAAGTCAGTTCATTTCTATTGGCTTTTGTCTGAATGCATTAGTCCAGACAAGTTCAGAGAGATGCAAAAAAGGATTGCAAAGACTATTGAAGTTGTATGTCCCAATCTTGGAGTTGATCAAGGACTCAGCAATCCAAATCGTGTCATGCGAATTCCTGGAGGGTTCCATGGGAAGACAAAAAACATCTGCGCTTTGCGGAGCTACAGCGGCGTGAGATACCAGCTCAAGGCAATTGAACAAGTTTGTCTTCCACTAGCTGACCATGTCCGAACAACCAAGGGCTTCATCAAGAAAGGCCCTATTGCAGATAGGTCTTGGTTTGATAGACGCTCTAGAGATGAACAGCATCAATTAGCAGTAGAGATGCTGGGGTACATCCCAAAACGAGAAAAAACTGGGGAGGGAGAAAGGTCTATTTGTATAAGTGTGCTTTATGGGTTGAAGAATTACTTTGGTGAATCTGAGGCTGGCCAGATTTGCGAAGAGGCTCAATGGTTTTCTGCTAACTGGGATCCAATTGAGCAGCTTCCAACACTCACTGATCCGACTAATACCATCGGAACTCTTATTGAAAATGCTCGCCAAAGAGGGTGGCAATTAAAAGTAGAGGCCCCACAAAAAAAAGAACACAAGATCACACTCGACAAGCTATTTCCTGGGTCCATTGTCGAAGCTCTTAGAACAATTACTAAATACTTGCCCTATCCAGATACGTTGATTGCCACTACATACATGGCGGGATGTTCAGCACTGCTGAAGTTGGGGTCTTCAGTCAATCTCCAACCTCTTACTGGTTTTAAGCCTCCACTGAATCTCTACGTTTGTACTTGCGGCAAAACAGGTACAAAGAAAACACCTCTTCAAAAGCTTCTAATTGATTTCCCCCTCTCTGAAGTCTTCGCAGAAATGAAACTGAAATGGGGGGAAGACCTAGCGGTTTGGAATAAGCAGCCCGAAGAAGATCGAGGGCCAAAACCTCCTAGGCCTCTTCTAACTATCAAGAACTCGACAGAAGAAGGTCTACAAAGTGCACTGATCACTCAAGAAGAAAAACGGTTGGGCCTCTTGCTTTGTGCTGATGAATTAGCAGGCGTTTTTAAATCAATGAATCAGTACACCCAGGGGCGAGGTTCAGCAGAAGAACAACTCCTAGAGCTTTATGACGGCGGTGGCTTTGAGGTTGTTCGTGCCAATAAAAAACACGAGCGATTCTGCGATAGAACCCACTTCTCCATCTATGGAGGTATTCAGCCCGAAGTCCTTGCAGAGCTTCAGAAAGGTAAAGATCACAATGGTAAATGGGCTCGATTCCTGTTCTCTCATCTGCCTCCTAATCCCACTAAGTTGCCTACGAAAATCAGCCCAATAGAAAAAGAACAATTCGAAGGAGCTAAGAGAACTCTTCAAGTCATTGCTAAGCAAATTAGAAGCTCTTTCGCTTGGGAATATCAATTAGATGATCAGGCTTTAAAGCGATTCTCGGAGTACGAATATCAAAAGCAAATGCAAGCGGTAAAAGCTAGCCCTTTTCACGCTGCAATACTCAATAAGTCAGCCGGAAAGGTGGGCAGAGTTGCAGGGTTACTCCATGTACTACATACACTCCATGCTGTTCCACCTGAAGAATTCATTGGTCTGGATCGCATAGAAGCTGCTATCGAACTCGTCGACTATCTAGATAGTTGGGCCATGAATTTTCAAACTGATGGCTCTCGTTCCACAAAAACAAAATGGATGAAACGATTACATGAACTTGCAGCTAAAGCTAAAAATGAACAAGGTATGGCTTGGACTGAAATCTCTCAAAGCTTGAGCGGTAAGGAGAAAACAGAATTAACACCTGAACTAAAAGAAGAAGTCTTTGCTCAACTTGTTGAGGCTGGTTTAGGTAAACGAACTACAGGTAAACATGGTGGGCTGTTCTATAAGGCTCTCCACCCTTGGTTCGCTGATGTATAGGACATGTAGGACTGATGTAGGACTCCCTTTGTCCTACCTGAAAACTGTTGGGCCACCTCCTCTTAGAGCACTACTAGGACTAATAGATCCTTTTTCTCTCTTTATTCCATGTACTTAGAGAGAGAGGCCCTACCGTTCCGCTTTTCGCATTTATAACGACCCCTGTCCTAGTGTCCTATGTTTCTTCTGATCCTTTGCAGTGCAATACTTCTCGCATGGGACCTTCAATGTCCTACATGGACTTTTGAGTGTTTGAAAAGTACGGTTTTTCTGTAGGAAACAGTTGATGTAATGAGCCTTACTAACGAGTTCAAACGCCTTCAAAACAAGCTGGACAAGATTGCCCCACAGATTTCACCCCCAACATTGAGGGTGATTACACAGAGTTCAGAGAAACCAGAACCCGAAGGCTTGGGGCCATGGGATTTCCTGGTGCTAATAAAGCCAAAGAAGGTTTACGGCACTTAAATAAGGAAATGAAATACGACGTTTGGCTTACTTGCAAGCCTGAGATCCTCGAAGAGGAGATTTTCAATGATGCTGATCAGGAGTTTTATGTCAGTAAAAAGGACTTAGAGAAAACGGGGTTAGTTACGGTGCTCGTTAATGACGTGCCCTACGAGGCTGTAACTGACGAAGATTGCATGCGGCTAGAGAATTTCTGCAAGCATTTCGGACTTAACGAGGAATTGTGGCGCTCTCTGATTGTGAAGATCAAAGTTGATGGTATGGACGACGATGAGGAAGATGACTCCGATGATGAATACGCACCCGATTTCTATTAGGCGGCGACCCTATTCAACGGATTTAGGCTTTGCGGCCCTTAATAAGCAACTGCATTATTCAAACTTCTTCTATACAATTAACTTGGTTGATATCAATCCCATAATGTTCACAAATAGCTACGTCTCGGGGGTGGGGTTCTATAAATTCATCTTCTGAATAATCAACACTAAAAATTTCATTTGGGACGTCATCAACAACTACATTGTATTCACCGTCATCATAATTAGGATCTAATCCGAGATTCATTAGTTCTTGGAAGTAAGATTCTTTGCAGTGAATAATAAGTGCAGATGGATACATAGTTATCAGACCAATAATGTTTAGTGTAGGAGTGGCTGCAATTAATAGGGACTTGTCATCAGTTATAGAACAAACGTTTGTTTATAGGGGGGAGTGTTGCAGGTTTATGAATTCAATTTCACCTTCCTGGGACCTTATTTGAATCGTTGACGATCTAATCCTGCAATCAATAGTGTATTGAACGAGACACGATTAAAGAGAGAAGCTATTATTTAATTACTACACATCCTTGTAATTGGAAACTGAGGTTCCACCAAAGATTTTTTCTGCTTTGATGCTTCGGGCTTCTGGTGCTACATGGCAAGAATCTGCAGATGCTGCAGGGTGTCATATCCGGACCCTTCGGAAGTATCGGGATTACCCAGAGTGCAAGGAATACCTCAAAGACATTCGGAAAGAACAAAGGCAAACAGCGATGAGCAAAATCGCTAATGCTCTACCTGCTGTAGCCGATTCATTATTGAAAGTCGCTTTATCAGAGAAAACTCGTGACTACGCCAAGGTGAGTGCTTGCGCTGAGTTATTCAAGATCTACAAGGAACACTGCACTGATGAGGACCTAAGAGAAAAGATGGAGGTGTTTCAAGAGCAACTTGCTTCCCTAGAGAGAGGCCCAACAGTTATCGATATTTCCAGCTAAAACGAAGGAAGGCAATAAAGATAAAGAAGGAAGGATCTATGGGACTTGAAGGTGACTGGCGCAAGCGTCTTGAAGAGCTTGATCTCTCAAAGGAATCTTTTATAGAAGAAGAGGCTGCTTTTGAGGACTGGGATTCAGATATAGAAGAAGAAAATCGAGTTATGGAATACAAAGGAGGGAAATTTAGGGTTGATGATAATCATTCGATGAGTGCGATGTATCTCGAGAAAGAAGTATTTGAAAAATTTTTCACCCAGGATTTAGCTGATGAGCTGGGTGTATACCTTATTGATGAAGATTTCCCTGCTGGAAGCGAGATAGGGAAGTACATGCTTTCCCTTTTCGAAGTAGAGCCATTAGATGAAAAGGCTGAAAAAGTTATGGAAGAAAGTCCCTATTCCGGAGAGGAGTTCACGCTTGCTTTTTGGGGGGTATCTCCCAAAATCATGGATTTCTATGATTTCACCATGACCGAAGAGCAGAAAGCCTTCCGCAAAACGTTATTTTCTTCAGACCCACCTCTTACTAGGGACGCAACGGAAGACGAAATATGGGATGACCTAAAAGGTAAGAGGGGGTAGCTAGATCAGCTAGAAAGGAAACATGAACCACCTCACTGCCACCTACATCGATTTCATTCAGACCATTGGTGTCTTGGTGACCTTTGGTGTTGCTGCCTATGCGGTCAAACAGATGCTGCTTAAAGATGAGCAGCGGATAGAGAGAGTCGATGTGAGGGTTGAGGAATGAGCATGCTAAACACCTACCTATTAATTGATGGCAGCTTGATGCTCGTTGGCTTGCCACTGCTCCTGATTTGGAAAGGCAGAAAAGAAGCCAAGTCATGACCAAGTCTGAACGGAACTTTGATGACGACTCGTATGACGAGGTAGAAGAAAGCCTCAGGGAGCAAGATCCAGACGAAGAAGATCGTGCTTACTTCCCTGTTGAGGAGTCAAAACCTCCGCATTATTGAAAGGATGCGTATCACAGCTAGAAAGAGAATGGAAGAAAAAGGTCAATGACTGATTCATCTGAGCAGGAAGAGAAACTTCATGAATGGGCAGAGGGCATAGAAGGAGTTCTGCCTGATATTGCTTCTCAACTTTCAGATAGGTCAGAGGATGAACTCGCCAAGCTTTGTGGGTTCTTATCTACGGAGTTTTATAAAGAGGCTTTAGCCAAAGCCATAGAAGAAAAAAAAGAAGAACCATCGAATTCTTTTTTCCCAGACATTCCACTTTCTTACTTTGTTTTCACAGAAAATAATCATGATCATTTGGTTTACACAGACGAGATTCATGGTGGTTTTGTCTATGTTCCTGAACGAATAATCAAATCTGATCCTGATTTCTATGACATCAAAGATTGGGGCCCCATCAACAAAGAGTCCTTAAAGGAAGACAGTAGTTTTGATAATGATGATGAAAACATCAAGGAATTTTTGGAGAACTTGCCAGAACCAATGATGAGAAAAGAAATCAGTTCACTTATCGCAGCGGAATATGGAATAACAGGACTTATAGATGAAAAATTTGAGGTTGAAGCTCAAGGAGTGAGGTATGAAGATATTTTTGATGTAGGAGGAATCTCAAGATGGGGTGATGGCTAATTGAAGTCCCAAACCTCTTCCAAATTGAGATGAAACCCCATGATCTACTCCTGGTTCTCGTCTTAGTTCTGGTACCACCAGCCTTAGCTCAAACCACCATCACCATTGATCGATGCTACGACGGTGATACCTGTACCAGTACTGAAGGAGAGAAGATCAGACTGGCTTGTATTGATACCCCAGAGCTACGAGGAAAAAGAGCTGATCCCATACCAGCTAAAGCCGCCAGGGACTACCTCAATGGCTTAGTTGCTGGAGAAGAGGTCTCAATCAGACGGATTACGAAGGATAGATATGGCAGAACAGTGGCTGAACTCTCTAAGGATGGAGTGAATATTCAAGAACGATTGGTTGATAAAAGCTTCGCGAGTGTCTACAAAAAGTATGCGCATCAATGTAAATGGTCAATTAAATGACTGAGGAATTAGAAGATTCGCCAGATTTCAACCCAGAAGAAGAAGGCTATATTCAATTAGAAAAAGGAAAGAATGAATGGGTAAAGTTAGATACAATTCATGGCGGTGAACTTTGGTTTACACAGGAGCATGAAGACAAATATGGTTGTGGTGAGGAGGAAATTGATTGGGACGATTACAGAGATGAAGAAGGTAAAATTATGGAAAATTATCAAGAAGATTATGATGCTGGATATAGATGGAAGCGTTATACAATTGCAATCCAAGATGCAGAAGTAGTTGATAATCGAGGCATTGTAATTAGAGAGGAAACAGACGATGACAATATGAAAGCAAATGGTATGCCTCCTGAAGCATTTCATGCAGAAGGCTGTCTACTAACAGGCAGCTGGGGTGAAGGGTAAATAATGACAAGCATCAAAAAATCTGGTCTTTCAATTGAAACTTTCAGCGACCACAAAAGCTTGAAGAAAGAACTGGAAAAAACTGAGTTGTCATGGGAGATTCAAGACGACGACGACGACCCGTCATATTCGAAAGATGCGGGACCTGCCCTAACAATCTTTATTGATGGGAAAGATATTCCTGATGAAATATATGATCTCGAAGATGAAGAGAGAGACGAGGCTACCTGTGATCATTTTGGAATTACCTATGACGATTGCATGTTTTTTACGTGGCTTAATTCATGACCAAAACTGAACTCAAAGTCAAAGTCACGGAGCTTCCTGAGAACCGCATCTCAGTGGAAATCGAAGTTCCTGCTGCACGTTGTAAGTCCAGTTATGACGAGGCTTTATCGCGTTTAGGTGGCTCCATCCGACTTCCAGGGTTCCGTCCAGGCAAAGTCCCCAAACAAGTCATTCTTCAGCAGATCGGTGTGGCACGAATCAAAGCTGCAGCCCTAGAGAAACTCATTGATCGAGCTTGGAAAGAAGCCTTGGTTCAAGAGTCACTCGAACCCACCTCTGAAGCCGAGATGAAAGAAGAACTTCAAACACTGGTGGATCGCTTCAGTCCTGATCAGAATGTGACTTTCACCCTTGAAGCTGAGGTGGCTTCTAAGAAGAAAGAAGCATGACTAATGACTGATGCCATAGACATAAATGAGATAGACCCAACAGCCTTAGAAGGGTTAACTGTGGTGATCACGGGAACCCTTGAACAGGTAAGTCGTAAAGAAGCTCAGGAACTAGTTGAACGTGCTGGTGGAAAAGTAACTGGTTCAGTTAGTAGCAAGACTGACCTACTCATTGCAGGTGAAAAAGCTGGAAGCAAACTCACTAAAGCCAAAGAACTAAATGTAGAAGTAATAGGTGAAAGTGAATTATTAGAACGTCTTACAAGTCAATCTGGGAATACAGAAGGGTTGTCAGATACAAAGGAATTCCTGAATTCACCACTAGGTAAAGCCTTTAGCCGTTTAAACAAAGAAGGGATTAAAGCTCATTCAAACTGTGGTGTAGATATAAGAGACGGAGTAGAACTTATTACAAATGGAAATTACAAAGGTCCTTGGGTATTCTTTCACGAACAAGATTATGGATTCTTATTAGAAGAAAATAGTACTGCTATTGCTTTTGGTTTAGATATTCCTCCTCCTCGTCAAAATAAAATCACAGATCAAGATAAAATAAATTACTATAATAAAGATAAGAAAAGATACTTCGAATGGGATGAAGATAGATTCAACAAAATAGTTGAAGAAGCAACCAAAGCACCGATTGATGATTCAAAAGAATATCCAGATATAGCTAAGGTCGCACTTGTCAATAATAGTGGTACGACTGCAAATGAAATCCTTGATGAATTAGACAGTGGTTCTCGAGTTAAAGATGCTGAGAATGAAGGGAATGATTTAATTAAGCAACATGGATATAGGGTAATAGAAATACTAAAAGAGGAAGGTATTCAATGTGAATGGGATGGAGATATAAAAAATAGGATTCAAATTAATTTAGATTATAGACAAAGAGATTATATGACTTTTGAGCAATTAGTAAGGGTTGCTTGTCGTCATGTATATGGTCTGTCTGATGAGAATCTTGATATGGCATTGATGATCGTTCAATATGTAGAATCAGCTGATAAAGAAACCTACATTGATGAGATAGAGAAACTATTTAATACAGAGAAAGCTGAATTCATCAAAACAAGATCTGAATTACTTATAGCTAATGATGATTTACATGATGGTGAGTTTGATGAAGGATATGAATCAAAATGCACAGAATTCCTCGAGACATTGGATTGGAATGCGATCTGGAATATGATTCACATCTTCTGTGATGAGACTTATATTTGCAAACAGATTGCTAGCACGCTGAAGATCAAAGAGAAAGATGTCAAATTCAAAAAGACAATTAAATTCGAATATGAAGAAGAGGATCTAGATGAAGACGATGATGAGGAGATAGATGATGACCTTCAAGGTTATTTTGGTGGTTTAGATATTCCTCAAACAAAAGACGAAAGCCAAAATTTAGATGAAAGTGAATCAGACTTGGAGGAGGATGAAAATGACTCAGAAGATTTATCGGATACAAAGGAATTCCTGAACTCACCTTTAGGTAAAGCATTTACTCGTTTAAACAAGGAAGGTATTAGGGCACATTCGGACTGCGGCTTGAACACAAGAGATGGTTATGCGGCTATAAGCAGTGGAGGTTATACAGGACCGTTTGTATTCTTTACTCAGCAAGACTATTGGATGTTATTAGGATCTGATCGTGTCCTGCTTGATTTTGGAATAGCTCAAGAGAATATTGACGATATAAAGACCAAAAGACATGGTGAAAGAGTCATTTCGCTTCTAAAAGAAGAAGGTATTAGATGCAAGTGGAATGGCGATGTAAATACTCGAATTGAAGTTCTTCTAGACTATAAGCAAAGAGATTACATGACTCTAGAACAAATATGTCTTGCATCTTACCAAAGTAGAAATGTCTTCCAAGATGCTAATTATAAAATGCTTAGCATAATACTTACCTTAACTGATTGCTGTGCTGTAGAAAAGGAATACTACAAAGATATTAATTCGGTCTTTAATAGCAAAAAGGAAGACTTAATTAAAAACATGATTGAGTATTTTAAGGAAGAAGACTTCTTTCTAGACAACACATTTTTCTTAGACTATAAAGGTCAGGAAGATTTCTTAGAACAGCTTGATTGGGATGAAATATGGGAAGCAATTCACGAACTTTGTGATGAAACGACGATCAAGAAGAAAATGGCTGAATATTTAGAAATTGATGTTTCAGAAGTCAAGTTCAAGAAGACAGTTATACAGGAAGAACCTGATGAAGGATTAAGCTACTTTGAGAAACTACAAAAGCTAAAAGAATCTCAAAAAGCATCTCAGGATAATACTAAAGAACAAGCTTCTAAATACTTAGACAGTGGATGCGATAAGGATGATAAAAAGGATTCAAAAGGTGCAATAGAGGATTACACCAAGGCTATAGAACTTAATCCAAAATATACGGAGGCTTATGCGAACCGTGGATGTGCCAAGGAGGAATTAGGTGACATAAAAGGAGCATTGGCTGATTGGTGGAAGGCAGTATCCCTTGGAGATAAAGAAGCTGCTTCCTGGATTAAAGAAGTTGAATCTAAATATGTATTGACACCAGAGGTTGAATCAGCTCGAAAAAGATTTGAGGAAATTGCTAAGAAAGAAAAAGAAAAAGGAGAAGACTGGCTATCAGATCAAATTAAAATACTTCAACCTGATGAATTGTCTCTTCTTGTTCAGCTGGATCAAGAAGCCGACACAGAAAAGGTTAAGTGGTATAACAAGTATCCTGGTTTGATTGCAGGTGGGTCAAGACATATTGAGTTTGATATAAACAAAGGAATTACTGCTAAAAATAAACATATAATAGATAAATATGGAAGGCTCATAGAAGAGCTAAAACTAGACTTCTACAAGTCAGTAATTGCATCACAACTACAAGAATGGTTAAAAACTTGGAACGAAGAAGAACATGATGAAGTAATTATTGATGGGAGATTTTGTATTGCTGACTCTGAACATGGCGGAACTGTTTACGTACCAAAAAGATGTATTGTCGCTGAACCCGAATTCTATAAAATTGAAGAGTGGGAAGATGTTAATCGAAAATACTTCGAGATATTATCTTTCGGTCTTGAGGATGTAGATGCTGCGTTTGAAGAATTTATCCAGCAATTTAGTGAGCCAATGATGGCTAAAGGTGTAAGAACTATGTGTTATGTAGATGACTTAGATGGACACGAAAATGGATTTTTCGATGATGATGTAGTTGAGCTTGAAGTTCAAGGAGTTAGGTACGAAGATGTTTTTGATATAGATGGTCTTTCACGTTGGCACGATGGTTGACCAATGATTGACCTCAAACGGAACAGCAAAAAAATACCCGTTAAGGCACCTGGGCATCGCACCAGGTCTACGTCGATCTATACGCCTAACCAAGCAACTGATTTCAAGATCAGTAGAAGTAAGTTCTCTGACTTTCTGACTTGTCCAAGGTGTTTCTATCTCGATCGCGTTAGAGGACTAGATCCTCCTGGCACTCCTGGGTGGACCCTCAATGAAACGACTGACCTACTCCTAAAGAAAGAGTTTGATCAATGCAGGGAAGCTCAAGTCCCCCATCGTCTATTTAGTGCTTATGGATTGGATCATGTTGTGCCGTTTAAGCACGAAGAAATGGATACCTGGAGAAACTCTCTACACGGTGGATTGAAGCTCAGACATAAGGACACCAATATTGTTTTAGGTGGTGGCATCGATGACATCTGGCAAGACACCCACACCAAAGAACTGATCATTGTTGACTACAAATCTCAAGCCAAGAACAGAAGCGTTGATCCTGTTGAGTACCTAGAAGACCCCTATCACGAGGGTTATCTGACCCAGATGGACTTCTATGCCTACTTGCTGTCAGGCATGGGTTTTGCTGTTCATCCAACGGCTTACTTCCTGGTCTGTAATGCCGATCGAAGCAAGGAAGATTTCAATAAGGCCATGCACTTTGAGGAGGCTTTAGTCCCTTACCAATGGGATAGCAGCTGGATAGGAAGTGAGGTGGACAGGATGATCGCCTTGATGAATCAACGTGAGATTCCAGCACCCAATGAAAGCTGTAAGAACTGCGCTTATGCCGAGCAATATTCACAAGCTCTTCATCCACAAACCGAAGAAAAGGTCATCGAAGAACCGCAGACCCAACAGTTGGGCTTCCGTGGTTATTTGAAAACGCTCTTGTCTGGAGAAACAGCAGATAACAGGAAGCCTTAGAAGGCACAAAAGCCCACCAACGCTGAGGTCTTTAAGTTCAGGAGGGCCCAATGAGGGCCCATTCCCAATTCAAGATCACCAAAAAGCCAGTCGGGGCGACAGGATTCGAACCTGCGACCTAGTGCTCCCAAAGCACCCGCGCTACCAAACTGCGCCACGCCCCGTGCTTTTTGATTGTAGTTGGTAGCTTGTCTCTAGGCCAGAAGAAGTCCTCTAGCAATGCTTCTATGTCTGGTAAAGGAGATTTTAAGTTAGAGAAAAATGAACTTCAAAGACGTCAAAATACAGAATTTCATCAATTTGTCGCGTCCTGATATGGCAAGATCTGACCATTTTGCGTACATTTTGCGTACATTCTTTAAAACCTTCGAATGCCCAGGCTCAAGAATGATGAACCTTGGGTAAAGAGCTTTAAAACAGCTCTTCGTAATTCAACTGCAAAAGGTTGGCAAGTAAGAGAACACAGAGGCAAGGCCCGTCTAGAGGTTCGTTCTGAAAACGAAAGGGGAGAAATGACAATGATCTCTGCCCCATTGAAAAGATTGAAAGAGGGTAGAGAGCAATCTTTTGACTTTTCAGCTAAAGAAAGCGGCGACATTTTGATTCGAGTTCGCAATATTTATGATTTAGTAGCTAGTGGACACACAATTAAAGCCGCTACGGAAATTGCAGCAGGAAAGGCTCCAAGACTTACTTATGAGCGTGACTGGGAAGGAGCTGTCAGAAGATTCAAAATCCAAAAAATCGAGCATGGCAGTGCCGTTGATCCAAGAGCTACTTGGAAAAAAGATTTCTTACCTGTATTAACAACAACCCTTGAATTACTTAGCAGTGGAAATCCCCCTACAAATCCTGCCGATTTAATAGATGCCTGTATTAGGGACTGGGAACCTGGTTGCAGGACACGAGAGATACGAACGAGAAGTCTTGCTGCATTTTTAAAGCACTGCGTAAATCGTGAAGGATTTCCTCCTGCCTGGATTCCAACAACAGATCTAAGAGATCACATTGGAAGGAAACCCAAAGGCACTCAAAGTCAAAAGATGGATTCGATTTCGGATCAAGAAATTATCAACTTGATCGATTCAATGCCAACAGACAAAGGGCTTGAGAGGTACAGAAAGCCTGCAAGAAAGTGGGAGGATGCTTTGAAGCTGATGGCTGTTTATGGCCTTAGGCCTGAAGAACTCAAATATTTGGAAGTCAGGAATGACAAGGTGACTGGTAATACATTCCTGTGGTGCACATATGAAAAACGAAGTGGTGGAGGCATAACAAAGCCAAGAGTTCTTCAAGCCTTGCACTTAGCAAATGACCAAGGAGAATTTCTAAATTGGGATCTATTAAATCGCCTTAAAACAAAGAAGATTGAATTACCTCCTCTTGAATCACTTAATGGAGCTGGTGAGGCAGCGCGTAAATATCTAGAACGAAGAGATGGTTGGCTATTGCTTAAGGAGCAGATGAGAGAACGTGGTGAGAAGCTCGGTGTTTACTCGCTTAGGCACAGTTACAGCGTTAGGGGGCATCAAAGAGGAATTGATGCTGGAAGTATGGCTCTCGCAATGGGACATTCTTTACAGACACATTTACAGTCTTATCCCTGGGCTAGCGATGCTGGTAGATCAGCTGCATTTGAGAAATCTCGAATGGCTTAAACCAAGAGAATCACAACAAAGCACCATATATAGACATATAGGTAGACGTAATGCTTATATAGCGGCTATCCGTACTCGGCGTGTGCCGAGAGGTCGACTATTGTCTTGGGAACTATTTTGCGCCGGACGGTTTTGTCACCCCATCCCCACAACGACTAACTTTTGCCGCACACAGCTAAATCCTTGCTATCACAACTTCTGAGTTATTAAGGGACGCTAGGAGGTGTCTCTACTTCGACCTCTCGACACTAGGAAGATTCTGACCCTTCGTATGACGCACGATGAAATCCCAAACCAGGACCCAGACATTAAAAAGGAGCCTGATATGGCCCCTATAAAAGTTAGGTAGTACGTCTTCTGATCTGATCCCTATAAGTACATACCAAATTACTCTCAATAGTCATAAGTTAAAAGCTTTTCCCTAAACCCAAAAAATAACTGTCTTTTGTTTTTGGAGTTGTTAAATCTTGATAGGAATTCTTATATTCAAGCTTTGAGTAATATGGGGAATCAATACTTGGGATAAACTTTAGAGTTGCAGTTGATTCACTACCTTTTAATAATTCAGACGCATGTGTAGCTGTGAATTTATGGTCTAAGATTAAATTGAGAAGTTTAGTAATAGACCAATCATATGTTGCTTGAAGTCTAGATGAGTAATATGCATCTCCACAATTATTATCAGTAGAGCAATCTTTGCCTCCTGTAGCCCATTGAATAGCTGGGCCTAAAGATATCTTTAATGATCTATTCTGGTTTGCTAAAAAGTCTTTAGAAAGGCCAAAACCAGCAATTGTTCTATTTTTTCCTGAAGTATTTAATGCATTATAATCATATTCTATATGTGTATAAAAGTTATATTTACCATCATTTATAAAATCATTTCTCAAGTCCAAACCACCACTGCTTGCTCCTGTAGATGTTTTATTGTTCTCAGTTACTTCATCGTAATGATAATCAGCCTCTATGCTTAAATTATTTCTTTCCCCTGAGTAAGTAGTTGAAATGTCTATTGCATAGCTAGAATCCTTAGCCTTGCTTGTTGCTGAAGAGTTTAAACCTACTGAAAATTCAGCCCCCCATCTTGAAGGAGGTGTCTTCTCCTTGGGTACAACTATAGAAGATGAACTTATTCTTATTTTTCCAAGTAAAGGACTGACAATAACCTTTGTCTTCTTAGAGCTTTCTTCCTTAATTAATTCACCAGTAATAGTGTCACCATTGGTGAGGTTGTAACGAACTTCTTCGGCTTGAGAGGCAATTGGCGACAGAATGCCCGCAGTTAGAGCGACAAATAAGAAGCGGCGCATAAAATAAAAAGGTCGACAGCGCAGTGCTTGGCACTCCATCGACATGACCAGTCTTTTCAATCTAATGAATATCACTGAAACGTCCCGTAAGGTTGAGGTGATTACGGCTGCTTGCGAGTTGGTCGATCAGCAGGACGCAGTAATCAAAGACCTCAAGGGCAAACAGAAAACACTCTTTCTATTGCTCACCATCATCACGACGATTCACCTCATCACACCTTGAAAACTGAGTACCAATGAACGGAAATTCTATTTCTGGCAATATTATTAATTAAATTACTTTGAAAAAATATCTAATCAAAACGATTCAGAAACTCAATGCGTTTTATGAAAAAAGGAATCAAAGTAATAGATCATTAAGCCTTACTCGCTAATATGAACTATAGAAACCAAGCCCCTTGGCTTAACTGTTTTCAACCTTGAATTATGAACTGGAAAATCGAGAGAGAACATTGTATTAAGAAAAAATGGGAATGGTCATTAAATTTGATCGATAGATGCCAAAGAGAAATGAGGGAATTAGAAGCAGAGAACAAAAAACTAAAAGAGCAGTTAAAGGCGTCTAGACTTTATACAGCTTGTAATTTCTAGAAATGGATCAAAAGATTATTTTTATTTATGATGGTGAATGTCCATTCTGTAATTATTTTGCAGAGTTATTGGAGCTTAAAAGTAATATAAAAAATATACAAATCAAAGACGCAAGAAAAAATCCCTCTGAGTTACCTGAAGGCTATGACATGGATCTTAAAGGTGCAATATTAGTAATAAACGATAAAATGCTTTATGGAGCCAATGCTATTAATTGGATTTGTTCTCAAATAAAAATGCCCTCGAATACATTGCTAGAAATTCTCTCAGTCACATTTTCTTCCAAGTCAAGAACAAACTTTTTATTCCCATTCCTTCTAATTGCAAGGCGAGCCTCTCTAATCCTTAAAGGTGTTCCAAGAAAGTTAATTTGTTGAATCTATTGCTAACTTCTTTGAGATCATCAAACATAAGCTAATAATTTCAAAATCTTTCAAACGTCTAGATCTGCAGCCCACTGAGGAGCGACCATTTCCCATCCTTCATTTCGTAGCTCTTCCCATTGCTTACTTGCTTCACAAACATCCACGTAACTTCTGTTATTCACAAGGGCATCCTCATTTGAAAGAGGTCTTCCTGAATCAATAAAGACTTTTGGATAAATGGGCCAGCTTTTTTCATCTTGATGGAAACGCTTTGTGTTTTTGGTTTTTGGATCTTGGAGCCAACCATTTGTTTGCATGATCTGCCTTTCGGGGAATTTGGCAAATAAGCCCATTCCTCTGCTCGAAAGGTTGCATAAGGAGAAGCGACTAATGCCATGTGTCTTAAGTAGTACACATGTTCTAGCTACCTGGTCCTCTCTTTGTCAAGTAAAAAGTCAGAAGGGGGTCGTATCAGGAAGGAATTGGAGAACTAAGAATCCCACTAAGGCAGCGAAAACCGCTGACACTGCTATAGCCACTAAAGCCGACGGCATTCCAGGGCCCATAATTCAAGAAAATTCTTTTTCAAATCTAGTCCTTTAATTGCTTACATTTAGTACTGAGTCAATAGGAAGCATTCAAAATGGTCTGATTCTCAAATATTTCTAACTAACGGGATTTGAAAAGTATAATCAAAGCATCTATTTTTTCTTCCTCCAGTCTCGTTTTAACTCATAATCCTCACTGTCATCCAAGAAAGTTACTAATAAAAGAAAAGCAAAGCCTAAAATAAAAAGCCCTACAAATAACTGATTTACAGGGCTTAACGCTTCTACGCCTAGCAGGGTAAAGCTGTTACCAGAGAATCTGCCCATACTAAAAGCAAAAAAGTCTTATTAACCATTCTACTAGCTAAACAGGCTGATTCTCTAAGCAAGGAAAACACCAAAGATCTTACTTTATTAAAAATTAATGATTATCAATAACACTATTTACTCAATTAATAGATTTAGATTATATGAATAAATATCTTAAATCTCTATTAAATATCTTTTTCTGCCAATAGAAAAGAAAATTAGAGAAAATAGTAATCAAAGGAATTTAATTACTCAAAAGGAAAGAAGTCAATAAAGGCATTTAGGGCTAGGAAATAAGCTTTTGAGCAAAATGAATCAGAGGAGACATCTACATATAATTATTTGAACTCAAGACTGTATAAAATACATCTATATTCGCCAAGGCTTGTTTATGATTAAAATCTTGATCAAATTGATTCATGCCACTTTTGTCATTCGGAACACTTTTTGCATACAACTCATCTGCTGCCCTTGTAGGCATAGCCTCCATAATTCTGTTTATAATAGTAGGAATCATGGTTGGTCCCGATTATGATGGAATGAATGCTACTGCTAAGGACAATATTAATAAGCAAAAATAGCACAAAAAGTTCTACTAGCAAGTAAAAGGGGTTTATAAATCGACTAATATTGCTAGTAGATTTATAAACTCTTTTTAGTATCAGAGTCAAGAACTACATATTAGAAAATATTAGATTATCAACCAGATTCGAATTAAGAAAAATACATTTATAATATAAGTTTGCATTACAGGCAATCATTCACCCATCTTATTAAAGCTTTCTGAGGGTCTTTAACTTCAGGCAAAGAAGTATAATAATAATCCTTCCAAGAATCAGAAGGAAAAGCAGAAAAAAGCATTAAATTAAGAGGGTACTCTTCAGAATCACAGCATTTACGAAAATCATCACGAAATAAAAAAATTGGCTTACCAAGACCAATTGCAATACCAATCTCAATCATCACTCCTTCATCAGGAGGCGTTCCATTTACAATAGCGAAAATCGCATCAGCATTAACAACATCATTAAGATCAGATTTGGCGACACGATGTGCCCAACCTTTTTCACAGGGCTTCAGTTGAGAGTTTCTTGCGAATGGCTCCCAAACCTCCAACCCTAAACCTTCTAATAACTTAATAAAATCAGGCAATAATCTTTCTTGCCATTGCTTAGCGAATCCATAAGGTGATGCCAAATAAATTCTTTTAGAGCTCATCCCCTCCCCCTAAGATTGCGATACATCTTCTCATCCGAACCCGCAAAATTCTCACTTTCCCAAGGGAAAACAAGCCAGTCATTAGACCTAGAGACCTCAACTGCCTGCCACCAATCGGGAATAACCTTACTGAACCAAACAAAAACCGTAACTGAAGGAATATTCTTTATGTTCTTCAATGTTGCACCAGTCTCATAAACATCATCCACCACAAGACAACCAGGATATGGGTAATCCCAAATAGGTATAGAAAGGGAATGACTGAGTGCTACCGCCAAGCAAAGACCTCCTCGTGGAATGCCATATACACCGTCAAAACCTCTTGTTAAGCATTTATTAGTTATATGATCCACGCAATCATCAAATTCTTCCCAAGAAAGCTTCCTCATAAGAATTCGAAGTTTTAATGGCTTACTTCTTACTTCATCATTAGAGCAAAGATCTGGGCCGCAAGATCCCAGTCACCAAATCCGCGTTAATAGTTTTAATCACACCAGTATCCACATCAACAACCTGAAAAAGACTGTTTTGACTTGAGTCTCTAGCGGACCCAAAAACATGGATGACATGGCCTAACCACCAATCAGCCTCTTTCGGACCAAAAACAGAGGCATCTCCATTCACCACAACCAAGTCACCCTGGCGTACAGCAAGGAATTTTGGAGACGCCACAGAATCCTTTAGAGCTGAGATACATATGTACTATGTTCAGGATTTTCGGTTTGTCAATGGCTTCGTTTATGTAATACCTTATTCGAAAAAAATATATTTAATTAATGGTGAGAACACCAAATTGCACAGGTAGTTGTGACAACAGCAACAATGACACCACCCCACTTGATAACTTTCTGAGGAGCATTGAAAGTAGTTCCTACAAGGATTGCCGCTAGGTTTACAACGATAAGTTGTTCAGATGTAACCGAAGTACCAAAAGGACCAGTTGAGGAGAAAAGATCCATAGTTTTGAAAGAATGAACTAAAAACAAGTTAAGCTGACTATGCAAAAGAAATGAAAAAAAACAGCAGATTGAATAACTAGTTAAAATATTTTCTTATTTCTATTCGAGCCTCCCCTTCCCAAAGGGTCACTAGATAGTGTTTAATATTGATATGAAAAAACCAAAGAAACAATTCTCCAAGCTGGAATCGAGTCAAAACTTTGAAGAGATAGATCATCGATTAGCTTGTGGATGGTATGTCGAAATGGAAAACAGTGGCCAAAGGAAAAGGTACCTAAGGGAAACTCAATCCGAAAAGATTGCTGGGAAGAGAAGCATCCAATCCTAAAGAAACATTTGAGATAATAGCTTTCAAGGACTTTTCTCCGTTCAATTAATTCATACATAGCTAATACAGTCCTCCTAAGAGTGGACCGTGGTTGGAAGAAAATTCATTAAGGCTAATTTCAAAATATTCCAAAACAAACTTAGAAATTGATTTCTGGTTTATCAATGACATTCATTATCGCAAGTTAATCAATGACTTTTGGTACTCTTTCAGCGCAATTCTGCGGCATCCTTGGCCTAGCCTGCCTCGCAGTCTTCGTCATAGGAGGTAAGCAAGATGACGATGGGCAAGGAGTAAATAGAGGTCCTAAAAAAGACTGGGAATAAGACGAAGCTAGCGATGAGACAAATCCAGGATTCACCTCCTAAAAATGTCTCTTGCAAGCATTTAATCTAAATAGAAGGAATAAATCAATTTAATTTAAAAATTGAAAGCGCAAAATGGTTGGTATTGCTAAAAGGAAATAAAGCCAAGATAAAGTAATTTTATTAAATAATAAAAGAATATCAGGGCGATTATCCTAAGTACAAATTTTGTATTCGTCAGCTTCTTAAACGTAGGATTCTTTAAATAAAATGATTTATTTTTCACTACATTCGTATTATTTTTAGAA
>QCKF01000009.1 GCA_003215545.1 Prochlorococcus sp. AG-409-L14 | reverse complement strand
TCTAGTATTTTTTGTGCTTTTGGTCCTTGTATTGCTAGTAATAGATTCCCCTTCTTGGCATCAATTAATTCATTCTTGTCTTGATTAATATTTTGCTTTATCCATTGTATATCCTTTTCTTTACAAGCTGCATTGACAATTAAAAGAAGAGGACTTTGTTCATTTCTTCTTTCCTCATTTAACTCATAAATAATTAGATCATCAATAATCCCTCCTTGTTGATTTAGAAGTGTTGTATAACAAGCCTCGCCAGGCCCAATACGGCCTAGGTCACTCGGTACTAATTGTTGAAGCGCATCTTTGGGGTTTTCACCTTGAATTCTTAAGACGCCCATATGGCTGATATCGAAAATCCCTGCTTCTTTTCGAACTGCATGGTGTTCCTTCATGTGCCCAGAGAACTGAATTGGCATTTCCCACCCTGCGAAGGGAACTATTCGAGCTCCAGCTTCAAGACAGTCTTGATAGAGGGGAGTTCGCATGGGTTTCTTTAGGTTTGATTGGACGAGATTTTCTTAATTAAGCGTTTAGGGCGCAGGAAAAAGAAGGAAAACAGCAGATTTGCTTGGAATTTTGTCGAATTCTAGATCCGTTACTAACCTGTGATCCTTAGGGAAGGAAAATGATCAAAGAATGCTGCAGAACTTGTAAGCACTGTTGTTCTGGACAGACTGGGTCAGAGGGATGGTGTCGGTTAAGGCAAATTAAAGTCCCCACTGAAATATCAATTTTGGCTTTTTGTCACCACTGGACTAAAAGAGCACCAACTCTACCAAGATTTAAAGAGACGCAGAATACGAATGTTGATCGTCAATTAGATTTGGGGAGAGCTTTTCTTGCAACAGATTAGAACGTGAGTTGATAGATTATTATTTATTTAATAGCATTATTAGGCTTCTAGTTACTTTTGCAGCAAGAATACTACTTATTCCTGAACTATCTATATTTGGTGCGAGCTCTACTATGTCAGCTCCTATAAGATTATGATTTATTAGTATATCTATTACAGCAGCAAAATCATTCCAAAAAAAACCACCTGGTTCAGGTGTGCCTGTTCCAGGGAGAATGCTTGGATCAAACCAATCTAAATCTAAAGTTAGATATATAGGTTTGCCAAGCATGGGATCTAAGGCTTTTTGTAAATTAATGGCAGGTTGCCCTGGTTGGAATTCAATAAGACGTTCACTTTCTCGAAGTTCCTTAAATTCTTCTTGAGTACCACTTCGGATACCTAATTGAAAAACTTTTTCACTTGGCAGTAGTTCTAAAGATCTTTTCATCACACATGCATGGCTGTGACGTGTACCCAGCCATGTATCTCTCAGGTCTGCATGTGCATCTAGTTGGAGTAATATCAAATCTGGATATTTTTCTATTAATGCTTTAATAGCACCAGCAGTAATTGAATGCTCACCTCCAAGCATTAACTGTTTTATTCCTAATTGATATATTTTCTTTGTAGTTTCTTGGATTTTAATAATCACTGGTTCAGGCGCGCCATAGCCAATTTTCAAGGAGCCTAAATCTGTAAAATTAATATCTTCAAGATCTAGGTTTAATTGAGGGCAATAGGTTTCTATCCCTTGACTTACTTCTCTTATAGCTGAAGGCCCAAATCTAGCTCCTGGTCTAAATGAAGTTGTTCCATCATAAGGTACACCAAATAAACAAAGATTGCATTCTTTATAAGTGCGCTTTGCATTCATAAAAATGCAACCTTCGTCGCAAAATAGATTATATATTGAGTTATTATTTGGTTTCATTTTTCAAGTTCTCTTTTAATGAAAGCTGGCATTGCTTGGAATCCACCTAGTTGCCATTTAGGGCTCCATATATCACATTGGCTTTCTATTAGCTTAGATCTTGTTTGCATGGGATATTGATAACTTGGATGATCTTTAGTTGCGAATGTCCAGCTCCACCAGCCACTAGGATAAATAGGTACGCATCCGTATAAAGTATCTGAGCAGTTAAAGATTTCACGAATTAGCTTTATTGTTTCCAAATGTATTTCGCGAAATGATTCTGGTGATTCACTTTGTGTTGCAAAAATACCATCCTTATTAAGAATCCTCATACAGTTTTTTAAAAATCTTTTATTGAATAAGCCTTTAGCTGGGCCTATAGGG
The DNA here is from genome assembly GCA_003215545.1 of Prochlorococcus sp. AG-409-L14. Classification (GTDB taxonomy): domain Bacteria; phylum Cyanobacteriota; class Cyanobacteriia; order PCC-6307; family Cyanobiaceae; genus AG-409-L14. The sequence continues at coordinate 47,582 of QCKF01000009.1, read as the reverse complement.
TCTGAACCATCAACTATTATTACATCATAAGAATTCTCTATAGAGTTTGATACCCATTCAATCCCATCTGAGATTTGAAGATTTAACCTTGAATCATTCCAAGCCATTCCGCCAATATTGGGTAGATATTGCTTGCTAAGTTCAATAACACGATTGTCGATTTCAATCATATCTAATTGTTTGACTTCTTTGTAACGCAGACACTCTCTAGCAGTGCCCCCATCTCCCCCGCCAATAATTAAAACTTTTTCTATTTTTTTTGCACCACATAATGCAGGATGAACAAGGGGTTCGTGATAATGTCGGTCGGCTTTTTCAGCTGTCATCCAACAACCATCTAGCAATAGACCTTTCCCATAACGATGACTTTCAATAATGGTAATTTCTTGGTAATTACTTGTTTCATTTACTATCACTCTACCTTCTAGTCCATATCGAACTCCTTGGTGATACTCATCGATCCATTTAGTCAAGGCTTGTTCCATGTTCTGTCGTCAAATCTTTTTGTTAAATATTTGACTTTGCTATAAGTTTAATTGTAAAACGAGAATTGCTACGAGATAGTATTCCATTGTTGATATAAATGTACCTTTGCCTGCTTCCAAAGCTCTTGTAATTCTTGTTTTGAAAGGCTCTCTAGCTTGTTTTTGCTAGCTTCTTCAATATAAGATAATCGATCTATAAATTTATTGTTTGCTTTGATTAAAGCTTCTTCAGGATCTAATTCATACCATAATGCAACATTAATAAGACTAAATATTACATCTCCAAATTCTTCTTCAGCATGCTTGTTGTTTTTGCTTTTTAATGCAAGTTTAAGTTCATTGAGCTCTTCGTAAACTTTATTCCAAATTTCATCACTAGTCTCCCATTTAAATCCTTTTTGGCTGACTTTTTTGGAGATTTTTATTGTACCAGAAATTGGTGGATGTATATGAATTTTTTCTTTAAGAGAATCACTCAGCGGTGTTTTGGTGTAACGAGCTTCTTTTTCGGCTTTTTTTATTTCTTCCCATGATCGATTTACTTCTTTTTTAGTAATTGACTTTTTGTCAGCAAAAACATGTGGATGACGTCGGATTAGTTTCTCGCATAGCGTGTTCACAACATCTTTGAATTCAAATTCTTCTAATTCTGATGCAATTTGTGAATGGAGTACTACTTGTAGGAGCAGATCACCAAGCTCTTCAGTTAAAGAATTAGTGTCACTATTTCTTATAGCATGAGCAACTTCATAAGCTTCTTCAATTACATATTGTATTAATGAATTATGCGTTTGCTCTAGATCCCAAGGGCAACCATCAATAGGGTCTCTTAATTTTGCAATAATTTCTATTAGTTTTATTATTGATCTTGATACTTCGGCTTCTTGAATGTTACTCATAATTCAGGTGTTGGAAATTAAGGTTTTATTTACGTTTGGTTGAGTTTACTTTCAGCGGGATTAGATATCCGTCTTTGATTAGATGAAGCCAAACGCTTGCTTCTATTCCAATAATTATAGCTATAGATGTTTGAGCATTGTTTTGTATTAATACTTTTAGTATTGTAAAACTTGCTGTAGGAGTTGTTATACCAAAAGGACTTAATAGTGTTGAGATAAAACCAATCCAAAGAATTATATATAAGAGCCTTAAAGTAGTTCCTATAATTGGACCGTGAGAAATTATCGAGCGATGGGGAATTAGTTTTTGGTATGGCCACCATAAGATTTTAAAGATTCCCCATCGTTTTTGAGGAAGCGAAGGTGTATCAAGGTCTGGAGAAAGCCAAAACCCTCCTATCAAAAACGCAAATGCCCCAAAAATCCCAGTTTTTGGACCACTCAATACGGTTAGAGCTAATCCAAATGGAATTGCCCAAAACTTTGTAGCCCTCTCGTGTTTGATACCTGATGCCATTGTTATGCAAAAGTAAGAACGTGTAGCCTTAGTGATTAAGGCAAAATTTATTCAAGGGCGATTAGCTCAGCGGTAGAGCGCCTGCCTTACAAGCAGGATGTCCACAGTTCGATCCTGTGATCGCCCATTCTCTGTTTTTTAGCTTTTATGCGCAAAGGTTCTAGTCTGAGCATTACTCCTGCAGCTGCAGCGGAGTTAGGGCGACAGGCTGCTTTTGCAGGCACTCCTGGAGTGATGCATCTTGATTTACTCGGTGACACATGTGATCAAGGTTGGCTTCATATCAGGCTTCGTCCAGGAGAATGCGCTGGTGTGCCAATAGCTCGAACAGATGGCGTGACTCTTTTTGCTCCATCTGAGCAACTGCCACTTTTGCGAGGTTTGATATTGAATTATTACGGCAATTTAAGTGGAGGTGGGTTTTTAATTAGTTTTCCTGAAAATTCTGAACCTTGCTCTTGTGGAGCTGGTTTTAGATTTCTTGAAAATGAGAATAAATCCGAGTTGCTTGATTTATAAAAATCTGTTTTATTTTTTTGCAAGATTCTCCCTAATATTTCTCGTTCATTGAACCTAAATTTTATTATGATGTCTTTAATACCAAGCGTTTTCTAGTCTTCAACTCTATCGTTCTAGCTTTGATTAAGCAAGATAATTTAATCTTCTGGAAATAAGATTGAGGCTAATTCATCTGGGTCTACGTCATATACACGAGCCAAGCTTGTCTCAATTGCACTAGTTACCTCACCAGGAAGGAATCGCATAGCATTAAGTGCCTCTTCAGCAATGTCGTCATTAAGAAGCTTTTCCGAGCTTTCTAGTTTTTCATCGTTGATAATTGCCATAACCCAGCTTTGGTAGGCATATACCAGATCTGAAAATTCGAGTTCTGGGTCGTTGAGATCCATCATTAACTTGCACTCATGTTTTAGAGGCTTTACCAGTTTGACTCTAGAAGGAGCTCTTGTCTGCTATGGATGATTCAATGCAAATCAGTCTTCAAGCCAAACTGTTTGATTTTGCCTTGTCTGAATTAGTTATTCAGCATAGGGAAAGCTTCAAACCACTTTGGACTGTTGATAGTTGGGTTAAGTTCCTGATATGGATGGCGTTGAATTGTGGACTATCTGGAGATCGGGACAGTCTAGAGGTTTTTGCTGGTGCCTTGGGAGCTAAATTATCTAAAAGAATGAGAAGACTTTTTTTTGAGCGAGTTTTAGATAATCCTTCTCTTCATATCATTGCTGATCCAGCTGAAAAAAGTGTTTTTATCATGCAATCGAATGGCAGTAGTCAAGTAAATTATGAGCAAAGCTCTATTGCTTTAAATCAATTAAATCTTATTGATAGGCTTGTTTCTGATAAAAAGCAATGGCAAGAATTAGATTCGGGACTTTCAATACCTTGGTTAAATACTGAAAGCACTAGTTGACATCAAAATGCAATATATAAACCGTTTAGAACTCACTTCTGCTTTTTTATTTTGACGTGACTGAATTCTCTTTGTCTTCAAATCTGACCAATGGCTCTAATACCTTGCCTAAGACTTATGACCCATTGGGAACAGAAAGTCGTTGGCAAAAAATTTGGGAATCAAGTGGAGCTTTTCATCCAGATCCCAGTTCATTAGGAGAACCTTTTTCTATTGTAATTCCCCCCCCTAATGTGACAGGCACGTTGCATATGGGACACGCTTTTAATACATCTTTGATAGATACAATTGTTAGATATCAAAGATTACAAGGCAAAAATGTACTTTGCTTGCCAGGGATGGATCATGCATCTATTGCAGTGCAAACAATTCTTGAAAAGAAATTAAAAGAGGAAGGAATCACTCTGGAAAGTCTTGGTAGAGAGGGCTTTCTTGAACGTGCATGGGATTGGAAATCAAAGAGTGGTGGTCAGATTGTGGAGCAACTGAAGAGGTTGGGTTATTCCGTGGATTGGCAAAGGCAAAGGTTTACGTTGGATGAGGGTTTGAATGCTGCTGTTACTCAGGCTTTTGTTTCTTTACACCAACAAGGATTAATTTATAGGGGCGAATATTTAGTTAATTGGTGTCCTGCTTCTGGCTCAGCAGTCAGTGATTTGGAAGTTGAGATGAAAGAAGTTGATGGCTATTTATGGCACTTTCTTTATCCATTGACAGATGGTCCTACTCTTGATGGAAGGACGCATCTTGAAGTTGCCACTACACGCCCTGAAACTATGTTGGGAGACGTTGCAGTAGCAATAAACCCTAGGGATGAAAGATATAAGAATTTGCTTGGTAAGTCAGTGAAATTACCCTTTGTAGGCCGTGAAATTCCTGTAATTGCTGATGAACATGTTGATCCAGATTTTGGCACAGGATGTGTAAAGGTCACTCCTGCCCATGATCCTAATGACTTTGCAATAGGACAAAGACATAATTTGCCTCAGATAACTGTTATGAATAAAAACGGCACAATGAATGATTCTGCGGCTCGTTTTGCAGGACTTGATCGTTTTGAAGCGCGAAAGGCAGTTGTAGCTGCTTTGGACGAAGAGGGTTTGTTGTCCAAAGTCAATCCTTATCGCCACACTGTTCCATATTCTGATAGAGGCAAAGTTCCAGTAGAACCCTTGCTCTCTACACAATGGTTTGTTCATATGGAGCCTATTGCACTAAAATGTAGAGAATATCTTGAAAAAGATCAACCTCGTTTTATCCCTTCACGTTGGAAGAAAGTTTATCGTGATTGGTTGATTGATATTCGAGATTGGTGCATTAGTAGACAATTATGGTGGGGACATCGAATTCCTGTTTGGTTTGTCATTAGTGAGACTGAGGGTAAGATTGTTGAATCAACTCCATATATAGTTGCTCTTTCTGAAGAAGAAGCTTTCAACCAGGCAAGAAGTTTGTTTGGTGAACTTGTTGAAATTCAACAAGATGAAGATGTTTTAGATACTTGGTTTTCAAGTGGACTTTGGCCTTTTTCTACTTTAGGTTGGCCCGATAAAAATAATAGTGATTATCGCTTTTGGTATCCAACTAATACTTTAGTTACTGGTTTTGATATTATTTTTTTCTGGGTAGCAAGAATGACAATGATGGCAGGCACTTTTACTGGTGATATGCCTTTTTCTGATGTTTATATACATGGTTTGGTTAGAGATGAGCAGAATCGCAAGATGAGTAAAAGTGCAGGTAATGGAATAGATCCTTTATTACTTATAGATAGATATGGAGCAGATGCTTTGCGTTTTGCTCTTGTACGAGAAGTTGCAGGAGCTGGTCAGGATATTCGTCTTGACTATGATCGCAACAAACAAACTTCAGCGACTATTGAATCCTCTCGAAATTTTGCCAATAAATTATGGAATGCGACTAGATTTGCGTTATTAAATTTAGGAAATGAGCGTACAGAATATTTTTCTAAGATAGAAAAAAATTCCTTAAAATTGCCTGATCTATGGATATTATCTAGATTGGCAAGAGTGAATCAAGATACATCAGAGCGTTTTGCAAATTATAAACTTGGTGAAGCGGCTAAAGGTTTATATGAGTTTGTTTGGAATGATTTTTGTGATTGGTATTTGGAATTAATTAAAAGTCGACTTAATACACAGGATAAGTCGACAGACTGTTCATCTTTAGATCAGATTAATGCAAAGAAAGTGTTAGCAAAAGTTTTGAGTGAGGTGCTTTTAATGTTAAATCCTTTGATGCCACATCTAACTGAAGAACTTTGGCATGCTTTGACGGGGGCTTCTGAAAGTCAATTGTTATCATTACAATCATGGCCAAATTTGCAAAAGGAATATCTTAATCAGCAATTAGAGCAATCGTTTGATGAACTATTTACTGCAATACGTCTTATAAGAAACCTACGAGCTGTCGCTGGATTAAAGCCATCACAAACAATTCCAGTTCTTTTAATTACAGATAAAAAGGATTTGACTGATATTCTGAAACGGGCTATGCCTGAGATTAAATTGCTTACCCGAGCCAGTGATTTAGAAGTGTTGGATACTAAGATTGTAGATTCAAAAAAATCAGTGAAGGCTTTAGCTGCTGTTAGTGGAGAATTGCAGGTTTTGTTACCTATAGAAGGGTTGGTTGATTTGGATTCCCTGCGAGAAAGATTGGAGAAGGACCTTGCTAAAGCTGATAAAGAGATTAAGTCTTTGTCTGGAAGATTAAATAATCCTAACTTCACTGAAAAAGCACCTTCAAAGGTTATTGATGAATGTAGGCATAAATTGACAGAAGCAGAGTCACAAGCTGATTTAGCACGTAAACGTTTATCCGATTTATCTTAAGATGATGTTAGATTTAATTTCCAGGCTTGATTATTTAGTACCTTTTTTTCAATCACCAATAGGGGCACTTCTTTTTGTACCTTTTTATGCATTGTGGGTTATTTGCCTATTACCTGGTGTTTGGATTTCAATGCTTGCTGGAGCTATTTATGGAACATGGTATGGGAGCCTTCTTGTATTTGTAGGAGCATCTATTGGTGCAGAAATAGCATTTCTTTTATGCAGGACTTTTGTTCGACCATGGCTTGAAAAACGATTTGAAAAAAATCAAAAAATAAATGCTATTCAGGAAGCTGTAAATCTCCAAGGTTTCAAGCTTGTCCTATTAACTAGGCTTTCACCAGTATTTCCTTTTAGTTTGCTTAATTTTGCCTATGGTTTGAGTCAAGTTAGTTTTCGCAATTATTCAATTGGATTATTGGGTATATTACCGGGTACGATAATATTCTGTGAACTTGGTTCTTTTGCAGGGGAAATCGCACGATTTGGTGAGGTAATAGAAAAAGGCGGCGGTTTTCAAGTTACCTTTCTAAGGTTCGTTGGAGGCTTAGCAACTATTACAATTGTTTGGATTTTCGCCTTTGCTATAAAACGTTCTATTCAAGTGTCTTCTGACTCTATTACTTGATCAGAGTCTGGGATATTCCAATCTTTAATTGCAGCAAAGAATATGAACCAGGCAAGTCTTATTGAAGCTAAGATGCCTTTCTTTCTTGAAAGTTCTTGATACTTTGCTTTGCCACAGTCAGTTTTGATAAAGGTTGGGACTTTGGCCATTTTTAATTACTTTTTGTAGTTTAAATATATAGTAATTGATTATATAGAAAGAATTTCTTGAAATTCATCTTCATTCAAAATTTTAATACCAAGACGTTTGGCTTTTTCTAATTTTTGCCCTGCGTTAGATCCTGCAATGAGATAGCTTGTATTCATGCTTATGCTGGAACTTACTTTACCACCTGCATTTTCTATAAGTGATTTAATCTGGTTTCTATTAAGAGATGCCATTGTACCTGTTATTACTAAGATTTTTCCTTTTAATTTTCCTTGCTCTTTAGTTTTAGAAATAGCTATTTCTCTTTTATTAATTGCCAGTAGGACACCATTTTTTTTAAGTTCGGAAACCAAATTTTGATTTGATGGGTTTGAGAACCATTGGTCTATCGATTGAATAATTTCTTTGCCAATGCCATCAATTCTAGTGATAGATTCTGAAGAATAACTTGCAGCTTTTGCTAGTTCTGTAGCATTAGGAAAGTTTTGAGCAAGAGACTTTGCATTTGCTTCTCCAACATGATTAATACCTAAACCGTAAAGTTGTTTATGCCAGGGTTGTTTTTTGGATTCATTAATTGCATCAATGACTTTTTCTGCGGACTTTGAACCCATCCTTTCAAGATTGGCAAAAATGTTTGAATTTATTTCATAAAGATTAGCTATTGATGTCACTAATTTTTGAGTTACTAGTTGTTCGATTAATTTTTTCCCAAGCCCTTCAATATTCATTGCTTCTTTGCTTGACCAATGTCGCAGAGCCCCAGAAAGAATTGCTGGGCAAGATGTGTTAATACATTTAGTCGCCGCAGCATCTATTTCTTTAATTAGTTGAGATTTACATTCCGGGCATTCAGTTGGTAGTGTTACTCTCTCTGTGCCTAATGGTCTTAAATCTTGTATTACACTAACAACCTCAGGGATTATTTCCCCAGCCTTTCTTACTATAACTGTATCTCCTTTGTGTAGATCAAGAGTTATTAATCGATTGGCATTATGTAGTGTTGCCCTTGAAACTGATGTTCCTGCAAGGGTAACTGGCTTGAATTCTGCAACAGGTGTTACTACTCCCGTTCTACCAACTTGAAATGAGATATTTATTATTTTACTAGCTGCTTGTTCAGCAGCATATTTTAGGGCTATTGCCCACCTAGGTGCTTTTTTTGTTTCCCCAGCTATTTTTTGAAGGTTAAAATCACTTACTTTGAGGACAACCCCGTCGGTTGCATAAGGAAGACTTTTCCTTTCTATTTCCCATGCTTCAACAAATTGCTTTACTTCATTCATATCTCCAAGAGTTTTGGAATTAGGGTTGATTTTAAAGCCCGCTTTAGCTAGCCATGCAAGTGCATTTTTTTGATCATCTGGAATTTTTTGATCATCTTCAACTGCCACCCAATTTTCTGGAATAAACATTGAGTAGGCAAAGAAATCAAGTTCACGTGAAGCAACTATTTTGGGATCCAGTTGTCTCAGTGTTCCTGCACATGCGTTTCTAGGATTAGCAAATAGAGATTGCATATTTTTTTCTCTTTCCTTATTAATTTTATTGAATATCTCATTAGACATAAAAGCTTCTCCTCGAACTTCAACCCAAGAAGGAGGATTTTTTAAATTTAGTCTGAGAGGTATCGCGTTTATAGTTCTGACATTTGCAGTAATTTCTTCTCCTTCTTCGCCATTACCTCTAGTAGCGGCTTTGACAAGTACCCCATTTGTATAGCTAAGTGCCAAAGCATTTCCATCTATTTTTAATTCTCCTACCATTTTGACTGAATTTGAGAAGTTTTGGTCTGTAGAAGAACTGACAAGTTTGATAATTCGTTTATTCCACGCAGATAGCTCGTTAAAGTTAAATGCATTATCTAGGCTTAGTAACGGTATGCGATGCTTGGCTTTATTAAATTGTTTTGCAGGATTTCCTCCCAGTCTCTGACTAGGACTATCGACAGTAATTAATTCTGGATATCTTAGCTCTAAGTTGATTAATTCTCGATAAAGACTGTCATAGATCTCATCAGGAATAAAGGGATTGTCTAATACATAATAGGCATGGCAGGCTTTATTAAGTAGGGTTCTTAGTTCCTTCGCACGATCACTTGATTGAGTAGAAGACAGTGACACTTTTACTTTATTAAAGATATTTAATACTTATGAGGTCACTTTAGCGATTCTATCTATTCTCCAGGATTCATCCACTTTTGTAAACGTAAAATCCAATGGTAACTCATTCTTTTTGTCTTCAGATTTAAGTTTTAAGGTAAGAATTATTTCTTGGTCTTGGATACGAGGACGTCCTGATTTTAAATTTCTGTATCTGTTTAGCTGAAGACCAGATAGAAATTTAAGGAAATCTTGCCTGCTTACATGTTGCCTATAAGTTTTTGTTGTCAAAAGATAGGCAGCATCAATTCTTCCCGCGGCAATCTGATTAAAGAATTTTTTGACAAGAGGATTTATCCCTCTTGCGCTGATGACAAGTTTGACAGCATTTATTGTCCAGAAGAGTAAAAGGGAACCAGCACCTATGAGAAGCGCTTTGGTACCAATCTCTTTGACAAGGGCCCCATCCATTGACAGATAGCAACTGGTTAAACAGTCTGACTTACTGACTGGCGAAATGTAGGTTTCAGAACCAACTGTTTTTAGGCAGACTGTCAGAGCGACTGCAAGATCACTTCCACAACTGGGTTGATGCCATTAATTCCTCTGTTACCAATTTTTCATTCTTTTAATAGAGAGTTTTTTTTAGGTCAGCTTGCCGTTGGATCAACTGCTTTGATTTCTGTTCGATGGAGTGATGGTCGATTAAGGAAGACAGCAGGCTTATATCGTCGTGGACCAATGGTAGAAGGTCCTAATGCTTCAGAGATTGTTTTATCCAGACCTCTTTTGGAGAATCTTCCTGTGACAGCGATTGAAAGCACCCTGTGCCATGAGATGATTCATGGATGGATTGATTTGGTTTTGAGAGTAGAGGAAGTTCATGGTATTAATTTTCGTAGGCGTATGGCTGCAATAAACGCTGCTCAGAATAGGTTTCAGGTAACTATCAGGCATCAGTTTCCTACACCTAAATCATTGCCTAAGTGGTGGGCGGTATGTCCTTCTTGTAGTGCTCGACTTCCCTACAAAAGGCTTGTTCGCGGAGCTGCTTGTAGGAAATGTTGTGAAATTCATTACGGTGGTCATTGGCATCCAAGTTGCTTATTGAGTTATGAGCCTGTTCTAGAGGAGGCTTGAATTGGATTTGTTTTTTTTAGTACTTGAACTCAGTGGTATCTCAATTGCTCTCATTGGCTGTCAGATGGATAGTTCTTTTCAAAGAAAAAGAGGTAATTGAATTATGGGTTTAGATCATCGAAGTTTTCAGAGAAATTTAAGATCAAAGGACCAATTTGATATCAGGTTGGATAAATGGATTGAGACAGGGCGTCAATTTGTTGACGGTGTTTCTGGAAATCGTCCTGGAAGAAGAAAGCCTATTCAGCCTATTTCTATTTCAAGTTCAAGTTTTGACAATGTTGGTAGATGGGTTGGAGATAAAATTGATTGGCTTTTAGAAGATGAGGATGATTGGTTGGAACCTTGGCAATCAAAACCTGAAACGACCTCTAATACTGCCAAAAGGCCTCTAAAGGCAATTTCTAGGCGTCTTAGTCATCCAAACCCTGGTCTTTTAAATATCTCTGATACTTCTGAAGCACCCTTAAGGGATGAGGACCAATGGCCTGAAGAAGAATCTTTTCGTGTAGAAAGGTGGAGCCGTGATCAAGTTAATGAGAATACTAATTCTTCCAGAGAAACTAATTCGAATAGAAATCCAAAAAGAACTGATAGAAGATCTTTGCCTCGCTCCAGTAGAAGAAGGAATTAATATGACGGATTTAGAATTTGTTTAAATTATTCAATTTGCAATTTAATTCTAGGTGTGTTACCTAACCAAATTTCAATTTTTGGATTGAATACTTCTCTAATAACAGTTAATTCACGTTTTTTTCGAAAAAATCTATAGTGCCTACTCCAAAAAGGCCCTTCTTTCTTAAATCGTTCTTCTAACCACGGTGAAGACATAAGTGCTAGTCCATCGACCTCTCTAAAGAGTTCTGATTTGTCCTCAGTGAGACTTTTCCATATTGGTTGACTTTTGTTAATAAGGTGTTTTTCTGCCTCATTAAAGTTCCACCAGCTTTCGGCCCACGCAAGGGTATATTCTCCGCATTTCAACCAAACCTGTCTTCTTAGTAATGGTGGCTTAAGTTCCTTCACTTCGGGTGGAGCATCTTTGCACGGAGTAGCTTCTTTTTTCATGCCTATTAGTTCTATTTCCACTTCGTTACCAGTTAGTAGTCTTAGATGTCGTGTAGGACTGCCATCTCCAAGGAGTAAGAGTCTCCATGGACCTGATAATGCCTTAAATCCTTCACCTGCCAAAACAGCTTTTGTAGGCGCTTCCCATATTTTTTCAGGTGAATTAAATAATTCTTGGTTCAGAACTCACCTCCAAATATAGAAAAGATTTTTGATTTTTCTTTGTAAAATCATCCATTTTATTTCTTTGATTTTTCTTTTGGTTTGTTATGTATTTTTAACCAGATTAGTAAAGCAGCTAGATCGGCTTTGCTGACTCCAGGCAAGTCAGAAGCATGACCAAAATTTAAAGGACGAGATGCTGTGAGTTTTTCTCTAGCCTCTTGAGAAAGAGTTTTTATTTCATTGTAGTTAATGTTGCTAGGAAGTAATTTTTTTCGCTGTTTCGATATTTGCGCTATTTGATCTTTTTGACGTTCTAAATATCCACTATACTTTATATCTATTTCAGCTCCTTCTCGCACTAGAAATGGTACATTCTTATCTGATAATTGGAATTTAATCAGGTCTTCAGTATGTATTCCTGGTCTTCGTAGAAGATTTGCGAGCGAAATAGATCCTGTAATTTTTCCTCCAGTTTCCTTTTCTATAGTTTCCGCGATTGGATTTGTTTCTTTGATACGAGTTTTTTCTAGCCTATTTTTTTCATTATTAATTGCATTTTGCTTAGTTTGAAATATATTCCATCTTCTTTCATCTATTAGGCCAAGTTTATACCCTAAAGGAGTAAGCCTTCTATCTGCATTATCTCCTCTTAGTATAAGACGATATTCGCTACGACTTGTTAGAACTCTATATGGCTCATTAAGATCTTTTGTTACCAAGTCATCAATCATTGTTCCTATATAGCTTTCTTCTCTAGGAAACTCAATGGTGTTTCCCCCTTTTACTATTTGTGCAGCATTCAATCCAGCTACTAATCCTTGTGCAGCAGCTTCTTCGTAACCTGTGGTTCCATTTAATTGTCCTGCAGTAAATAGATGGCTGACTTTTTTTGTTTCTAGGGAATGTTTTAGTTGCGTAGCGGGTAGATAGTCATATTCAACAGCATATGCAGCCCTTAGCATTACACATTCTTCAAGACCAGGAAGAGTTTGAAGAAGTTTAAGTTGTAAGTTTTCAGGTAGTCCTGTAGAAAAGCCTTGGATATATATTTCAGGAGTATTTCTACCTTCAGGTTCAAGAAATATCTGATGAGAATCTTTATCTGAAAATCTAACAATTTTGTCTTCGATCGAAGGACAATATCTTGGCCCTTTGCTATCAATAAATCCTCCATAGATTGGTGTTTGATGAAGATTGTCTTGAATTAATCTATGTGTTTCTTTCGTGGTGCGTGTCATATAACAGCTCATCTGCTCTTCATTTACCCATGCTTCAGGATCGAACGAAAAGAACCGATTCGCTGCGTCGCTAGGTTGTTCTTCTAGGCAAGCAAGATTAATAGTTCTTTTGTCGACTCTTGGAGGAGTACCAGTTTTTAATCGATTAGTAAGAAACCCAAGGCTTTGGAGAGTTTCTGTTAGTCCATGAGCGGCTTGTTCGCCTGCTCTACCTGCTGACATTGATTTATTTCCGATCCATATTTTTCCTCCTAAAAATGTTCCTGTGGTAAGAATTACAGCTTCAGCGCGATAGAAACTGCCAAAGTAAGTTTTGATGCCTCTAACTCGTCCAATATTGGCATCATTAGGATATTTTGATGAGCTATTTATATTTGGATTAGCTTCTATTTCTAATCCTGTAACCATTGCCTCACGGAGTGCAAGATTGGTAGTGCTGTGAAGCATCTCAAGCATTTTTTGAGAATATAAGCGCTTGTCTGTTTGTGCACGTAAGGCCCAAACTGCTGGACCTCTACTTGAGTTAAGTATTCTTTTCTGCAAGGCTGATGCATCAGCTAGTTTTCCCATAGCTCCTCCCAGTGCATCGACTTCATGGACTAATTGACTTTTTGCTGGTCCACCTACTGCAGGATTGCATGGCTGCCATGCAATTCGATCGAGATTTAGTGTAAATAATGCAGTTGATAATCCTAGTCTTGCTGTTGTGATTGCTGCCTCACAGCCAGCATGACCTCCACCAATTACAATGACGTCAAATGTTTCAGTGGGAGACGTGTTTGTTTTCATATTTTCATTACTAGTTTCAATATTTTTTGATTTAAGAGGTAGCTAAGTTTCTAAATCTTGTGAATTGTGGTTCGAAAAGTAATTTAACTGTACCAATCGGACCATTTCGATGTTTTGTTACAATTAGCTCTGTAATTCCTCTGTCAGGTGTTTCTGGGTTGTAGTACTCATCGCGATAAATCATTAGAACTAAATCTGCATCTTGTTCAATCGAACCAGATTCACGCAAGTCACTTAACATAGGTCTTTTATTAGTTCTTGATTCAACACCACGACTAAGTTGTGAAAGTGCTACTACTGGTACCTCTAATTCTCTTGCCATTCCTTTAAGACCCCTAGTAATTCTTGAAAGTTCTTGAACACGATTATCTGGGGTTGATCCCTCCATTAGTTGGAGATAGTCAATGACTACTAGACCTAGTTGTTTGTTCTTTTCCGCCATTAAACGTCTGCATAATGATCGCATTTCTAATACACTAGAATTCGGCTTATCATCTATATATAGAGGTAATTCACCAAGAGTGTTTATACCTTGCCCTAATAGAGGCCATTCTTCCTGTTGTAACCTTCCAGTTCTAAGTCTTCCACTTTCAATGCCTACTTCCATTGATAAGAGACGATATGTCAGTTGTTCTTTGCTCATTTCTAGACTAAATAAACAGACTGGAAGATTATGCAGTTGCGCAACATTCTTAGCTAAATTTAAGACAATAGATGTTTTGCCCATTGCAGGTCTCCCCGCAACAATAATGAGGTCACTGCGTTGCAGTCCTTGTGTCATTGCATCTAGGTCATAGAAATTAACTGGGATTCCAGCCACTGATGTACCTAATGAACGACTTTCTATTTCGTTAAAAGTACTTGTGAGAATTTCTGATGTTGGTGTAAGACCTTTAGAAGGTTTTTCTTGACTAATAGCGAAGATTGTTTGTTCTGCTTTGTCCAGTACTTCGTCCATTGGAAGTTTTTGATCAAAGCTTAATTTGATTACTTCATTGCCAGATCGAATTAGTTGTCTACGGAGGAATTTATCCATTATTAATTTCGCCACTTGTTCCAGAGAGGCTGTTGAAGCCACCCGATCTACTAGTTCAACTAGGCGATTACTTCCACCAATTTTTTCCAGCGAACCTGTGTCAGCTAGCCAAGTACTCATTGAAGTGAGGTCTGTTGGTTTTCCTTGGCTATGAAGCATTAATGCAGTTCGAAAAATCTCCTTATGCGCATTTAGGTAGAAGGCTTCAGGTTGAATCAAGTCTGCAACACGACTTATTGCATCTGGGTCGAGAAGTATGCCTCCTAGAACAGCTTCCTCTGCTTCAAGATTTTGAGGGGGAATTGAGTCTGGTGGGGCTTCAAAAGTAGGTTGATTTTTTGATTTGAAATTTTGATTAGTGCGACTGAATCTCTCTTCGCCATTATCGCCATTGTTTGTAAGAGGTGTACTAAACATTTGGCGTGAGTATTTATAGGAATATCTATTTTGGTAGTTAGGTTTGCAATGAATCAGTAACTAACGACTTCAAGGTTGATTTCAGCTGTGACTTCAGTATGTAGTTTCACTTGAACCTGATACTTCCCTATACGGTGTATGTCAGGGACTGTGATATCACGTCTATCAATTTCTTTTTTGGTAGCCTCTTGAATAGCTTCTGCTACGTCTCCATTAGTAACAGTTCCAAATAAAACGTCATCTTCACCAATTTGTTTCTTGACTGTAAATCGGCCAATAGTTTTAAGTGCTGTTTGAAAATCAAGAGCTTCTTGTTTTAAAGCAGCTTGTTGTTGTAATTGCTTTGCTCGACGATGAGCTACTTGTTTCATGACTGCTGGCGTGACTGGCAAAGCTTTGCCAAATGGCAATAGGAAATTTCGTGCATAGCCAGGAGCTACTTCAACTAAATCTCCATCTTTGCCAAGACTCAAAATGTCTTCATTAAGAACAACTTGTACTCTTTTTGCCATATCTATAAAGAAAGCTAGTTGGTGAGCTTAGGACTCTTGAATAAGTAACCCTACGACGTCATCGGATTTTGGTAAACGAACTTTAGTTGCAAGACCAAGTTTTTTAAGTAAGAGGATGTGCTGCCAGGTTAGATCAATTTGTCCTTTAAACAGTCCTTGACGTGCTGAATTAGGAAAAGCATGGTGGTTGTTATGCCATCCTTCTCCAAAGGTTAGAGCTGCTACCCAAGGGTTATTTCTAGAATCATCTCCACTGTCATAGGCTATTTTCCCCCAGCAATGAGTGGCTGAGTTCACTAACCAAGTGACGTGATAAACAAGAACTAATCTCATGGGTATTCCCCACAACACGAGACTCCATCCATTCGAGATTGTTTGATTACCTATCCAATAGAGAATTATTCCAAGTGGAATTTGTAAAACGAGAAAGTACTTATTTAGCCACCTGTAGTAAGGATCCCTGCATAAGTCACCACTAAGACGTGGTACAGCCCTCATGGCTGGTATTGGTTCAAACATCCAGCCCATATGACTCCACCAAAAGCCTTTTCTGCTGTTGTGATGGTCTGCTTCTGTATCAGAGAAGGTGTGGTGGTGTCGATGAAGTCCAACCCAGTCAATTGGACCGTGCTGGCAACTTAAAGCCCCACAGGTAGCAAAAACACGCTCAAGCCATTTAGGTACTTTGAATGCTCTATGCGATAGGAGCCTGTGATAGCCAAGTGTTACGCCTAAACAAGCTGTTAACCAATAAAGGATTAAAAGGACCGTGATTGCCTCGATATTCCAAAAAACAGGTTGAAGGGCAAATATTGTTAATGCATGTATTACGAACATGAATCCTATAGTTCCCCAGCGTCTTTGCTCTTTTTTGGGATAAGAAGAACTAGAAATAATTGATTCTTGAAGCTTTGCAGAAGCTTCAGCAGCCATATGAGATGGAATTGGCTTTCTGAGTGGCGCGCAAGCTTTGATCACACTCGAACCCATTAGTGATCTATCAAACGAACCATTACAATACCTGATAAGTATCCATATCGACCAATAGCGACTGATCTTCAATCTGATTTTCATATAAGGCATTTTCGTGACCGGCTTTTGGAAGGCAGGAAATCCATGGCTCATCTCCTCCATGTTTGGCATGAGATGAATGGATGGTCACATAAGGTATTGCCTGTTTTGGCGGAGTCCCTGGATCTTGGGCGAGTACATAATTCCCAGATTTCAAATTTACGCAACGCAAAATTAGTTTCACCAGGTCCTGAAGTATTTCTGGCTTTAGCGCAGGCTAATGAAGTGCTTTTTCAAGGTATTGATAATTTCAGGACTTCTTTAATGGAAGTCCACCCTGAATTGTTAAAGGTACTTCTTGAATCTTCCATTCCTTTGATGGGAGATCATGGAAACCCTATTTCTGCAGGAGAATTCTTTGAAATCTTTATAGGAGTTAGGCCTTTGCCAAATAGTTTTAATTGGTTTATTAAAGAAGAAGAGGCTATAGATTTAAGTGGAGCTCTTGCAGATCTTCTATGCCAAGGTAAGTCTTGGAGAAGTTGTCGTAAACAAGTAATGGATGCTTATCCTGCTCTTAAGACTTTAAGAAGAGATCGCTTTGAAGCCGTGATGGCAGGTCTTCAGGACTATACTGCTCAAGAATTAGATGGCGAATTATTAGATCTTTATACAACATATAAAAAGCTATTATTGATAGACTCGTCAAAAGTTAGTATAAAACTTTTTCTAGAACAGCTACGTTCTAGATATTCTTAGATTGCTTAATCAACTGCTATTTTAGTGGTTATTTAATTAAACGAATTTTTTTAGCAAGGCCGAATTTTTTCAATAATCTTATATGTGCCCAGGTTAAATCAAATTCAAACCAACGTAGACCATGTTTAGCACTTTGTGGGTATGCATGGTGGTTATTGTGCCATCCTTCTCCAAAAGATAGTAGTGCTACCCACCAACAATTTCTAGATAAATCTGGACTATTAAAGTTACGATATCCGAAAGTATGAGTTGCAGAATTAACTAACCAAGTGACGTGATAAACAATCACTAGTCTTAAGGGTATTCCCCAGAGAACCATTCCAAGTCCACCTCCATGCACTTGACTCTTTTCGCCAAACCAGTAAAGAATTAGCCCTAAAGGGATTTGTAAAATTAAAAACCATTCATCTAGCCATCTAAAAAATGAATCAGAGGTAAGGTCTCCGGCTAAGCCTTCAATATGCTGAAGAGCAGGAATGTCATGCAGCATCCATTCGCTGTGACTCCACCAAAAGCCTCGTCCAGCATCATGATGATCATTAGGTTGATCGGAGAATTTATGGTGGTGTCGATGAAGTGCTACCCACTCAATTGGTCCGCTCTGGCAGGCCAAACAACCCATTAATACAAGTATTTTTTCCATCCATTTGGTCGTGACAAAACTTCTATGTGCCACCAATCTGTGAAGCCCCAGGGTTACGCCAAGAACAGTTATCCAGTAAAGGAAAGCAAACGTCAGTAACCCTGGAATGCTCCAAAAACGAGGTAAAAGAGCAAAAGTTGCTGCAATATGGATTGCAAGCATAAAACCTGTTGTCCCGACTCTGAAGGGTTTTTGTGTGCGAGGTAGTGGATTACGAGGCGCAATAATCCCTGCCCTTAGTTTTGCTTCTCGTGTATTCGGAGCATTGTCAGGAACAGTTGAAACCAAGATGAACTCCCTGGGGTTATGGATACCTTTAATTGAGGATGGTTCTTTAAAGAATTTGATTTATACAAATTAAAAGAACTCTAAACCCCGCTCTGTTGCTTGTGGAGAAATCTGATCAATCAGAAATCAAGAGAGATCCTCTTCAAGAGAGGGTGAGTCAACATATTTCTCGTGTGGAGTATCGCTTGCAGCCATTAGCTAATCAGCGTTGTGCAGCTGTAATACCTAAATTACAAAAGGTTTTAGAAGCTTTTTCTTCTGAAAAGATTGGAAACCATCATTTTGCTTCAGATACAGGATATGGTCATGGTGAGCAAGGTCGGGAAGCCATAGACCGAGTTTTTGCAAGGGTTTTGGGAGCAGAAAAAGCAGCCGTAAGGATGCAATTTGTAAGTGGTACGCATGCAATTACATCCGCACTATTTGGTCTTTTAAGACCTGGAGATCGCATGTTGTCTGTTGCTGGAAGGCCTTATGAAACTTTGGAAGAAGTAATTGGATTAAGAGGAACGGGGCAAGGTTCTCTCTTGGAATTTGGTATTTCTTATGAGGAGTTGCTCCTTGCTAAGGATGGAACTTTAGATTTTTATGCTCTTGAAAAAGCTCTAAGAAAACCTTTTAAATTAATTTTTATTCAGCGAAGTTGTGGTTATTCTTGGCGGCCTTGTTTATCCATAGAGGTTATTAAGGAGGTTTGTCAGTTTGTGCATAGTAGATATCCGGAAACATTTTGCTTTGTTGATAACTGTTATGGAGAATTAGTGGAGGAGAAAGAACCCTGTGAGATTGGTGCAGACTTGATTGCAGGGTCTTTAATTAAAAATCTTGGTGGGACAATTGTACCTACAGGTGGTTATGTAGCTGGTCGTTCTGATTTGGTTGAGATGTCATGTTCTCGTCTTACTGCGCCTGGAATTGGAAGTGATGCTGGAATTAGTTTTGGACTTAATCGGCTGATTTTGCAGGGATTATTTCTTTCTCCACAAATGGTCTCAGAGTCATTGATTGGAGCAGACCTTATTTGCTCAGTGTTTCATGAACTTGGTTTTAAAGTAAATCCAGAACCTGGTGCACCGAGGGGTGATTTGATTCAGGCAGTTTGTTGCAATAAACCTGAGATTCTTACAAGGCTATGTAGCGCCTTTCAAGCTACTTCTCCAGTTGGTTCTTATTTAGCGCCTTCTCCATCTTCCATGCCAGGTTACGAAAATAAATTGGTTATGGCAGGCGGCACTTTTGTTTCAGGTAGTACAAGTGAATTCTCTGCTGATGCTCCGTTAAGGCCTCCATATAACCTTTTTTTGCAAGGTGGATCTCATCGGTCTCATATCAAGCTTGCTCTTGAAAGAGGCTTAACCGATTTAATAAGAGCAGGATTGTTAGAGTTGCCACAAACTAGTTGAATTAATTCGGCCCAGAATTTATGGCCCTAGATTTTCCTGAAAAGTTTCTCTTTGCTGATAGTCACGAATATGCCCTTCTAGAGGGAGATTTGGTTCGTGTTGGAATTAGCGCCTTTGCTGTGGACCAATTAGGGGACATAGTTTTTGTAGAGCTTCCCGAGATTGGGGACGAGCTTATTCGCGGTAAGAGTTTTGGATCCGTAGAGTCCGTTAAGGCTGTAGAAGAACTTTGTTCTCCTATCTCAGGAGTGGTGGTTCAACGTAATGAAACACTTTTATCTGTTCCGGATGATTTACAAAATGACCCATATGGAGAGGGTTGGCTCTTGCTCTTAAGGCCTGCCAGCATTGAAGATTTGAAGCAACTAATGGATTCTGCTACTTACGCAAGCAAGGTTGGAGCAACCTGAATGAAAAAGTAGTTTTTCATTCAGCAACAACTTCATTAAAGTTTTTCTAACCTTTCATGCATATTTGAGATGGGTTGAAGTGATTGATAACGATCCCATGGAGGCCTCAAGCCTTAAAAATCATGGGTTTCTTCAACGACATCTTGGTCCTAGTTCTCGTGATCAAGATGAGATGCTTGCCCAGCTTAGTTTTAGCTCTGTGGAGGAGCTTGTCGCTTCAATCGTTCCAGAGGAAATTCTTGATAGTCATTCTTCATTAGATTCATTGCCTGAGGGCTGTGAAGAAGCAGTTGCATTGAAAGAAATGCAAGGCATTGCTAAGAAAAATATCCTTCGCCGCTCTCTTATAGGTCTTGGATATCACGGGACATCAATCCCTTCTGTAATACGACGCCATGTTTTAGAGAATCCTTATTGGTATACCGCATATACCCCTTATCAAGCAGAAATTTCCCAGGGCAGATTGGAGGCATTATTTAATTTTCAAACTTTAGTTAGTGAGTTAACAGGACTTCCAATATCAAATGCTTCCTTGCTTGATGAAGCTACAGCAGCAGCAGAGGCAATGAGTTTAAGTTTTGTTTTTGCAAAGAAGGCTAATCAAAAAAGGTTTCTTATTGATAAAGCAGTTTTACCTCAAACACTAAGTGTTCTTAGAACTCGTGCTGAGCCATTGGGTATCAAGTTAGAGATTTTTGATCCATGTGATTTCGAAATTGATGAAAATGTTTTTGGCGTTTTTCTGCAATTACCAGGTCTTAATGGACGTATTTGGGACCCTTCTGAATGCATTTCTACTTCCCATCGTTTTGATGCATTGGTCATTGCAGCAATTGATCCTTTATTACAGGTATTGTTTCAACCAGTAGGTGAATTGGGTGTTGACATAGCTGTTGGCAGTATGCAGCGCTTTGGAGTTCCGATGGGATTTGGAGGTCCTCATGCAGCATTTTTTGCAACTCGTGAGGCTTTTAAAAGACAAGTTCCTGGCAGATTAGTTGGTCAATCTTTGGACGCAGATGGAGAAGTTGCTTTGAGATTAGCTCTGCAAACTAGAGAACAACATATTCGAAGAGATAAAGCCACAAGTAATATATGTACTTCTCAAGTTTTATTAGCAGTTATTTCATCTTTTTATGCTGTTCATCATGGCCCTGAAGGTCTTAGGTCAATTGCTTTGAGGATTATTAGTTTTCGATCAGAGTTAGAGGAGTTTTTAACTAAAATCGGATATAAACTGGATTCCTGTATACGTTTTGATACTGTCGAAGTCCATTGTAAGGAAGCACCAAAAATACACAAGTTGTCAGAACTAGCTGGTTTTAATTTAAGAGTTATTCCTCTTGGTGCTTCAATAACAGAATCTACTGGTTTTGGTATAACTTTTGATGAATTGACTACAAAGGAAGAGTTGATTCTTTTGCAAGATATTTTAATTCAAGCTGGTAAAAAAGTTACTGAACCTTCGACTAAAATGTTTATTAAAGTTCAACAAATGTTGCCAGGTATTCCTTTGAGAAAAAAACCTTGGTTGCAACAAGATGTATTTAACTTGTATCGCAGTGAAACGGACTTGCTTAGATATATGACTCGATTAGTTAATAAAGATTTTTCTTTAGTCCATGGAATGATCCCCTTGGGTAGTTGCACTATGAAGTTAAATGCTGCGGCTGAGCTGATTCCAATTAGTTGGCAGGAGTTTGCAGATATTCATCCTTTCGCACCTTTGAGCCAGGTTGAGGGATATTTAAAGATTTTTCAGGATCTTGAGCATTGGTTGAGCACTATTACTGGCTTCTCTGCAGTATCACTTCAGCCTAATGCTGGTTCACAAGGTGAATTTGCCGGCCTTTTAGTTATACGAGCCTGGCATAAAGCTAGAGATCAAGAATATAGAAATGTTTGCCTTATTCCTACTAGTGCGCATGGCACAAACCCTGCAAGTTGTGTTATGGCTGGATTGCGAGTCGTTTCCATTGATTGCGATAAAGAAGGGAATATTGATTTTCAAGATTTAGAAGAGAAAGCAAAACTTCATTCTGACCACTTGTCAGCTTTAATGATTACTTATCCTTCAACTCATGGAGTTTTTGAACCTAAGATTCGAGAGATATGTGATTTGATTCATAATTTTGGGGGCCAAGTTTATTTGGATGGAGCAAACTTGAATGCCCAAGTTGGATTATGTCGACCTGGCTTATATGGTGCTGATGTTTGCCATATCAATCTTCATAAGACTTTTTGCATTCCTCACGGGGGTGGCGGCCCAGGAGTAGGTCCTATTGCTGTGGCAGAACATTTGGCACCTTATTTGCCGGGTCATCCACTTGTTAGTTGTGGAGGACAAAATCCTATTGGTGCTGTTTCAGCTGCCCCTTGGGGTAGTGCGGGGATTTTGTCAATTAGTTGGATGTATTTGCGAATGATTGGATCTAAAGGTTTGAGAGAAGCAAGTTCAATAGCCTTGCTTTCTGCCAATTATATTGCCCACACATTAGAACCTTATTATCCAGTTCTTTTTAGAGGTCCAAATAATTTAGTTGCTCATGAATGTATTTTAGATTTGCGTACTATTAAAAGAGATACAGGTATTCAGGTTGAAGACATAGCAAAGAGATTGATGGACTATGGCTTTCATGCACCAACTGTGAGTTGGCCTGTTGCAGGAACATTAATGGTTGAACCTACTGAAAGTGAAGGATTAAACGAAATTAAAAGATTTTGCGATGCAATGATTGCAATTAAATCTGAGATTGATGATATCCAAAAGGGTGAAAGCGACCCTGAAGAAAATGCTTTAAAGAATGCTCCTCATACTTTATTAGCTGTGACAGCAGAATCATGGGAAAAGCCTTATTCAAGAAAGCAAGCAGCATTTCCTTTGCCTGAGCAATTGAAATACAAGTTTTGGCCTTCAGTTTCACGGATAGATAACGCTTATGGTGATCGCAATTTGGTTTGTTCATGCGTTTCGATTACTGAAGTGACAGAGCAATAGGATTTCTTTCGAAACTGGTGCAAATTCACAATTCAAGGTAAATTTTCACCGAAAACCGAATTTTTGGTTTAATCCTGTTGCCTTGATCAGTATTTTCACTAAACTGTCCCGCAGCGGTTCATATTTTTGGGGGGGCTGCGCATGAATAGAGATGACTCTTTAGATCCATCTCACGGAAATTCTTTTAAGCAAGAGCTTGATTTACCATCATTTTCAGAAGATTTGGATTCTGTACTGAGTTCTGGAAAATCACTGAAAGTTGATGGAACCAACGTTATCCGTGTTCCTTTTGGTATAAGGCAGCCAATAAAGCAGCGCCCTGCAAGACCAGAAAGGTGGGCCACTATTGTCCTTCCTTTTCAGCCATATGGTTCCCCTACCCCACCTCCTCAAGCAGCTTGACTTGGTTTAGGCAGCAATTTTTATACTTTTTGTTAGTACTTTTCTGTAGTAATCCCTTAGTTGTTCAGTAGCTCCATTCCATCCCCATCTTTCTGCTTCTGCTCTTGCAGCATTGCGCATTGTTTGTCTTTCTAGGTCATTTCCTAATAATTTTTTAGTTGCTTCTAAGAGGCTATCGGCTCCTGTGTTTGCACCATCAGGATTATAAAGACATCCATTTTTGCCATCGGAAATAATATCTGGAATGCCACCTTTGTTTGCTCCCACAACAGGACATCCAGCTGCCATTGCTTCAAGTAAAACTAATCCTAGTGTTTCTGTACTGGAAGGAAATAAAAATGCATCACCACTTGCATAAGCACTTGCAAGTTCTTCACCAGCGAGATATCCAACAAATGTGGTTGAAGTATTTTCAAATATTTTTTCTAGTTGTTGACGATAAGGACCATCACCAACTAATGCAAGACGTGCGTCAGGAAGAGATTCTAAAATAGGTTTAATACGCTCAATCTGCTTTTCTGCAGAAAGTCTTCCTACATAGATTAAAAGAGCACCTCGATCATCAAAATCTCCCAATAGTTTCTTTCGCATTTGGTCATTTCGTAGTTCGGGGTGGAAAGTTTCTGTATCTACTCCTCTTTGCCAAAGAGCTGTGTTTTGTATACCTTTTTCACTAAGTTCATTAACCATTGCCGTAGAAGTGCATAAGTTGAGTACTGCTTGGTTATGTGCTGCTTTTAAAAGTTCCCAAAGTAATGGTTCAAGCATTCCCATCCCATAATGTTCTAAGTATTTGGGAAGGTGAGTGTGATAGCTAGCTATCAAAGGGATGCCATTTGTTTTTGCTAGCCATATTCCACCAAGACCTAATACTGCTGGGTTAACTACATGAATTAGATCAGGCTGGAAAGTCTCTAAGGCTTCTGATACAGAAGGTCCAGGAAGTCCAAGCTTTAACTCTGGATAGAGTGGCAATGGCATTGCAGGGACACCAACTACCTTGGCACCCATGTAATTGCTTGGTCCTCCTTCTGGACAAAAAACTATTACATCATCGCCAGCTGCGACTAGATGTTGGACTGTTTTTGTGAGCCGGGTAACTATTCCATCAACTTTTGGAAGGAAAGTTTCGGTAAAAAAGGCAATCTTCACTGGGATAAATATTTTTAGAATATGTTCTTAATCAGATTGCTTAATGGCTTTAGCTTGTGTTGCAGTCCAAGCAGAAACACAAGGAATTCTTTTACGATCACAACGATTTGCATATTTTTTAGCAACATCCACAACCTCGGCAAGTAATCCATCATCAAGTGTTGTTGGCTTTAATCCAAGTTCTATGAAGCAGCGGTTATCAACTATTAAGTCATTTTCTACTGCTTCATTTCTTGGATTTGGCAGATAATTAACCTTGGCTCCAGTGAGTTCTGCCACTTTTTTTGCAAGTTCACCGACTTGATGACTTTCAGTCATTTGATTGAATATCTTTACTCTTTCTCCTTGGTTGGGTGGATTTTCAAGCGCAAGCTGAACGCATCTAACTGAATCTTTAATATGAATAAAAGCTCTGGTTTGCCCCCCTGTCCCATGGACAGTTAGTGGATAGCCAATTGCAGCTTGCATAAGGAATCTATTTAACACAGTGCCATAGTCACCGTCGTAATCAAAACGGTTGGTTAGTCGCTCGTCCCTACTAGTCGCTTCAGTGTTTGTACCCCATACGATTCCTTGATGAAGATCAGTAATCCTTACCCCATCATTTTTGTTGTAATAAAGGAAAAGAAGTTGGTCTAGTGTTTTTGTCATGTGGTAAACACTTCCTGGGCTTGCTGGGTGCAGGATCTCTTCTTCAAAGCGACTGCCATCAGGCTGAGGTACTTCTACTTTTAAATAACCTTCAGGGATGGTTGCACCACGATGCGATCCATATCCATATACACCCATGGTTCCAAGATGGACTATATGAATATCAAGCCCACTTTCAACTATTGCGGCAAGAAGGTTGTGAGTACCGTTAACGTTATTGTCCACGGTGTAGCGCTTGGTTGAACTGCTTTTCATTGAGTATGGAGCAGCTCTTTGTTCGGCAAAATGAACTACAGAGTCTGGCTTTTCTTCTAGAAGTAGGTCGAGAAGCCTCCGGTAATTTTTAGAAATATCGATATTTATGAATCTCATCGGGTTGTCCCCGATTTCATTCCATGTTGATAGACGATCTCCAATACTCGAAATTGGAGTAAGAGACTCCACTTCGAGATCAATATCTATTTTTCGACGGCTTAGGTTGTCGACTATTAGGACATCGTGGCCTTGATCGGCAAGGTTGACGGCACATGGCCATCCACAGAAGCCGTCACCACCAAGAACGAGAACTTTCACCCAAAACTCCAGCTGGAAAGAGCATTGTGCTCATCTGTGCAAATTACTACAAGGTTTTCAGCTTAGGTTTGCCGAGATGGCAATAAGGCCACAAACCAGTAGTCCTCCGACAATAAGAATAATGCCTGATACTTTGTTAATTGTTCCTTTTTCATTGATCACTTGAATCTCGGGTTCTTTTGCAAAAGCATTTAGCCGTCCGCCATCTTCTTTTACAACAGACATGGGGGTTTTGACTTCTTGAGGGAACTTATGGACTTAATAATGGTTTTTGCTGATTCAGTTACTTTCCGTTACTCCTCTTCATGATTCTTAGCGATTTACGATGTTCTCCATAGGGGAGCTTGCTGATGCCGTGATGCGCTTTGGCAAGCGTTTTGCCAGATAGGCCTGGCGACCTGCTTGAACAGCCTTACACATTGCCTCTGCCATCTCATCTGGATTGCCTGCCAGCGCTATCGCACTGTTAATGAGGACTGCATCTGCCCCCATTTCCATAGCTTGCGCAGCATCGCTTGGGACACCTATTCCAGCATCGATGACTACAGGAATTGTTGAATTTTCGATAATAATTTCAATATTTGCAGCATTTTTAATTCCTTGCCCAGAGCCAATTGGAGATCCTAGTGGCATAACTGTTGCACAACCAATATTTTCTAGTCTTTTTGCTAGTAATGGATCTGCGTTGATATATGGAAGAACAGTAAACCCTTCTTTCACAAGTGTTTCTGCTGCTTGAAGTGTCCCAATAGGATCAGGAAGAAGATTACGAGTGTCAGGTATTACTTCAAGTTTGATGAAGTGGTTATCTTCTTGTCCTGCAAGTTTTGCTAGCTCTCTTCCCATACGAGCTACGCGAATAGCTTCATTGGAATCAATACAACCTGCTGTATTGGGAAGCATCCATAATTTCGACCATGAAATGGCTTCCATTAAACCTTGATGGCCTTTTTGAGATGCGTTTACTCTTCGCACTGCGACAGTAACCATTTCACAACCAGAGCGAATTAAGCTTTTTTGCATTAATTCCAGGTTTGGATACTTACCAGTTCCTGTAAACAGTCTGCTATTAAAGGTTTTGCTTCCAATTTGAAGAGGATCCTTGTTGCTGTTCATCTGATCAAGTCACTTGATTCAAGAAGATGCCTGAATATCATCGGTGATGGTTTTCTCAAGCTATTTGGCTTTAGCTTGTACCCATCCTCTCTTGAATTAAACCTTTTTTGTTAAAAGATGGACTTATGGATTGCTAATGAGGCATCTCTTCAGAAGACATTGCCTTCCTCGATTGTGGACGAAGTTCCTAATGAGAAAGTCGTACCTCTTGAAGAATTAAATTTTCAAATCAAACCTTTTGTTATTGAAGGCTCAGTCGAGACTTTTGATCCTGTCTTGAGAGCAATAGATATGTCAAAGAAACTTTCTAGAAAATGGTGTGGCACTTTAAACTCTTTTTTAAATGAGTCTAGTAAGGATGTAAGTGTTTTTATTGATAAGGCAAAGCCATATGGTCAGCTGATCAATTTAGAAGGAAATATTGTGATTGGTAATTTTAAAACTCCATTTCATGGACATTTAAATGCAAAGTCAGATCAATTTGAATTAATACCACTTTCAAATACATTGCCACCTGGCTTAGAGCCAGGTGGCTCTTTTGTTGGACTTCAAAGTACAAAGATATTGGGTTGGCAATCACCCAAGCTAAATAATCCTGGGGCAAAACTTATTCTAAATAATGATTGCAAGGAAGAGGTCTCAAAAGCCCCTAGTGTCATTAGTATCTGGTGATCGATTATTGATACGATTTTCTATTTTTTGGATTTGTTTTTTAGCTGTTTTATTTTTTGGATCCATATCTAAAACTTTTTCATATAGTTTTTTTGCCTCCTCATATCTTAGAAGGCGTTGGTTTGCAAATGCTAGATTATTTATTGCAACTGGGTAGTCTGCCTTTGCTTTAAGAGCTGTTTTGTAATGACTAATTGCTGCTTCAAAGTCATCTTGAGCGGCTAATGCAAATCCCAATGCATTTTCAATTAGTGCCTTTGCTTCATCGGGTTCTTGATCAAGCTTTTTTAAAGCCTTTTTTAGGTTTGAGACTGCCTGTGGATACAATCTTTTTTTTAATTGAACTGAGGCTAATTCATATAGCTCTGAAGCATTGTTCTTAGATTGCTCGCTATTTTTCTCTAGTTTAAGTAAGTTGATTTCGTCACTCCTTACTCTTAAAACTTGCCTTCCCACTAACACAGCTATTAAAAATAATAGGCCTATTAATCCTATTAAATATGTCTCTGGAGAAAGAAATTGCATGATTAGGAGATATATATAGTGTAATTAAGCTTTGGGCGATGAGATGTGTTTTGAGATTTAGCTTTTTTCAAGGTTCTCTTTGAATATAGACAATATAATAGTCTAATTGTACTCTTTTTTACAGGATTGGTACAGATCTTTTATAACTAAATGTAGGATTTCTTTTTTCGGATTATTTACTTAACATGTTTTTGGTTTTTTCATGATTTCCCTGTAATAGGGGAAGCTTAGAGATAAAAGATTGTTTAAATGAAGTTTAACTAGACTTTGCTGAATTAACAACAGTTGAAAAACTTGCTGGATCTATTACTGCTAATTGAGCAAGCATTTTTCTATTAAGACCTATGTTGGATTTCTTTAGGCCACCCATTAGTCTGCTGTAACTGATTCCATTTGCTCTTGCAGCTGCATTAATTCTAGTTATCCAAAGACGGCGAAAATCGCGTTTGCGACGCCTTCTGTCTCTGTAAGCATTGCAAAGAGCTTTCATTACACGCTGATTTGCGGTTCTAAAGAGTCTTCCATTGCTTCCTTGGAAACCTTTTGCTAGTCGAAGGATTTTATTGCGACGTTTGCGGGCTACATTGCCTCTCTTTACTCGTGACATGGAAATAAATGGGTTGTTTGAGAGTCAGTGAAAATTACGGATTGATGCTAATCAATCTCTTATGAGTAAGGGAGCATAAGGCTGACGTTGTCGGCATCACGCTCGTCTACCACAGCTTTTGTTGCTAAATGTCTTTTTAGCTTAGTGCTTTTGTGGTCAAGTAAGTGATTCCTAAAGGCGCGACGGCGCATGAATTTGCCATTACATGTAGCTTTGAACCGCTTTGCGGCAGCCTTGCGGGTCTTTAGCTTAGGCATGTCTGACTTCTTAAGCGCATAAACGATAACCTTAAGTCCTAGACCTCCAAAAACACAAGTCAGTGACTATGTATTTCTTCTTAATTAATCAATGGCAATGAAAAAATTGCTTAGGAAGAGTAATCAAGCCACTATCTCTGGAGTATTAGCCTTAATTACTTTAGGCTCTCTTTGGGGTAGTGGCTCAGAGAAGCTTGGTGCTTCTTTATTAAGTTACCCACCTACACATAGAAATATTGCAAAACCTCTTAAGACATTATCTGCCAATCAATCAATCTTAATTGGTATAGAGCCTTATCTTGGAAAAGATTTTGATAAAAACTCTTCTTCAAAGGGTTTGAATTTGATTAGTGCTAATCGACCATTGATTTTGAGAGATGCCAATGGAATTGTTCATAAGTCACGACAAATTTCTATTAATTGGAAGAAAGTACCTTTATTAAAATCACAGCGTATTGAAAGAAGGGTAATTGGACCTTTTGCAAGTTTTGAATCTGCGTATGAGACGGCCTATAAATTAAAGAAACTAGGTTTTAATTCAATTATTGCACATCCTGCAGATTGGGAAGTTTGGTTAAAGAGTAAAGTACTTATACCTGAAGAGATCAATCATACTAAATACACGAAAATAATAAAATCAGAGATTAGGCCTTTTCTTATAGGCTCTAATGGTGAATATATTTTATCAGGCCCTATATCTATTGAAGCTCCAGATGGCCTTCTCTGGAAAAATGGATTATATACAGGTAAATTTCTTATTCAAGCAGATGCATATGGCACTTGGACCTTGGTTGAAAAATTACCACTTGAGAGTTATTTAGAGGGAGTAGTTACTCATGAGATTGGCTCTAATGCACCTGCAAAAGCTCTTGAGACTCAGGCGGTTCTAGCAAGAACATGGGCTTTAGCAAATAGTCATAGATTTCATATTGATGGATATCATTTATGTAGTGATACTCAGTGCCAAGTTTATAAGGACCCTCAGAAGGCTAGTGAGAATATCAAAAGAGCAATTTCAAATACATCTGGAAAAATTTTGACTTGGAATGATAAACCTATTAACGCTTTTTATCATGCAAGTAATGGAGGAGTATCGGCTAATAACCAGGAAGCATGGTCCATGGAATCTCTTCCATATTTACAAGTTAAAATAGATGGATCTAGAAAATTGATCAAGAATTTCCCGTTGCCCATTGATAATACGAAATTAGTTTCTCTTCTTAGACAGAATACTGATTTTAATGGAAATACTCATAAGCTTTTTAGATGGAAAATACTCTATTCTATAGACGAAATTAATAATTCTTTGAAGCAAGTTAATAGTAGAAAACTAAATTTAAAAAGCATTACTGTTCTTAAGAGAGGTGTAAGCGGAAGAGTGATATCACTAGGTTTGTTTAGTGATAATAATGAATCTCAAGTCACACTTCGCCTTGATGAAATTCGAAGAACACTAAAAAAGCTTCCAAGCACATTGTTCATTGTTAAAAAAATATCTCAAGACACTTGGGAGTTTTCAGGAGGTGGATTTGGGCATGGAGTGGGCCTTTCCCAAGCTGGGGCTATAGATTTGGCAAAAAAAGGCTGGAATATCCAAAGAATTTTTAGGCATTATTATCCTGGCGCAACTTATGAGACTTTGCCTTGATGGCAGGATGCCTCTTAGAGTTATGGCAACTTGAGGATTTGAATGGCTGCGACGGCTCTTATAGGAGACCATCGGCGTTTTAAAACTGTCCTATTTCTATTAGTTTGCAGCTTTATAGGGGTAGTGCCTCATTCTTGGGAGGCTGGTAAGGATCTTTTGCCTGCATTCGTTCTTGCTATTGGTCTCGGAAGCTATTGCTTTTTAACTGTCTTAAAAGATAAATCTAGCTTGAATCAGGAAAATATTGAAGTACAGTCAATTTCAGACAACTATTGGCCAACAGTTGATATTCTAGTTGCAGCAAGGGATGAGGAGACAGTTTTAAGAAGATTAGTTCAGAGACTGGTTGCTCTTGATTACCCTAAAGAACAAATATCAATTTATATAATTGATGATGGAAGCCTTGATTCAACGCCTCATTTACTAGAGGAGTTGAAGTCGCAACATACGCATCTTCATGTCATTCGTCGGTCACGGTCTGCAGGTGGAGGAAAGTCAGGTGCTTTAAATGAAGCCTTAAATGATATTTCAGGAGATTGGTTGTTCATACTTGATGCAGACGCACAATTGCAGAGTGATTGCTTGAAGAGGGTTGTTTGTTTTGCGAAAAATGGAGGGTGGTCTGCAGTTCAGTTAAGGAAAGCAGTTGTTAATGCTCATAAAAATCTATTAACCCGTTGTCAGGCTTTAGAGATGGCTATGGATGCTGTGATTCAACAGGGACGCTTAGTTGCTGGAGGAGTAGGTGAACTCAGGGGTAATGGACAGCTGATAAAGCGAAATGTTTTGGATCAATGTGGTGGATTTAATGAAGAGACGGTGACGGATGACCTTGATCTGAGTTTTAGACTACTGGCTTCTCAATTTTTGACCGGTGTTCTTTGGAATCCTCCTGTACAGGAAGAGGCAGTTGAGACATTTTCTGCACTGTGGCGACAAAGGCAAAGATGGGCAGAAGGAGGGTTGCAGCGTTTCTTCGACTATTGGAATATTTTATTTTTTGGAGAACTAAAATTAATTCAACGGTTTGACTTGGCTTCCTTTTTTATATTTCAATATGCTCTTCCTGTTATCTCATTGGTTGACTTATTAGTTACGTGTCTCACAGGAACTCTACCTATTTTTTGGCCAGTTTCTATAGTTGCTTTTAGTTTATCAGGATTGGCTTATTGGCAAGGATGTAAACGCTCTAGTGAGGGACCTGTTGTTCCTTATCCCAGGCCTTTGACATTATTAATTGCAATAGTCTATTTGGCACATTGGTTTATTGTTATTCCTTGGGTTGTAATGCGAATGGTGTTATTCCCTAAGCAACTGGTATGGGCCAAAACTAGTCATCATGGAAACTAATTATTTAGCTAGGCTTTGCTTTCATCATTGTCTAGAACTTCACCGTTAAAGAAATCAGCAAGTAACTTGGCTTTGTTGTCAATATCTCCGTTGTTTATATTTGGATTTTTTATAGACTTTGTCTCCTTTAAGTTAAGTTCATTATTTCTACTATTGTTCTCATTATCTATAATTTCGTAGCTCTTCTTTTCAATACTTTTTGTTTCTTCTGCCTTCGCTTCTCTAATGGCATTTGAATTCGCTTGATCTAAAGCTATATCTTTTGACTTTGTAAATATATTGTCTTCATTGCTTGCTTCAATAATTAGATCCCTTTTATCACCTATCACCTGATTTATTGCTTCTTCTAAAAGAGTCGACCTACTCTGAACCATGCTTATCCAATTATTCGAGACTTGAATCACAGCTTTCTTCGTATCAATTTTTGTTAGTTTTGCTTGTTGTGAAAGTAACATTCTTGTTGAAGGTAGTTCTAATCTACTAAGAATTTCTTCCCACAAACTCTCTGTATCATTTTTTATATTAGAGCTTTGTTTGATAATTTCTTTTTGATTATTTTCCTTCAATTCATTATCGTTACTTTTAGGTTTTAATACATTTCCATTTTGAATGGTTGGAGTGTTTTTAGTTTGCATACTTTTAGTCACTATTTCTTCTTCACTCAGTATTCCTAGTATTAATACTTCTAGCCAAAGTCTAGGTTGCATGCTTTGGCGTAACTGAAGCTCTGCACCTTTAAGCTTTGCTTGCCAATTCAAGAGACTTGTGAGTTTCACCTCCGCCTTTAGAGTATGTAGTTTTGCTCCACAAGTTTTTGATATAGATAGTAAGTCAGTTCTTTCTGGTGCAGCAGTTATTAAGACTAAGTCTCTTAATATAGAAGTTAAACCTTGAAGAATTGCCATTGGATCTTTACCACTATCTAGTATTTCTCGGATATTCTGAATAATTTCTACTATTTCTTTTTTTATTAAGTTATCCACTAAATTAATTAGTTTTTCTTCTGGAACTACTCCAAGTAAATTCCATACTGAATCTGTAGTTATTGGTGGTGGAAGAAGACTTAATTGGTCTAGCATGCTTTCAGCATCTCTTAAGCCACCTTGTGATCTTTGAGCTATTAACTTGATGGCTTCTAATTCAATTTCTATTTTTTCTTTTTCTGCAATAACTTGAAGGTGTTTTATTAGATCTTTCAATGCAATTCGACGAAAATCAAATCTTTGACATCTACTTACTATTGTTGGCAATACACGTTGTGGATCTGTGGTTGCAAGAATAAAAACAACACGCATAGGTGGCTCTTCTAATGTCTTAAGGAGAGCATTAAATGCGGCTGTGGATAGCATATGGCATTCATCTATTACATATACTTTCCATCGTGCTTGAACTGGTGCAAATTTAGATCTTTCTATTAACTCTCTTATATTTTCAACACCAGTATTTGAAGCTGCATCTATTTCAATGATATCTAAAGAAGTTCCTTCTTTGATTGATTTACAAAGATTGCACTTTCCGCAAGGCTCAGATGTTGGTGCATTATTTTTTATGCAGTTAAGTGAACTGGCAAGGATTCTTGCACTAGATGTTTTCCCAGTTCCTCTAGGCCCGCAGAAGAGATAAGCAGGAGCTATTCGGTTTGTTAGTAGTGCTTGCTTCAACGTAGCAGCTATTGCTTCTTGGCCAATTAGCTCTGTAAAGCTTTCAGGCCGGTATTTGTGATGTAGTGGTTTATAGATTTGGCTCATTAATTTCTATCTTAATAAGATGCTATTCAGACTTTCCATCTGAATGTTTAACTAGTAAAGAAATGCGTTGTTTAATATCTTCTAAAGAACTGATTTGGTCTGCTATGGTTTGACTTCTTGTTATAATTTTATTCTGCCTAAATGTATTTATATTGCCTTTTGAATGAGAAAGATTTTCTTCATAATATATTCTAGTCTTTTTTAAATTGGAATTTAACTCTAATTCAAGATTTCTTGTTATTTTTTCAATTTTACAAAAAAGATTTTGTGCCACTTCTTTGGAC
The DNA here is from genome assembly GCA_003215545.1 of Prochlorococcus sp. AG-409-L14. Taxonomy (GTDB): domain Bacteria; phylum Cyanobacteriota; class Cyanobacteriia; order PCC-6307; family Cyanobiaceae; genus AG-409-L14. Next base: position 13,655 of record QCKF01000009.1, on the reverse strand, counting down.
TTCTGATCTAAAACCTCTTTTCTTAAAATTACAATCAATCTAGATATTGAAGAATTTGATAATAGTGATCCAAGGCCTAATAAACTTACATTGCTAAGCTGAACTAATCTTTCTAATTGATTGCTTCGATGATGACCAATTTTACACCAATTAGCAAAATGCTCACAATTGTTAAAAAGTAAGTTATAGTTTTGCTCACCAATACGACTTTGCGCTCGATTTAAAGTTGTTTTTTTATCTAATGATTTCTCATGTTGAATAGTTGTACATTGAAGCCCTCTTGAGAAATCTTCGAATGGGCTTTTAAGGATTTCCCGCCCTTCCAAATAGTGTGCGACAGTTCCATCTCCAAGGTCTATGCCATGGTGGTGAAAAATCCCTTGATATCTAGGTACTACTAAGTGATCAGCTGCCACCATAGTTTATGCAGATTCTTTTTGAGCTAATTCTTCATTGGCAGGAAGAGTTACCACTTTTTTACCAGTATGATTATCAACTAATGCACGAGTTATGGTGAACTCGTTAATTTCTTCTTGTGAAGGTAAATCATACATTAAATCTAACATTAATTCTTCTACAATTCCTCTGAGAGCCCTTGCACCTGTTTTGCGACGATATGCCTCTTCCGCAATTGCTTCAACTGCACCATCTTCAAACTCTAGTTTTACATTGTCCATACTTAATAAGGTTCTAAATTGTTTTATAAGAGCATCTCGTGGCTCGGTCAAAATTGATTCAAGTGCTTCAGAATTCAAAGGATCTAAGACTGCATTTACTGGCATTCTGCCAATGAATTCTGGTATTAGCCCATAACGAACAAGATCATCAGGCTCGAGATTATGCAGAATCTGTGCTGAACTTCTCTCTCTATTTAGACGACTACGGCTTCGAGTTTCACTCTGCATAAACCCAATTGAATTGTGACCTAATCTTTTTTGGACAACATCATCAAGTCCAACGAAGGCACCTCCACAAATAAATAAGATTTGACTTGTATCTATTTGAATAGAATCATGATAAGGGTGTTTTCTTCCTCCTTGAGGCGGGACATTTGCGACAGTTCCCTCAAGCAATTTGAGCAGTGCTTGTTGAACCCCTTCACCAGAAACATCTCTGGTAATAGATGGGTTTTCACTTTTACGAGCTATTTTGTCAATTTCGTCGATATAAATGATGCCTCTTTGCGCTAAATCAACATCCATATCTGCTTTTTGCAGTAGGCGAAGAAGGATATTTTCTACATCTTCTCCTACGTAACCAGCTTCAGTAAGTGTTGTTGCATCAGCAACTGCAAATGGGACATCAAGCAGTTCTGCAAGTGTTTGCGCAAGAAGTGTTTTTCCACATCCTGTTGGACCGATAAGAAGAATATTGGATTTATGAAGTCGAGTGGCAGTGCGGTCTGTTTCACCTTTTCCATCACCTTGCCACGCCAAGCGCTTGTAATGGTTATATACGGCAACAGAAAGAACTTTTTTTGCAGCTTCTTGACCAACTACTTGTTCATCTAAAAAGTTTTTAATTTCGATTGGCTTGGGAATTGATGCAAGGGTTGGTGCGGGTTTCCCACTTTTCTTGGTTGATGATGAGGCCTTGCGATTGGGCTCATGGGTATTGCGAGGATTGCCTTGTGCGTCTAAAAGCTCTTCATCCAAGATTTCGTTACAGAGGTCTATGCATTCATCGCATACATAAACTCCAGGGCCTGCAATTAATTTTCTGACCTGATCCTGTGACTTCCCGCAAAAGGAGCATTTCAGATGGGCATCGAACTTTGCCATCGGCGCTGATCATTTGATAAGGGGAAAAGGATCTGACGCAAGATTGGTCAGCCTGAATTCATAGGATCGTTGCGAATCGGACATTCGTCAGCCTTCCTTAACGATTCCTGTTTTCTTCAAGACTCGACAACTTGATCGATCAGGCCGTATTCAACCGCTTCTGGCGGGGAAAGGAAGTGGTCACGGTCAGTGTCTTCAGTAATTTTTTCAATTGGTTGTCCAGTGTGCTCTGCGAGAAGGTTGTTTAGGGTCTCTTTTAGGAAAAGGATTTCTTTAGCTTGGATTTCTATTTCAATAGCTTGCCCTTGAGCTCCACCAAGGGGTTGATGGATCATGATCCTCGAATTTGGAAGAGCAAGACGTTTACCTTTGGTGCCCCCAGATAACAGAAAGGCACCCATGCTGGCAGCCAATCCATAACAGATTGTTATTACATCTGGGCTGATTTGCTGCATTGTGTCGTAGATAGCCAGTCCTGCTGTCACAGAGCCACCTGGGGAATTGATATAAATCTGAATATCTTTTTCAGGATCTTCTGCTTCAAGAAAAAGCATTTGAGCAACTAATGCATCCGCTACTTGATCATTGACTTCTGTACCAAGAAAAATGATTCTTTCTCTGAGTAGTCTTGAGTAAATGTCAAATGCTCGATCCCCTTTTCCAGATTGCTCTACAACTGTTGGGATAACCCCACTCAATGACATTGTGGGAGAAGCTTCCCATTTATTGCTTATAGGGTGGTTGCAGTGGTTGTAAATCACTTTACGAGTTTCTTGAGAATCTTTGTATGAATTCATGATGGAAGTCTATAGCTTAGGTTTTTGGATTCGCGTGATTATTTCTTTTTTGATTTAGTATTTTCTATCTTTTGACTTTGCTTGCGTTACTTTTAGATTCTTTTTTTGCTTTTTTTTCTATAATTGTATTATTTTCTTCTAGCCATTGAAGAAGCTTTTCTTGTAAAAGATCTTCTTTAACAGCTTGTTTTAATGCGTCTTTATTAATATCATTTCGATCTGAAAATTGCTTGCTAAGTTCTTGGTATTTTTCATTTATTATTTTTTCGTCTATTTCTATAGACTCTTCTTCTGCCAAGGCACTAAGTGCAAGTTTTTGTTTGACATTTGCTTTTGCTTCATCTCGAGAAGATTCCATTAGTGATTTTACTAGTTCAGCAGTAAACATTGATTTAACATCCATGCCTTGATCTGCGAATTGTCTTGCAGTCTGCTCAACTAAGCTTCTAACCTCTTGATCTATTAATGTTTTAGGAATATCAACCTCTAATTGCTCTACTAAAGTTTTTAAAAGTGCTTCATGCTTGTTATTTTCTTTCTTTCTTTTAAGATCTTCCTTTAATCTTTTTTCTAGGTCTTTTTTAAGTTCTTCTAAGCTATCTTTATCACTTGCTTGTTTGGCAAAGTCATCATCTAGTTTAGGTAACTCTCTAGCTTTAAGATCTTTAAGTTGGACTTTGAACTTGGCTCCTCTGCCTTGTGAGTCTTTTTGTGGGTAATCCTTGGGAAACTTGCAATCAATGGTTTTTTCTTCTCCTATAGATAATCCAACAATTCCTTCTACAAAACCTGGAATCATTTTTCCTTCTTCTAAATCAACATCCATAGATTCGGCACTTCCACCATCTATTTCACTATCATCATCGGTGTAAATACCTTTGAAACTTAATACAGCTACATCACCAATTTTAGCTGCTCTGTTTTCAATAGGTATTAGTGTTGCTAGTTGTTTTCGAGACTGCTCAATTAGTTCATCAACCTTGCTTGGGTCAAAGCTTATTAGCTCAATTTCAGCCTGAAGTCCTTTTGTCTTTGTTAGTTTTGGCGAGGGTGAAACATCAGTTTCAAGTGTGAGCTTTAAAACTTCTCCAGGCTGGAAGGTTTTGATGAGCGAATCAAATCCATCTTTCAGTTCTGGCTCGCAAAGTGGTTCTATGCCTTCTTTTTTGATTGCGTCTCGCCATGATCGATCGATAAGCGCTTCAAGCGCTGTTGCTTTTATCTGATCGATGCCTATTTGTTGAAGAATTACTGCTTTTGGCACTTTTCCTTTGCGGAAGCCAGGCACTTTGACTGACCGGCTTAATCTGCTTAAAGCTTCTTCATAGGAGGCCTGAGACTGTTCGGCAGGGATTTCCAAGTCCACCGCTAGGCGGCTATTGGGCATTTGCGAGGTCTTTATTTTCAAGGCAACTTGACTCATTGATTGAGCAATGTAATCACTTGATCACCTTAAAGAAAAGCTTGGCAAACTACCGCATCGTATTGTGGTTATAAGTCTTAGACACCATCAGGTTGTTGCTTTTCTCAAAAGCAACTGCGATGTATGTCATATTTTTTCCTTCTCACTTCTTAGATCCTCCAGTCGTTTGTTCTCGAAACCTCTTCTCCCAAATAGATCACTGAACGTTGCTGTTCTTGGCGCAAGTGGAGCAGTTGGTCATGAGCTTTTAGAGCTTTTATTGGAGCGCAACTTTCCTATAGGTGACTTACGTTTGCTTGCTTCAGCACGTTCTGCAGGCAGTTTGATTTCCTGGAATGGAAGCAAGATAAAAGTTCATGAGGTCGATCAAGATTCTTTTGAGGGTGTTGATCTTGTATTTACTTCAGCTGGAGGGAATGTTTCTCGCAAATGGAGAGATGCGATTAATTCGGCTGGAGCATTAATGATCGATAACTCAAGTGCTTTTAGAATGGATGATTCTGTTCCATTAGTGGTACCAGAGGTCAATCCCAAAGAGGCTTTTAACCACAAAGGCGTAATAGCTAATCCTAATTGCACAACGATTTTGCTGACTTTGATTTTGTCTCCTTTGTCCTTAAAGATTCCAATCAAAAGGGTAGTCGTCTCAACATATCAATCTGCTAGTGGTGCTGGAGCAAAGGCGATGGAGGAATTAAAAGGTTTAACCAAAGATGTCTTGGAGGGGAGAAATCCTATGAGTAAAGTTTTGCCTTATTCTTTGGCTTTCAATTTATTTCTTCACAACTCGCCTCTTCAAGCTAATAATTATTGTGAAGAGGAAATGAAAATGGTTAATGAAACTAGAAAAATATTGGGTCTTCCAGATCTCCTTTTTTCTGCGACTTGTGTACGTGTTCCTGTATTAAGGGCTCATTCTGAAGCAGTTAATATTGAATTTGTCAGCCCATTCCCTGTTGAAAAAGCACGTCAAACTTTGTCTGCAGCTCAAGGTGTTGAACTAATAGAAAATTTCAAAACAAATAGGTTCCCAATGCCCAATGATGTGGCAGGTTTTGATCAAGTTGCTGTAGGACGTATTCGACAGGATATAAGTAACCCAAATGCTCTCGAGTTGTGGTTATGTGGAGACCAAATTCGTAAAGGTGCTGCTCTAAATGCTATCCAAATAGCTGAGTTGTTGTTGTCATCATGAATTATACAAACAATTTTCCAGCGGCCCCATTTGGACGCTTGCTAACAGCAATGGTTACACCTTTTGATGTGACTGGACGTGTTGATTTTGCATTGGCTGATCGCCTTGCAAGACATTTGGTTGTGAATGGTTCTGATGGAATAGTTGTTTGTGGAACTACTGGTGAGTCCCCAACTCTTAGTTGGCAGGAGCAACATGAGCTGATTAAAACCGTCCGCAATGCTGTTGGCTCATCTGTGAAGATTTTGGCAGGGACTGGAAGTAATAGCACTGCAGAAGCTATAGAAGCCACTAAGGAAGCTGAATCTGTTGGTGTTGATGGGGCATTAGTAGTGGTTCCTTATTACAACAAACCACCTCAGGAGGGCCTTGAAGCTCATTTCAAGGCTGTTGCATCCTCGGCGCCTGACTTACCTTTGATGCTTTACAACATTCCTGGTCGTACTGGATGTTCACTTGCACCTACTACTGTTGAAAGGTTGATGGACTGTTCAAATATTGTGAGTTTTAAGGCTGCTAGTGGTACAACTGATGAAGTTACCCAGTTAAGACTTCATTGTGGGTCTCAATTAGCTGTTTATAGCGGTGATGATGGATTGTTATTACCAATGCTTTCAGTAGGTGCAGTAGGTGTGGTTAGTGTGGCCAGTCATATAGTTGGTCTTCGCGTAAAGGCGATGATCGATTCCTTTATAAATGGTCAAGTCACCCATGCTTTAGATCTCCATGAGCAATTACAGCCGCTCTTTAAAGCTTTATTCGCTACCACAAATCCAATTCCAATAAAAGCAGCTCTTGAGCTCAGAGGCTGGCCAGTAGGTCCTCCCAGGAGTCCTTTGTTACCCCTTAATGAACATATGAAACAAGAACTATCTCATCTTTTGGAAGCCTTGAATCAGCCTTGATGCCTCGGCTACCTGAGGGTTTGCTTTAGCATTAATGCATAAGCAATAAAACCTCCTTGGTTAGTTTTTATACATTTCTCCCATGACGTCTAGTTCAGTCAATTCTCACAATCCAAGTAGCACAGGAACTATGGAAAGAAAAACCAAATCACCTTCTTTACGTGTAATACCTTTGGGGGGGTTGCATGAGATAGGAAAGAACACATGCGTCTTTGAGTATGACAACGAAATAATGCTTGTTGATGCTGGCCTGGCATTTCCAAGCGATGGAATGCATGGTGTAAATGTTGTTATGCCTGATACTAGTTACTTAAAGGAGAATCAAAGTCGAATTAGAGGAATGATTGTCACCCATGGCCATGAGGACCATATAGGTGGCATATCTCATCATTTAAAGCATTTCAATATTCCAGTTATATATGGCCCTCGTTTAGCCATGTCAATGCTCCAGGGCAAGATGGAGGAGGCTGGAGTTACAGACCGCACAACAATTCAAACAGTTTCTCCTAGAGATGTAGTTAAGGTTGGACAATATTTTTCTGTAGAATTTATTCGGAATACTCACTCTATTGCGGATAGTTTTTCACTTGCTATCACTACTCCAGTTGGAACAGTTGTTTTTACAGGAGACTTTAAATTTGATCATACACCTGTAGATGGTGAGCATTTTGATCTTTCCCGATTAGCTCATTATGGTGACAAAGGAGTTTTATGCTTATTTAGTGATTCTACTAATGCTGAAGTTCCAGGATTTTGTCCTTCAGAGCGATCGGTTTTCCCATCATTAGATCGGCATATAGCAGAAGCTAATGGTCGAGTAATTGTGACTACATTTGCAAGTTCAGTCCATAGAGTTTCAATGATATTGGAGCTGGCTATTAAAAATGGTCGAAAGGTTGGATTATTAGGTAGATCAATGCTTAATGTGATTGCTAAGGCTCGGGAAATTGGCTATATGAGATGCCCTGATGATTTATTTGTACCTATTAAACAAATTCGTGATTTACCAGATCGAGAAACTTTATTGTTGATGACAGGTAGCCAGGGTGAACCTTTGGCTGCCCTTAGTAGGATTTCGCGTGGAGAGCATCAACATGTCCAGTTAAAAACTACTGATACTGTTATTTTTTCAGCTAGTCCAATACCAGGAAATACTATCTCTGTAGTAAATACAATTGATCGATTGATGATGCTTGGTGCAAAAGTAGTTTATGGCAAAGATAAAGGTATTCATGTTTCAGGTCATGGTTTTCAGGAGGATCAGAAATTAATGTTGGCTTTAGTCAAACCGAAGTATTTTGTTCCAGTTCATGGTGAACATAGAATGTTGATTTGTCATAGCAAGAGTGCTCAAGCAATGGGCGTTCCTGAGGAGAATATTCTTATTGTTGATAATGGAGATGTTGTTGAACTTCGAGAAGATTCCATTGCTAAAGGTGATCCTGTTAAGGCTGGAATTGAATTGTTAGATGCATCAAGAAATGGAATAGTTGATGCGCGAGTTTTGAAAGAAAGGCAACAACTTGCTGAAGATGGTGTTGTTACTGTCTTAGCTGCAATAAGTACTGATGGCGTTATGGTTGCACCACCAAGAGTTAATTTGCGAGGAGTAGTTACTACTGTAGATGCTCGAAAAATGTCCCTTTGGACTGAAAAAGAGATTGCTTGGGTTTTAGAAAATCGTTGGAAGCAACTTGCTCGACATACTGGAGGCAAGGCTCCAGAGGTTGATTGGATGGGAATCCAGCGTGAAGTGGAAGTTGGTTTAGCCCGTCGAATGAGAAGAGAACTACAAGTTGAACCTTTGATGCTTTGCTTGGTTCAGCCTGCTCCTGGTGGAACTCCTGCATATAAACCAAGAATTGATGAAGAAGCTGCTTCTCGTTCAGTTCCTAAACCAAGAAACACTACTCAGTACAGTAATCCTAATCCTCAAAATTCATCGCAGGTTGCGAAAGTAGAGTCCTCTATGGCAGACAAATCTTCTCTTAAGCAAAAAGAAGAGGCTCAATCTGATTTGCCTGTAGGTAGGACAAGACGTCGCAGATCAGCCGTTGTTTGAAATTCTCTTTAAGTCATAATCTAATAACCTAGTTGTTTATTTTTCTTGCTTCAGCTGGATTGATTCCGATCCCCAGAATAGTCTCCAACCTTTTTGTAAATTCCTTGACCCTGGAGGCTTTCCTTCCCCAATAGATATACTTAATTCTTTAAGTTGAGCTCTTGTCAAAACAGGCACTCCTGATATTTTTAACCAATATGCTAAAAGGATACTTTTTGTATTTATAGAAAGTCTATTAAACTCTTTTCGGTATAAACCTTCACTGTGATATAGAGCTTTCAAAGCAAGCTTGGTTAATTCTGCTTGATTATTTTCATAATTAACTAGACTCTCCCCAAGTGCTGCAATTCTTCTACTACATCCAGGGTGAAGTTCTTCTAAAATAGGTAATACTTGCTTTCTTATTCTATTGCGGCTTATTTTTAGACTTTCATTTGTGGGGTCTTGCCAAATAGGGAGATTCATTTCTTTGCAGATTTTCAAGGTGTCATTTCTACTGAAAATTAATAATGGCCTGATTAAATCAATTGGACCATACAGAACTCTTATTTCTCTTTGACTGCTTAAACCTTTTAAATCTGCCCCTCTGGAGAGATTTTGTATAAATGTTTCTGCCCGATCACTACCTGTATGACCAGTCAAAACTTTTAAGCTTGGATATTCCGGATTTTCTTTAATTATATTCTGCGCTATTTCTGTGAGGCATTTATAACGCCAATCTCTTGCTTTTGCTTCGTTACTAACCTCTTTTTGATTAGTTACATTAGAGAAGAAACTTAGCCTCCTGGACTTGCACCAAGATTCTAATTCTGAGCAGATTTGATCAGAATCTTGATGCCATTTATGATTACCATGCCATACATATAGCCTCCACTTATAAATTCTTTGTAGGTCCATTGTTAACTTTAACAAGGCCATAGAGTCTTGTCCCCCAGAAATAGATAGTAAAAGACTTTCTCCTTGTGGTAATAAAAGCGGGTTTGCTTGCAATCTTTTGTGCAACTCGAGATGCCAATGACTCCAGTCCATTTTGATAGTCATTGATGGGTTGATTAACCTATTTTGATTCGTCATTTGTTTTAAGTCATAGCAAAACTGCTTATTGGATGGGAGAATCTACTTATTCGAAAGTGGATTTGATGAAGCGCCAGCACCATTTGTCAGAACAAGTTCAAGAAGCTCTTCAGGAGCATCGCCTTCTCAAGGTTATTGCTGGGTTAAGTAATTTTGACAGAACTTCAGTAGCCAGAATTTCAAGGGCAGCAGCTCTTGGTGGAGCTGATTTGTTGGATGTTGCTTGTGATCCAGCTCTAGTTCAGCTTGCTTCTGAATCTTCAGGATTATCTATCTGTGCTAGTGCAGTTGAACCTCATCTTTTCCCAGCAGCGGTAAAAGCGGGTGCATCTATGGTTGAAATTGGCAATTATGATTCTTTTTATCCAAAAGGAAGATTTTTTAGAGCTGAAGAAGTCTTAGCATTAACTAAGGAAACTAGATCTCTGTTGCCTGATGTTGTTTTATCTGTTACTGTTCCACATATTTTGCCATTAGATAAGCAAGCAAAATTGGCCTTGGATTTGGTTCATGAAGGTGCAGATTTTATACAGACTGAAGGTGGCACTAGTTCTAGTCCTATTAATGCAGGTGTTTTGGGCTTAATTGAAAAGGCTGCACCTACCTTGGCAGCTACACATACAATTACTGACGCTTTAACTAAGGCTAAATTAAATAATCAAGTTATATGTGCATCAGGACTTTCTTCAGTAACTGTTCCAATGGCAATCGCAGCAGGTGCAAATGGTGCTGGTGTTGGATCAGCAGTTAATCGACTAAATGATGAGCTGGCAATGATCGCCGAAATTCGAAGACTAAAAGAAGCTATTTGTAAATTTTCGGACCAGCTTTTAAGAAATCATAATTATTAATTTATTTGCTTATTTTGAGACTCTTATTTTCTTAAAAATTTTAGATTTTATCTCCTGCCCTCGATTAACTAATATTGATTAATATGATTAACTATCATCTTCAAGCTCCATATTTACCTAAAGGTGATCAGCCTCAGGCTATTGAGGCTTTGGTCAAAGGTGTAAATGCTGGCATGCGCTATCAGACACTTTTGGGTGCGACTGGTACTGGAAAGACATTTACTATTGCAAATGTAATAGCGCGTACAAGAAGGCCTGCCTTGGTTCTTGCGCATAATAAGACCCTTGCAGCACAACTGTGTAATGAGTTAAGAGAATTCTTTCCAGAGAATGCTGTTGAATATTTTATTTCATATTATGATTATTATCAGCCCGAGGCATATGTTCCTATTAGTGATACATATATAGCTAAAACAGCATCTATAAATGAAGAGATTGATATGCTTAGGCATTCAGCTACTAGGTCGCTTTTTGAGAGAGAAGATGTTATTGTTGTTGCTTCAATTAGCTGTATATATGGCTTAGGAATTCCCAGTGAATATCTTAAAGCAGCTGTTAAATTTAAAGTTGGTGAGGAGATTGATTTACGTTTACAATTGAGAGAATTAGTAAATAATCAATATCTTAGAAATGATCTAAATTTAACAAGAGGTTCTTTTCGTCTTAAGGGAGATGTACTAGAAATAGGACCAGCATATGAAGATCGTCTTGTAAGAATCGAATTGTTTGGTGATGAGGTTGAGGCAATAAGTTATATTGATCCAATTACTGGTGAAATCCTAAAAGATTTAGATACAATTAATATATACCCTGCCAAGCATTTTGTAACGCCTAAAGATCGTCTTGATATAGCAGTTAAAGCAATTTCCTTAGAATTAAAAGATCGTCTTGACTATTTAAATGACAATGGAAAGCTCTTGGAGGCGCAAAGACTTGAACAGCGAACTAAATATGATTTAGAGATGTTGAAGGAAGTTGGTTATTGTAATGGTGTTGAGAATTATGCTAGACATTTAGCAGGTAGAAAAGCTGGGACACCTCCAGAGTGTTTGATTGATTATTTTCCTGATAATTGGTTATTACTCGTTGATGAAAGTCATGTTACTTGCTCACAATTGCAAGCTATGTATAACGGAGATCAATCACGTAAAAATGTGTTAATTGATCATGGATTTCGTCTTCCAAGCGCTGCAGATAATCGCCCATTAAAAAGTGAGGAATTTTGGGATAAAGCACATCAGACTATTTTTATTAGTGCGACTCCGGGTAATTGGGAATTAGGGATAAGTGAGGATCAGATTGTCGAACAAGTTATTCGACCTACAGGTGTGCTTGATCCAATAGTTGAAGTAAGGCCAACGTCTGGGCAAATTGATGATATTTTATCTGAGATTAAAGTTAGATCAGAACGAAAAGAAAGAGTTTTGATTACAACATTAACTAAAAGAATGGCTGAAGATCTAACTGATTATCTTTCTGAAAATCGTGTGTCTGTCCGTTATTTACATTCAGAAATTCATTCAATAGAAAGAATTGAAATTATTCAAGATCTTAGAATGGGTGAATATGATGTATTAGTTGGCGTTAATCTTCTACGAGAAGGTTTAGATTTACCTGAAGTTTCTTTGGTGATAATACTTGATGCGGATAAGGAAGGTTTTTTAAGAGCTGAGCGCTCTTTAATACAGACAATAGGACGCGCTGCAAGACATGTTGATGGTTGTGCGTTGTTGTATGCAGATAATTTGACTGATTCTATGAATGGAGCGATAAAAGAGACAGAAAGAAGACGTAAAATACAAAAAGAATATAATTTAAAGCATGGAATAATTCCTAAACCTGCAGGTAAAAGTTCTAATAATTCTATTCTCTCATTTTTAGAGCTTTCTAGAAAACTTCAGAACAATGAGGATCAGACAGATTTGATAGAAATTGCAGGCAAGGCTGTTTCATCCTTGAATGCTTCAACCGACAATTCCATGGCATTAGAGTGTTTGCCAGAACTTATAAATCAGCTTGAGCAAAACATGAAGCTATCAGCTGAAAATCTAGATTTCGAGCAAGCAGCTAGTTTGCGAGATAGGATCAAATCCTTAAGAGAGAAGTTAAATCGTCAATTATAAATCTAGATAATTATACTGACTGCTCTATATGAAATCTGTAATAGCTTTTCTTTTAATATCTACAACAGCTATCGTAGTAGATGGCGATTTGAATGAATTTGAATCTAGTTTTTCAAGATTATCGCAAGTTAACCAAGTAGAACTATCAAATACTCAGTTTGAATCAAATGAAAATTGCGACAATAGGCCAGATCTAGTTTCTGAGCTTTTGAAAGTTGGAAGGCAAATGGGAGTTACTATTTTAGAAGGAGAGCCAAAAATGGCAAATAAAGATGCTACTTATGAGGCAAGATATGGGAGAATTGGTGTAATAACCGTTTCGCAACGTTTTATGCAGCCAGATACTTACTGTAGATTAATATCGCATGAGTTTATTCACGTTTTACAACATTTAAATGGTGATTTGCGTTCGGTAAAACCTATGGGATTTGATGTTCCAATTCATATGATTCAAAGTGTTGGCTCCTTGCAGGAACTTGAGGCTTATACTTATCAAAATGAAGTTGGATTTATTTTAAAACTATTACAGGATTTTTTATATAGATTTGAATAGAATGCCGATCAAAACTATTATTTGATTAGTTACTTCTATAAGTTTTTAGCATTACTTTTTTTATTGAGTTCAAAGTGAGAATGTATTGCTTTTAGTGCAGTAATCCCATCCTCTTCTTTTACAACGCAACTAATGCGTATCTCACTAGTGGCAATCATGACAATATTTATACCTTCATCCGCAATTGCTCTAAACATTTTTGCGGCAGTTCCAATTGTGCTAGGCATTCCTGCTCCTACTGCGCTAATGCGTGCAATTGAATCGCCTTCTTCTAGCCATGCTTCAGGCCATTTTGCTAATAACGGTGCTAGCAATTTATTGATTTGTATTCTCTCGTTCTTTTTTAGTGTAAAACTAATATCACGACCACCACAATCGTGCTGTCTTTCTGATTGGACAATAGCATCTAGACTGATACCTGCTTCCGCTAGTATTGAACAAAGTGAAGCAGCTGTTCCAGGTTTATCTGGAACTCTCCGTACGCTTAATTGTGCTTGGTTTGGATCTAACGCAACTCCTCTTACTTCTGGATGATTATTAGTTTGTATTGTTGGATTTATAGTAATTTGATCTTCATTAAGTTCGAAAGCTTCACTTGCTGCCCGAAGTGCTTTTCCACCAAGAGCTGCATCTACAACACAACTCACTTTTACCTCACTAGTTGCAATTAATCTAATATTTATACCGGCTCTAGAAAGAGTATCGAATAGTGTTGCTGCTATACCAGGTCGTCCCATAATTCCAGCACCGCTAATACTTAATTTGGTCATTTCACCTTGTGTATAAAGCTCACCTCCCAGAGTTTGAATTAGTTCTTTGCAGAGTATTGTGGCCTTTGTTAGCTCTAATGCATTCACTGTAAAAGTAATATCATTGCTATTTCCTTCGTGA
>QCKF01000008.1 GCA_003215545.1 Prochlorococcus sp. AG-409-L14 | reverse complement strand
CCTAAAAGTGGGACCGCATGAAGTTTGCAAAGCGCAACATATGCAGGAGCGATTCCAGAGACCTCTCCATTAGGTAATAGCACTGTCATTAGGATGATTGGCTTTTTCTATTAAACTAGCCACGATCTCTTTCTTGAGATCTATCCCACCTATTTCCTGAATTAGTTTTTCTAAGGATAAATTGGAAAATACTATAAAGCGTTGGTTTGTATTTAACTGTATTCCAATGCCTTCTGAAACAGCACTTGTGGTTAAAGCAACATCTCCTATTTGATAGGTTTCCGGTAAGGATTTTATAGAGGTTTCGTCTGGGATTCTTATGTAGGTCTTGGTAGGTATATGTATAATTTTTATTTTATCTTTAGGAATTAAACGTATAATAGTAAAACTAACTAGCTTCTTAGAAGAATCTTTATTTCTGTTTATATACGTCTTCTCAGTTCCAATTAGAAAGACATTTAGCTCTTCGTTGATTTTAGGGATATAACCTATCTGTTGTCGGGCTTCAGAGTTGTAAGTATCAAATTGATCTGTTTTGGGCCATGTCCAATAAATAATCATACTTGTAAGCCAAATCCCTGCCAAGCCAGCTCCTAATCTATGAAAGGTTTTTCCAGCAGAATTGGTGATCCGCTTAGAGTTGGCCGATGCTCTATTTTCTTTTTTATCTTTTGAAGGGTGCATTAGGTCCTTTGATCTTTTAAAAGATAAAATAGCCTCACTTAAACTTTGCTGAAAAGCTTAGACTCTTATCATATTTTCTTATTTAGTCTACTTAAGATTGTTTTGCCAGTTTTATAGAGCTTATAGGTATTCCATTCATTATCAGGAGTTCTTGTTATGTTGCTTGAACATTCGATTTTTATTGAATACGAATGTTTTAAGAAACCATCTGCCAATGTAAAGAGAACTTTAGCCTTCTTATTTTGTTTCCAAGACAATATGCTTGCAAATTTTGACTACTTATAGCTAAGTTTATATTATTAATTTTATTATATTGGCTATTTTCTCTGGCTCTTCTATATTAAGTAAAGTCTTATTCAGTAATGGCTCGACAAAAACTCTTCTCTACTAAAAATGTTGGGATATTGCTTCACCCCACATCTCTCCCATCCAACGACTTATGTGGAACTTTTGGTAAACCAGCAAGGGATTGGTTGAAACTCTTATCAATTAATGGCATACGTTATTGGCAATTTTTACCTTTAACTCCTCCAGATTCATTGGGATCCCCTTATAGCTCTCCTTCTGGTTTTGCCATTAATCCATGGTTTCTTGATGTAAATGATCTTATTGAGGAAGGATATTTAAGTCACTCTATACTTCCATCTTTGCCTAAGGCTTCTGAAGTTGATAAACAACGCTTATCTTTTTCTTTAGCTGAATTAAGGACAGAAATTTTAGGATCTGCTTTAAGGAGTTCTTGGTCTGAACAGGATCCAAGTAGACATCAAGACTTTAATTCTTGGAGTAAAAAACAATTCTGGTTGGAGGATCACTCTTCATTTATGCAGCTTAAAAAACAGTTTAAAGGTCTATCGTGGTGGGAATGGCCAAGAGAGTATGCCTCTCATCATTTTATTGCTTTAAATAAATGGAAGAGGTTAAATCAGGAAGCTTTATTAGAACATTCCCTTTTGCAATGGCATTTAGACCGTCAATTTAAGAATTTAAGATCTTTAGCTGATGAATTAGGTGTATATCTTTTTGGGGATTTACCTTTTTATGTCTCTAAAGATAGTGCAGATGTATGGAGTAATCGAGGTCTTTTCTCAATCCGTTCCAATGGGAATATGCAGACGCAAAGTGGTGTACCACCAGATTACTTCTCTTTGGATGGTCAGCTTTGGGGCACACCTGTTTACCGCTGGCCAATTCATAAGCTAACTGGATTCAAGTGGTGGAGAAGAAGGGTCTCTAGGCAATGGGAGCAAGTGGATATTCTTCGTTTAGATCATTTTCGAGCTTTAGATTCATTTTGGGCTGTTTCTGGAGATGCTTTAACAGCAAAGACGGGAAATTGGTCACCATCACCTGGCTTTAATCTTCTTCGTTTATTAAAGAAGGACTTCTCAGGAAAACTACCTCTAGTAGCAGAAGATCTTGGTGTGATTACTCCTGATGTTGAAAGACTTCGTGATCAATTTGAGTTACCAGGAATGAAAATTTTGCAATTTGCATTTAATGGAGATGAATCTAATCCATATCTACCTGAAAATATTTGTGGTTCCAATTGGGTTGTATACACTGGCACACACGATAATCCAACAACGCTAGGTTGGTGGGCGAATCTTACTGATGAAGAGAAAGAAAGAGTTGGTAAGAGGTTTTATAAAGACATTTATTCACCGTCATGGCAATTGCTTGAAATGGCATTGGCGACAGAAGCAAGTTTGGTAGTTGCTCCACTGCAAGATTTACTCTGTTTAGATGACAATGCTCGATTTAACAAGCCTGGATCTACAAGTAACAATTGGGAATGGCGTCTATATGATCTTGATGAAACCGTTAGAAATGCATTGCAAGGATATGGTCATAGAGCTAGGATCTGGAAAAGGGGAAATTAGCGATAATTATTTGACTTTTTATCTCTTATTAGATAAATACCTGTATCAATATTCTTAGGCGAATATTTTTTGCCCCTCCAATAAATTTCAAATTTATCTGTTGTTTCTAGATCTGCTTCGAGTTTTATTGGAGGAATTAATTTAAATTCTATACTTCCCTTTAATTTGTATATCATTATTCTCTTATTGGCGGCGCTATCAATGCTTATAGTTACAGGATCTGTTGTTCTCACTTCTAGAACGCCTTCTTTTACGAAGGGTACTAATCTTTCTAAAAAGTTAATAAATTTTATGCGTATGCTATAAGGCTCAATTCCTTCTATTTCTTTAAGTCTAGTTATACTAGATTCAATTTTAGGTTTTGAGCTTGATTTGGTTAATGAATTTGAGTTAGGTGCTATTGGATTAATTGATTCCATGCTAGATATTGCAATCTTACGCTGTGAATAATTAAGAGCATATATACTAATCGCAAGAACAACTACATATATTATATTTCCTTTCCATGTAGTTAAAATATCTATATTGCTCAAATCTATTTTTGTAGAAGAACCATCCTTTCTATGTGGTGAATTAATTCTTACAAAACAGTCTAAAGTTCCTTTATTTAGTCTTAGCTGGTCTTCAATTTTCTCTAACATAGAGATTAGATAGGCTTCTTCTGGTAATTTGTCAATCCAGCCTTCCTCGATTGATTCAATTATCGCAGGTGTTATCTTAGTTTTAATTGACAGCTGATTCCTGCTTATTCCTTGCCTTTCTCTCTCTTCTTTTAGTTGTTTTCCAGTTTGTTGATAAATTTCATTTGCTATAAATACTTTATTTTTTTCTTTCTCAAAGAATCTGATCTTCTGTAACCATCTAAATCTATACTTCATAAGACAAAATATTTACTTCTTTATTAGTGAGCACCATTCTGTTTCGTCTAACTGTCTCCATTGACCTTCTTTTAAATTGCCAAGAGTAAGTCCTGCTATTGAAATCCTCTTCAGATCAATAACTTGATGACCAAGATGAACTGCAATTTCACGTATCTGCCTATTTCGACCTTCTGTCATACTTATTTCTAAAAGGCTTCTTTGCTTTTTTATTAGCACTAAATTAACCTTCGCTTTCATTGTTTTTCTCTGATGTAGCAATATACCATTTCTCCATTCTTTAAGGGAATCATTGCTAGGTACACCAGTAATCCAAACTTTGTATTTTTTTTCATGCAAGTATCTTGGGTGTGTTAGTTGCAAAGCAAGTTCTCCATGGTTTGTAAGTAGCAAGGCTCCTCTGCTATTTAGATCTAGCCTCCCAATTGGGAATATCCCCCTCCGATGCTCTTTTGGTAAAAGTTCTAAAACAGTAGCTCGACCGTGAGTGTCCTTGCAGCTAGATATCAAGCCTATGGGCTTATTGATTAAGTAAACTTTCTTTGGACTTAACTCTTTCAATTCAATCCCATCTACAAAAACACTGTCTTTTTTAGGATAAACTTGGTCACCTAATCTTGCTATCTTCCCGTTTATTTCTACACGTCCTGCCTTAATCAGGCACTCTGCTTTTCTCCTTGAGCATATGCCTGCTTGAGCTATAATCTTTTGAACTCTATGTTGCGTCATTTACGTATTTTCTTATTAATGCATTAAACATAATCTAATATAAAATTCATAGGTTATTATTTTACCATACTACTAAGATTCTAATTGATATCTAGTTATTTAGAATCTGGCTTATATCTTTATTAGTGATTTAAGGATATATCTCTTTTTGGCAATGTTTTCTTTTGCTACACATTAGGTTTTTATTTTTTACTCTTTTCAGTTCTTCCCCAGTCAAGATGGTAGGTTAGGAAATACAACTGTTTCGTTATTAATTGCTTGGACTCGTGATTCGAGGAGATGTTGATTTAGTTCGCTCCTATCTGCGTGATATTGGGCGAGTCCCTCTTCTTACTCATGAGCAGGAAATAACACTTGGTCGTCAAGTTCAGGAACTTAATTCGATTGAGGCTTTGGAAGCTGAGCTTGAGTCGAACAATGGAGAGAAACCTCCAACTGACTTGTTAGCAAAAACTGCTGGTCTAACTCCTTTGCAGCTTAAAAAGAAGTTGAAAAGTGGCCATCGAGCTAAGGAGAGGATGGTTTCTGCAAATTTACGTTTGGTTGTCAGTGTTGCGAAGAAGTACACCAAGCGGAATATGGAGCTTTTGGATTTAATTCAGGAGGGGACAATCGGACTGGTTAGGGGCGTAGAGAAGTTTGATCCTGCCCGTGGTTATAAGTTTTCTACTTATGCTTATTGGTGGATTCGACAAGGTATTACGAGGGCGATAGCCGAAAAGAGTCGGACTATTCGATTACCTATTCATATCACTGAGATGTTGAATAAGTTAAAGAAGGGTCAGAGAGAACTCAGTCAGGAATTAGCAAGGACTCCTACTGTGACAGAGTTAGCAGAATTTGTTGAGCTTCCAGAGAGCGAGGTTAAAGAGCTGATGTGCACAGCACGCCAGCCAATGAGCTTGGAAATGAAAGTCGGAGATGGAGAAGATACTGTCTTGATGGATTTGTTGGCTGGTGATGTTGACTCGCCTAATGAACAGTTAGATATAAATTGCATGAAAGGAGACTTGGCGACACTTGTAGATCAGCTACCAGATTTGCAGTGTCGTGTTTTGAGAATGCGCTATGGCATGGATGGTGAAGATCCAATGAGTTTGACTGGTATTGCTAAAGCTTTTAGCATGAGTAGAGATAAAGCTAGAAAATTACAAAGAGACGGTTTAAGGGCTCTTAGGTACTCATCTAAAGAACTTCGTTTTTATATGCAGAACTAAATTAAATCCATAAGTTAATACTGTAAATTATATATACATTAATATATTAGAAATATTCATCAATTTCTTTAACTTTACCCGCATCTACCTCTACAAGCAAGTTGCTGATTACTTTCCACATTAGAGATGCTGGAATGATTGTAATTGTAATTGCTATGGATATAGAAATGATTGTGCCGAACTCTAATATTTTTAGTGCACCACTAAAAAAAATACAAAGTCCTAAAAATGCAATTGCCCAACTTAATTGTGTTTGAGGGTTCCCAAGTGGAAGTGGTGAGACTTTATCTTTCTCCCAACTTCTAAGCTTTTTCTGCATTAGATTTGCAAAATATACTCCACTACTAACTGCAATCAAGAATCCAATGCCAACTAATATTACAGGAATATTAATTAGATTAGAAGCTCTATCATCTAGAATAAATTCTTTTATGCTTTCTTCTTCTATGCCATTCAGCCTATAGCTTTGCCAATCGCTGCCGGTTAGCAAAGTGACTTCGTTCAAGTTCATCTGAACTTATAAATAAACTATAGAAATATCATTATATCAGATTTAGTAATTACTTAGTCAAGTAATGAATTCTCTATATTTGTAGTAATTCACTTGCAAGACTTTTTGGTTTAAACGTTTTTTTAATTAGCTTTAAGAGTCCCTTCAAATCTTCTGTAGTCAATCTGCCGTCTTTAATTAGTGTTAGCAGTAGATTTCTTCTTAGTATTTTTCCTCTTTTGCTTAGTAATAACTTTAAACCTGCCTGTGCCACTGGTAACAATTTAGTATTACTTTTCGAAGTATCTTCTGCTATAACATTTAAAAGATTTTCTATTCTTCTTAACCTTAGCCTGTAGTCTTTATCAAATATCACATCTAGTAAAATTTCCAGCATCTGATTTGTATCTCCAGCAAGAAGTCTTTCTGCAACATATGGATATGCTACAGCTATTATTTTAAACTTAGGATCTAGTCTAAGAGCTAATCCCTCTTGGCTGACTACAGCTCTAATAATTAGAGCGAAACGAGCAGGCACTCTAAATGGATAATCAAACATTAATTCCGAGAATTTGTCAGTTATCTTTTTAAAGTTAAAAGACTCAACTTCCTCACCTAGCGATCCCCCAAGTACATTCTCAAGTACAGGTGCTATGGCTGATAAATCTTTTCCTTCGTTAAGAAAACCAAGTTTTTGAAAGTCTATTACTAATGAATCAAAATCTTTATTTATTAAATGTACAACAGCACCTGTAAGGATTAATCTATCGGAATCAGTTATTGAATCCATCATTCCAAAATCTACATAAGCAATTTTTCCAAGTCCATTTGCTTTACCCTTCAGGGCAAACATATTGCCAGGATGAGGGTCAGCATGAAAGAAGCCAAACTCGAGAAGTTGTTGTATTCCACTGATAACACCTGTTCTAATTATCGACTGAATATCGACGCCTTCTATTATTAATTCTTTTCTTTGATTTAATTTGATACCATCGATCCAGCTTGTTGTAATAACCTTTCTAGATGTAAGCATGTATTCTACTGTTGGGATTGTTATTGCATCATTGTTTGAGAAAAGAGAAGCGAACCTTACTGCATTCTCTGCTTCTCTTTCATAATCAATCTCCTCAAATAAACTACGGCCAAATTCATCAATTATTTCATTTAAGCCAACTCCTAGATTTAGGGGTAAGAAAGATCCAATGAAAAATGTAAATATCTTAATTAAAGCGATGTCCCTTCTAATTTGAAATAATAGGCCAGGTCTTTGAACTTTTACTGCTACCCAGTAGTTTCCATGTAGCCTTGCTTTATAGACTTGACCAAGACTTGCTGCTGCAATAGGATTTTCTGGAAACTCTTCAAAAAGTTGTTCTGCTGATGCACCTAATTCCTTCTCTATTATTGATAGCGCTTCTATATGACTAAAGGGTGGGAGATTATCTTGAAGCTTAGTAAGAATTTCTAGCCAATCTCTCCTTATTAGATCTGGGCGAGTAGATAGCGCTTGTCCAACCTTGATAAAGCAAGGTCCCAGATTTGTAAGTATCTTTAAGACATTTTCAGCATTTTTATTTTGAATATATTCACCCTTGTTAAAACTTTCGGCAATGATAATTACTACTAGGTTAAATATAGAGCTAGTAATGGCTATGAATCTAGGTATTAGTATCCAAGGGTTACTAAGAAGCCATGAAAGGTCTTTTTTCGGATCATATTGGATTGGTTCTGTCATTTGTCCTGCACAAGCATTGTTTTTAGACTCATCAAAGAAATTCTTTTAGTTCTTCCATACCAAGACTCTAGAAAACCAAATGCTTCCATGAGTATTTCTAACTTCCTTATTAGTAAAACTAGACGTTGCCTTTTTTTACCCTCCCACGGACGAGGCAATGCTCTCCCTAAAGACCTCAAAGATCTTCTGCGTCGACGGGCAGGTATTTGGGATTTGCCAGAACTGCCTGGCTTGGGAGGCCCACTGGAAAAGGATGGAGCTGTTGCATTAAGCCAAAGGCGAAGTGCTGAATTGGTAGGACTCAATAAAGTCTGGTATGGAGTTAATGGAGCTACAGGCCTTTTACAAGCAGCACTTTTGTCACTTGCAAGACCTAATGAGTGTGTTTTGATGCCCAGGAATATTCATAGAAGTATTATTAATGCATGCATTATTGGCCAAATAAAACCAGTTTTATTTGATATCCCTTTTATGGAAGAGACTGGCCACCTTCTTCCTCCAGATGAGGATTGGATAAATTCTATTATTTCTGATATCAGACAAAAAAAAATAAAGATTGCTGCTGTTGTACTTGTAAATCCTACTTATCAGGGATATGCAGTCGATTTAAAACCTATTGTTAATCAATTTCACAGGTGTAATTGGCCAGTACTTGTTGATGAGGCTCATGGGGCACATTTTTCGATTGATATTAATTTAAATTTGCCTCGCTCAGCCTTACTTTCAGGAGCTGATTTAGTAGTACATTCATTACATAAATCAGCATCAGGATTGGTTCAGACTTCTGCCCTTTGGTTAAATGGTGATCGCGTAGATACTGAACGTATTGAAAAAAATATTAGCTTACTGCAAACAACAAGCCCTAGTGCCCTTTTTCTAGCTTCTTGCGAATCAGCTATCTCTGAATTACATAACCCTACTGGGCAAAAAAAATTAAAAAAAAGAATATATGAAGCTAGACAAATTTATTCTAGCTTAGTGAAATGTGGCTTGCCTTTATTAAAAAATCAGGATCCTTTGAAACTTATTCTTAATACAGCTTCAGTTGGGGTTAGTGGTTTGGAAGCAGATAAGAAATTGATTCTTAGAGGAATTTATGGGGAACTTCCTGAACCGGGCTCATTAACATTTTGTCTTGGATTTTCTAAACATAAAGGTTTGGTAGGTGATATGAAGAAAGCTTGGCATGAATTCATTTCTGGTTATTCGATTTTAGATTCTTTTCCTAATTTCCTAAAGCCACCTTTTCCCTCTTTGACTCTAATTCCTATTGATGTTGGATCTGCTTGGAATGAGAATTTTGAGCTAGTACATTTAAGTGATGCAGTTCATAGGGTTTCTTCTAGGATGATTTGCCCTTATCCCCCTGGTATACCTCTTGTTATACCAGGGGAGATCTTCGATGAAAGAAGAGTGAAATGGCTTTTAGAGCAGAAAAAGCTTTGGCCTGATCAAATCCCCTCTTATGTCAGAGTTGTTAACTAGTGATATGTGGCTCTAGTTAAAGAATGGGCAAAGAATAGAAAGATATTTTGCTAATAGCTGCATATGTTGACCACGCTTCTTTTATACCTGTAAAAATATATGTTAAATATAAAATTAACTTTATAAAGTTTCTAATGCTAAGGCGCTAATAATTGATTAGTTATCTATTTCGCTGGACTTGGGTTTTCCTTTCAAACGCCTTAGGAGTGGCCTTGCTGCTGGTGCCTTTGGATTATTGGTTGTCGGCTTGGGTGGATGGTGGTTCACCTTGGCACTTGGAATAATTGTGCATCTTGGACTGCTCGAATTTTTCCGTATGGCCCAGTCCACTGGTATTAGGCCTGCCACTAAAACGACTTTAGTGTTCTGTCAGCTATTACTTCTAAGTACTCAGTGGTCAGGGAATGGCGGTTTGTCTTCTGATTTATCTGCTGCTGTTTTACCTCTTTCTGGTGCTGCCATATGTGGATGGTTACTACTTCAGCCCGTTACAGGTTCTATTGCAGATATTGCAGCTTCAATTTTCGGAATGTTTTATTTAGGTTTTCTCCCAAGTCATTGGTTAAAACTTAGAAACTTAAATTATATTGATCCTTTCGATGGTGGCCAATTAGTTCCAGGTGCTTTAGGTGGAATATTTTCTTTTGGGATGATAATCACTCTTATAGCTTGCCTGATGATTGTTGCTAGTGATATAGGTTCTTATTGTTTTGGGCGATTGTTCGGTAAACATTCTCTCTCTCCTATTTCGCCAGGCAAAACAATAGAAGGGGCTGTAGGCGGTGTTTTTAGTGCAATGGTTGTAGGCGCAGTTTTTGGACATTTTTTAGAATCTCAACTTGGTTTTTTTCTTGGCGCACTCTTAGGCGCACTAGTAGCTTTATTCGCCTTGGTTGGTGATCTCACTGAGTCAATGATGAAAAGGAATGCAGGCGTAAAGGATTCTGGAGATGTGATCCCAGGTCATGGTGGTATTCTTGACAGAATAGATAGTTATCTTTTTACTCCTGCAGTTGTTTATTATGCAGTTATCCTTACAACAACTTTTTTAGGGAGCTGACTTAGCTTTCTTTTAGTTTTGAGTTAAATGTAAAGATTAATTCTCCATTTTGGATTTTTAAATCACTGATAGCGATATTAGTGTCTATGGGCAAGGTGAACTTGCTCTTACTAATCTCAGAGTATATTAATAAATCATTCGAATTATTTTTCATTTTAAATAGAAAAATTTCCCCCTCGAGATTTTTTTTGCTATTGGTACGTATTATTAAATTATCGCCTTTAAAAAAAATTGCTGATACTTTACTTTCCCCTATAAGACTTCTTGTCAAACTTTCCCTAAGTTGTTTCCATTTATCTGATGCCAGAGTTTGTTCAATATCATCATTTGTTAACACTATTGAACCATGTAAAGTGCATGAATTTTTAAGATCTATATTTAATGTTGCAAGATTTAATTGTAAATTAATTTCCCCTGTAGATAATTCTGTATATTTTATTCTTATATCATTGAATTCGATGTCATGTGCTTGGATTTCTACAGAATTGATATTTCCAAGTAATATTTGAGTTGTATCTCCTTTTAATTTCAGTTTTAAGTTGCTAATCTCGCTGCATTTGCTTTTAATCCATATGCTAAGACTTTTTTCTAAAATAGCCTTTATAATACTTGGATTTTTGAATATTATTTTCTTCATTCATAGGGGGAACTTTTGATTCCAGCGTTTTGCAACGAATTCTGGATTATCAAGATGAGGTAAGTGCCCACAATTATTTATTTCTTCAAAGTATGGATTTAACAGTGAAAGAGATTCTTGTTTTTGAATACCTTTCATTATTCTGTCATTTGCCCCCCATATGCTATGGATTGGGACAGATGGCAGAGGAGTTCCGCAGCCTGCTAAGCCACCACTTCTGGCAAATGCAGCGAGTGATCTGCCCCAGCCTGGAACACTAAGATGTATAGAGGCTATTTGTTCTTCTTTAGGGCCAACGCTTTTTTGTGGGTTGGCAAATGCTTGCTTGCATAAACTTTTTCGAACAAAATTTCTACTTAAAAACCAAACTCCAAGTTGATCAAGTATTGCTGGAACAGCCATTGGCTTTCCAGTAAGACCTGCGGGTGCAAGTAAAAGTAGTTTTGAAATCTTATTAGGGTTTTTTCTGGCAAGTTCCATTGCAATAGCACCACCCATAGAGGCTCCAATGATGCCAATAGGTGACTTTATAGAAGTTGTGATTCTTTCTAAAATCTCTTCTAAGTGGTGTATGAGTGTTTCTTTTCCGTATTCAACACTATTGGGTCTTGGAGAGAACCCAAAGCCAAACAAGTCAGGTATAAAGACTTTATATTCTTTACTAAGTAGAGGTGCAAGTCTTCTAAATTCAAGAAAATTACTGTCAAAACCGTGTAATAGAAGGATGGGTTCTCCATTGCCTAAAATGCATATTGGGTATTCTCTAAAGTTTTCTTGAGGGTAGACTTTTAAATTCCACCATTCAACATTGTTAGCAAGATTGCGTGCTTGTTCGTCAAGTATATTACCCTTTAAACCATTTAGAATATTCTTTTCTATAGAATCATGATTAGAGATGTAATCCAAAGTTATTTATGGGAAATGTAATTTTTTTGTTCTATAAATTTAGATTCTTCAGAAGTAAAAATTAAGGCTTCTAGTAGTTTGCTAGATGTGATTTCATTTCTATATATGCTAGCTTTTTGATAATTTTCTATTGCAAAATCACAGACCACTCTGAGTTCCTGAATAGACATCTTGGCTAATCCAAGATCTTCTAGGCATGTTGGTAGTTGCAGTTGCTTCATGTATGGAAGAAGTTGCAATCTGGATTGTTTTGCAAGCTTATTGTTTGTTATCAACTCTTCCAGATATAATTGTACTAGTACACCAAAACCAACAAGCTCTCCATGGAGTGCTTGTTGCTTGCTCCCTATCTGCGTTAGCCCGTTGTGAAGTGCATGGGCTATTGCGCTTCTACATTCTGAGCCTCCTATCCCCCCTATTAGTCCGGCTGTTAGACCACAGCCTTCTGCGACCTTGACCCAGGACTTAGTTGTGTTTTTTTTATAACCTTTTAATCCATCAATTAGAAGTTGATCTCTTAGTACTCTAGCCATTTGCACAGCCTGTTGTACTAATCCATCTTCACTATTTCCACTGCTAAAGGAGGATTCATACCATTTTGCTAATGCATCGGCAATACCACTGGCCAAAGTTCGCGTTGGTGCTTGACTAATGAATTTGTGATCAAAAACTAAAAGATCAGGGCATTGATTTAGCTCTATATCCTTTATAAAAGCTCCTTCCTCTGAATAAATGTTTGACAATGCTGTCCAGCCAGCGCAGGTGGCTGCGCTTAAAGGAATTGTTATACATGGAATACCAAGTCTATTCGCTATAAGTTTCCCTGAATCCATAACTTTTCCGCCACCTGCTGCTATTATCCCATCACAATTTCTATTCAAAATAGTATTTTGGATACGTTGAAGATCATATTCACAACATCCATACTTTAGTTCATTAAATATAACATTTCCTGTCTGATTAGTTATATCATTGTATATTTTTTTTCTTAGGATTGATGTTGCACTGCTTTTCCCTAGTAATAGGGGCTTTGTTGTGATTCCTGGTATTAATTCAAGTCCTTCTTTCCAGGCACGTGGTCCACGTATAACCTTTTTAGGCGCTATCAAATGATTTAGAGGAATATTATTCATATGTTATGTCTTGTGGTATTTATTACTCCTAGTTCAGACACCTGCACTCGCAAGTTCAGGTGTTGATTGATTCTTTACACTTCGGACTACAATTTGTTTGTTCTCATCTACATCTACAACTGCCTCATCTCCTTCTTTGATTCTCCCTGAAAGCACTTCTTCTGCGAGACTGTCTTCTAATAATCGCATTACTGCTCGTCTTAGTGGTCTGGCGCCATATGAAGGGTTATAGCCTTCTTCTACAAGTCTTTCTTTAAATGAATCTGATACAGATAAAACAATACCTTTATCTTGAATTCGTGCGAAGACTTCCTTAAGCATAATTTCGGCAATATCCTTAACTTCGTTTCTTGTTAGTTGCCTGAAGACTATGATTTCATCTAATCGGTTTAAGAATTCAGGCCGGAAGTATTGCTTTAATTCTTCATTAACTAAGGATCTTATTCTATTATATTGACTATCTTCCTGGTTTTCGCCAGAAAATTCAAAGCCAAGTCCACCGCCACCTTTTTCAATGACTTTTGAACCTATATTTGAAGTCATAATTATCAGGGTGTTTTTAAAGTCAACTGTCCTACCTTTCGAATCTGTTAGTCTTCCATCTTCAAGTAATTGGAGAAGTAAGTTAAATACATCAGGGTGTGCTTTTTCAATCTCATCAAACAAAACCACTGTATAAGGTCTTCTCCTAACAGCCTCTGTAAGTTGTCCCCCTTCATTGAAACCTACATAGCCTGGAGGTGAACCAATTAATTTACTAACAGTATGTCTTTCCATAAATTCTGACATATCTAGTCGAATCATTGCCTCTTCACTTCCAAAGAAATATGTTGCAAGCGCTTTGGTGAGTTCAGTCTTTCCTACTCCTGTAGGGCCAGAAAATATAAAGCTTGCTATTGGTCTATTTGGATTTTTCAGCCCAACTCTTGCTCGTCTAATTGCTCTGGAAACAGATTTAACAGCCTCGTCTTGTCCTATTAATCTTTGATGGAGAGTATCTTCCATATTTAGTAGTTTCACGGACTCACTTTCAGTAAGTTTTTGTACTGGAACTCCTGTCCAGGATGCAACTATATGCGCGATATCTTCTTCATTGACTAGGGGGGTGGTTGTGCCGGGGAGATTGCTATTTAGTTGTTTATTGTCTTCAGGTTTTAAATCCCCATCTTTATTTGTTGAGGTAGTTTCTTGCATATCTCCAGATTTTTCTTCTTTGTTAATACGACTATTTTGTAGAAGTGATCTTATTTTGTCCTTTAGGGCTACTTCCTTTTCTCTTAGTTCACCTGCCTGAGTGAAGTCTTGCCCTCTTACTGCTTCTTCTTTTTCTTTTTCTACTTTACGTAGCTCTTTATCTACTTCTTTTGCTTCAGGTGGTAGCTTGGAATTTAGTAAACGTACCCTGCTGCCTGCTTCATCTATTAGATCTATAGCTTTATCTGGCAAGAAACGATCAGATATATACCTGTCGCCTAAATTTGCTGCTGCTTCAAGTGCTTCATCGGTGATTTTTAACCTGTGATGTTGTTCATAACGTTCTCTAAGGCCTTTTAGAATTTCAATAGTATCTTCTATGGAAGGCTCTCCAATCATTACTGGTTGGAACCTTCTTTCTAAAGCTGCATCTCTCTCAATGTGTTTTCTATATTCATCTAATGTTGTAGCTCCTATGCATTGAAGTTCTCCTCTGGCTAGCGCAGGTTTAAGTATATTTGCAGCATCAATAGCTCCTTCTGCTGCTCCAGCTCCAATAAGTGTATGTACTTCATCAATTACAAGAATTACATTTCCAGCTGACTTAATCTCTTCCATGATCTTTTTGAGTCTTTCTTCGAATTCACCTCGATATTTAGTTCCTGCTACTAATAATCCTATGTCTAGAGTTAAAACTCTTTTTTCTTCAAGTATGTCTGGAATATCTCCTTGTTGAATTCTTTGTGCCAAGCCTTCTGCAATTGCAGTTTTTCCAACACCTGGTTCACCAATTAGAACAGGATTGTTTTTGGTGCGCCTACCGAGTATTTGAATAACCCTGTCTATTTCATTTTGTCTTCCTACTACTGGATCTAGTTTTGATTCGCTTGCAAGTTTTGTGAGGTTTGTTCCAAATTCATCGAGTGTTGCTGTTTTTAAGGAACCTTTCCCATTCCCACCGCCAGCTGATACTTCAGCCGTTTCCCCAAGCATCCGAATTACTTGGGTTCTGACTTTTGTTAGGTCAACCCCTAAGTTTTCAAGAACACGAGCAGCAACTCCTTCACCTTCTCGGATTAGACCTAGCAAAAGATGTTCTGTTCCGATGTAGTTGTGACCAAGTTGCCTAGCTTCTTCAAGCGAAAGTTCGAGAACTCTTTTTGCTCTAGGAGTAAAAGGTATTTCTACTGCAACAAAACCAGAGCCACGCCCAATGATTTTTTCTACTTCTATTCTGGCATCTTTAAGGTTCACTCCCATAGATTTGAGAACCTTTGCAGCTACACCTGTACCTTCTCCAATTAGACCTAGAAGGATTTGTTCAGTACCTACGAAGTTATGACCTAGTCGCCTTGCCTCTTCTTGGGCAAGCATGATCACTTTTATCGCCTTCTCGGTAAACCTCTCGAACATGGTCAAGGCCACGTGCATGTATGCCTAATTTATCAGGGTTGTCATTTGTTTGTTGGTTAACCTGGCTTTTACTTACATCCCTTTTTCGAAGGGGTTAAATGGAGACTAAAGCTAATAAAGTGCTAAAAAGAACATTGTTTTAATTGTTTTTCAGGCCGGTAAGCCGTACTGAAGCAGTTTTTAGGCTAGGGAAATTAGGATTGATTTAATTTTTTCCACTGAATAACAGCGTCACTTCCGTTCTTGTAATAAGCCTTTCTTATGCCAGCAGTAATGAAACCTTCTTTTTTGTATAACGCTAAGGCAGCAAGGTTTGATTGCTCGACTTCTAAAGTCGCTTGCTTTGCGCCTTGTCGCTCTCCTTTTTTAAGCATTTCTGAAAGCACTAGCCTTGCTAGCCCCTTTTTGCGATGTTTTGGGTGAACAGCTATAGCGGTTAGGTGCAACTCATCTAAAACCAACCAACTACAGCACAAAGCAATTAGCTTTTTGGATTCAAAGATTCCTAAACAAATTCTGCCAGGGTCTAATAATTCTTTTGACCATTGCTCTTCGTTCCATAAGCCTTTAAGAGTCGCTTGGTCAAGTGACAGACATTCCTTCAAATGCTTAATATTTAAAATGATAACCTTTTTGTATTGAGATGTTTCGAGCAAATCCTTGAGGCTGTTATGGCAAGCTTTTTATAACCTGAGCTGCGTTTAGTTTCAATTTTTCTACTTTTCAATTTCAAATCTCCATGACAAATAGCTTTGCATATCAGCCTGGACTTGATTTTTCTAGTCCTAATCGGAATCTAACACCACTTAATACCAATATTGACTCCTATGGAAGATTGGTTTTGTCAGGTTGCATCCTTAGTGAACTCGCATATAGATATGGGACTCCATTATATGTTCTTGATGAGGACACGATTAGGGCGGGATGTAAGGCTTATAGAGTTGCATTGAATAAATACTATCCTGGTAATTCATTGCCTCTATATGCATCAAAGGCAAATAGTTCTCTAGTTATAAGTAAGATTGTTTCCTCAGAAGGCTTTGGACTAGATGTTGTCTCCGAGGGAGAATTATTAACTGCTTTAAATGCTGGTATACCTAGTAAAAATATTGTTCTTCATGGTAATAATAAATCTGATAGAGAGATCTCTCTTGCCTATAAGAATGGAACTACTATTGTTATTGATAATGAGCATGACATCTATTGCCTAGAGAAAATAGTCTCTAATAAAGAGAAGCCAGCTCGCATAATGTTACGTTTCACTCCTGGTATAGAGTGTCATACGCATGAATATATAAGAACAGGTCATTTAGATAGCAAGTTTGGTTTTGATCTTGATGAATTAGAACGTATTCTGATTGATATTAAGAAACTCAAATTCTTAGATTTAACAGGTTTACATGCGCATATTGGTTCACAGATTTTTGAATTAGAGCCTCATAGAGATCTTGCCTCTGTCATGGCAGATGTACTCAAGTTGTCAAGAGATATTGGCCATCCAGTAAATGATTTGAACGTTGGTGGGGGTCTTGGAATCAGATACATCGAGTCTGATGATCCGCCCTCGATTGATGCTTGGGTGAAAGTCGTATCTGACTCCGTCGTAAAGGCTTGTGAATCAAGGAAACTTAAGCTTCCTAGATTGATGTGTGAGCCAGGGAGGTCTCTTATTGCTACATCAGGACTGACGCTTTATACGATTGGTTCTAGTAAAAAAATCCCTGGAATAAGAACTTATCTTTCAGTAGATGGTGGCATGAGTGATAACCCCCGCCCTATCACTTATCAATCTCTATATACAGCATGCTTGGCTGATTATCCTTTGTCTTCAGTTACTCAGAAAGTAACAATTGCAGGCAAGCATTGTGAATCTGGAGATGTTCTTATTAAAGATATTCAACTTCCTCCATGTAAAAGTGGTGATACTTTGGTTGTATTTGGTACTGGAGCTTACAATATATCTATGAGTTCTAATTACAATCGAATACCAAAGCCTGCAGTGGTTTTAGTGAAGAATGGAGCTGCAGATTTGGTCCAGCGTAGAGAGCAACCAGAAGACTTACTGAGATATGACGTTCTCCCAGATCGCTTTCAAGCGTTAGGCTAAGAGGGGCTTTACGGGAATGTAGGAGTGAACTTGTGGAGAGTTTTAGATCCGCGCATACTGCTTGACCTTTTATTTGCATTTGGTCTAGGGGTCTTGCTTTTCTCAAGGGTCAAAGAGCCCAGAACACTTTGGTTGCTTCGTGGATATCTTTTTCTTGTTTCGTTAGCTTGGTTTGTACAAAGGTTTGCCAATTTGCCAGTTACCTCAAAGTTGGCGGATGCTTTGGTTTTGGCGTGCTCTTTATCTTTGGCGATTCTTTGGCAAGGGGAATTAAGAAGGCTTATGGAATTACTTGGCACAGGTAGATTGGCAGTTCTTTTGGGTAATCCTCAGAATGAATTTTTGGCCAATGCCAATACAGTTACTCATCTAACAGATGCAGCTGGTCGTTTATCTCAAAGTCGAAGAGGAGCTCTCATTGTTGTGGATATGGGTAGTGATCTAAGGCCTGAAGATTTTTTATATCCTGGAGTTCCTATTGATGCAAAATTGTCCACAGAGCTTTTGCTAAATCTTTTTGCTGCTGATACTCCCCTTCATGATGGAGCAGTTTTAGTAAAGGGGAATAGAATCGTCTCCGCTGGTGTGATCCTTCCTTTGTCCAGGCAGGGTTTAAGCCGTTATGGAACTAGACATTTGGCAGCATTAGGAATAACAGAACGTTTTGACCGATGTATATGTGTAGTGGTTTCAGAGGAGACAGGAACACTGTCCTTGTCAAATCAAGGAAGGCTTGAAAGACCAATAACAAGTAGTAGATTACTGGAATTGTTAAAAGAGTTGGTCGGTGCTTCTCCTTCTGGAGGAACACCCAAAAATTCTGTCTCTCCAGTCGCTCCTCCTATTGCAAAACCTTCTTCAGGTTCTTTAGAGACATTAACGTCTTCTAAAGGTAATGTTGTTAGCTCTAGCTCTAGCTCTAGCTCTACTCAGGAAAAACTTCAGTGAGCCGCCCTTCGGTAATAAGTGCAGATCATTCAAAGATCTGTAAATGCCCTAAAGGATTGAACCCTCTTAGGTTGCCGACTCATGTTGCTGTGATTATGGATGGCAATGGTCGCTGGGCCAAATCTAGAGGTTTGCCTAGAATCATGGGCCATAGAGCTGGTGTCGAAGCTTTAAAAACTATTCTTAGGCTTTGTAGTGATTGGGGTGTTAAAGCACTTACTGTTTATGCCTTTTCTACTGAAAATTGGTCAAGGCCTGGAGATGAAGTTAGTTTCCTAATGACACTTTTTGAACGTGTTTTACAGAGTGAATTAGAATCTCTTCAGCAGGAAAAAGTACGCATTAAATTTTTAGGTGATCTTGTCGATCTCCCTGAAAGTCTTCAAACGTCGATTTCTGAGGCTACAAAAATCACGTCAGGAAATACTGGCATACATTTTAATGTTTGTACAAATTATGGAGGAAGACGTGAATTGGTTCTTGCGGCCCAGAAACTTGCTGAGAGAGCTGTAAAGG
Source organism: Prochlorococcus sp. AG-409-L14 (assembly GCA_003215545.1). Taxonomy (GTDB): domain Bacteria; phylum Cyanobacteriota; class Cyanobacteriia; order PCC-6307; family Cyanobiaceae; genus AG-409-L14. The sequence continues at coordinate 33,407 of QCKF01000008.1, read as the reverse complement.
GAGATCTTGATCCATCTTTAATTGATGAAAATATTTTTGCAGGAGAACTCTTTACAGCTTCTGAAAGTGATCCTGACTTGTTAATAAGGACAAGCGGTGAAAAGAGAATTAGTAACTTTTTGCTATGGCAATTGGCTTATGCAGAATTATACGTAACTGATGTACTCTGGCCAGATTTTAATGAAAATGAACTTACTAATGCGTTAATTGATTATCAGACTCGATGTAGGCGTTTTGGAGGATTGGAAACTGATACATCCAATCAACTTCAAAACTAATTTTTATTCTTAGCTTTATGACATTGCTAGAAAGTAAATTCTTAGATCTTGTAGATGTTTCAGTTCGACATGACTGGGATGTTAGTGAAATAGTAAGCCTATTAGAGAAACCATTAATGAACTTGCTATGGGAGGCGCAATCAATTCATCGTAAGGCTAATCCTGGATACAAAGTTCAACTTGCCTCACTCCTTAGTGTTAAGACTGGTGGGTGTGAAGAGGATTGCGCGTATTGCCCTCAATCAATGCACAATTCCAGTGATGTTACTGGTCAACCTGACCTTGAAGTCGCTCAGGTACTTGAGAGGGCAAGAGCAGCAAAAGACTCTGGTGCTGATAGGTTTTGTATGGGTTGGGCATGGCGTGAAATACGTGATGGGAAGCCTTTCGAAGCCATGCTTTCAATGGTGAGTGGGGTAAGAGAATTGGGCTTAGAAGCTTGTGTAACTGCAGGAATGCTTACCGATGAGCAGGCTTTTCGACTAGCAAAAGCAGGATTAACTTCTTATAACCATAATCTTGATACAAGCCCAGAACATTATGGTCAGATAATTTCTACCCGAACATATCAAGAAAGACTTGAAACTTTAGGCAGGGTCCGTTCTGCAGGAATAACTATTTGCTGTGGAGGGATAATTGGTATGGGAGAGTCCGTAAATGATAGAGCTTCATTGCTTAAGGTTTTGGCAAATTTGAATCCTCACCCTGAGAGTGTTCCTATTAATGCTTTGGTGGCGGTTGAAGGTACCCCTTTGGAAGATCTTGCTGCAGTTGATTCCCTTGAAATAGTAAGGATGATTGCTACGGCAAGGATTCTGATGCCATATAGCCGAGTCCGGCTTAGCGCAGGTAGAGAGAATCTCTCTAGGGAAGCACAGATACTTTGTTTACAAGCTGGTGCGAATTCGATTTTCTATGGCGATACTCTTTTGACAACAGACAACCCTGCTATTGCAGAGGATAGGGAGCTTCTTTCTCAAGCAGGTGTCCAAGTTAATTGGGATGTCTGTGATAAATGAAAATAATTAATGACCATCCAGAAAGTCAAAGATATAAGGTCGCTGCCTTTTATTGTTTTATACCTTTGCGAGATGATGATATTAAATCCTTAAAGGGAAAATTATCAGACATTGCAAATGAAGGTCTAATTAAGGGGACAATTTTATTAGCCCCTGAAGGATTTAATGGAACTATTTGTGGACAGCCTGATTACATAGATCGGTTAATTAATGTCTTAATAGAAGGTGATTATGAAGGTTTTCCAGAGATTAAATATAGTTGGACACGTGTGCAAGCTTTTCGTCGATTTAAAATCAAAATAAAACATGAGATTGTAACAATGGGGGTGATGGGTGTTAGTCCAAATAGTCTTGTAGGGGCTTATGTGAAACCTGATAATTGGAATGATTACCTAAGTGATCCAGAAACTATGGTTATAGACACAAGAAATAAATATGAAATTGGAATTGGTACTTTTAGAGGAGCAATAAATCCTTATACTGATAATTTTCGCCAATTCCCTCTGTGGGTTAAAAGTTTTCTTCGTCCATTTGTAGAAAAAAATAAACCTAAACGAATCGCAATGTTCTGTACAGGAGGTATACGCTGTGAGAAGGCAACTTCTTATTTGATACAAGAAGGCTTAGATAGCGTACATCATTTACATGGAGGAATACTTCGTTACTTAGAAGAAGTCCCAGAAGAAGAGAGTCTTTGGCAAGGTGAATGTTTTGTTTTTGATCAGAGAGTTTCATTGACTCATGGTTTAGGTATTGGTAATTATTCACTTTGTTATGCATGCGGAATGCCTTTAAGTGTTGAGGATAGGAAAAGCCACAGTTATATAAAAGGAGTTCAATGTGGACATTGTATTAATACATATTCTGTTCAAGATCGAGAAAGATTTTCAGAAAGACAGACACAATATGATAAGCTTTTAGATAATAAATAGCTCAATTAAAATGATATAGAACTTTGGACAAAGTTATACTAAACCAACTGGAGAAGGAGTCTTCCAAGTCTGGCCTTGTTTTAAGGCTGCAAGTTAGAAGGCCAATTGGCTTATGGACTTTGAGGTTAGTTGTGGCTAAGGAAATAGAGCAAAACAAAATTCAGATTCTTGGAGAAATGAAAGCTTGGGCTTATGGAGGAGTTAATGGTTTGCAGCTAGATACAATGCGAGTACATCCAAAATCCCCTAAAGGTGTAGGCCATTTAATCTGGGCGGCAACAATGGCATGGGCGCTTGAGGAAACACCTTGTAGATATGCACGTTTGCTAGCTATATGTGATGACGAGTATCAGCATTCAGTTCAGGTACGTTACTTTTCGCGGCGTGGTTTCAAGTTGGTAAGAGATGTTGGTTCTTCTCCATTGGATTTGCCTTATAGGATGATATGGGGAGGAGCAGGGTCTTTAATGGTTGCAAATTGCTTAGAAGTTTTGGAGCAAAGTCGAAAGTCTTGGATTGCTTCGAAAGTCTTAGATTAAATCTATAGTTTATTTTTCTGCATGGTAACTACTTCGAACTAAAGGTGCACTACTTATTCGCTTAAATCCTAGTTCTTTGGCAATATTTGCAAATTCTTTAAAATCACGAGGTCTCCAATAATGTTGTACAGGGATATGAGAAAGTGATGGTCTTAGGTATTGTCCTAAGGTGATTCTCTCGCAGTTAACTGATCTTAGGTCCTTAAGTGTTTGAATGATTTCTTCGTATTTCTCTCCTAGTCCTAGCATTAGTCCTGATTTGGTTGGAATGTCTGGTGCAATTTCTTTGGCTAAGTTAAGTAGAGCAAGAGATCTTTTGTAGGTTGCACCTCGTCGAACTTCCTTTTGCAGTCGTTCAACTGTTTCAAGATTATGATTAAAGCATACGGGATTACTTTTAAGAACAAGGGATACTCTTTCTCTTTGCTTAATCTCTGTTTGTTTAAGATTTGCAGAACCTCCCCAGAAGTCAGGAGTTAATACTTCTATTGCAACCTTGGGGTTTAAGTTACGTATCTCATTGATTGTATTTACAAATAGAATTGCTCCATGATCTTCTAAGTCATCTCTAGCAACTGAGGTTAAAACTACATATTTTAGTTTTAGTTTGTCAACTGCGTGAGAAATTCGTTTTGCTTCTTCTTGATCTATCTTTTTACCGGGACTGCCTTTATTAACTTGACAGAATGAACAACTGCGAGTACAAATTGAACCTCCTATAAGGAATGTTGCTGTCCCAGCTGCATAGCATTCACCTCTGTTAGGGCATCTTCCTTCTTCACATATAGTATGCAATTTATAGCCTTTTATAAGATTTTGAACTTTGTCTAATTCAGAAGCTTTGCCAATCGATGTACTTATCCATTCTGGAAGTCTTTCTTTAGGTGGAATGTCGCTAAAATGATTGTTTTTCATTTCAAAACTTTTAAATAATAATTCCTATTCAATTTCTAGTCTTCCTTCTAGTGCTCTTGTTAGGGTAACTTCGTCTGCATACTCTAGTTCGCTTCCTACTGGAAGGCCATAAGCTATCCTGCTGACTTTAGTAAAAGGTTTTAGAAGTCTTGAAAGATATAGGCTTGTAGTATCACCTTCTATGCTTGGTGTAAGGGCTAGTATTACTTCTTTAGTTGAATTCATGTCAACTCTTTTCACAAGGGAGTTTATATGAAGCATTTCTGGACTTACACCATCCATAGGAGATATTAGTCCACCGAGTACATGATAGAGGCCTTTATATTCCCTTGTTCTTTCAAGAGCCAGAAGATCTCTTGAGTCAGCCACAACACATATCAAATCTTTTTCTCTTGCATTATTTCTGCAGATTTCACATTCTTTTTCTGCGCTCAGATGAAAACATGTCTGACATTGCCCAACCTGAGTGCGCGCTTCTAAGAGGGCAGAAGCAAAATTTCTAATCTTCTCCTCTGGTTGTCGTAATAGGTGTAACGCCAGTCTTTGAGCAGTGCGTGGGCCAATCCCAGGCAGTTGTTCAAACTGATCTATAAGACGGGCTAATGGTCTAGTAAAGCCGCTCAGGGTTCCTATGCAGATAAAACAATCTAGGTTGTGTTTAACGAAGAGATTTGTTATATACAAATTTCGTGTCACTAACGATCACCCTCCGGCAGAATAAGTAAACGCTTAAAGCTTCTATTGATGTTTGATTCTCTTCGTTCCTTAGAGCGCCTGCTTTTAGCAATCGCCCTTACATTTTCTTTGGTTGCGTGTGCAAGTGGTTCTGCAGGCCTGAATGCCTTTCAGAGTTCTGATGGCCGTTATGGCTTTTTTTATCCCACCGGTTGGACTAGGGTCGCTGTCAATGGAGGGCCAGAGGTCGTTTTTCACGACCTTATTAATAGCGATGAAACTCTGAGTTTAGTTGTTTCAAAAGTAGGAGAAAATAATATTGAACTTGAATCTCTTGGAACTCCTGAGCAAATTGGACAAAGGTTAATATCGGATGTCATAGCACCGGAAGGGACTGGTAGGGATGTAGCTTTGGTAGAAGCGAAAGAACGCCATTTTTCCGGCCATGATTTTTATGATTTGGAATATTCTGTAAAGCTTCCAGATCGCAATAGGCATGAACTTGCAACCGTAGTTCTTGATAGAGGTTATTTATATACCTTTGCTGCTAGTACAAATGAGAATAGATGGCCTAAAGTTGAAGATTTATTTAAAAAGGTTATAAGTTCTTTTGAATTCTTGATTTAGATAGTAGTGAGTTTATATATTATATAATCTTATCTGCTTTAAAAGTATTTATTTAATTCTTTTAAAGAATCTATTGTACTAATTGCACAAAATTAGTTCTAGATATTGTAATAATTGGGTTAATTATTTAACCCTGCTTGAACTTTCCAGAGCTGATTATATGTGCTATTTGTCTTTAGTAATGCCTCATGATCGCCAGTCTCAACTATATTTCCTTTATCTATAACTACTATCTGGTCTGCATTCCGAACAGTACTTAATCTATGAGCTATAACAATTGTAGTTCTATTCCTTGTTATTTTTAAGAGAGATCTTTGTATAGCAGCCTCAGTCTCATTGTCTACAGATGCTGTGGCCTCGTCAAGTATAAGAATTGGGGCATCCTTAAGAATTGCTCTTGCAAGTGAAATCCTTTGCCTTTGTCCCCCTGAGAGTTTCTGGCCGCGTTCACCTACTTTCGTTTCTAGTCCCTCAGGGAGATCATTGATGAATTCTGAGGCCTCAGCAAGTTCTGCTGCTTGATTGATCTTTTCTATGCTCGCTTTAGGATCTCCATAAGCAATGTTTTCAGCAATAGTTCCTTGGAAAAGGTATGCTTCTTGGCTTACAAGGGCTATACTTTTTCTTAAATCCTTAAGAGAAATTTTATCTATTGGTAGATTGTCTAGAAAAATTTGTCCCGAAGTTATTGGATAAAGTCTAAGTAGTAATTTGACCAAGGTACTTTTTCCTGATCCTGTTGGTCCAACAATTCCAATTGTACTTCCTGCTTGTATCTCTAGATTGAAGTTCTTTAGAATTGATTGACGATTTTGATAATGAAAATCTACGCCTTTAAAGCAAACTCTTCCAAGTATGTCTTTGGGATCAAGTTTAATATTTCCGCTTGAAATTAAGAAAGGTGTGTCAATAAGATCTAGTACTCTATTAGTAGAAGCCATAGAGCGTTGATATTCATCCAATGTGTGCCCTAATGTTGTTAATGGCCATAAAAGTCTTTGTGTTATAAAAACTAAAAAACTATATGTTCCAACAGCCATTTCCCCTCTCCATGCATTAAGTCCACCAATAACTAAAATTGCTAGAAATGCAAAAAGTATTGCAAAGCGTATTAGAGGAATAAAAGCAGCTGATAGCCTGATTGCCTTGCCATTGCTCTTTCGATATGACTCGCTAAATTCTCTTAGTCTCTCAAGTTCCCAGGCCTCATTTGTAAAACTTTTTATTGTTAATATTCCTCCTATATTATTATTAAGTAGACTTGATAGATCTCCCGCCTTTTCCCTAACCTGTTTATATCTCGGCGCCAAGATACTCTGAAAGCGTATTGAACCAAATAAAATTACCGGTATTGGGAGAAATGCTAATAAAGCTACTCCTGGAGCCATAAAAGCCATTGCTCCGCCTACTAATAAAACTGTGACAACTAATTGCAGAATTTGATTTGCTCCATGGTCAAGAAATCTCTCTAGCTGGTTGATATCATCATTCAAAATTGCCATTAATCTTCCTGAATTGTCTGATTCAAAGAAAGACATTTCAAGCTTTTGGAGATGATTGTAGGCTTTTATGCGAAGATTATGTTGAGTTGTTTGAGCAAGATTTCTCCACAAAATTCCGTAGAGATATTCGAAAAAGGACTCTGCACTCCATATAATAAATGAAAGGAAGGCTAGTATTCCAAGTTGGCTAGGAACAGAATTGAACCCTATTGTTGATAGCCATGAGCTTTCCTCTCTGACTATCACATCTACAGCTAGGCCTATTAATACAGGAGGTGCGAGGTCGAAGATTTTATTAAGAGTTGAACAGGTAATTGCAGTGATAATTAAGAATCGATCTTTCCTTAGACTATTAATCAATCGATTTAGTGAGCTTTCCTTTTTCATTAATTTATTTTTAATATATCATTTAAAATGAAATAGAAAAGATTTTCTTTTTATTAGTTTTTATATAAAAAGCTTTTAACAGACTAGAGAATGTTTTTTTACAAGCTTTTCTTAGTATTAGTCATATATAACTTCTAGAAATTCTACCAGCGGTTGTCATTCCTGCCGCCGCCACCTTGGTTCCCGCCACGTCCGCCACCACCTCCTGAACGCTCTCTAGGAGTTGCTTTGTTGACTCGGATCATTCGACCCATCCATTCGACATTTTGTAGATCATCAATAGCTTTTTGTTCGTCAGCGTCATTTGCCATTTCTACGAAGGCAAAACCTCGCTTTCTTCCTGTTTCTCTGTCTAGAGGCAGACTACATTGCTTTACATCACCATATTGACTGAATAGGTCAAGTAAGTCTTCTTGCTCTGCTTGGAAAGATAGGTTTCCTATGTAGATGGTCATTCCTAATGGGACTAATGGGACTGATCAGAAAAGCCTTGGTCCAAAAAGGAAAGTCCTTTAATGCTGAAGCGCGAAGCTGAAGCTTGGGGAGCGAGCCGTTTGGGGCCTTTGGAGCTGTGGCAAATTGATTATAAGTTATAGGCAATCGGAGGAGTAGGTTCCATAAAGTGAAATTCACGTTATGAATTAAGTATCGAGGCCCTTGTTTGGAAGGACTTGTTAAGATGATACTTGATATTTTTACAACTTATCTTTCAGATAGTCTACTTAAATAATGAATTAATTCCTAGGTCATATGGACTTACTATTTATTCAATCTAATCTAATCTAATATCCTATATTTATTTGTTGCCAAGCTTCTACACTTGCTTTGAGCTGCTCGTAGGGATAAGCCATGACTGATGTTCTTAAGAAAACATTTGCAGGTATATTTGCTCATGCCTTCCGGTGGTATTATGGACACTTTATCCATTTCTTCATTGAATTTTTGGAGACATATCTTTGTTATTAAGCCAGTAAAGCTAATAGTTTGGCTATGTATTGGATTATGTAATGATGCAATGACCATAGTTAGACATAAGGTTAAAGTCTTTTTGTTTGATGCATTAGTAAATAAGTCAAGCATTTCGTTGGATTTGAAGCTCCCTATTCATTACTTTTAATCTTTTTAATTCTTTAAAGACTTCTTCTGGCATTCCTTTAGGTAGATCTACAAGGCTGTAACAATCAAAAATTTGTATTCTTCCAATCATCTTGCCTTGAAGCCCAGTTTCATTGGCAATGGCTCCTACAAGATTACCTGGCTTTACTCGATCACGGTGACCAACTTCTACTCGGAAACGTTCCATATGACTCTCTGGCTGGCTTCTACGTTCATTCCTTCGCCTAGAGAGTGAATCGTTACGCTCATCTTTACGAGAATTTTTGCCAGGAGATTTTTTTAACCAGCTTTCATCACCCTTTATTAAAAGAGGTGCTGAACCGATAGCCATGTTAATGGCTGCAAAGGCGAGTTCATCTGGGCTCAATTCATGTTCCTCGCTTACTTCATCAACAAGTTTTTGTAAAATGCTTATCTCTTCCTCATGATCCCTTCCATTTTTTGCGGCGGAAATAAGTTTGTTTTTCAACCTTTCTAATCGACATTTATTGATTAATTCGTTTTTTGGAATTTCCATTTGCTCAATTGTCTGCCCAACTGCTCTTTCAAGGTTATTTACAAAACGTCTTTCTCTAGGATTTACGAAAAGGATTGCTTTCCCACTTCTTCCAGCTCTTCCCGTCCGGCCAATTCGATGTATATATGCCTCACTATCGAAGGGAATATCGTAATTAATAACTAAATCGATACGTTCTACATCTAGGCCTCTTGCTGCAACATCTGTTGCAACTAATACATTTATGTCTCCTTTTCGTAGTCGTTCTACAGTACGCTCTCTTTGATTCTGTGGAACATCTCCGTTTAGAACAGCTACGTCATGACCTGACCTCTCTAGGCATTCTGATATTGTTAAGGTTATTGATTTAGTTCTTGCAAAGATTATTACGCCTTCAATTGTCAATGCCTCTAGGACACGTTTCAAAGCCTCAAGTTTATAGCTATTTTGAATAGTTATATAATGTTGTTGGATAAGATGTGCTTCTTGGGCACGCTTTTTAATGGTTATTTCTGCTGGTTCATGTAAATAACGTTTTGATAATCTGCGTATTTCAGAAGGCATCGTCGCAGAAAACAAAACCATTTGGCGGTCTTCTGGTAATTGTTCAAGAATCCATTCGACATCATCTATAAACCCCATTCGAAGCATTTCATCTGCTTCGTCTAGAACAAGACTTCTTAATCCCTTTGTATTTAATGTTCCTTGTCGCATATGGTCCATAACACGTCCGGGTGTACCTACAATGACGTCAACACCTCTTCTGAGGTTATTTATTTGAGATCGAAAATCAGCCCCTCCATAAATTGCTTGAATTTTGAGGTGAGGATGTCCGGCAGCGTAAGCACGAAAAGATTCTGCTACTTGCATCGCAAGTTCGCGTGTTGGTGCGAGTACCAGAACTTGAGGTAGTTTCTGATCTTTTTCTAACCTCTCTAAAAGAGGTAATGCAAATGCTGCTGTCTTACCTGTACCTGTTTGTGCTTGACCAACTAGATCTCGTCCAAGCATGAGATCTGGGAAAGCCGCACTTTGAATTGGAGAAGGTTCCTTATACCCCTTTGCCTCAAGAGTATTGAGTAATGCCTCACTGAAACCAAAACCATGGAAACCTTGTGACTCTGAATTGTTTAAGGAACTTTCTTCTTCATTGATTGTCAGTGTTTTGTTTTTGGGATTAGAGCTGATGGTTGATTTACTACTTATTTTTGGCTCCGTTCCTTCTGACGTTTTAGCCAAATCGAGATTTTTTGAACACGATTTCTCTTCGTGCGCTTCTGTATTCAGCATCTGGTTAGGGCGTTGACCTGATTAGTCCTTTAAATCAGGCAGACAACGTCCAATCGGTAAGACACCGCGCCGTGTTGACTCGCCTTCTCAAAGGTTTGTCTGTTTAATTTATCATTAAGGCTATTCGGGTATTTCAAATCGGAGTTTTATTTACGATTTGGTATCTAATGACATGAAATTCGTATTTATTTGTCTTCACTTGCTAATAGGAAGGAGTGAAGAGGTCTAATCTATTTTTAGCTCTTGTAATAGCTGTATATAGTAGTTTCGATTGATAATTGCTTTCATAAGTAGGAGTCTGTGCCTCAGTTTTAATACTTTTATCTGGCCATAATAAGATTATGTGCGTAGCTTCACTGCCTTGAGATTTGTGAATTGTCATCGCGATAGCAGGCTCGACTTTTATAAGACGTGCGGGATGTATAAGCTTTATTAGGCTTTCTTTCCCATTAAGGTTTACTTCATATAATAATCTTCGCTTATTTCCCTTTCCTATCGCGACGCCTATGTCTCCATTCGCAAGACCTAACTCTGTTTGATTTTGTGTGCACATTACAGGTGTTCCTTCCGGCCAGTCTTGAACACCTTTCTCATAGCTTAATCCTAGGAATGACTTGTTAACTTGGTTTACACCCCATAGGCCATTTTTCTTTGGACAGAGAATCAACAATTCGTCTAGATAAGAGAGAAGGCTTTTTGATATATCTATTAGATCAGGCTTTTGACTTTGCTCTAAATCCGATATGTTGATTTCTAGATTAACTAATTGTTTTGCAAGTTTATTTAGTTTGTTTTGGTGCTTATTAACTTCATCGATCAGAAGGCTTGGTATATGCTGCATTTCAGAGCTATATAGTCCAATATTATTTGAGTTTTGTTGCTCTGAAAAATTCATCCAGAATCCAACTTCACCCTTGCTGGTGAGTTTTTCAGCTAATTGTGCAATTTCTCCATGATTTCTATAAGTTTTTATTAAATGAATATTCCCATGTGCAAATTCTTCACGAACTTCTTTTCTTTGTAAATGACTCCAAACTGCTCCGCACCCTACTGGAGGTAATTGGCGAGGATCTCCGACCAATATTAATTGACAATTATTTGGTATTGCGTCTAATAATCCTTTCATTAAAGACAGATCTACCATTGACATCTCATCAATTACTAGCATTTCAAGTGAGATGGGGTTCTGGCTGTTTTTAAAAAAACCTGAAGGTTGAGCTTGAAGCCAGGCATGTAATGTCATGCAAGGAATATTTAGTAATAGGTCTTTGTAACTATTATCTATATGCGAGAGGTTTTCTTTAATAGCCTTATTCAATCTTCTAGCTGCTTTTCCTGTTGGAGCTGATAAGCCGATGTTCAGACTTTCATTTATAGAAAGTGCTTTTACTAGCATATTTACTATAGTACTAGTCTTACCAGTGCCTGGACCACCACTTAGAAGGATTACTTTTTCATTATAAACTGCATTAACGGCATCCATTTGTTCTTTATTTAGTTGTTTTGCTATGTAAGTTTGAATGGATAAGTTGGGACATAAATTTGATTCTTTTAGCTCTTGTTTTGATCGATGTAGAAGTTCTTTGATTACTAGATTCATCTCTTCATTCCATTTTCGCCAACTTAAATAATTCTTTTCCAAAACAAGAGGTGCTTGTTCTCCATCCAGCCATCCACTTTCATGAAGAGCTTTTTTATGAGCTATTGGCCAGCCTTCCATTTTTAGCTCATTGAGAGTTGAGGGTAGTTCAAAATCTAAATAGATATCCCCCCTTGATAGTGCGTCCATAAGAGTATTAACTATGTCTTCTAAATATTTTGAATTCTTTTTAGGTGGGATCCTTCTTAGTAATGCTTGATACAAAGCAATACTCAACTCTTTTGAGTATTTCTTTGTAACTAATCCTTCCATCATGATTTATCCTCTAAACAAATTGTCTAATTCTAGGATCCTTTCTATTGGTGCAGGTTCAATAAATAATCCAGGGATATCTTCATGCGAGGAATTCTCAAGAATTTCTTCGCGACTAGGTAAACCTCTAAGAAAAATATAAATATATCCACCCAGATTTCTTTCTGGAGAATAATTTCGAAGTCTCCATTTAAGAAAACGATGTAAGGCTAGGAGATACAAATGTGCTTGAAGTGGGTAGTGATGAATTATCATTTGTTTCTCCATCTTAGGCTTTATATAATCTATTGGCCCACATGATATAACTTCCCCATTCTCATCTCGTTTTCCAAGCCAATTACTTTTCCAATCGGCTACCCACCAACGTGCTTTGTTTATATCTTCCTTGTCCGTAAAAACTAGATCTATCGAACCTGTAAAGAAGCCATTGCTGCATATCTTCAAATCTCTTATTTGTTTGGAGTATTCTTTACCAAAATTATACTCTGGATTCTTCGTGAACACACTCGATAGGTCCGAGCTTCTTATTGGATTACTAGCTTGCGCAATAGGCAGGTCAAATGATAATTCTGAGAGCCTTCTCCTACTGCTAAGTTCTTTTAATCTTAGATTACCAACTGAGCCACTTAATTCTGTATAAAGAGTTCTTTCAAGACCTTTTTGTACTCCGTTCTTTAAATCCTTACTAAATCCACTTTTAGAAAGCTCGTCTTCTATTATTTTTTCTGTATCTGCATTTGTTAGGCTTTGGGTGAAGTCTATTTTCTCCAGTATTTTGTGTAGGCAGTCACCAGCTCCTGAACCGCATGGAAAATCTGCCAAAGGCCCCTTACTAGACCATATGCTCTTGAATGACTGATGCGAAATAGTTGGGTAGATTATATTTTCTGATTCAGTTCCAATCTCTTGAGATATTTGTTGGTCAATGTCTCTTCCCTCTTCTATTTCGTATGGCTCAATTAGATTAATGTAATCAAAACTATTCTCATTGCTAATCCACCTTGAATAGCTACTTCGACCCCAACTGGTTTCTAATAATCTTTTTGGTTTGGGTCCCAGTAATATGTTTCCAGATTGTTTTATAGGCTTCCATTTACCATCTATAATTTTTTGGTTTGCTGTCTTTATAGTTGATTTAATATTATTTTTCTTGATCCATTTATACATTTTCTCCATTGTTAGATCAGCAATATTAGCATTAATAGCTTCTGGACCAAACAGGAAAGTTGCGAGTGGATTACCCTCTTGATTCAGACATCTTGTCCAGAGTAAAATTAACTGACACCTTGCGCGAGTAAAAGCAACATACGCAAGTCTTTCTGATTCTTTTAGGGACTCTAGCCAAGCTTCTTTAGCTGCGAACTTCCCTTCCCCCCATCGACTGTTGGTGGATAGCAGCCAGGAATTAGCATGTTCTAATCGCCATAGTGGTCCATGTTCTTTTGGAGATGTTTGCCATAAGTATGGGCAAATTACAACTTTAAATTCAAGTCCTTTACTACGATGAATTGTCATTATGTTGATTGCATTTTCTTCCATGTCGCTATGAGGTTGTCGATCATCAGGAACCGTCTCACTCTGTTGTAGTCGTTGATGCATAAGCCACCGAGAGGCGCCATATGCATCAAGACATTGAAGATGTATTACCTCTTCTACAAGACGAGCGCATTGGAATAAATCAGTAAGAATTCTTCCTCGTAATGAGAGATTGGCTAAATTTTGTCCTTCAAGAAGCTCTGAAAGGCATGTTATAAGGCCCTTTTTGGGTAAATCATCTGCTAATTTTCTAAATTTAATTGCTAATAAATCAATTCTTCCATCCTCGTTTGCCCTACGAAGCTCTTCTGCATTCCATTGTATCAACGGCGAGCAGGCTACTAATTTGAGATTTTTAGTGTTGCCTTTGTTAGCTAAGCAGTCAAGAAACCTTTGTAAGACTTCTCCTGCTTCACTTGAGAAAATATCACCTTGACTTATCAGTCGAGTTGGTATTCCCAATGAAATAAGCCCTTCTCGAATACTCTTTGCTTGCTCATGTCTATTTACCAGAATGCATATTTCATCAGGAGTTAATTCGTTATCGTAGCTTTGTAGTAGTTCTAGAACTTTATTGCCTATTGCTATTGAGATCTTCTCTTCAAGACTACTTTTTGTAGGTAAAGGTAAATCTATTGAATCTTCCTTTATAAAGGAGTCTTCCATAGTTAGTATTTGGAGTGGGTAGTCACCTTTCGAAAGAGGTAATGACTCTTCTTTGATTTGAGGATATAAAGTTGGGACATTAAGCGAAGATCTAAGTAGCCCCTTGGACATTAAGTTATTTATTCCATTCATTAAATCTTCCGATGTTCGGAAGTTCTCTCTCAAAATGTGTATGTGGTCAACATGCTTTCTTGCAGACAAGTAGGTATTGAGACTTCCTCCACGGAACTTGTATATAGCTTGCTTTGGATCGCCAACCATTAATAGCAAATGTAATTTGCTATCTCCAAATGTTGCTTTCAGGATTCTCCATTGGACTGGATCTGTATCTTGAAATTCATCTATTAAAGCAGCTTTATACCTACTTCGAATGCGTTGTATCAATGGAGGAATCGATTCATGATCTAACAGAAATTTTTCAGAATGTTTTGGTCCAGGATCTAGTGCTTTAAGAAGCCCTGCGTAACTTGTTGTCCCATTCTTGACTCTACGTTCAGACAGATTAATTAGACACCATTTCAATGCGTGAGCCCAGGTTTTTTCTGCAGGACCATCCCATAATTGTGAAAAGGCTTTTTGTAGTTTTGGATTGATTAGTTCATAGTCTTCATTTCCGCATCTACATGCAACATCGTTAAAAACTGCTGGATGATAATATTTTTCAATGAGTGTTTGATTTCGTATATCTGCATATGTGGGCCTCCCCTCTTGATGGGAGATATTCATATCTTTGATCCATTCAGTAATTATCTGTTCACGATCTTTTATTGGTTTAGGACTAAATGGTTTTGTATCAAGTGCTCCTTGTGTCTTCCACTCTGAAGCAATTTCTTTAAAACCTTCCTCTAAGTCTGTACCGAAATTTTTCCAAAGTAAACAGAAATCCGTCCAGAATTCAAGGATCCATTTATCAAATTGATCAATTAGAGGCTCTGTAAATTCAATATCTTTGGCTTCAAATACAAGACTTGGTTCATTATCTAATTTGAGTAGTTGAATAGCTAGTTTCTCAGGACTAATTCCTGCATCATCTATTCCCTTTATGTCGTATGGACTTAGACCCAGGATGTGTGTTTGCCAATATTCGTGGGCAACTTCAAATATTAATTTATGATCGTCTCCTTCTATTTTCAGATCAATGGGAAAGAACCCTAATAATGCTTCACGCTTTAAGGTTCTTCTGCAAAAACCATGTATTGTTGTGACATCAGCTATGTCAATGTTTTCTAATGCATTAGCTAGTAAACAAATTATTTGTTGACGATTCTGAGAGTCTTCTCGCTGTTTTGTTAGCCATTCTAGAAGAATTTTATCTTCTGCTACAACTTCGTTGTTCACAGACTCTATTCCTTTAAGTGCATTTTCAAGTCGTTTGCTTATTCTTGCCTTTAATTCATTTGCTGCAGCTTCAGTAAATGTCACTACAAGAATTTCTGTTATTGGTATTTTCTTCTCGGCAATAAGTCTCAGGACTAGATGTGCTATGGCAAATGTTTTCCCTGTACCAGCACTTGCTTCAATAAGTCTTAGTCCAGGGTCGAGGGGATAGGCATTGGCTCCGAAAGGATATTCTTTAGTCATGTCTTCGGTCCTGGTCATTATGTATTTTCCTTAGAAGACAAATGTCTGATTTTGAATGCATACATATATTTTATTTAGATTTTTTCAGCATCTTTTTTATAGTTAATGTTTTATTTACGCCAGTCTAGCAAAGGTAGTCTTGGTATTATTGCAGGGGTAACCTTTTTATAGAGTTTGTAATCAGGGTGGATTTTTAAAAGACTTTCTTCTTCTCTTTTGGCCTTACCCCTTAATATTAAACAAAGAATTATAAATAAAATCAAGTGAATTATACTTCCAAGAGTAATGCAAATACTTATTGAGCTAATTACTAATGCTTGATATAAGGGATGTCTACATCTTTTGTATGCGCCGTGTATTACTAGACTTGCATTGGCTTTGGGTTCTGGCAGTGGGGAGAGGCTAGTTCCTAGATCTATTAATGCTTTTATTATAAGTATGAGACTAAAAACAAAACCAATGCCTCCAATATAAGTCAATGTAGGTGGCCATTGATAATTGATATTAGTTATTGATGGCCAAGGGGCTACTGCATGGGAAGCAAGAATTGCGACTTGTGCAAGTAGCCACCATTCTCCACGACTATTATCAGTTAAGCCCTTCCAGGTGAGTTCCCAGCCAGACAAGGCTTGATAAATCGATTCTGCTTTTTTAAGATTTTCCTTGTTTTTCAATGTCCTTCCTCTTCACTATGATTATTCTTATGTAAATTTCCTATTTGTGGTACGCAGATGTGAATTAGATAATAAATCTAAGCATTTGTACATATATTTAAGTCTTGGCTCTTTTTAACATTAATTACTTAATATTCTTTTCTTAAGTTTTTTTTGCTCCTCTTTCTCGATAATTATTACCTTTGTTACTACTTTTCGTAATAATCACCACTGACGATCTGTGACCATCTTCTATCAAAGTTTGTCTTATCCATTTTTGCTGTGTAACTCTATTGGGCTGGTAGTTTTTCATTTGATTTTTTAATGACAAGTTAGTATATTTAATTCAAGCATATTAATTAAATACAGCTTTGACTTCTGTGTATAAATTCGAACAGTATAGAGTCCTCTAGCCTACATAATATTGTTGGGAAAGTATGTTCTAGTTATCTCTACTTATACTGCTAATGGCACAGGCCTGAGTGTTCTACTATGCTACATCAACAATGAGTTGGTCAAAGGCAAGTAAAGACTTTCAAGTGCTTCTTCAAAACCTTCACTTTTAAGTATCTTTGCGGCCTTGCAGTTATAACCAAAACTTACTTGCATTTCTGGCTTTAGTTTCTCTCCTTTTATTCCAAAGCCACCATCCCAAATCTGTTTAAATGCTATTTCTCCTTTCTTTTTATCTTTGAGCCTCCTCTTTACTAGTGCCCATCCACTTTCTGGGGGTATTGGCCAGCAGGTTGTAAGTCCTTGATTAGTAATAGTTTTTAAATGCTTTAAAATTGATAATGCATCTTTGGATTTTAATGCTTTCCATCGAACAGCTATTTCAAATTGGTCTTTTTTTGCTTTGGCCCCACAACGCGAAATTATGACACTTTGCTTTATAGGGATTTCACTAGTGCAGATATATAAATGTCTTAACCATCCTTCTAATACGTTACCTGATTTAAGTTTTCCTGGTTGTATCTGCAAGGCTATATCATTACAAAATAGTACTTCTTTCATATTTTGCTCTAGCTTTATTTGCTTGATCTTGCAGGGCCCAAGATCCCTAACTTTTGCAATTAAACTTGACCAACGATTATTCAGTAATTCAGTTTCTAGGATACCAGCTGATTTTGGTGGGATAATACCAGTGCCTGAATAGTTGGATGCCCAGTCATCACTTGTTAATATTCTGGTAAAAATCTCTTCTTCTATTGAATCTTTATTTAGTTCATGTCTCAGTTGTTTCCTTAACAATTCATATCGTTCTAGCTCATTCAACTTTAATGCTTCAAAATCCTCAATTTCCTCATACAATTCTCTTGGATTAATCTCAAGTTGTTTTAACCAAGTTAATTGGGGTGACTTTATCCAGTTGTTAAGAACTTCATATGAAACTTTTGTGAAGTCATTGGTTTCTGGAGATGTCCATTTAATAGGTAGTGCGAGCCCAAGAGGTTCTGGCTTAATTTCTTTATCTAATAGCAATCTTGCTTGTAAGTTACGAGAGTCGCAACTTAATGGAGGAAGACCATTAACTTTAAGAAAGTTCCTTCTATCAAGTGGATTGGGTGGGGCTTCTCTAATTACTCCAATGAACTCTTCTTCTCCTAAAGAATCCTTAATTATTCCTATTAATTGTTGAATTGGGGTTGAGACTTGCTTGATTTCTCCAGTTGTTTCATTTCTATTATTCCAGGTAATCATTAATTTTTTTCTTGCAGACATTATTGCTTCCAAGATTGAGTATCTATCACGATCACTATGTTTTGGGTCACCTAACATATTTTTCTGTTCTAATAGATGAAAACTAGGCCTTTCATAATGCCTTGGGAAAAAACCTGAATCCAATCCCATTAGAACAATTATTCTATGAGGAATTGCTCTCATTGGTTCTAGGGCACTAATTGTTAACTTTCCACTTCGATGTCCAAAACGTCCACTTTCTTTCGATAGAGCATTGGACAAAAGATCAGAGACTACGGCTGCTTCAATTTTTAAAGTACAATTCTTTGAATATTCTTTCCATTCTTCAAGAGTTGTGAGGAAGGATTGGCACTCCCATTCACATTCGACATAACCGTCAAATAACTCTTCAATTGTGTCTTTTAAAATTACAACCCAGTTATTACATGTGTATGCAATACGTAATTTTTCAAGACGTCCGCTTAGTCCTGATAGCAAATGCCACCATTTCTTTAGCTGTATTAGTTCTATGTTATGACTGAATGGTGCTACACCATTGTGCGCGAAGCCTGGTTGGCTAGGGAGAATTGTTCCCAGAAGTAATCTGTCAAGGCACCAATTAAGGCTATGGGTTTCGTGTCCATGCCGTTCAGTTTCATCAAGGCCCCAACGAAAACCTATTTTTTGTAGCAGGTTTGTTATATCAATTGCTTCCTGCTGGCTAATTCCATGTTGTTTTTGAATTACAGGGTTGTCAATAAGCTCTTTTAGAGATGATGCTGTTAGCCGACTTGCTGCAATATCGAGTATCTTTATTATGAATTGGGTTACACCTGGTTTTTCTTTTTCACTTCGGTCGGTAATTCTCCATGGCATATTGACTTCAGTAGTACTTATATCGCTAAAAACCGAGTTAATTAGAGGTGCAAGCCTCTTGATTTGAGGTGTCATTATTAAAATGTCTCTCGGTTGTAGGCTTGGGTCCTCGGCAAGCCATTGCAAGATCTGATCACGTACTAATTGAACCTCACGCCATGGGCCAGGGCAGGCTAGAAAGAGCAAGGAAGTATCGTCTTTTTTCCTTTTAAATTTTGTTTTAGAGTCTGATTTAACTAGGTTTTGCTGGATTTGTTCTAGTAGTGTTGGTTCTTGGTTCTTGCTTAATGAAATATTTGCTGGTGCTGCGAAAAGATCTCCTTCTTTAACTACTCCAAGCTGGCTTTCGCCTGTACCTTCAAGTATTTGTTGAAAATCAGCACCCATTCGACCAAAGGTTGCTTCTAGTCTTGGCGATTTAAGAAACCACTCCCCTTCTAATGGTTGGGTCCATGCGTCGCCAAGGGACGTCCTTCTTGCTTTGCAACGTTGCCAAAGGTCTGGACAGGGTGTCAGAAGATAAATATTTATATTTATTAGACTTGAAAGTGCTTGTATTAGTTCTACTTGAATTGGGGCAAGGCTACTTATCCCAAAGACATGTAATTCTTTAGGGAGCTGTTTTATAGGTGATTCTCCTGCTTTTAGTTTTTTTATTACTTTTTTAACTTGTAATCCAAATGGTTCGGACTGTATACGATCACTAAGCATACGCATAATGATTGGCTGCCACCTGAGATGCTCAGGTAGTTCATTGATTTTGTGAAGGTCGTTGTTCTCAAAACTTTGCCATCTTTCAATCTCATTAGGGCGATATAAGGCATAGCTATCTAATGCTTCGGCAATACTGAAAGCAAGTTTCCAAGTTTCTATATTTAAGTGTCCTGATTTTGTGGGATATTTTTCAAGCCATCTCAGTAAAGGAGTTGCTTCTTTTGTTTTGAGAAGTTCTGGGAGAACTTCGATTAAAGGCCAAACCAGTTGATTCGTCTGCCATGAGTTTGGAGAATTCTCATCTAATCCAAGAGCAAGATTTATAAGATGTTTTAAATATGAGCTTGGGAAGGGGAACCTAACTAATGCATTGATGTCGTTTATAACAGCGAGCTCCTCGCTTAACCATCTACTCATGGGCCAAGTATTGACTAATACATTCACCTGCTCAAATGGATCAGGTGGGTTTAGTTGGAGTCGCTGGGACAAAACTCTTACCAACCACTCAGCCCGATTACTTCTGTAGACAGTTAGCAAGGTTCAGTAGAGGGTTGGATTTTGAGAAGCATGAGCTTTGTTGCCATTCTTGGAATTATGCATATTGCAGCCAACCTTTCAAGATTCATTTTAAATTGGTCCATGTGCCTATTTAATAAGTAGCCTGGTAAAGCTTCACTGAATTTTGCATGGACTCAAGAAATTTATCTGTAACTGAAAGAATAAAGTTTCTTGTTGACTCATTAGATGGTCAAGAGAAGATAAACGAAGCATTGTCTAAATCTGAAGATAGTGAAGGAATGATTGAGATCCTTTTGGACATGTCCTACAAGCTGAAACTTGGTCTGACAAGAGAAGATTTAATTAAGACACCGCCAATTCGTGATTGGATATGGTGGAAGAATAAACAAGCGTTAGTTACTTTAGGTGTAGGTCAACTTCGTCATCAACAAGACTCATCATCTAAGACTAGATGGGATTCGTGGACATTGAAACTATTTAACATGGTAGGAATTCGTCGTAATTAAATATTAGTTAATAGTTAAACTAGCGAGTTTTTCGCTTATTCTCCAAACAATCTTTCCACTCGTGGATTTTTAATTAAAGATTGCATTTCACTAACGGCTTCTTTTAGTCCAACAGCAATTGCTCTAGAAATAATTGTATGACCAATGTTTAGTTCTTCTATGCCTTCAATTGCTGCTATTGCTTCAACATTTTGATAAGTCAACCCGTGCCCAGCATTTACTCTAAGGCCTAGACTCCTTGCCATGGCGGTAGATTCCTTTAGTTTTGCTAATTCAAAAGGTTGTTCTTCCCATTTTGCTTCAGCGTAAGCTCCAGTATGAAGTTCAATAAAAGAAGCGCCTATTTCGTGAGCTGTGTGTATCTGCTGATGATCTGGATCTATAAATAGACTTACTTTAATTTCTACTTTTTGGAGTTCTTTGACTAGAGGTTTTAGGACATTCTTTTTTGAAAAAACATCTAAACCTCCTTCTGTTGTTACTTCTTCCCGTTTCTCTGGTACGAGTGTGACCATCTCGGGAAGAGTTTTAAGGGCTATGTCTTTCATTTCTTTTGTTGCCGCCATTTCGAGGTTAAGGCGGCTTTTTACAGTTTCTTTAAGCAATCTCAGGTCCCTATTTTGTATATGTCGCCGGTCTTCTCTCAGATGGACAGTAATACCATCAGCACCGCCAAGCTCTGCTAAAAATGCCATGGGAACTGGGTCTGGTTCTATTGTTTGGCGTGCTTCTCGTACATTTGCGATGTGGTCAATATTGACTCCTAGAGTTGCCATGAGTGATCTTTTTGGGAATGGCCTTGATTGATTGGTTGAGTGGTCTTTCTTTTAAAGAAAGATCTTTAGACGCAAAGTTAACTGCCCAATACATGTAGTTACTTACTTCCTTTGGTCGGTAAGTTCAAGTGATTGGTCTTCTAACTTGTGGTGCCCTCGACATTAGCCACTCGCGAAAACAGCTTATGTCTTGGAGTGGATCCTTTTTGGAGCCCTCTAGCGATGGTGTCTACTCAAGATATTGTTTTGAGGAATTATTTTCGAGAAAGGATTGTATTGGGTATTGAGAATTTGCCTAAAGAAGGTGCGGTTCTCTTGGCCCCAACCCATCGATCTCGTTGGGATGGTTTGATGTTAACGATGGCTGCAGGTCGAAGAATTACTGGCCGTGATTGTCGCTTTATGGTTACTCGTACTGAGATGAAGGGTTTACAGGGTTGGTTCTTAGAACGTTTGGGTTGTTTCCCTGTAGATCAGGGCAGGCCTTCTTTGACAACATTGCGTTTTGCAATTGATCTGATGCTTTATTCTCAACAACTTGTTGTTTTCCCAGAGGGTCGTATCAATAGGAATGAAAAACCTATACGCCTTAAGCAAGGACTTGCACGTTTAACTCAATTAGCAAATAGAAGGGGTGTAAAAGTTCAAGTAGTCCCAGTTGGTATTGGTTATAGCGAGTCAATCCCTAAACTTTTTGGTAAAGCATCTATTTGTTTTGCTAAACCAATGTATCTACTTGGCCCGGGCAAGGACGCCTCTAGTCGCTTTAATGTTGAACTAGGTTTAAGTATGCATGCAGCTGAACAAGCTGCCCTTAAGGCTGTTGGAAGGGGAGATCAAGGGCACTAAAGTTCGTTTCTCGTTAGGCATCATTAAATGCGTCGTCTTGTTCAGTTAACTGCAATCGGTTTTATAGCAGGAGCGAGCTTTTCTCCTCTCTCAGGTTTTGCAGAAACTTCAAATTCCTCAAGTTACAAAGTCTTGGCTGCTGAGGGAAAAGGTTTAAATGTATCAGCAGTAGAGAGTCTTATCTCTAAAGGTGATCGCTCAATTTCTAGAGGGGATTTGGTTGAGGCCAGAAAGTATTACGACCAGGCAAGGGATCTGTCTAAGCGTCTTTTGTCCTTTTATAGGGATATAAGTGGTTCTTTTAGAGGGCTTGATGCTCGAATCCCTCGAGAAATGGATGAAAAAGGTAGAGCTTCTTTGCAATCGCTTGCAAAAGCTAATCTCCGTTTGGCGACTTTGTTTCGAAGGCAGAATGAGCCAGAGGTTGCTGTTCCACTTTTGATAGAAGTAGTGAGGCTTATGCCTGCTAAGAAACAAGGTCAAGATGCTTACCAAACCCTTCTTGAGCTTGGCTTTGCAGATACTGAGTACAGAGGAGGGGCGTCAAGATAGTCTCTTAGTCACTTTTCACTTTTAGTTTTATCTGTAAAATTTTACGAAAAGAAGATTCTTCAATGGTTCATTCTGATCAAGTAGGGGCTGCTATTAAACGTGTTTTGCCTGATGCAAAGGTCTTGGTTGAGGATTTGAGTGGTTCAGGCGATCATTTGCAGGTTAATGTTGTTTCCAATGGATTTGCAGGACTTTCGCGTATACGTCAGCACCAGTTAGTTTATGGGGCATTGAAAGATGAACTTGCAAGTGAAGCTATTCATGCTCTTGCTTTAAACACCTCAACACCTGACTAACTCAAGAATTTTTTTTCTTTTTTTGCTATGGACTCGAATGCTCGCTCTCGTATTGAAAGCCTTATTGAGACAAATCAAATAATGGTTTTCATGAAAGGGACAAAACTTATGCCACAGTGTGGATTCTCTAACAATGTTGTGCAGATCCTTAATTCCCTTGGAATGAGTTTCGAAACCTTTGATGTTCTTTCAGATATGGAAATTCGTGAAGGAATTAAAGAATTTTCTAATTGGCCAACTATTCCACAAGTTTATGTAAAGGGAGAATTTATAGGCGGCTCAGATATTTTAATTGAAATGTATAACTCGGGAGAGTTAAAGGAAAAGTTGGAAATAGCTCTTGCATCTTGATTTTGGGATGATTTAAAATTTACCATTCAACTTCTTTTTGGAAAAATAGCGAATTTATATCCCCATCAGGACCTATGAAGCTAGAGGGATCAAGTATCCATCTTTCTATAAGTTTTTCAAGTTTTTCCTGTTCTTGTCTATCAAGAAGATCAGACCTTCTTAGAGCATGTAAATACCCGTCTGCGTATAGTCTTAAATCTGAAGGAGTGTGTTCACGACTGGTTAATTCTTGGCAAGCATCACAAAGTGATTGAAAGTGACGAATTGCTAGAGGGTTGTCAAGTGAGGTCATGGTTCTGTCAGGACGTCATCCTCTAATAAGTCAATATGACACTGAATTGCTTTAGCTTAATAGAGTTCTGTTAGAGCATGTGACATCAATCCCATCAAACATACTGTCAAGTGGACCTTCTCAAGGTTATCCCCCTGAGTCTGAGTCTTTGTCAATGCAGTCGACCAGGCAAAGCCCGTCTAAGGTTTTGGTTGTTGAACCTCATCCGACTCTTCGGACAGTTTTAGTCCAGCGCTTAAGGCAAGATGGCCATTTGACAGCAGCAGTTGGTTCTCCAACTGAGGCAATAGATCTGTGCAGGGATCAAACACCAGATCTTCTTGTTAGTGCCGAGTTACTTGATAAGTGCTCTGCACTTCGACTTGCACAACAACTTGGCTGTCCAGTCATTGTTCTTACTGCTCGTTCAGCAGTTGAGTCATTAGTTGCCCTTTTTGATGAAGGTGCTGATGATGTTTTACGAAAACCATTTGGTCTTGAAGAGCTGGCAGCGAGATGTAGGACCCTCCTGAAAAGAGGACGTATTGGCCTTCAGGAACGAGTAGCTGTTGGTCCTCTTGAGGTTCATTTGCTACTTCGACAGGTAACCTTAAGTGAAAAGCCTGTTGAATTGAGTCCTAGGGAATTTGCTTTACTTTGTGCTCTGCTTATGCCTCCTGGGATGGTTAGGAGCCGCCAGGAACTTTTAAGAATGGCCTGGCCTCCATTTAGTGGCGGCCCTAGATCTGTAGATACGCAGGTTCTTACACTTAGGCGTAAGTTAGAGCAAGCAGGCCTTGGAGAAGGCGGAGGTATTACTACCGTTCGTCAGCAAGGGTATAGATTCAGTTTGGATACTTTGCCGGGTTAAAAATAAATCATAAGAATATGTAATTTATTAATAATCACTTTTAGGTATTTTATTCTGGTAAGGACCAAGAATTAAGACCTAGTTTTGATCCTATTTTGTGTGCACAAGCATATCCACTAAATGCAACAGCATTCAGCCCTTGGCCAGGGAAGCAGGAGTCTCCCACACAGAATAGATCTTTAATAGAAGTTGTATTGAATGGCATTGTTAAAAGCCCTGGCAGTAATTTAGATGGGATTGGTCCATAACTTCCTTTAAATCTACCTAGGAATCGTCTATGACTTCTTGGTGTCCCTATTTCCCTGTGGGAAATAGAATCTTGTAATCCAGGAAAAATATTTTCAAGCTTATTTATAACAAGGTTGGCATCATTCTGCTTTTTCTCTTTGTATAATGCAGGACTTAGGCCTTCCCATTCATCCATTGAGGAAGGGGTAAAGGCATGAACAATATGTTTTCCATTAGGAGCCAAAGAAGGATCTAAAAGTGTAGGAATAGAGACAAAAATCACACCTTGCTCTTTTTCCATTTCTTCCCATTCATCAAGGATTAAATGGTGACAATGACTTCCTTTGGGAATAATATTACTATTGACTCCAAGATGTAAAGATAGAAATGATGGTGATGGTTTATAGCGCTTTAACCATTTTGTTTCAGATGGGGGTGCCTGGTTTCTATCAATAAGAGACTGTTTTACACCTTCTCCACCAAATGTATCCCAGCGAGTTGCATTTGAAACTACGGTTTTTGCTTTGATTATTTCATTGCTAGATAACTGGACGCCAACTGCTTGACCTTTCTCCAAAATTATTTTTTTAACTCTAGATTTATATTTTATTACTCCACCATTTTCTTCAAAGCCTTTGACTAATTTTTGGGCAATTACTCCCACTCCTCCTTTGGGGTAGTTAATACCTCCTGCATGTCGGTCAGAGAAAACCATGCCTGCATTAATCATTGGTGTTTTTATTGCAGGCATTACAGACCAACAGAAGCATTCTATGTCTATAAACTTTAATAATTCAGGATCTTTTATATATCGCCTGGCTACATTGCCTACGTTTATTGGAAGCCATCTTGCTAATCCTAAACAGGCAAATGGTGCTTTAAAGAAAACTTTAGCTAAATACGTAGGGTCTTCTATTGAAAGGAGTGGCATTGAGTCAAGGCAGTTGAAAACACTCCAGCAAATGTCGTAAAACTTTTTTATTCCCTTGGCTTCTTTAGGGAATTTCTCTGATAGTTCTGAGATAAATTTGCTGTAGTTTCTATCAACTGATACTTCCAATCCTTTAGGTAAGTGGTACGCAAGCTGAACAGGATCTGGGACTGTTTCGCAATGTTGCCCAACATCATTTAAGGCACGTGTTAATAAGTTTGTATAGCCTTTTTCCCCAAATCCAAAAATCATTGAAGCGCCAACATCGAATGTATAGCCTTCTCTTTTAAAAGACCCTCCACTTCCTCCAGGGATCGTATACCGCTCTAATACAAGTACTTTTGCTCCTTTGGAAGCAAGTTGACTAGCTGTAACAAGACCTCCAATTCCAGAACCAATAACGACTGCATCCCAACGACTAGTTACTAGTTTGTTTTTATTTTCTTGTTCCATAGCAGTAACTTAATAGTTGTCCAAAAGTTTTTTTCAAACTATTGGGTTTCATTTTCAGCATATATGGCTATCGACAGTTCATCCTGATGCCTTTGAAAGGCATTGCTTAAGTCTTTTAGTGCTCGAGTTTGGTACGCACGATATCTTTCACGTTTGTTAGGTACTCTTTTAGAAAGCTCTGGCATAAGCCCAAAATTTGGTGGCATTGGCTGGAAATTTCCTTTGCCTTGCCTACCTGTGTTGGGATCGCTAATAAAATTGATTAAACCACCAATCATTGTTGAAGAAGGGAACCTTATAGGCTTTTCCCCTAAAGCGATTAATGCAGCGTTTGTTCCAGCTAACCAACCCCCTGCCACAGCTGCTGTATACCCCTCTGTACCAGTGATTTGTCCTGCAGCGAGGAGTTTAGGCCTTTTTATGAATTGAAGGGTAGGTTGTAGTAATTGCGGAGATTCAAGAAAAGTATTGCGGTGCATAACTCCAAATCGTACGAAATCTGAATTCTCTAACCCTGGAATCATTCTAATAATTCTTTTTTGCTCTTTCCATTTGAGGTTTGTTTGAAAACCTACCAAATTCCATAATTTCCCATTAATATCTTCTTTCCTTAATTGTACTATTGCATGAGGTCTTTTAGAATGACGATTTTCTTTGTCATTTAAATCTCCCCAACGCGTATCCCATAATCCAATGGGCTTTAAAGGTCCATATCGCATAGTATCTTCTCCCCTTCGAGCTAATTCTTCTATAGGCAAACAACCTTCAAAGAATTTCGCAGAATTTCTGTCAAATTCTTTAAGCTCTGCAGTTTCTCCATTTATTAGCTCTTCTCTGAATGCAAGATATTGCTCTTTATTCATAGGACAATTAATGTAATCAGCTTCGCCTTTGTCATATCTACTTGCTAGGAAAGCTTTTGACATATCAATACTTTCTCCTTCAATAATCGGGCTGGCCGCATCAAAAAAGTGACATTCCTCTATCCCTGTAAAACCCTTCAAGTCTTCAGCTAACTTTTTGCTTGTTAATGGACCTGTAGCAATTACTGTTGTTTGATTAGGAGGAGGGAGTTTATTAAGTTCTTTTCTTTGTATATGTATTCGTGGGTTGGAAGATAACTTTTCAGTTAATGCTTTACTGAAATGACTTCTGTCTACAGCTAGAGCTCCTCCTGCAGGTACGGCAAACTTATCAGCGGTATTGATTACTATTGAGTTTAAGCTTCTTAACTCCTCTTTTAGTAGGCCAGAGGCTCTGTCACCACTTTGTGCGCCAAAACTATTGCTACAAACTAGTTCTGCGAATTCACCAGTGTGATGGGCAGGTGAAGGCCTGGTAGGGCGCATTTCTATTAGACCAACATCTAAGCCTGCCATGGCTATTTGCCAAGCAGCCTCAGTGCCAGCCAGCCCTGCACCTATAACTATGACTGAAGGGGAGGGGCTCAATTCCTTAAGCAGCGTTCCTAAGGAAGGAGCTTAGGAGTTTTGGATCAAAAGGCTTTGTTGCCACTATTAAATTGTTTTGCCCATTGCTCTCTTGCAGGTTTTTGGATATTGAAAACTACCCAGGTGACAGCTGCAAGGATGGGAGCAACAACTAGCAGAAGCTTCAGCATTGGTTTTTGGTTTTTTATTGAATGAGTTTAAAGAATACCCTCTAACCATTGTGATTTAATTGCCTAGATGATCAAAAATGCAGGAATATTTCAACTCTGTAGCCTTTTAGGGGCAGTTGACGGTTGATTTTGTGGAAAAAGAGCCTCGTATTAGGAGCGTTAACGTGATAGTTTTTCATTTGTGCCATTGCATTTCACCTCCAAGGGTCGCTAGCTCAGCGGTAGAGCATCCGGCTTTTAACCGGCTGGTCCTGAGTTCGAATCTCAGGCGACCCATAGCAAGTGAAGCTTGAACTAAAGTAAAGAGTAATTTGCACTGATGAAATTTAGAATCTCTAAAAATCAACTAATAGGCTGGGGTTTAATCGCAACGACTTTTAAAATTGCCTTTGGAATTTGGTTGTTTGGTCGACTTGGATGGCATCTCCCTTGGTAACGATTAAGGCCATTCGTTCACTGTGAGGGGATTTTAAAATTTAAATACATATTCTAGGTTCAAAATTTATTTGAACTATTTTTGATTTGTGAGCTGATAAATATCCAAGCATTATATAGATTCTCTGTATATGCTTTGTTTATAATATACAAAATTTTGCTCAGTTCATCTTAATAATCACATTGACCTATACGAAACATTATCCTTATGAAATTCCTATTAAATATCGGTATGAATTTCGCATACTCTGATATATTTAATGATAATTAACGCTTATTCTTATTCTTTTGAATTAGCAACTTATGAATCAAAACCAAGTTAATCCTTCTGATGCTTTAAGATTGATTTCACTAGCTTCAGAACTTCGTGAAGAAGGGGAAATACAAAAGTCAACAGAAGCTTTGTATAAGGTATTAGAAATGGTTCCTGGTCATCCAGAAACTCTTTTCTGGTTAGCTCATCAAACTGAATTAAAGGAAGGTTCTGAAGTGGTTATTCAACTTCAGAATTGGGAGAGTCAGATCGCCATAGCAACAACTGAGAATCAGTCATATATATTATTTGCATTGGCTAGATTAAGAGAGAAGCAGGGGCTATATAAAGAAGCATTTAAGTTGTATGAAAAAGCAAACCAAGAACAAAAGAAATCTTTGAGACTTTTAAATACAGATGCTGGAATTTATATAAGCCAAGCTAAAATCTTTAGAGATCTTTATCAAAAGCTTGGAAACGTTAAGTCTCTAGTTCTAGATGAAAACAAAGGCCAAGGAATAGTTTTTATTGTGGGGCTTCCACGTTGTGGATCAACACTTGTGGAAACAGTTCTTTCTATGGATCAGGAATCAATTGCATTAGGCGAGCTTACAGCAATGAAAGAAGCAATCGTAGGCTCTGATATTTCTGCTATTCTCCAAACGCAAATCCATGACTTTGATAAACTTTCTATTAGTATTAGAAAACTAGGTGAATTATATTTATCAAATCTATCTGGCCGAGCTCGTGTCAAGTTTGATAAGACATTGATAAATTTCTTTTTTCTTGGACTTATCTCTAAAGCACTACCTATGGCACGCATCGTCCATGTCCAGAGATCCCCGATGGATCAAATACTCTCTGCATGGAAAACTAGATTTGTCAAAGGACATACGTATAGTTTGGAATTAAATGATTTAGTTAGGGTTTATCTTTCATATTCCAAATTAATGGCTTTTTGGAGTAAAGAACCAGGTATAAATATTTATCATTGTAAGTATGAAAGATTAATTTCCGACCCTGTTCAAGAAACTAAATTATTAGCTAAGTATTGCGGTCTTAATTGGAATAAAAGTATGCTTTATCCAGAGCATTCAATGCGTAAAATAAGCACAGCTAGCTTTAATCAGGCCAGAAAGCCAATAAATAACAATTCAATAGGTAATTGGAAAAAATACTCAGAAGAACTTAAATTATATTCAAAGCAATTATTATGTGAAGGTATAACCATAACCTAGCCCTTGTTTTTATTTTGTTGTATGTAGATTTTATCTAACTACTTGGCATGGGAGGTTTATAGCCACCTGCTGCTTGATCTGAACATTCAAGACTTTCTCTTGTTGAAACACCTGTTTTAGGATTAGTTCCTTCAGCTATTTGGCACAAATTCTTCTGATCATCACTATCTAAAACCGCAAATGTGAAATCAGCACCTTCTATTCTTGCTCCGGCAAAGCTGCTGCCTGAGGCAATCATATTTGTTAAGACTGCGTTACGTAGGTCCGTCTTTTGAAAATTAACTCTGTCTGCAAGAGTATCTGTCAAATCAATCCCCATAAGATTTGACCCTTTTAAATCTGAAAGGGTTAGTACGGTCCCATGAAGGTCAACATCAGAGAAATCAGCATCTCTTGCTACTGCACCAGCAATTGATGATTTTGAAAGATCTTGCCCATGGAAATCAAATCCTGTTATATCAGCGCGTACATAGTTAGGTACTTCATCTCCTTCTTGCAGTACTGCATTGGCAGGAGAAATGATAGAAAAGCAGATCATTAGACCTATAAGGTAGCTCAGCAGACGTTTGCAAACTGGATATATCGACATGGGATTGATGGATGCGTAAGGAGCCTTGACTTGATTATCCGCTTTAATTATCCATCTATTTCTAGATCGATAGAAGCAGTTACTTGTTTTTTGTATTTCAAATCCAAATTTACTCAAAAGCCTACTAAATGATTCCGCTGGAGGCTTTTAAGGTATTTTCTTTTGAAAAACTTTTTTGGTTAAAAAGCCAAATGGAAAGAAGTTCGTATAAAAAATTACAAATTGTTTGCTAAATGAACCTGGATGTGGTCCTGATTGTCCATGCTCGAGTCCTTAAAACACTTCCAGACGAAGTTAATATTACTGTAGATCGAAAATATAATTACTTTTATTTGAAATATTTAATAGATCAAATATTTTAAAACATGCAATGCTATTAATTGCAAAAATTAAGTGTAGATTTTCATGGATTTCAGATTAATACTAGTTTTGGCTCCAATCGTCCTTTCAGCCCTTTTTACAGTTTTCTGGTTGACAAGATGGGAGGTAGTTAATTGGAGTAATTCTGCCATCCCTGGATTCCCTTCAATTGATAACTTAAAAGCTTGGGAAGATACAGCTATAACTAGTACTGGTGAGAAAACAGCTTATCCTGTCTTTACAGTAAGGACATTAGCTGTAAATGCATTAGGCATCCCTACAGTATTCTTTTTAGGTTCAATATTTGCGATGCAATTCCTTCGCCAGTGATATTAAGGTTGATTTAAAAAGTAATCAATGAAAATCCAAAATGGTTAGCTTAGAAGAGATTATCTTTTTTGTTATTTCAATTTCAACATTTACTTGGTTTGCTATTAGCATAACCGGTTTATTAATAAATAATCTATAGGGTTATTTATTAAATAAGCTATCTTCTATGTTTTTACCTTTTAAAGATTGCTGTTTACATTTACTACTTAATTTCAAATCTCAGCTACGTGCCTTGCAGAAGGAATGAAAATATCAATACATGTTTTTACTGTTTTGGTGATCTTGGTGTCCTACGGTGAATTAATGTCTAATGGGACGAGATGACGTTCCCTATGCTTTTTAGCCTGTTGAGGCAAGACTGCTTCTGTCTAAAGAACATTGGAGAATCATTTCGACTTCTACCCAACCTTTTGGTTTCTCTGTTTGAAAGGTGAACGCTGTTTCTCTTGTTAAAATTGGCTCCCAGGTAAACGTTGACCTCGCTTTAGTAAGTGATCGGATTCCTGCTGAACTTATTAATTTGCTAATCCGCAACCCTCAAGGCAAAGTTGTTGATTACAAAATGACAGATGCTACAGGTGTAGGAGTTGTCTTAGAGTTGTGTGATGGTACACGATTTTGGTTTTTCGATGATGAGATAACATTTAATGATGATCAGAGGATTTACATTAATACTGATTTAATTAATAGGAAACTAAAAAGTACAAAGATAGAAGAGGTTGGTAATGCTCCTAAGTCAGGATATAAGCTAATAAACAAGAATCCCTATCCGGAGACTGATTTGACATTGCTTTCATTATTTAATCCGCTTAATTTTCTTAGATGGCTACTATACTCATTGAAAGATATTTTTTAGGAGATAGTTTGCCGATACTTTAATATAAGACTAAGTAATCACTCTTTTATAGATTGAAGAAAAAATCAAATAATCTTCCCTTTTCTTTAAACTCTCTTGGCTGATTTATATGTTATTAGATCCCTGATTAGAAATATTAGTAATCTTTGGTAAGAAATTTTCTTCTAAAACTTTTCCTTCGAAATAGGAGTAATGCCTTACAGATAGTGTTTGATTCTTAAGGTAAATTACTATGAATCTATATCTAGTGTAATTAATTGACCTTTATTGTTTTGGTCTCGTTAATATTTTTATCGCTGGTTGATGGGGTTCATTCGGTTTTAAAGCAGAAAAGCCCTCGATCTGCACCGGGGACTTTTCTGCTGTGTGTTTTGTGGCTATGACTAGAGAAGTAGCAGTTTCGGCATGACGTTGATGTATCTCTTGGTTCCCTTGATTGCATTACTTTTCTCTCCTTACACGATTATGTATTTTTGGGGACTTATGCACCACGACTTAGAAGGCTTGGAGAGAAGCCATTGATCTGATTGTATTTATTTCTTCAGGACTCTTGGATTTGACTCTAGGACCTTCCTTTCTTGCGTGATTGGACTATCAGTTTTCTTTCATAGAATTTGCAAGTAAATATCTCACACCGTGCTGTTAGCGCTGACATCTCTTGACACGCCCAAGCCTCTGCAGTCCTCATTTGCTTGCAGGCTTGTCTTATTAGGCTTTATGCGCGTAAATTTTGCTAGTTCCATTTTTATGGAAGGCTAAAAATTTATCAGAAAACTAATGAAGGGGAAGGAAACCAGTCAAGCACCAATTAAAAAGGCCAGCTCAAGATGGCTATGGCAGTGGACTGAACCTGAAAGTGTACTCACGGTTTTGCCTCGTTCTAAATCTGCTCGTTTGTCCAAGCAAGCTCAGTTGGCAAATATTGATGCAGAAAAAGCTATTGATAGGGCTTACCAAGCAGAGATATTGCGATTGAAGGCAGTTAGTGAGGCTTTGTTTAAGTCCGGTAAAGCATTGAGATTTTCTCTTGTCAGTTCTGGTAGGCAAGTTTTGTTGCTTACTGAGGCAGCTCGCCGCCAATTTGAACCTGGTTATAGAAAGAATTCATAAAACAAGATCAAAAGGATTGCTTGTTCCTAATTTCTCATTGGATCCCTAATCTAAGGTCTTAGATATTAAGGCAGATTTCAATACCCCCTCCCCATGTCTAATTTGTTACATGAAGCATTTATTTATAGGTTAATAATACATTGCCTTTAATTCTTTTTGACAATGAATTCTTTTGCTCAGATCTGCGGAATATTAGGCATATTAGGTCTTGCTACCTTCATAATTGGTGGCAAACAGGACAATGATGGCCAAGGAGTTAATTCAGGTCCCAAAAAGGACTGGGAATGATTTTGCTGGTTTCAATCTCTTTATAGGCAGTATTTAATTACTGCCTATTTTTTTAGATAGAATTGGTAATTATTCATTCTATTATGTTATTTTGAAATCACTTGTTTAAGTAAAACTAATTTTTAATTTATAAATAATCAAACTAAAATAATCATACATTATGAAAAAAATATTTCAGCTCATGCTTTATTGAATAAAGTTCTTTAAACTTTAAGATCATTTCCCTTTAAGTTAGGTTTTACTAGTTGTTGCTTTTCACCTTGACTTGAGGAAAGTTTTAAAATGGCAGGGTCAAGTTCAAGAAACGATGAGAATCAAGCAGATCCTTGG
>QCKF01000007.1 GCA_003215545.1 Prochlorococcus sp. AG-409-L14 | reverse complement strand
TCTTTTAGTGCAAGTGATTTATTGAATGCATCTATTGCTGGTTGATCTTGCTGCGTGTTGAACAGCGCCCATCCAAGACCTTGGTGGGACTGCCAATCTTTTTGAAGAGCAAGTGATTTATTGAATTCCTTTATTGCTGGTTGGTATTGCTGCGAGTTGAACAGCGCCCATCCGAGTCCTTTGAAGGACCGCCAGTCTTCTTTCAGTTCAAGTGAGGCATTGAATGCTTCTTTTGCTGCTTGAAAATCTCCCCTCTTGTAGTTTTCTATCCCTAAAGCATAGAAACCTTCTGGTGTATTGATTTCCTGCATAAGGGACTCCCGTTCGTCAATCCAACCAGATGACTAGAAAATCTAGAGCATCTAACTGGATTAACGGGCAGTCATCAAAAAGGACACCCTCCTCTTGCAACCGTGGACTTGTAAGGGGGTACCTTCAAGGATTGGTCGGGAGCAATTTCAAGGAACCAGCTAAAGCATTAGAACTACTCCCAATTTGTTTAGAACGTGTATTGGGGATTTACGATGGACGTCAGCGTTTTTTCGACACAGTACTTTCAGTAACAAAAGCATTTGCTCTTTATGGGACTTTGAAAGTATGTAGTGAAAATAGAACCGATTATAAAAGGTAGTCCTGATGATTCCTATGCACCCTCTGCGCTTTCTTTACGTCCCATGACGCGCCAAGAAACTCCTGAATGTCTAATTTTTAATGCAATTTGTGGATTTAAGAGATTTGTGCTTTTAGTTAGTTCCAAAAAGAACCTGTAGTAGCCATTTTGTTTCTAGAGCAAAATAAGTGTGCTAGGAAAAAGAAAAATTAATTTGGAGTCCTAGACGGGAAATAAAGATAGTATATATTTAATTAATAAAATCAAAAGTTTATTTTTCTCTGAGGGGGGCGATTTCTTTGAAGAGTGAAACCATCAGATTCCTAAAATTCATAGAAGAACATTGTAGCTCGCAAGGAGTAAAATTTGAATTATGGAAGATTTTTTTGAGGGAATTACCGATTATTTATAATAATGATATTTCATTCCGACTTTTATTTGACTGGCATATTAAAACTCTCAACAATGCACCTACAATTGGACTGATAAATCCTTCATTAGATATAGAAGATTTGACATTTAAAAGAATAATGCATTTACTTACCCAAGTTGGAGCTATTTATAAGAACATTTATCAAATAAGAGAGTTGGTTATTTGCCACGCCAAAGTAAACTTAACAGGGAAGCATCTTCTAGAGATTGGAGGATCAACTCCTAATGATGTTTTATTCGATCAATTAGAGGTCTATAAATATACTAATATTGAATCTCCCGACTATATTCATGAAGAAGGTGGAACAACTTACTCAGAAAAAAATACAAAGCACCCACAAAAATCTACTATTTTCTGCAATGCCGAAGATATTGATTCTAAAATAGAAAATAATTCTATTGATAATATTTTCTCGGTTGCTTGCTTTGAACATATTTATGATTTATCTACAGCAATTAGATCATGTTATAATTGCTTAAAGGAACAGGGAAAACTATACTCATATTTTGCACCTATCTATTCACATATCTCTACTGGTGATCATGGGGTGATTCCTCAACACAATTTATTCAAAGAAAAACCTATAGGCTTACATTTGCTTTCCCAGATTGATCAACGTAAGAAATTAATTGAAGCAGGAATAACTAATCCAATGGAAATTCAAGAGATTCTAGGAAGCATTAATTTTAACCGTATTCCAAACAGGCTTAGATATGAAGACTATGAAAGAATTCTAACAGAATCTCCTTTTTGGGTTGTAGAATTAATTAGAGAAGATGCTGTAAATCTTCATAAGAGATATTCAAAGGAAATAGATGAGATAAGAAAATCAAATCCATCGATAAATAATTTAATGACGGTAGGTTTTAGAACTTTACTCTTGAAGAGATAAAAGTTTTAAAACTATATATTAAAAATATATCTCCAGAAGACTTTTTTTATTTTCCCATGAGACAACAGAAACAATAATCGAAATCTCTCAGAGCAGTGGGAATCTAGTTGATAAGATAATTAACTTATCTTGATTAGAGCTATACATTTAGAATCCTATTCCCAAATTAATCAGTGCTTCCTAGGCTGCATCGGTATTTTTACCAAAAGTACAAACATTATCGATTACTTCTATGATTAATTTATCACCATCGGGGTCTTTCCAAAGAGCATCTTTATTTTTAAACTCATTAAATTCCTTTGCACCAACTGCAACGTCTCTATAAGACTTTTCAGTGCAATTTATGTCCATTGTGTAAAGAAGATCTTGTGTGATCTTAGTAGTATTTTTAGGAATAAATTTACTGAATATTCTTATAGATCCATCTTGGTTTTTTTGCACACTGTTTTTATCCCATAATTGTTCTCCATCCTGACTTTTTGGAACTGAAACCCAATCATGCTTGAGGGCATCAGTTTTTAGAGGATAAAAAATAATTAGAATAACTAGGCAACTTTTGCAGAAATTTATAAGTAAATTTAGATTCATCTATATAGCATTAACAAGTGCTGGGCTTTGATTTAGGTGATGATTATCAATCTTCTGCAGTTTCAAATTGCTTTGCCAATCTAAATGCCTTTCTGATAATCAAATATGTTCCA
Organism: Prochlorococcus sp. AG-409-L14; assembly: GCA_003215545.1. GTDB lineage: Bacteria > Cyanobacteriota > Cyanobacteriia > PCC-6307 > Cyanobiaceae > AG-409-L14. Next base: position 54,517 of record QCKF01000007.1, on the reverse strand, counting down.
TATAATCCAGCTAAAAGGGGAAGAATGATTAAAGGATTAGGACTGTAGTTGGAATAATCCTTCACTCCATCAACGTATTCAATTCCAGAACATTTTAGGTAGAAGAAACTTGTTAAAATCATAGCCCATCCAATGATTGAAAGAATTCCTCCTTTCTTGTCTCCCTCATAAAACCTATCTAAGCCCCATCCCCAACCGATACCGAGTAAGACTCCCCGTGTGATTGCATTTTTTTCTTGCTTGCGAAGCATTTTCAAGTACTAGTTAATTGTCTAAGTGAACATAGCTGAATTTTTCGAATATTGCGAAAAAGGTACCTTGGTCGATCAGCGCCTATACAGGACAACGTGCTTGGAGAGTTCAATCTTTTGCCCCACTGCTGCAGTAGGCCCTTAGTCAAAAAATAATCTTCATTTTGCTTGTTAGGTCTTAAGTACTTTGTGGTTACATTGAGTAATCTTTTCTTAGAAGGGAGAGTAATGCGGGTTGGCCAGGAACCTTACGGTTTTCCCTGCTCTCTCTATTCACGTTGCTAGGAAGTATTCCATAGGGTTTTAATCGCTAACTAGAAAGTGCATTGACTGAAGAAAGCAACAATGAGAAGAAGCAATGCCGTAGCAAGAGAGGAGCAATACTTGCATACGGAATTATCCAATTAGGGACTGGTGTTGTCTCTTCATTATCTCTGGCTGCTATCGCTTTAAGTTTGTGCTTCGTCAATCAGGAAGCAAAGGTTTTTACTGACTGTGTTGATGAAGCCAGGGAAAGCGGGAAAACTGGATCTGCTGCAGTTCACTTCTGTAATGGTGGCAACTAGGGCGTCATTACATCCAGACTTGCTTTCGGAGGACTAGAGCTAGACCAGCCATTAAATCAAGAGGTTCGAAAAAAGTGTCTCAATCAAAGGGGCACCCTAAATCTCACCACCTTTTGAAATTTAACTGAAATCAAAAAAATCCTCTAAAAAGGAAGGAAGCCAAGTTCTATCCAATGCCTTTAATCCCTCGGTGGGAATACATGACTAATGAAGCTAAAGCAATGACTAAGCGTGTACTCGTTTCTGCTTTAGTACTTTTGCTGTCTTTTTGGGTTATTAGGGCATTAATCCCTTGGCTGATCATCGCTTTGTTGGCGTACTGTGGATTCAAGTGGTTGTCGAAAAACAATTGAAACCATTCCATTCGTATATGCTCCAATAAATAATGGAGCCTGGCATTACTTGTTCAGTTGAGAACGAAGGACTAATTGACGCTTGAGTTTCACGTTTTCGTTTTTTAGTTCTTGCATTTCTTTCTGGTATTTCTCGATTAAATCCAGCGTCCACTTCCAGTTCTTTTCTTTGCAGTGTGCTCGAGCAGCATCCCAGTCCATAGTAAAAACCTCATAATCAATTGAAGCTACTAGTTTTTTCTAGCAGAATTTTATTCATGTCAACAGAACACTTCAAGACCATAAGTGGGTAGATAGTAACTTCTTTGGATTGTCTATATGCTTCTTCACACATACTTTGCCTAATACCCACCCACTCTTCAAAAGTTTTCGATTGAAGTTCCTGCTTCAAATTTTTGTCTGAATCTACAAGTTTTTTGAAAGCACATTTTCGCATCTCATGGGTTGTCCTTTCACTGCAATACCATTCCTTTTCTTGTGCTGATGTACTTAAAGGTACGAGTAATAGAAATAGAATTAATGCTCTCATTTACTATTGATCATTCATTAAATAGAGCACTTCGAGATCTTGTCTTGAGTCGGCGACTTTCCTTCTCAAAAAGGTCAAGGCCTCACCATCCATTTTCGATTCGGAAATCATAGTTTCTGACTGTTCGATGGCATGCTGCAAGTTCTTGATTTTGAGTTGCCTAATCTCTTTATCCATCTTGCACTGCTCAAGTGTGAAGGAATCAATCATTTTCTAGTTCGATCCTTTGAAAAAAAATTTTGTAATCATTATGCTCATCGCAACAAAGAAAATGAACAATCCAATAGTGGGTCAAGTATGAAGACAAGGTCATTCATATAATACCCCCTTCTTGCATTTTGTAGAAAGTTTACTCGCTTATAATTGCAATTTCTTTTTAGTTATAAGGAAAAGATTTCATCAAAATTTGCATTGCTATAGTTACTCATAATAAGCCTTTGAGATGGAAAAAAATTTCTTTTTTCTTCTGGTTCAAGAAGATTGGAGGGATTTTTAGGATTTTCATTACATAGAGACATATTTCAAATTATCTTGATTACTACATACGACTTCTGATAAAAAGATAATAAATTCCATGTTATTTGATCATTAACTAATTAGGAGTATTCCAAACGAACCTAGATGATGCTGCATAATTCCATACAAATACAACAAGAATCCCAGCTACCTGTGCTAAAAAAGTATTAGGAGAAATTACATTGTAAAAAGTTGTAGCAAGGCCAATATTAGCAATTGCTGGTAGAGAAGCTACTAAAAGAAATTTTAATAAGCCTTTAACTAAAAGCCATCTCTTTAGTTTTTGTGAACGAAATGTAAGTGCATTATTTATTAAATAATTAGAACTCGCAGCGATCACAACTGCGTATGGTAAGGCAGATTTAAAAGACATACTAAATATTAACATTAACGTACTAGTGGTTATTAGTTGGACAAATACTCCTATAGCACCTACTAACGCAAATCCAATTGCTCTTCTAGGTAAGATACGAAAGCAAATTGAATGCAATAAGGAAACTAAGAAATCCCATATTACTGGAAGATCTAATTTAGAGCGGCCAAAAATCCTAGGTTGGAAAATAAGTTTTTGCTCTTCTACTTTCAACCTTCCATTACTAACCGAAAGTAATTCGTAGAGAAATTTGAATCCATTAACATTTACCTTATGTATGTAAGGCAGGCAAGACTTTCTATTGATTACAAAAAAACCACTCATATAATCTGTAATATGCTTGTATTCTTTTCGCAAGCTAAATCTTGCAAAACGATTTGCCAATGAAGAACCTTTTTTCCTATTTAGATTTAAACCTTTAATTACTGAGTCTTTAAGAAATCTACTACCAACAACTAAATCTAAATCTTCTTTTCTTAATTTTCCTATTGCATTTATTACGGAAATCGGCTCATGTTGACCATCACTATCCATTACCGCTATGAAATCACCTGTCGCATTAAAAATGCCTTCTTTTATAGCACTAGCCAATCCTGACCTGTTTAGACGATGTATTAGGCGAATTCGCCGGTCTCTCTGAGCCAAGCTTCTTACTAAAGAGGTCGTACCATCCGTGGAGTTGTCATCTACAATAACGATCTCTAGTTCATAAGAATCGGAGAAAGATATTAATTCGCATATTAAGTTTTCGATATTTTTTCTTTCATTGAAGGTAGGAAGAACAATTGTTAGATATTCTTTTTTGGTTAATTCAATATTCATTATTTTCTGGAGTCAAGCTAAAGTGATGATTTGGCAAACAAGATAACTGGTCCTTTTTCATATTTAATAGACCAAGATGGATTGCTTGATAACTTCATAATTATATCATCAATAATTTCAATACTAGACTTCCAGCCAGGATGCTTTTTGTCTAGAAGAATCTCATCAAAATCTTCCAACTTAGTTAATTTATCTGAAGTTGTAAGCGCTATTACTTTTCTGCGGGACAAATGAGGCACTAAATCATTGCTAGTTAGAACTGATGACTTTGGATCGATTATCGATATTGCTTCCCTACATTGCAAAGCTGTATCAAGTCTATCTTGGAATGTTCCAAAGAAGAAAGTTACTCTGGAGAGGAGGATAAATATAAAAAGTGACCAGATTAATATAATCTTTGAGGCTCTTTTTGTAAACCAAATTGGATAATATTGAATTCCATTTTGAATTTTGAAAAGTGACTTTTGAACAACTACAGCTAGAAAAGGTACCAAAAATAGAGAATACTGATGAACTAGATTCTTCATTGTTACTGATGATGCAATTAAGTTGATAAACAGGCAAGGAGCAAAAGGTAGTAAATCAAATAAAGTGTTTTTTCGATTCTTAAAAAGACAGAGGTATAGAACTGGAACAATTAGTAATAATAAATATTCAAGATTTTGAATTGAAATTAACTGTCGAAGAAGTATAGAAATATTCTCATTAATATAGTTGAGATTGAATATTTCTTCACTTCTCAATCCAAATTTGCTGGCGTGGCGATTTATCTCAGAATCAGTACCTCCAAAGTATGGGATTACAACCATACTGATTAAAAGAAACCAGCTACACCCAATCGCAGAAATAAAAGATCCAAGTACTCTTCTCTTTTTTAGAATTTGCCAGATTCCTAGACCAAGTACAACTAGAGATACGGTGATTTTGCATGTAAGTGCTAAGAACAGACATAGGAAAATTAAGAGATAATTTTTCTTGCTGGATTGATCTAGCAACAACAATACCTGAGTAATTAATGGTACTGCTAAAACTTCTGGATGGAAATCAAAGATTGATGTATTGAAGATAACAGGGTATAATAGAAACATTGCCAAACTTGCAGTCGTTAAACTATGAGAGAGTTTATTATTCTTGGCTAATTTTGATAATGGAAATATTGACGCTGAGAGGGCAGCTCCCTGTAGAATAAATAACAAGTTTACTGATGGAAAAATTATAGATAGCCAGCCTATAGGGTAAAGTACTAGAGCTCCATGATCACCAAGGATATGAAATCCTAAAAGCGAGCTGTAGGGGGTTGAGCCTTGAGATATTAGATAAACAGCCTGATCAAATATTCCCAAGTCCCAAGCACTAGTTTGGATCCAATTATGACGTAGCCAAATTGACCCGCTAAAAACAAAAAAACCAGTAAGAAATAATGCCCAAGTCATTGCAGAATTAAAAAAACGTAAGAAGAGTTTGTTTATATCTTTTTATTGGATTCGATTTTGGTTTTAAGTGTAACCAAATCCTTTCGCAAGATTCTAGGCTACAATCAAATTATACTCAGTACACTCAAAATAGGAATAAAAAAGTGCAAATAAGTCTTATTCTATGCACTCTTGGAAGGAGAGAAGTGGTTGATAAATTTTTGGATTCTATCTCACGCCAGACATTAAAGCCTAGGGAAATAATAATTGTTGACCAGAATCCTGAAGGATTTCTTGATTCAGTCGTACAACAATGGCAATCAAATCTCCCCATTAGACATTACCGCGTAAATTTTAAAGGTGTTAGTAGAGCCCGAAACTATGGGGCATCATTAGCTAGCTGTGAAATTATCTCATTCCCAGACGATGACTGCTTGTATGTAAAGGATACAATTAGTAGAATATTAAATTGTTTTACTAAAAGTATTAATATTGACATTGTAATTGGAGGAAAAATCTCTTCTTATAAAGATCAGCATAGTTTTCCATTGGATAACTCAGTAGTTAAGGTAAGAACTTTCCTCGACTTACTAAAAAGTAAAGCTGAAACATCTCAAATATTTTTTAGAAAGGAATTTATAATTGAACTACTACCAAATCTCTTTGATGAGAATATTGGTCCTGGATCGAATGGTGATTATATCTCGAATGAAGAAACGGATCTTCTCTTTCGTGCTATAAGACTTCGAAAAAATATATTTCATAAGCCCGAAATCAGAATTATTCATCACTCCTCTCAAGTCAGCTTTCATAGGGCTTTGGGATATGGAATAGGAAGATTTAGAATCATTCAAAAGTATAAATTAGGAGCAGGTTACTATTTTCTTAATTTACTTCAACCATTTGTGAGACTAATAAACCATTTTAGTCTACGCAATCTATCTCTTTGCATCGCAACTGTAATTGGTAGATCTGGAATAACATTAATTTTGCAGGAGATTAGAGCCAAATTAAATAAATCTAATTAGATTTTGGTTTGCGAATGCCAGCAGACAATCCTATTAGAATCCAAAACATTGGTACATCTCCAAAGTGTCCAGTTGTCATAACATACAATAATGATTGTTGTAATAGAAGAAGTATCCAAAGATGATTTCTTTGAACACGAACATGTATGAATATATTGTAGAAAGCTCTTACAAAACATACGATCAAAGGAATTGTTAGTGTAATTCCTCCAAGAGCAAGAGACTCAGCTAAATAGTTATGAGTAAAATATAAGGACTCACCCCATTCGCTGCTTAAAGACTGTAACTGAGAATGCAAGTCAAAACCAACTCCAAATAGTGGATTCTCTATAAATGAATTTAGAGCAAACCTTATAAGCCGTACTCTTGTTAAAACATGTGGGTGTGATGTGAAAGATATTATTTTATTCATCAAGGGAGGAGAAATTAAATATATAAAGAGCACTAAAAGGCCTGTTGAAATAGTTAGGTAGGTTATTTTTTTAGGGATTTTCAGAGTACTAGAAGGTTTGATTAAAAGAAAAGAAGTAAGAAAAGGGATAAAGAAAGCAAGAACAGCTGATCTAGTGGCACTATAAACACATAGGTAGGAACCCAGTGCTATAGAGACAACAGCAACAACTAGTTTGAGTTTATGGTTTTGTTGAGAATAATTAGCAGACATCAAGCTAGAAGCGCCAATTAATCCAAGGGAAGCAGAAGCATGTCCCGAATTAATTGGATTTAGGCTTGGTAATTGAAACTTAATTGATTGAAAACCCGGGTCTAAGGAAAATAATAGGGCTGCAGCAATCACTAAGGGAAGAGCATATTTAAGTAATTTATCTGACGAAGGAATTTCTATGCATTTACGAGCTAAATAGTATGCAGCACAGCATGGTAATAGTGAGCTTCCAATTCCCCACGCAATAAGCTCCCATGCTGGAATTGCAGTAGAAACACTTAAGAATTGAGTATCAATTAAAAGTCTAGCAAAATATAAAAACCAAAAGAGAAGCAATGAACCAATCCAAGGAGTAAATATTTCATGCCACTTTTTATCTCGATTAATACCAAATAAACTAATAACTGAAAGTAAAGCAATTATAAATCTCATTATTAGCATTATTAATCGATTTGATATATCAAGCTGATAAGCTAAATTTGAAAAAAATATCTGCCCAAATAAACCCAAGCCTATTATTAATGTTATAAGTTTCTGATATGGTAAAACTATATGAACCGGGATGTAGGGAAAGGCATTCTTTTGCATTTGAAGCAGGGAATTCACTTCACTTCACCTTTCAATATTAGTTTATTGTCTCTGAGTAACCAGTAGTTGGAAAAATTCCAGTAAAATAGGCCATAATGAACTCGTGACTTGCTGAAGTAGGCTTAATCAGCTCATATTCGTTGGTAATCATTATTTACTACGGGGAGATGGGGCTTTGCCAAGAATGCGGATTGGGCGTTCTCAAATGCTTTCACATCCTCCTTCAGTGCACTCCAAAAACCTTGCAGCGTATTTCTTGAGTATTTAAGGTAAGACTTGGAAAAGTTTGTTCAAAAATGACGAAGCTCATTTGAAATAAACCTAAGTAGATCGAAACTCCTTCATTTTTTATAGTTTCGTTTGACCTGAATGGCCTTTTTAAATTGCTTGCTTTGCCTATAGTGTCTAGGCAATAAACCACTCTGGATGAAACGCCAAGTCACTTTCAATGATTCAAAGTATAATAAAAACAGACATTACGGTATCTACAAGATATCTAATTCTAAATATAAAATGGACCGAGAAATTTAATCATGAATAATCTACGCAAGTTTCTCCTAATTGTCTTTTATACAGGCTTGTTTGTTCTTCTGGTGTACTTCATACAGAGGTATGGAATTGAGCCACTTCGCAATGCAGTGGAAAGTATGGGCATCTGGGCCCCTTTAGGAATAATGCTACTTCGAGGTGTAAGCATAATTTTGCCTGCCTTACCTAGTTCAGCATATTCACTTTTAGCAGGATCTTTATTGGGATTCAAAACAGGATATGTAACCATTGTTTTAGCTGATCTTGTCTTTTGCCAAGCGGCATTTTTTATCGCGAGAAACTACGGCCGCGAACCTGTTAGAAGATTAGTAGGGGTTAAAGCAATGAATAGAATAGAAGGTTTTAATCAGAATCAACTAGAGGGTAATTTTTTCTTAATGACGGGACTTTTGATGACAGGATTATTCGACTTTCTAAGTTATGCCATAGGAATAGGTGGTACACGTTGGCGTTTGTTTACCCCAGCTTTAATTGTAAGTCTTTTAATTAGCGATTCTATAATTGTTGCTGTTGGTGCTGGCGTAAGTAAGGGAGCCGGATTGATGCTTGGCGCTGCACTACTTGGTATGTTTGCACTTGCCAGTATTGCAGGTATTACAAAAAGAAAAGCTTCCATTAGCAATAAATAACTAGAACAAAGTCTTATTATTTCAAGCTAATCTTTTGATAAAACGAACCTAAATCCTAAGTTCATTAGGTTAAATATATTTGGACTTGATTCCCTTACTTCCTTTATTTCATTGGAGAATTGCTTAGAGATGTTGAATGACTCTTATCTTTCCAGCTAAATCACAAAAAATGGTGACTCAGTAAGTATCTGAATATATTCTTCTGAGAAAATCCATTTGGCACCCTATTAAAGTTCAAGTTAGCAAGGAACCTTCCATTTCTTTTGCATCAGTCATTCCCAAGGCAGTTAATTTTTGGAGGTACTAGTTTTTTTATCGATAAAGTTTTGAAACTCAATTGTTACATCTTTCCTGATTGATCACATCCTCTTAATTAATCTTTCCATTAATTTTTAGTTATCACTGTCTTCGTTACTCTCTAACCCATAATGGAACCTATTGGAGACATTGGCTAGGTGTTGGCAATTGCATATCATTGCCTCTTTACCGCAAGGTGTATGAGTATAAATACTAGCCCTGAAGCGTTGATTGCCTACTTGATTTCCTTGTGGACGGTCATTTTATTGAGTTGGGGGCAAAACTTTTTGAGTTCAAGTCTTTCAGTGGTATTTCTTCGGTTTTTTTCTGTGGTGTACCTCGAGACTCCAGGTGAACGCTTCTCTGAATTAGAGGCCGTACGACACTCAGTACACTCTAAGGTGACAACTATTCTGGTACCTTTTTTTGCCATACGACCTTAGTTCCTTCTAGGGAAGTAACGATACTGACCCATGATCATACAATCCAGCAGGCTACTTTTTGTCTAATTGCTAATAAGAACGTCGTTTTTCCCGCAATGACTAATGTTTTCAAGCGGTAGCCCTAGCTCAACTTATGCATTCACGAAAGCTCCTAATTGCATGGTTCTTCTAGTGTAGGTCGGCTTAGTTGAAGAGTGAGTTGTAGCAAAAGGTATTTCGTTATTAGGGCAAAAGGGCAACTTGGGTTGAAGCTTTTTCTGGCATCTTGACAGGGGGAGGGGATAGGTCTTCTTTCTTTCCTTGCAGTCATTAAGAAGGTAGATGGTTTTAAAAGAAAAACTAAAAATGAATCAAAAAGACAAAGTGCTCACTTTACGTAGAGTTAGTTGCCTTTTGCCTAGGAGTCGCTTCGGGAGGAAGTGGGGCTTAGTAAGTAGTTTGAGGTCTGTTAATAGATGGTTTGGTTCAGATGTATTCAGCAGAAATATCATACTCTTTATTTTTGAGTGATTTTTCAAATACTCTCAACCATGAACCATAAATTTGATTTGATAGTTATTTCATCAAATCGAGCATATTGCCTTGGTTAAGACTTAAGTATAATCTTTTTCAAGAGAAATTGAAGGACATTTAAGGAATTCATGTGTGGGAATAATTTCATACTCTTTTTCACTTTTAATTATAAATGTAAGAGGGTGTACTTTGCATGTTTTAGACTTTTCAAAATATGGCAAATTAAGCCTCTTCTTTGTTGTTGACTTTAAGTAATCATAGTTTATAGACTCATCTTTTTCAACGAAATTATGCTTTATACAGTAATGATAAACTTGCTCAATTTCTTTGTAAGGAATTTTATTTTCAATCCTGGTTAAGCGATTCTTTGAGTCATTTAGCTTTGAATATTGAACTATATTGGGTAATTTAGAAGCACTTAAAAAAGCTGATTTAAGTTTTGATATTGTTTCATGGTCTGATATATCTACAAAATCTATATCTTTAATTAAATCGTAGTTTGGTCCTTTCAAGTATTTTTTTTGGTCCTTGGCTTTTCCTGTAAATAAATACCTGTAGATGCAATTATCATATTCATTCTTATACTTATTAATGATTTCTATTAATTCATCTTTTGTTTGACAGTTTTCGGCTACCATTTTTAAGTGTGATAACAATCTTTCTCTAGGGTTTCGTATCGTTGCAATTATTCTTGGATTTTTATGACTTTCTTGGCTTACATGTCTATATAGCTCTTCCCAGTTCTCTGTATAGCTTGTAAAGAAAATGTTGTCCAAACTTTTATATTTATTTCTTGTAATTGACTTTTTCAGAGCTTCTTCTTGGCTTTTAGAACCAATATTTCCTGTTACCAGACAATTAATATAATTATCATTTGATTTAAGTTTTGAATTGCTCAATAAATGATATAACATTAGTAAAGGAATCTTAAAAGAAGTACCACCACATTTAGGTATATGAAGATACATCATATTTCTCCAATTAGCTAATTCATATAAATCATTATTGGCATATGAAGGTTGGAAAACAAATCCATTACTATGGCAATGACTCTTTATCTCATTTAAGTCTTCTAGCTCTATGGTCTGATATATAGGCTTTTCATTTAAGAAGGGGTTTATTTTTGCATAGGGTAATTGGTTTGCATAATAGATTTCCCAGCAACGCCTTGCAGAATTTTCCTTACCTAAATCTTCAAATTGGTTTGCGACTTCTGTATAAAAACTATCTAAATATAAACTCTCATTTTTATTGAGCTCCACTGACTTTATGTGAGCTTCAACTGCCTCTTTAAACTCATTTTGCTTTATTTTTATCAAAGCAATAGAGAAATATGTATTCCAGTCACTCTTAATAGAAATTGATTTCTCAAATGCCTCTATTGCCTTATGGTGTCGCCCTGCGTTAGTAAACGCCCAGCCGAGACCTTGAAATGAACTCCAGTCCTCTTTTAGAGTTAATGATTTACTGAAGGCATCGATTGCTTTTTCATTTTTATTTGTATTCAAAAATGCCCAGGCCAGACCATGAAAAGAATTCCAGTGTTCTCTAAGAGTAAGTGAGGCTTGAAATGCTTCAATTGCTTTTGTATTTTGTTTTGAATTAATCAAAGCCCAACCTAGTCCTTGAAGTGAACTCCAATCTTCTTTCAGAGTGATTGACTTATTAAAGGCTTCAATTGCCTTCTTACTATTTTTTGTATTTAATAGGGCCCATCCTAGACCTTGATAAGAATTCCATTCTTCTAAAATATCAAGCGCTTTTTCAAAAGAATCGATCGACTCCTTATGATTTTTATTTTTAAAAAGTGCCCAACCAAGTCCGTTGAAGGTGCGCCAGTCTTCTTTAAGAACTAGTGACTTTTTGAATGCATCAATAGATTCTTGGTAATTTTTAGTATTAAAAAGAGCTAACCCTAGTGCCTGATATGACTCCCAAGTTTCTTTTATGGAAATGGATCGACGTAACATTGTAATTGCTTCTATAGGATTAGAATTGTTTACTAGTGTTAGTCCTAGGCCTTGAAAAGAGCTCCAGTTCTCATTAAGAGTTAATGACTTGTGAAAAGCATCAATTGCTTCATCATTTTGCTCTGTATTAAAAAGTGCCCATCCTAGAGCTTGGTATGTCTTCCAGTCTTCTTTAATTGTTAAAGAGAATTTGAAGGCTGCTATAGCTTCCTTGAATCTTTGGTTATTAAAAAGTTCGAATCCATTAGAAGTCAATTCCTTCTCGGGATTTTTACTATTGCTTGGGTGTGTATTTGTTGTGGGCATCTACCCAACGCCTAGCTTTTATTATTATTTCATAGAAGTAGACCGATCGCATATTTGAATTTCTAGCTTTATCTTATTAATTGATTTGAAACCATACTTCAAAACGATATTATTAATTGAATTTTTTCTTTAAGTAAATTCTTTCAAGATAATTGCTCCTGAATTATTAATGATATGGTACATAATTTTATTTAGATATTTTTTTATATCTTTTCTATTTTTGGAAAAGGGATAGGATTTATAACCTTCTTGATTTTGCTCTTTGAAAGTGATCTCATTATACTTGAATGATGCCTCCAAGCTAAATTTACGACTAAATCTTCTTCCTCTAGGATTTTAGTTGAATTTACAGGCAAGCCTAATGCAGGGGAGTATCTTCCTTGACGCTCTTTATTATCATCTATAATACCAGTTAAATAGCCGCCGATGTTTAAGGAATTAATAAGAACAGTACTTGTTGCAGATGCACCAAAAGCATATAAATTCTTATATTTCAAGTTACTCAATAGGCTAAATAGTGACTCTCTAAGAAATGGTATATAGGAATTTAGTGATTTAAAAATATCTGGTGAATTAAGATGAAGACCTATAGAGCGTTCTTTCATCTTCCAATATTTTACCGATGGACTTTCTCCTGGGTTAAGAGAACACTTAACTCTCAATGAACCACCTTTTGTAGGAACTATTAATAGATCGTTAATATATATACTGGATAAACCTAGTAGTTTTTCTAAAGAGGTAACTGAATGGTAGAATATATGCTCATGGTAAATGTAATCAAATACATCATTTATTATCATATGATACAAAGAATTAACTTCGAATATTAGATATCCATCTGGTTGTATTATCTTGCTAATAAGTTCAAATGTTCCCTTTAGATTAGGTATATGAGCCAAGCAATTATTTGCTATAATTAAGTCATACTTATCCTCAGATATCAATAGATCCTCTGATCTCTTTGAGCCAAAGTATTCATTAAATACCTTAGAAAATTTCTGACATGAAAGTACCTGAGGTGCTGGATCTATCACACTTAAATCTTCCAATCCGAGATTATACAATTTGTTTAACAGTAAGCCATCATTACCTCCTATCTCAAGGATTTTAGATTTTTTATGAGATTTAACTAATTTGTTAACATAGTCAGCATATTGTTCAAAGTGTTTATGAAGATCAGGAGAGCTAAAAGAGCTATATATATATTCTGAGTAAAGAATTTTTGGATCTACTATTTCTTCTATCTGATATGTTCTACATGAAACGCATTGACATAGAGATAAAGGACTCGATTCAACTTTTTTAGCAAGATCTTGATCTTTCAAATATTTATCTACTAGAGGAATATTGCCTAATTGTAGGACGGGAGGTAATAGTACTTCACCACAGGCATGGCACTTCATTTTTTAATAAAGAGGAATTCAACTTCTATTTACTTAATACTATAACATGGATAGCTTCGCATATTAAATAAAAACGTCATCTTATTCAGCTATTGCATAATAAAAATTATCGACACTTATTTATATTTATAACTTTTCAAGGTAAGAATTTACCATTTTTATGAAGTTCACTCATTAGTACATATTTAGCTTCCACTCCTGAAAAATGTGCACACGCCAATTCTATCTTTTCCCCAGACAATAGTCTGACCTCGGGAATCTGATCCTGATTAATTGAAATTTTCTTAATGGGTAACTTACCTGTGCCTGTGTAATCAAATTGTTCGGGTATGCTATGTATTTTCATAAGAAAATTTAATTCACCCTGCCAGTCTATTCTAATGTTGTGGTCACAGAATATATTTGACTCTAAACTAATTTGGTCAAGATCATATAGAAAGTTATTTGGATACTCTCTATTAATAGTACTTATTGCCATTGACCAAATAGACATATCATTAAAATAGCGGTTTTTATATATAGACTGAAGATTCTTTTTCTTTGATAAAAGTAAGTCCATGCATCTACAATATATTTCTAGCGCTTTGAAATTTAGAAAGATTAAATTTGGGCAGACATCATATATCGGTAGCCAATTGTTAATTAGTCCAGTTTTAAGACCGAGTTCAAAAAAACCTGATGCAAAAGGTATTTCCGAATTACTTATTTTGTTAGTAAATTTTTTGGTGATTTTCAGCAAAGGGGAAAATAATATTGTATCCCAATCAAAAACTACGGCAGGCCTTGTTTTATCTAAGGTCCCAAGGTTAAATAACTCTTTCATTATCAACCACCTCTTAAGGCACAACTGTTCAACAGGAGGATAATTCGAGCTAATTACACCATTATTTATCAATTCAATGTACTTTCTTTCTTCTTTGTAAGTTGAGAAACCTTCTGCATCTAGAACATTAAACCCTGGGTATTTTCCCTGTAAAATTGATTTAAAATTATTGTTTGTTACTACAGTGATATTTGGGAAAATAGCTTTTGCATAATTTAGCGTTAAATAGACTAAGTCTGGAGGACTGCTTGAATTTGCCGTGAAGAAGAAATATGCCTGGAATATTTTGTTAGACATATAGCTGTTCGACTTATTCTCTTCCATTATGTTGTTCCATGCATCTACAAAGAAGTTCTTATATTGCTAAATTCTATCATATATTCCAACTGCAATATGATTTTGAGTTCTAAAGTTATAGTGATAATATGCTTTGGTTTCAATATCCAATAATTTCCTTGTAATACGCCTCATATTCAGGTGAATTTATCAGATTGTAACCGCTAGAAAAGTTTTTAAAGCCTAATCTTAAATGTTTTAAATCCCCCAAATCATCTAACCTAATAATAGCTGTTCTTCTAGGTTGGTGCGTCTTTTGAGGATAGAAGCTTTGATGGCATATAAATGGATCTAGGATAACAATACTTCCTGCTTTTGCTTCTATAACTAAAGATCTACTGGTCTCCAGCTCTTCTGTTATTAGGAGATTTGAGCTTTTATTGTTATCTGCTATCTCGGGGTCTCTAGCAGCGACTTTATAGATACCGTGCTTATGTGTCCCTGGAAGTAATTCTATTGATCCAGTTTTGCGAGAAACATCAACAAAAGGTACCCAGTATGTAAACATCTTGCTTGAGCCAAGTAACGAAACAGCATCCTGATGCCAATTAAACTGATGGTTGGATTCTTCTTTAATATCTAGCCTTATAGAACTAGGGCCTAAAACTGGACAGCTAACACCTATCTCTTTTGATAAACTTTTAATTGTTTCTGAACTAGCGATTTTATATAAGCACATACAATTCCTTACTGCTTTGTAAAACCCTTTCTTGTTAGCTTGTAGTGTATGCAAAGAGCTTGAACCCTCGAAATGTTCTACAAATAACTTTCCTATGGAGTCGATTTCATCATTGCCTTCCTTAATAAGATTTTCTAACTCTTCACAAGGCTCAATAACAGTATAACCGTCTCTTCTCAGTTGATCTTTATAAGAAAATAAATTTGATTTTTCCATAGTTATTTTTTCCTCAAATAAAAGAAATGCCCATTTTCTTTTGTAATACAGTCTATTACATCGCAACCATTTGTTTCTGAGTCTAGTCTCTTAAATATAGACATAAGCTGTTCTCTGCTAGTTTGATGATAATAAATAGGCGCAAACCAATCAAAGATTTGATGAACTTGCCTTTTCTTACTTTCATTTTCCTTGTAATAGCACTTTAAGAAGTAGTCATATAATAGTGACTGTAACCTATATTTACCCTTTTTAAGTTGTAGTAAATTGGAATCATTTCCTATTTCTATTTCCTTGTCGCCTAAAGCTTCCCCTATCCCTTTGAATATTTCTGAAATAACTTCCAATTCTTTGTCACATTGATCCATTGAATCAAACTGATTAAAATACTCTCTAAAAAATTCATCGGTTTTTTGCCTAAGAGGTCTTTGAGTATTGATTATCCAGCCAATGTAGTATCCCCCTTCTGAATTATGTCTCGAGGCAGATTTGAGAGTAACGAATGTAGATAGAAGTGCTTCTTCAACACTAGGAGTGTGGTGCAAGCTTCCAAAAGCAAATGCAAGATCATATCGTCCTTCATTTCTCTTACCATAACTATGCATATTTTCTCTACGAGTCTCAATATTGATTTTGTACATGTTTTCTAAGTGTTGCTTTGATCGTTTAGTTAAATACTCCTTTGTTTTTTCTAGAGGTATTAGATCCAAACCAGTGTATTTTATTTCTGCAATACTTTCTCTAGGTGATGCACACCTCATAAGGCAATCAAATGACAAACCTAGGCCACAACCAACATCAACAATTGAGAGTGGTGAGCTATTTTTGATATTGTTATTAATAACATTGTCTATCCAAGAAGTAATTTTCCCGTCCGACCAATCCTTCATTCTCTTTACATCTGAGATTGTATCTGCCTTATCATAAGTATTGCTGTCACCCCATACTGATTCAAATACTTTTTGGACATGGTCTTGTGAGCTACCATTTCCTGTCATACTATTTGGGTTACAGAAACGATCCTATATTAACAGATTTAGGATGAATTTTTAATATATAATAAACTTAGGGCAAAATTAGGACAAAATTTAATTTATATAAACACTAAAATGTTTATTATTCACAGTATTTCTCTAAAAGTTCTCTAGCATTTTTGTTCCCAAGCTCAGCTGCCTTCTTCCAGTCTTTGCAACCATGCGTGTAATTGTATAATTTGTACTTCGTATCACCAAGATTTTTATAAGCTTCTGCAAATTTTTGATTAATGCCAATAGCCTTTTCAAAATCTTTGATAGCACTATGATAATCTTTTATTACTAATTTGCACTCTCCACGTCTATTGTAAGCGATTGAGTCATTTGGATCTATTTCAATAGCCTTCGTTAAATCTAAAATGCCCCCTTTATAATCCTTGAGGTTATATTTAGTGTCACCTCGTATTAAATATGCATTTTTATAATCAGGATTAATATAAATTAGTTTATCCAAATCTGTCATTGCCTCTTCATAGTTTTTACTTTTGATTTTTATCATTGCACTAGAGAAAAGTGCTTTTTTATTATAAGGGTTTATTTTTAATGCCTCTAGAAAATCTTTAAGTGCGCCCTCGAATTGCTTTAACTTTGTTTTAGCTACTGCTCGATTGCAATATGCATAAGAGTTGTTTGGTACCTTTCCTATAGCCATTGTATAGCTTGCTATGGCTGATTCAGGATCATTATCACGTAATTTTTGATTCCCTTCCAGAAGGAATTCTGTTGCATTTCTATTGTTCGAAGTTCCCGGCATTAACTAAACTATAAAGACTTTATACTCTACTGAAGTCAATAGCAAATTGTGAGCCATTGTATCCAGATACTCCCAAAGAATGAAAATTTTAATATTCTTGAACATATATATATTTTTATTTTTCCATTTATGGAATAAAATCTAGTCATTTATATTCCTCAATAAGCTATCCTATTAGTAACTTTAGAATTAGCTAATTAACTCTTAACTGAAAAATGTTCTTTAATTTAAGAATTAAAGATCCAGTATGTTCATATATATGCTGTTTCTCATTCTTTAACTCTATATTGTATGGATTAAAATATATCGAAAATAAAATTCTTAGGAATCTTAGGTAATTGACCTTCGTCTTTTTGTATAGACTATCTTGTGAAGTTAACATTTGCATAGCTTCTTCTCCGAAAACCCTATACTTTTGTAAGTTAGAAAGTAATAAATCTTTTTCATCAGAATTCAGGCAATCTATAACTATAATTAGACCTTTTATTGAATCAAGGTCACCCATGATTATCTCGTTGGCTATAGAACGAAATAAGTTTTCCCATTTATAAGGTTCGTTTCTATATAAGTAGATTGCCTTGCTATTAGGGTTTGACTTTTTCATTCTCTTATCTTCGTCCTCCTTACCTTGTTGGGAATTCCAGTATTCATATAATGGGGACAATTCCTTTAGCGTTTTCTTATACATAGTTAGCTTCAATTTCAGTTCAACAATTGTATTATGAATTATCTAGTATCTCATATTATATATGCAGTGATTTTACTGGATTTAATAGATAATTCACAATACTTATCTTTCTGAGTTAAATTTTCATCAATCTATCGCATCAATAATTCCTTCTGTGATATACCTAGCCATGTTCATGAGGTTTTTTTCAATATCTCTCTTGGGCAATTCCCATTTCTTTGAAATCTCTTTAGAGAGATTGTTCTCTTTTGCATAAGAGATCATAGTATTAGCAAGATGAGGTGGTAGTTCTGACTTCCTTTCGTTCTTAATGTCTTCCCATTGTTCTTTCTCAATATCACCAATAGCCTTGAGATCCTTGGTCCCAGCATATTCATACAATTCGTTAATCCCTACATAAATATATTTTTGTCCAAGTTCATGCAGAGCACTTTCGCAATCACTTGAAGCTTCAAAACTTTTAAGCATTTCTTCAAGCTCCTTTCTCTTTTCGGAATCTCCATTCTTTACTGCATTTAACAGAATATAGAATTTGCTAAATTCTACTGCAGCCACTTTTTTGAACTCAACTAAGAGTCATCATAATAGCTTTGAGCTTTTTTAACAGCTTTCCTTTACAAATTTCATAAGGGAATTGATAAATGAATTCAGACTGATAAAAATCCATCCGAATTCACTCCGTTTATAGTAGTTACTGTTTACATTTATCAAATATCTCTACCTTTATATAGTATTACAATCTCTTATTATATCCGAGACTTAGTTCGACACCCCTAAGCTTATCCCTTCTATTTAAACAAACAAGATTCCATATGTGCAAATCTTGTTTGTTTAATAACCTGATTTATTTGCCCCCTGTCAATCTTTGCTTTATTCTTGCTATTATAATGAGGCAAACTTTTTCGATATGATTTACGAGAAAGCAAAAGGTGTATTTTACTCAGATTCAAGCCCTAAGTTAATTACTCAATCACACGTCGAAGAGGTTGTTAGGCTTGCTCGTGATAATCACTATAATTTGTGCAGGATTTGTTACCATGACAATGAGGAAAGTCAGTTAATGTTAATGTTAATCGCGGTTTTAAATAAATTTATTTATCCTCCCCATAGACACCAATGGAAAGATGAGTCCTATCATATCTTAAGAGGTAAATGCGTTTATAAGCAATTTATCGACTCAGATACAGTCTCGGCAGAATTTGAACTTACTACTGGACAAACCTTTCTTAACACAGATAGATCTTACCATTCTCTTTATCCATTAACAGATGAGCTTGTTTTCCTGGAGACAGCAGTTGGTCCTTTTATGCCTAATCAGCTGGATTTCTTCTGATTATCTATTAAAAAGAAATTTAAACCTATCCCTTGGATGTGACTAATCGATATATTCTAGATTGAAAATAATAAGCAAGTAATATTTTGTTTAAGCCATGCTAGATTGCTACTAATAAGGAAGATAGACATGTTACCCCCTATAAAACGAGCACATTTTTGCAATATTGAAAACTTTAGACTATTTATAACAGCAGCAATATCTTATTCATATCAGCAAGAACTAATCTTAACCACTGAATTCATATCCCTTAATGCTTATTCCCAGCAACTTAGAAAAACAGTTGATATTTGTTTACGGGCTATTAATTCTTTTACTTATAACTTTAAGATAGAAAGATCTGTTATTACAGAAGTAATTAATAACACCAATAATAGTAATCTATTGATTTTGCTTGAGGTCCTTTTGTATTCTGGACTTAATAATAAGGATATTTATCAGATACTCAGAGAACATATTCGCAAATACAATCCTGATATCCCACGACTATATTATTACTTATATGTCTATAGATGTGAAACAGCTAAGAAAAATGGTACTGGAATAAATCATTGTTATTGGCCAGCAAAAAACTTTATCAACACCAGCTATTACTCTCATGAGATAACAACCTACCCCCCATTCTACTCCTTATCTTTTGGCCATCCGACATTTATCTTTGACGCGTTATTTAACGTTGAAGAATCAAATTCAAGCATCCCTAAAGCCATTTTTTACGAGCCGGAACAATTCTTGACAACTTATACAGAAGTTGGTTCAATCGCAAATCTTTTAAAAGAGCCTACTTTAAAGCGTATTTCTATCAAAAACACTTCATCTCTAGTTTTAACTCCAAAAACCTCTAAAGATATTATTCACAGTGGTCATCTCTCCTGGGTTAACCTCATGAAACGTACACGAATTAAGCATGGTTATATTTCATATGCTGAAAATTACTCCATCACTACTCATGTACGTTCAAGCCCTATAATTGACAATATTAGAGCTTGCCCTTTTCTTAAAGAGCCCATAAGTCATAGTACCAATTTACTCAACTTTGTATCTAATGCTGAAAGAATAGCCGTAATACATACCCGTGATTCAGCTTATTCTTATGGCAGTTCAATACGTGATGTTGATTTCAGCAATTACCTAAATGCAATAGAGTACCTTATTGAACAAGGTATAAGTGTTGTAAGAATTTCCCGATCTAGTAAAGAGTTCTCTTTTATAAATACTAAATTTTTAGATATGAGTATTGGCTCTGACTATACCCTGCAGGATCAACTTTATGTGCTAGCTAATTCAGATTATTTCATAGGGACATCTTCAGGAATAAGCCATTGGGCTACTTATTATGGAGTAGAGCTTATGTTCTTAAATACTAGTGCTTTGCCCGCTACACAGCTGACCGACAGTGTTCTGCACTCCCCAAAGAATATCGCCTTTAAACATAATATTTCTTCAAATATTATGCTAGAAACATTTTTGAAAATAATATCCTCAACAGTTGATGAATTAGATTTAAAAGTAATCGAGTATTTTGACTTGTCGCCTCGTCAAGTAACACAAGAAATTAAATATTTTATCAGCACCTGCAACGATCGACCCAGGTCATGGGTAAGCATACATAGCTTCCTTCAAGACAGGCTAGGTTATATACCGGATATCCCTGATTATTATATTAGTGAACTCACATCAATTAACTTCGATCAAATTCTAAATGATATTCTATATTAGTCTCCATTTAGTTTTTATAATATTTTAATCTAGTTAATTTACCTCTTTACTGACAACCAAGTTAATACCTTCACTTTCATTTCTTAAAATCCTAAGCTTTATACTCTGATAATTATCTTTAGTAAATAAGTGCATATATAGTTCACAAATATTAGATATGTAATCCTCTACATCCCATTTGATATTTATTGGCATGCTAGTCTGTTTGAAGTTTGCAACAGCTAATTCTCCAGCAAATCTTGGGAATGTAGTTAAGTATTTAAGACCATTTGCCCAAGCAAGAGCCATGTTCTTAGATTTTTGTTTTGAATGATAGTCAATCACATCATCCATGACAAGTATTGCATTATCATTGGCCAGGCAGGATATAAGAGCTATTTCATAATGTGTATCGATTTCGTGGGAAGAATCTAAGAAGATTAAGTCAAACTTCTCTTTATTCAGAACTAGATCTCTCAAAATCCCAATTGAACTTCCTGGCATTACCCGTATCCTATTTCTGTATATAGCAACATTTTTTTCCCAAGTATTTAGATCATTCAGAAATGGTGTCCCAAAATGTATACCGCTTTGTTCATCTTCATATCCAAAAAATAGATCTATTGTTGTTAATTGTGCATTTAGAGCCTTAGAACCCTCGGCAAGAGCAATAGTAGATGCCCCCTTAAAGGCACCGATTTCCAAAATTCTAGAATTCGACTTAAGAGTAGAAGCTATCCCTGCTAATTGCACGTAACTTTCGTAAGCGCATAGGCTTGCATCGTCTCCAATTTTTCTCAAAGCTTCTTTGATTTCGCTATCCAGTTCCTTTGTTATTCTCAAAACAGCTTTATACTCCTCAATGATTGGATCTAATGAATTATTAGGAATATCTCCAATCTCAACAATTTTCCTTGCTAAAGAATGGAATCCTAGCCGATATAAAAATTCCAAAAATTGATTAATGTCAACAAAGTCATTTAATTGTATATATGTTTCTTCGCATTTGTTCACGGCAGATTTCACCTTAATTACATGCATTATATACTATAATAAATTTAGAGCTATAAGACAAATTACTTCCCTGTTTTAAGCCGTGTTCAGCGCAGATCTATTTTTGAATAACTTCAATAATCCCTTCTACTACGTACAAAGCAAGTGGCTCTATATTTCTTTCTATCTCTTTCTCGTCTACTTCCCACCGTTGAGCCAGATCCTCTTTTAGACCCTTATCAGAATAAGCATCTACTAGCTTGCTTACTAAGTAGTTAGTTAATGTTTTACCTACTCTTTTCTCTAGATATTCCCAGACTTGACTTTTTAGATTGCTTATATAATTTAATTCTTTTAAGCCAGTATATTCATATAAATATTTTATTCCATTACAACAGAAGGTCATGCCTAGTTCATCAAAGCAATTTTTGCAATCTGATTTTGATTCGTAGGAGCTTAAAAGACTTTTGAAGTTTTTCATCTCATCTTCGCTTCCGTCGGATATCTTTTTAAGGCTTTTATAGAATGAGTTGAATTCTATGCTCATCAGCTTTAAGTAATAAGATCTTCAATTATATACTATTTATTTGAATTTATGTCAATGTTTTTAGATTGTTCATTTTATCAATTTAATACCTAATCAAGATGCAAATTAATCTTTTTTATAATTGGCCATATATAGTTTGATTTTTATTTTCTAAAGCTTTTCTCTTATTTAGGCTAGTTTTCGCTTCATTGCATCAAATTTTAGCCTTATATTTGTAGGCTATATTAAATTCACGGTTAATCTAATGTTTAGAATACCTAATACAGAGCCTTTATAGATGACGTTTGAACAGCAGGCAAACTTTCCAAGTAAAGTAGCACTCGTCCATGATTGGTTTAAGCCGTCTTTAATAGGAGGTGCGGAGCAAGTCGTAAACTTAATAGACAAGACACTAATTGAAGCAGGAACAGAGATAGATTATTTTTCAGTAACTGACGCGCAAAGTAAGCAAAAGGCTAGTTGGCTTTATCAAAAGCAAATCAAAACGAGTTTTATTCAGAACTTACCATTTGCAAGAACATCACCTCAATTCTATTTACCTTTGTTACCCATAGCAATAGAGCAGTTCGACTTGAGTCCTTATTCATTAGTCATAAGCAGTAGTCATCTTGTTGCAAAGGGTGTTTTGACAAGTCCAGATCAATTTCACATCAGTTATGTTCATACACCAGTTAGGTATGCATGGGATCAGATGCATACCTATTTACGACATTCAAAGCTTGCAAAAGGTTTTTTAGCACCTTTACTTAGATGGCAATTGCATCAACTTAGGCAGTGGGATCAACTGTCATCAGCGCGACCTCAAAAGTTAATAGCTAATTCCACATTTACTTCAAGGCGAATAAAACGATTCTGGGGAAGAAACTCTGAGGTAATACATCCACCTGTAGATATAGATAGGTTCGCTTGGTCGGAGCCAAGGGAGGATTTTTATCTTTGCTTATCTCGTCTAGTCCCAAATAAACGAGTAGATATTGTTGTTGAAGCCTTTAACTATTTAAGGCTGCCTTTGATAGTAATAGGTGATGGCCCTGAGTTTACTCCATTGGCTAAGCTCGCTGGCCCAACAGTAAGACTTTTAGGAGAGCAGTCTCAAACTCAAGTAAATCAATTACTTAGTATTTGCAGAGCTTTTGTCTACGCTGGCATAGAAGACTTTGGCATAGCACCTGTTGAGGCAATGGCTTCAGGCGCACCTGTTATAGCCTTGGCAAAAGGGGGGTTGCTAGATACTGTGCGTTGCATAACTCAAGGAATTGAGTCGCCTACAGGGTTGTTATTTAAGGAACAAACAGTTACTTCCTTGGTTGAAGCGGTTCAGCATTTTGAAGAGGAAAGTCTCTGGACCAAGTTTTGTTCTGAATCGATTCATCTTTGGACTCAATCTTTCAGCCCTCAGGCCTTTACATTTAGATTTGAGAAGGCTTTGCTAAATGCTTGGTCTTCTTTTGAAAAGTCCAGTTCAGGCAAATTATGTTCCTTTTAGGCTTCATAGATCGTTTTTTGATCTACGTTTTTATTTTGGGGGGTAAAAGTCCTCAGAAATAGAGCTGAAGTTCAGTATTTCATAATCATTAAACGCAATCAACACATCCTAAAGGATTTTAAAAAGTGCAAGCCCCGTTTAATTTGAAAAAAAAATCAGGCTTATTATTAACGCTTAAGAGTCCCATAGGCCGATTTATTAAAAGATTATTTGATGTCTTATTTTCCTTGTGCGTATTAACACTGGGCTTCCCTCTTTATTTACTGATAGCTTTATTAGTAAAATCTAGTTCTGCTGGCCCTATTTTTTATATCCAAGAACGTATTGGACTTAGGTATAAACGCTTTGGTTGTATTAAATTTCGTACAATGCTTGCTGATGCAGATATCTCTTTGCCACAAGTGCTAGCGCAATCTGCATCTATGAGAAAGGAGTTTGAAAGAGACTTTAAGCTAAAGAAAGATCCGCGGATAACAAAAATAGGTCATTTCCTTAGGAGATCAAGCCTTGATGAATTGCCACAGTTTTTAAATGTTTTAAGAGGAGATATGAGTGTTGTTGGTCCACGACCAATTGTTGAGAAAGAGCTTTCACGTTACGGAGAGTTTATGGACGAGATTGTAAAAGTTAGGCCAGGTTTGACAGGCCTTTGGCAGGTAAGTGGGCGTAATAACTTGGCCTACGAAAGAAGAGTAAGTTTAGACCTGGCTTATGTCAGGGGTCGTAATTTATTTTTGGATTTAAAAATTATTTTCCGTACTTTTAGTGTGCTCTTGAGGCCTACTGATCGTGGTGCTTATTAATAATTAAAAAATTGAATTGAAAGATATAGTATTGATATACTTAGAAGCCATGAGATCTCTAAAATAAAAATTAATCTCATGATTTTTTTAATACTTCTTGACGTGGCTTTTGGGAAGCCTTCGCCAATTATTGGTTTGATTATTGTACGGTTTTGATATTCATTTTCTCCGCCCATTTGTACTTGAGCGCATTGAGAAAATATAGCTTCAGAAAGTCCAGAGTTGGGCGATGGGTCTTTTGACCCTTCTTTAAACGATGTTGCTATTGTTGGCCTGAGTGCGCTTAAAGGTATACAAATAAGCGGTAGTGTTATTACAACAAGTCTGCAAGGAATCCATGTTAAGTAATCTTCTAGCTTGGCTCCAGACCTTCCTAGCCATAGAAGCTTTCCGGTTTTATATCCGATCATAGAATCAATAGTGCTAGATGCTTTGTATATCCATGCAAGCGTTAGAGGTCCTGGCATAAAAGAAAAGAATTGCCAAATAATTGCGCCCAGGAACATCCAAAATAAAGGAGCAAAAATACCATCTACTGAGTTTTCGCTTGCCGACTCAGCTACTGCTCTTAGTACTTCATCTTTGCTTAGACTATCAACATTTCTCCCAACTATATGGCTAAGTTTGATCCTTGCTTGAACAAGGTTGTTTGAATTTGACTCTTCATCAAGATGTTGAAGTATTTCTCTCACTCTTCTATTGAGGCTGCCTGCAGCTAATGAGCTTGTAAGTGCTATTAATAGAATTAAGAAAGAAATAGATTTTGGTATGGCAGAATTTATTAGTATTAGTCTTTCAATAAGCCAACCACAAAAGCCACTTATAAATATAGTGAATAGAGTTATAAATAATCCTCCAATTTTAAGGGTTTGAGTATTATCACCAGATCGCTTTTCGATAAACTCTCTAAGCCTATTTATTAGGCTTCCTATTATTTCTACTGGATGTATGCACCAGTAAGGATCACCTATAAGGAGGTCTAGTCCTGTTGCGGCTATTACCAGCGCAATAGCTGAGTTCAGTCTGTTTTGAGCCAGCTAAACATGGATCTTAGATTCTTCCCAACACTTTCAATTGGAAGTGCTGCGTCTCGATCGCGAAACTTTTTCATTTGAGGTTTGCCTGCCTCGCATTCAGCAACAAAGTTCTTAGCGAAAGTCCCATCCTGTATATCACTCAGTATTCTTCTCATCTCAGCTTTCGTATTTGATGTTATTAACCTAGGACCGCTTACATAGTCTCCATATTCTGCTGTATTTGATATCGAATCTCTCATTGCTGTAAGGCCACCTTTGACCATTAAATCAACTATTAGCTTTACTTCGTGAAGGCATTCAAAATAGGCCAATTCTGGTTGATAACCTGCTTCTACTAGTGTTTCAAAACCTGCTTTCACAAGTTCTGATAAGCCTCCGCAAAGGACCGCCTGCTCTCCAAAAAGATCGGTTTCTGTTTCTTCTTTGAAGTTGGTCTCAAGAATTCCTGCACGGGTACCTCCTATGCCTTTTGCATAGGCCATTGCCAACTCTCTTGCTTGGCCACTGGAATCTTGTTCTATCGCAAACAAGGCAGGAACTCCTTGGCCATTTTGGTATTCCCAGCGGACAGTATGGCCAGGACCTTTCGGCGCAATCATTACGACATCGACATAGGAAGGCGGCTTGATTAACCCGAACCTAATGTTAAATCCGTGGGCAAAACTCAATATTTTTCCTGGTTTTAAATTTTGCGCAATTTCCTTGGAGTAAACATCCTTTTGGAATTCATCTGGAAGCAAGACCATGATCCAATCTGCCTTGGAGGCTGCTTCATTGACAGACAAAACTTCTAGACCATCTGAAATTGCTTTCCCTGCTGACCGGCTCCCTTCATATAGCCCTACTAGAACATTTACTCCACTGTCTTTGAGATTAAGTGCATGGGCATGCCCCTGTGATCCATAACCGATGATGGCGACTGTTTTGCCTTCTAGAAGGCTTAGATCGGCATCGGCGTCGTAGAAGAGTTTCGCCATTAGCTTAGGTATCCTTTTGCAGAGTCAATTGAAAGCTTAGGCAATGGAGGTGTTCTATTGGGGGAAGTTGTTTCGAGAAGCTTATTAATAGGATGTTAAAAGTAAGCCCATTCCAAATAGGAACCTTTTAGTAATGAATATTTTTGCAATTTTTAATTAGTTTTTGAGCATTTTAAAAATTATGCTTCGTTAGGATGAGCTATCACTTTGTCAATTAGTCCATATTCTTTAGCTTCAGATGCACTTAGGAAATAGTCGCGATCTGTATCCTTCTCTATTTTTTCAAATGTTTGTCCAGTCATATCTGCTAGAGATTGATTAAGCATCTTTTTGATTCGTAGTATCTCTTTTGCTTCTATCTCTATATCACTAGCTTGTCTTTGAGCGGTTCCACCAAGTGGTTGATGAATCATTATTCGGCTATGAGGCAAGGCTAGGCGTTTACCTTTTGTACCTGAGCTAAGTAAGAATGCGCCCATTGATGCTGCAAGTCCAACACAAATTGTGACTACTTCGCTTTTAACATATTGGATAGTGTCGAAGATTGCTAGTCCTGCAGTTACAGACCCCCCAGGACTATTTATGTATAGATATATTGGTTTGCTGTTGTCTTCTGAGTCGAGATAAAGCATTTGAGCTACAAGGCTATTGGCAACCCCATCATTAACCTCTTGACCTAGGAAAAGTATTCTTTCTGCACCAAGTCTTGTGTATATATCTACCCATCTTTCTAGTTGACTTCCTGGTAGTCGATAAGGGACGCTCGGAGTACCTATTGGCATGATTAAAGAGGAAAGAAAAGTTTTAAGTGGATTGAATTTGAAAGTAAAGATTCAGACTTGGAATTAGAATTTCATATTTATATATTTGGAATTTGTTTTTCTAGCTCAGTTTGGTTTTTCAAGACTCGATCAATTATTCCATACTCAATAGCCTCTTGTGGATTTAGATAACTCATACGATCAGAATCTTTGGATAGCTGTTGAACACTTTTACCAGTGTTCTTAGATAATATCTCGAGCATAGCTTTTTTATTGTGTATTACTTCTTTTGCTCTTATTTGTATATCTGTTGCTTGCCCTTGGGCCCCACTTCTAGGTTGATGGAGAACTATTGAAGCATGAGGTAAGGCTGCTCTTTGTCCTTTAGACCCTGCGGATAGGATTACAGCGGCTGAACCCATTGCTTGACCGATGCAAATGGTGTGAACCGGTGGTTTGATATAGCTAAGGGTGTCACATATCGCAAAGGCTTCTGTTTCGAATCCAACAGCTTCACCTGTATACCAACTTGTACCTGTTGAATTTATGTAAAAGTAAATAGGCTTGTCTGCATTGTCAAATTCTAAATAAAGCAATTGAGCAATTATAAGTTCTGTCACATCCATGCCTAGTTGCCTTTTGGCATCATCATCTGAAAACAACGGTAGCCCTAGATAAACGATCCTCTCTTTTAGTAGTAGAGAAGGAAGATCAGGGGGCGGGGTTCGCATTACAGACGAATCGCCATAGTAGGGAGCTGAAACTGTCATATGCATCAAAACTTTTTAGGATTTGGAGCCTAGCTAGGGTTGCTTTGAGTTGCTTTGGTTTTGTTGGATTTGTGAGGAGGTGGATCTTTTTCAAGTTTGCCAAAAATCATTCTGCCTGAAGGTGTTTGCAAGGACCCAGTTATTTCAACTTGAAGCTTTTGGCCAATTGAATTCTTAGCATTCTCTATTACGACCATTGTGCCATCTTCTAGATAAGCTATTCCTTGATTCTCTTCCTTGCCTTCACGCACTATTTTTAAATTAAGTTTTTGACCAGGTTGAACATCGGGTTGTAGGGCTATTAATAGTTCACTTAAGTTCAGGACTTTTAGTTCTTGAACACGCGCAATTTGTGAAAGATTAAAATCAGTAGTTATTAAAGTCCCTCCAGTATCAGATGTCAAACTTAGAAGTCTGTCGTCTGTGCCAGGACCATCATATTTTGTGCTATTTAGAACTAGTCTTCTTCCATAAGTTTCTCTTAACTCTCTTAAAAGTTTGAGGCCTCGCCTGCCTTTTGCTCTTTTCTCATTGTTGCTTGAATCAGCTAGTTGTTGTAGCTCATTTATAACTGTTTGGGCAACTATTATTTGTCCTTCTAATAGGCCTGAAGATATTAGACCATTTATTCGTCCATCGATAATTACACTGGTATCAAGAATTTTTGCACTAGCTGGAGTTAGAATCCCTTCTGAGATTAAAAGTGCTTCAGCACTATTTGGATTAAAAAGCCTTAATAGATTTCTTCCATGAACTTCTGCAAGGTTATAGCCAATTAATCCAAAGAAAATATTGCTTAAAATTGCAATCATTGGTTTTATTAATCCTGCTTCCCAAGGTAGGGGTATAAGCAGAATTGGTGCTAGAACGAGATTGGCAGCTAATAGGCCTAGTATTAGTCCAACTGCACGGCTAATTAAAAGATCTGAAGGAACATTACGAAAATTTTCTAGTAATTTTTTTCTTATTTCTTGGAATGCAAATCCTGCTATTAGTCCAATCAAGCCACTTAGTCCTGTTATAAAGAATCTGCGGTTTTCTATTTCTGCAGTCTTCTCTAACAGCCATTCAGGTAATAAATCAAAGCCTAGCCACCCAGTAGCAGCTCCCGAGATGAGAAATAGCAGTAGGATCAAGGGGCTAATCATTAACTTAGATTTCCCTTCTAAGTTTGTTTCTCATCTTGCATACTTGATGGTGCTCTAGATGATTTGGGAAGATGTATTTATTTTTTAGCATTGATCTATAAGAGGTATTGATGTGATAACCCCACCAAGAAGTGCATATTTGCATATACCTTTTTGCCATCGTCGTTGTTTCTATTGTGATTTTGCAGTTGTGCCTTTGGGAGACAAGGCAAGTGGGGACAATGGTCGTCCAGGAAGCTCTTCGATCAATTCTTATTTAGAGCTCCTCCATAGAGAAATTGAGCTTATTGAGCAAGTTACTCCTTTATCAACCATATATATAGGGGGAGGAACACCTTCGTTATTAACGCCCGCGCAGGTTAGTCATTTGCTTGACCACCTTAGAAAGAAGTTTGGATTTCAGTTTGGTTCTGAAATAACTATGGAAATAGATCCTGCTAGTTTTGATAAAGGAGATCTTGAGTTGTATCTAAATGCCGGGATAAACAGGGTAAGTCTAGGTGGTCAGAGTTTTCAGGATGAGACTTTAGAAGAATTAGGCAGGCGGCATAGGAGCTTTGATTTAATTGAGGCTTGCAAACTACTTGATGAGGCCTTTAAAGAACGAGCATTACTAAGTTGGAGTCTTGATCTAATTCAAAACCTTCCTAGTAAGAATATTTCTGCGTGGGAAAAGGAATTGGCGATGGCTTTAGAGTTTTCAATCCCTCATATTTCTATATACGATATTTCAGTTGAAGCTGGAACAGTTTTTGCCTGGAGAGAACGTCGTGGTGAACTTGTCTTGCTTAATGAGGACTCGGCTTTTGAAATAAGTAACTTTACAAGTGCAATTCTAAATAAAGCGGGATATGGGCGCTATGAGATTTCAAATTATGCTTTACCAGGGCATGCTTCTCGTCATAACAGGGTTTATTGGAGTGGTTCTGGCTGGTGGGGCTTTGGGCAAGGTGCAACTAGTTCTCCATGGGGACAGAGATTTTCTCGTCCTAGGACTCGAGAGGGATATCAGTCTTGGTTAGAGGAACAAGAGCGTAATGGGATTGAAGAATCTTTGTTAGTTACTAACGCAAAACCTATGGACTTGGATGAACAATTGATTGTTGGTCTGCGAAGAAGGGAAGGGATTGACTTGGAATTGTTGGTAAAACTTTGGGGTTGGAATCAAGAGCAGTCTGATAAGTATTTGAATGCCTTAAATGAAAGGATGAAGGATTTTTGGGAAAATGGATTTTTAAAACATTACGGGAAGCGAGTTGCTCTCACAGATCCTTGTGGAATGGAAATTAGTAATCGCGTATTTGTTGAGGTAATTCTTTGGTGGGAGTCTTTGCCTCATGATGCTGTTTCTCTATCCAGTCCTTTAGAGCTTTGATACAAAGTTCTCGCCCTGGTATTAATGCTGGACTAAATGGCGGTTGTTTTTCTGTAAGACCGATTAGATCTGCGGTTACTCGAACCTGACCATCACAAATACCAGCACCAATGCCAATTATTGGGATTTTCAGACCATTCCTAACTCGAATAGATAATTCTTCGGGAACATGTTCAAGAACGATTGCGAAGCAGCCAGATTCTTCTAATTTTATTGCTTGTTCCAATACTTTCTTTTGGTCTTTGATATTTTCAGCTTGGCGACGATATCCAAGATTGTGAACAGATTGTGGTGTTAGGCCTAAATGACCCATTACAGGTATTCCCATTCTGATTAATCGTTGAATAACGTTGATTACTTCAGGTTCTGCCCCTTCTAGTTTTACAGCAGCTGTAGAAGAATTTTTTAAAAGTTTTCCTGCTGCTTCCACGGCTTTATCTTCTCCACACTGATAGCTAAGAAACGGAAGGTCACAAACTAGAAGAGGTTGTTCTTTGGGAGGACGGGTAAACCCTCTACCTACTGCTTGGGCATGATGAAGCATTTGATCCAATGTCACTGGAAGTGTTGTTGCATGGCCTAGAGCAACCATCGATAAGGAGTCACCAACAAGAACCACATCTGCTCCTGCTGCCTCAACAATTGACGAGGAAATGCTGTCCCAAGCAGTAAGAATTGTTATTGCTTGACCTTTTTCTTTGAAATGAATTAGTTCGGCGGGGAGCATATCTCTCTCCTGGCCACTCGGGTGTAATTGTTAGAATTTAATTGACTCGGACCCACGCGGCCTTGACGCCCAAATCTGGTCAGGACCGGAAGGTAGCAGCCAAAAGGGATGCTCAATGCAGGCGTGGATTCCGGGTCACCTTACTTGCAGGTGGTCAACTATCTAGTTCTTTACGATTTTGTCTTAATCGTAAAAACTCTGGAATACTTGCTCCTGGTTCTTTGACTTCAGTCTGATTGTATAGAGATTGCATGTTTATTTTGTTTCTAGACTTTTGATTTCGGTAAGGCTGATTACTTTGAAACCCTGTAGCAATAACTGTTACTTGAACTTCTCCTTCAAGCCTTTCGTCAACCACCGCACCAACAATAATATTTGCTTCTGGGTCAACAACTTCATAAATCACTTCTGAGGCTGAAGTCATATCTTCAAGAGTCATATCTCTGCCCCCACTAATATTCATTACACAACCTTTTGCTCCATCAATACGAGCAGCTTCAAGCAGTGGGCTGTTTATTGCTGCTTGGGCAGCTTCTACTGCTCTTGAGCGACCTGAGCCCATGCCTATTCCTAATAAAGCAGTTCCTGCTTCGGTCATGACTGACCGGACATCTGCAAAATCTACATTTACTAATCCTGGGCAGGTAATAATGTCACTTATACCTTTGACCCCCATCCGGAGTACATCATCGGCACTGCGAAATGCTTCTTGAAGAGGGGCGCCTGCAATAACTTCTTTTAGACGATCATTTGGAATAACAATCAGAGTGTCTACACTCTCAGCCAGCTTGGTAATACCTTCATCAGCTTGTCGCATTCGTCTTCTTCCTTCGAATCCAAAAGGCTTTGTAACTATTCCAACTGTTAAGGCCCCGCTTTCTTTGGCAACTTCAGCTACAACCGGGGCAGCTCCTGTACCAGTTCCTCCGCCCATTCCAGCGGCAATGAAAACAAGATCTGAACCCTGAAGGGCTTGCTGTAATTCTGCACGTGATTCTTCAGCTGCTTTTTCTCCGATATTGGGATTACCTCCAGCTCCAAGTCCTCTAGTTAAATTTTGCCCAAGTTGGACTCTGTTTTGGGAGGCAGATTGAAGTAGGGCTTGAGCATCTGTATTTAGGACTCGATAAGAGACTCCTTCTAAGTCACTAAGAATCATTCTGTTAACAGCATTGCTGCCACCACCACCAACTCCAATCACCTCTATTCGAGCTGATTGACTGGGTTGAATTTCTTCGAGCTTTATCAAGCCGGATTTGTTTCCGCTACCTAGCGCCATTTGCTGGATTAAGCATGGAGGTTTGGTGCATTATGTCTGCGGTAGACGATTCTGTTGATATTTTCAAAAAGCTTATTTTTTAAATGTTCTCAATCGAAAACTGTTTGCTTTTCCCTTGAGGGTGGCTATTGCTCCTAAAGCCATTGCAAATACTAGGTTTTAATTAATTCCCCAAGCTGTTTAAGATGGTCAAGCAGAAAAGTGAGATCAATAAAAGCAATAACTTTTCAGCTGGTGAAAAAAGTTCTTTAGCTTTATCAGCTGCCATTTTGCTTTGGGCTTTAGCAGTAGGGACTTTTTCTTTTTTCAAGAACTCTTCTTGCTCTTTGATCTCAATTGTTGGCCTGCCAGCTATTTCCCATTCAAATCTGCTTCTAGGGTCACTTAGTACTTCGTAGGCCTTTATTATCCATCGGAAGCGTTCGTGGGCTTTATAACTTCCACTATTTAAGTCTGGATGCCAGCGCTTGGCTTCTCTTCTGTATGCCTTTTTTAAGGCTGCCTGATCACTTCCAGGAGCTAGGCCTAGTAAGGACCAATAAGTAAATTTCTCACTAGACGAAGTCATTTGACCTACATGAGAATTAGTTGATATACATAAATATCTAGAAATTTCCTAATTAGCTAGTGTTTTCGAAGAATTATTTATTTTTTTTAGAAATTTATTAATTACTCTGTTCCATATTAGTCGTTAAATTAACTGTCTTGGTTTATTTTTAACAGATTTTTGCGAGGTTTACTTCTCTTTTTCTTTTATAAGTGAATTTATTTTTTTGGTATTTGGATTTCTGGCTTTTCTGGATCTCTTATGTCAACGATAATACCTTTCTGGTTGCGAAAGTTAGATGGCAGACTACGGCTTAAATAGGGTAATGCTTTTATTTGTTTTTTTAAACTTCTTGGATTTGATCCAAGTTGAATTAGGCTAAATTCATCAGAATTAAGACTTATATCGCCGTTTTGACTTAATATTATTTTCCTTAAGGTAATGCCTAGATTCTTGCGATCTTGAAGAATAATTGCAATGGAACTTTTGTGAGTAGGCATCCAGCCTTCTACATATAGTTGAATTTTGTCAGTTTTGATTCTTTTTGCTATTTTTAGGGGCATCCAGTTACCTTCTTCGTCAAGCATTCCTTCCTCTGAAATCTCCCCTCTAGATCTAATTGCATAAGTTATAGGTTTTCTCTCCAGGACTTGTATCTCAAGTCCTGGAGGGATAAGTTGTCTTTGAATAGATATTGATTTTATAGGTAGCTCTTTAAGAAGATTTTTCTCCATTTCTTTAGGATTTATTGATAAGATTGGTTTTGGAAAGATCATCCCAGATGTCTCTACAATGGTCTCCCCATTAATACTTTGACTACCTCTTATTTTTATTTGTTGAGCGCTTATAGGGCTCCATCCAAGTTTTATGAATGTAAATAGTAATATTAAAGAAATTAAATTGTACGTTATTACCTGCCATAAGTATTTTAGGTTTCTTATCCTTCTTCTGATTATCTCTTGCTTGCGATTTTTTCTAGATAACTTACTTTTTTGATTGATATTATTCATGTATGTATGAGCTAAAGATCACAGCGCGCTTTACCCATAAGTTGATTGATCCAAAGTCTTGCACGATCTGCATCAGCAAATGGAACATCCATTTCTTTCCCAGATCCAATTAATCTTATTCTGCAAAGACCTTGTGATTCATCTGTGAGTGGAGCATCACCTGAGCTAAGTGCCATAAGTTCTGCTAGTTCTAATTTTGATATTTCGAAGGAACCTTGATCTTTGAATTTTCCTGCTTCAAAAGTACTCCAACTAATTAGGCCTTCTTTTAGGCGTGCTGCACCAGAGTTATCTAATTTGGCTATTTCTGAGCCTGCTGCCCAAATTCTATAAAGGTTTTGTCTACGCCTTTCTAGCCATCCAAGTGCCGTTAGCAAAAGGAAGGATAGAAGAAGGGGGAACCATAGAAGACCGTGAATCATTAGAGAAGAGAGAAAATTTGAATTTCAAGTAAAAGTTGTTGGATTCATTCTCCAGTTATGTCTATTAACTTGGCTACTAGTTGCTCGATATTGACACCAGAGGCCTCCCATAACAAGGGATACATACTTTTATTGGTAAAACCAGGAAACGTATTAATCTCATTTATCCAAAGATCTCCAGTAAGTTGATCGTAAAAAAAATCTACTCTTGCAAGACCATTGGCTGAAATCGAGTCCCACGCTTTTAATGATAGTTCTTGGATTTTCGAGGTTACGTCTTTGGGTATAGCCGCTGGAATAATAGTTTCAGATGACCCTTGTGTATATTTTGTTTCATAGTCATACCATTCTGCTTTGAAACGAACCTCACCTACAACTGAGCAGCTTGTTTCTTTACCTCCCAGTAATCCACATTCAAGTTCTCTTGCAGTGACACCTTCTTCTATTACAAGTTTTTGATCTAACTCAGCTGCTTTTATAAGCGCGTCTCTTAACCCAAGCCTACTAATAACTTTGCTTATACCAACTGAAGAGCCTAGGTTTGCTGGCTTTACAAATAAAGGATAATTTAATGAATTCTCTATTCGCAAAATAAGCTTTTCAAAAGACTGTTCTTCTTGAAGTTCAAATGATTTTGCTGAAATATAAGGCAGTTGTGGTAAGCCAGCAGCCCCAAATGCGCTTTTCATGGCAACTTTGTCCATGCCTAATGCTGATCCAAGTATTCCTGAACCTACAAATGGTTTATCTATAAGCTTGAAGAAGCCTTGAATTGTTCCATCTTCACCGTTGGGTCCATGTAGTACAGGGAACCAGATGTCAATATTTTCACAGATTTGGGCTATTAAGTGGAAATAACTTTTCATATTAAACGTATGCATAATATCCAAAGGTTTTTGTTCTTTCAGTACTTTCTCACCTGTCTTTGGGGGATGCCAGTTTCCTGCACGATCGATATAAATAGGTAATATAATGAATCTATTTTTGTTCTGTCCCCTTCGTAATGCTGTTATGACAGTTATTGCTGAATTGATAGACACATCATGCTCTTTTGAGCAACCCCCAAAAACAACTCCTATATTTTTTTTGTTTAATGACATGGAATAATATTTGTGATTAATTCTTCATTGAAATTATTTAATAGTAATAGTTTTTTAAATTATTGGCGTGCCTGTCAAGGAAAATGACCTTATCTTATTTATCTGTACTTTGACTAAGTCACCAGATTTGTAAATTTGATTATTAGGTCCTATTGCATCAAAAAAAGTTAACCTATTTGTCCTTGTACGACCCATTAATTGTTTAGAGTCCTTGGGATTGATTCCTTCAGCTAGTATCTCTAATGCTTGATTTAAATACCTAGCATTTCTTTCTTTTGCAGTTTCTTCAACTGTTTGATTTATTAATTTAAGTCTCTTTACTTTTACATCTTCTGATACTTGGTTTGTCCACTTAGCTGCTGGTGTGTTTGGACGTGGCGAATATGCAGCTGTATTTACTTGGTCAAAACCTATTTCCTTGACTAGGGATAATGTATTTTTAAATTGGGAATCTGTCTCTCCAGGGAAACCTACTATTACGTCTGAAGTGATTGCAGATTCT
This sequence comes from Prochlorococcus sp. AG-409-L14, assembly GCA_003215545.1. Lineage (GTDB taxonomy): Bacteria > Cyanobacteriota > Cyanobacteriia > PCC-6307 > Cyanobiaceae > AG-409-L14. Next base: position 18,260 of record QCKF01000007.1, on the reverse strand, counting down.
GGCATAAGCTTCTTTATCTTATCGATTATTCGTTTATAACGCTCAACACTATAGCCTCTGGCCATGGAATTTAAAATTTCATTATTTCCACTCTGTACTGGGATATGAAAGTGTTCGCAGACTTTTGATAAATCAGAACAAGCTTGAATTAACCTTTCGGTGAAGTATCTAGGATGACTTGTGGCAAATCGTATACGTTCAAGTCCTTCAACATCATGAATAAAATAAAGAAGATCAGTAAGACTATTTTTAAAACTCCCTTTAATTGTTCTTCCAGGTAAGTCTCGACCATATGCGTCAATATTTTGACCAAGAAGTGTGATTTCTTTATAGCCAGAAGAGACTAATTGTTCTATTTCTTCTCGTATTGCTTCTTTTGATCTTGACTGTTCTTTACCTCTAACTGAGGGAACCACACAGTATGTGCATCTTTCATTGCAACCATAAATTACATTTACCCATGCACATATTTTGCTATCTCTACGAGCTGTCGTTAGATCTTCCAGTATGTGGTTCTCTTCAGTTGCAATAACCTGCTGACCGTTATCAACTTGTTGAAGCAGAGTTTCTAAACGGTTTGCATGTTGTGGCCCCATTACAAGATCTAGTTCAGGGACTCTTCTTAATAGAGACTCACCTTCTTGTTGAGCTACGCACCCGGCCACTATTAATTTTAGATGTGGATGAGAATGTTTGCGAAGAGCTTGCCTGCCTAGGTAGCTATATACCTTTTGCTCAGCATTATCACGGATAGTACATGTATTAAAGAGGACTAGATCTGCATGGAGTTCGGCCGAAGCCTCTATATATCCCATGCTTTCAAGGATCCCGGCCATGCGCTCAGAATCTGCTTTGTTCATTTGACAGCCGAATGTAGTTATCCAATAGCTACCTCGGATATGTTCGGCGACTTCGGCGTTTTCTTGTATTTGTTCCTTACGAGTCGTGAGCACGGTTCGCTTTTCCTTTTAGGGATGATTGCTGTTTCGCAAACAAGCAACTCCGTTTAAAGCTGAATGGCTTGATAGGCGAGGGATTCACCATTGGGATGAAATGATGAGGGCGAGCGAGGGGATTCGAACCCCCGAATAGCGGCGCCACAAGCCGCTGCCTTAACCACTTGGCGACGCCCGCCGCGTCTTTAAGAATCTAACAATTCCTCTAGAATTCTAATTACAACGGTCAAAAAGAGTGAGGAGTGACTTCAAAGGTTATTTAGAGGCGTTAATTCCCCGTGGCTTATTAACCCTTCCCAAGATTGGAATGAAGTCACAGGTGAGCAATGAAGGACTTTGCCCTATGGGTATTGGTTGGGAGGGAGGAAGAATTACTGATCTCCATGAAATTGATCTTTATGTAAAACCAGCCCCGACAAAGCTTTTGCTACCTAGGTTGATTGAGCCGCATACGCATCTTGATAAAGCATTTACTTGGTCAAGGTTTCCTAATTTTGATGGTACATATCAAGCTGCTTTTATTTCTAATATGAAAGAGTTAAAGGTGCGAAATGCATTAGAGGTTAGAGAAAGAGTTGAGAGATCCCTAGCAATTGCTCTTAAGAATGGACTTCGAGCAATTCGCACTCATATCGATAGCATTGGGCCTAATCAAGATCAAATTTGGGATGTCTTAAAAAAGATTAAATTAAAATGGAGTCCTTTCATTGAGCTCCAGTTAGTAGCTTTGGCACCATTAGAATATTGGAATACTGATGGTGGAGAAGACTTTGCCAGGGATTTGATTGATGTTAAAGGTCTTATAGGTGGTGTCCTTGTGCCTCCTTTTAAAGAAAGATCTGCCAAACATTTACTTAAGAGAATGCTTCAACTCGCTAATAAATATGGGTGTGGAGTTGACTTGCATATTGATGAATCTCAAGTTCATCCAGCTGTAGGTTTAAAGCAATTGTTAAAAGTTTTGAAATTAGTTGAATTGGAGATTCCTATAACTTGTAGTCATTCCAGCAGCATGGGATTGCTTCCCCCGAAGGCTTTAAGAAGTTTGGCAAAGAATATTGCTAAACACGACTTAAATGTTGTTGCTTTGCCTCTTACTAATGCATGGTTGTTGGGGCGCAACCCAAGAGAAACACCTTTTAAGCGACCTTTTGCTCCAGTTTTTCAATTACAAGAGGCTGGGGTAGTAGTTGCCATAGGAGGAGACAACGTTCAGGATGCATGGTTCCCTGGTGGAAATTTGGATCCAATTTCTCTCATGGCATTTTCTTTGCCATTGACACAGTTGGCTCCATGGCAAAGATTGGGTCTCGCTCCTTTCACAACTTCTGCAGCAAAAGTTTTAGGACTTGAATGGGATGGCACTTTTAAAATTGGGAGCCCAGCAGATTTTGTTTTATTGGATGCAAATAGTTGGGTTGAAGCTTTAAAACATCCACCTGCACGGAGAATAATGATTAAAGGTAAATGGCTTGATAGTGGCACTATTCCTTATTATTTATCATAGATTCTGAGGATTAATGAACACTTCAGCTAGCTTTTTAAACCTAAGAAAGGAACTAGAAGATTTGGATGATTTAGACTGGATAGACTCGCAAGTTGAAAAACAAAAATTCTCTAGGGATTTTTATGAATACTCTCCTATCTTGCGTGAAGAACTTAAAGATTGTTCTGCTGATCTTGTTGTTAGGCCCAGGACAATTAATGGTGTATCTGCAGTAGCAACTGCGTGTAGAAAATTTGGGGTCCCATTAACTCTTCGAGGCTCCGGGACAGGCAATTATGGACAATGTGTACCTCTTCAACGTGGTGTAGTCATGTTAATGGGAGAGCTCAAGAAAATTCGTGATTTTGATCCAGTAACAGGGGCAGTAACTGTTGAACCTGGTTGTATCCTTAAAGATTTAGATGAACAATTGGGGCTTTATGGTCGTCAGTTACGTTTACTTCCTAGTACCTGGAGGAGTGCCTCAATTGGAGGATTTTTAGCAGGGGGTTCTGGAGGGATTGGTTCTATTCGTTGGGGATTTTTGCGTGATCCTGGTCATTTATTAGGACTGGAAATTGTAACTCTGGAGAATCCATCTAAAACTTTAATTCTTGATGCTTCTGAAGCTGAGGCCCTCAATCACTCATATGGTACTAATGGCATCATCACAGCAATTAAACTATCAACTACAAATGCTATTAAATGGCAAGAATTAACCATTGATTGTTCCGATATATCTATAGCGCTTCAAATCCTTCAAACATGCTCAAAAGTTGCAGTGGATATTTTTCTTTGCACTCTTCTTGAAAAAGAAATTGTTGAAAAATTACCTGGTTGGTCTGGCGACTATATGGGTTCTCATAGGCTTCTTATACTAGTTTCGCCTGATGGTATAAGCACCATTCAACGGATTAGTTCTGAATTTGGTGCGAATTGTATACATATTGGTCAAGAAAATAATAAAAGTGGTACAGGCTTAAGAGAACTTAGTTGGAATCACACGACTCTCCATATGCGGGCTATTGATAAGAATTGGACCTATTTACAAATGCTTTTACCTCAGCCTGAGATTAAGGCTATTGAGCAAATCAAGTCAGATTGGGGGGATGATCTTTTATGGCATTTAGAAGCAGTTCGGCAGCAAGGTGTCCAGAGAGTAGCGGCTTTGCCTCTTGTTAGATGGAAAGGGCCTGAAGAACTAGAAAAGTTGACTTCCCAATGCAAAGAGTTAGGGGCTGTTTTGTTTAATCCTCATGTAATTACAGTTGAAGATGGTGGATTGGGAGTTATTGATGGTGCTCAAGTTAAGGCAAAGAGGATGTATGACCCTGACGGTCTTTTGAATCCTGGTAAATTAAAAGGTTGGACATAGATGAGATTATTTAACAATGATATGGAATTAATAATTTTATAACTTTTTTAGAATTATCAATTTCTAATTAAAAATTTCTCTTTGCAATATATCTCCAATTAAATATAGAGATCCTGCTAAGACTGGTGGAGGTTTGGGCCAGTCTCTTGCTGAACTTAGCTCAGCAAGAACCTCTTGAATATCATCAGCTTGTCTTAATTGCAGTTCTATTTCTGGACAGGCTTTGCAAAGTTCTCTTTTGCTCCAGCTTTGGAAATTAGGGATTGGAATGATCCATGCAATATCTTTTTTTTGGATTAGATTCCTAACTATTTGCGGACCTTCTTTTTTCTTTTGTATGCCTAATATCCATACGACCCCATTCTCTTGATTAGGCCAATCTTTTCTTTCTAAAGAGAGTTGTTTAGCTGCCGGCGGGTTATGTGCCGCGTCTAGTAAAATAGGCTTTTCTTGCCATTTAACTAATTGCATTCGCCCAGGCCAATATGCAGTTTCGAGGCCTCTTTTTATGTCTTCTTTCTTAATCTTTATATTCAGTAGGTTCAACTCCTCCAGAACAGCTTTGGCTACTGCAGCATTTTTATACTGAATTTTTCCAGGTATTCCTAGCTTCCAATCTTTAGAGATTTCATTTACCCATTTTATTTTGGCATTATTTTCTCTGGCTTTCTCTTCAAGTATTTTACAGACCTCAGGATGTTGCTGGGATGATATGACTGTGCATCCGGGTTTGATTATGGCTGCCTTCTCTTTTGTTATATCTTCAAGACTTTCACCTAAATATTCTTTGTGATCTAGACCTATTGAACTCATTGCAATAATCGGTCGAGTTGGATGAGAAGTGGTTGCATCTAACCTTCCTCCCAAGCCTACTTCTAAAACTATAAGCTGTAGATCCTTTGTAGAGAAATAGTCAAGCGCTAAAGCAAAAAGAATTTCAAAAGGTGTTAATTTATGCTGAATGATTAAATTTTTATGCTTTTTTAATGTTTTTTTAAATTCTAATTTTGTAATTTCACAACCATTTACTCGTATTCTTTCGCACCAATTTTTCAAGTGAGGTGATGTATATACTCCAAATGATATTTTGGCTTCTTTGAGACTATTTTCAATGAAGCTTGCTATTGAGCCTTTTCCATTTGTTCCAGCAATTTGAATTGCTGGAACGAGTGCACATGGATTTTTGATCTCTTTTAGAAAGTCTTCAATTCTATTTAGTTTAAGATCAATATTATCCGTTTCTCGAAAAAGAATTGGCTCTTCATTTTTATTGAAATTTAATGAATCCAACTTACTTGTTTATATGAATTATATGAATTCTTTCAAGGTACTATATAGTCGTTCTAATAGTATATTTACCTCATTTTTTTTAATAATTAATGGAGGTACCATTCTTATGACTTTTGGTCCTGCAGCCACTATAAGTAGTTTTTGTTTGATGGCTTCATTTACAATATCATAGGAAGTAATTTTGGTTTCTTCTCTGAGCACAATTCCTTGTATAAGTCCCCAACCTCTTGTCTCTTTTATATTATTTGGGAAAGCCTTGTGTAAGTCGATTAGGCCATTTACTAGTTGAGAACTTCGAGCATTTACATTTTCAAGTATTTTCCTTCTTTCTATTTCCTTTACTACAGTTAAAGCTGCTCTACATGCGAAAGGATTACCTCCAAACGTACTCGCATGATCTCCAGGTTCTAGAAAATCCGCATTTTCCTTGACTAATAATGCACCAATTGGATGTCCGCCCCCTAACCCTTTTGCAACTGTGAAAACATCAGGCTCTATGCCGACTTTTTCATAGCCCCACCAGGTTCCGCATCTACCTACACCAGTTTGGACCTCATCTAAAATCAACAAGATCTCGTGTTTATTACATAACTCTCTTAATTTCAAAAAGAAATTCCTATTACCTGGATTAACTCCACCTTCGCCTTGAAGTGGTTCAATTATTATAGCTGAAATGGAAGGCTGTGACTTTTCTAGGTTTGTAATAATATTTTCTATGAAATTAATATCGTTATATGGAAAGAATTTAAAACCTTCTACTAATGGATCAAAGTCTTTGTGATATTTGGGTTGTCCCGTTGCGCTTACTGCAGCAAGAGTTCTTCCATGAAAACTAGACTTAGCAGATAATATGATTGGCTTTTTTATTCCTCTTTTTTTATGACCATACTTTCTGGCAAGTTTTATTGCTGCTTCATTAGCTTCTGCTCCACTATTGCAAAAGAAAACAGAATCTGCACAGCTTTTATCCACTAGCCATTCAGCAAGATCTTCTTGTTCTTTTATGTGATAAAGGTTCGATATATGTTGAAGTGTTTTTAATTGTCGACGCAGTGAAAGTTCAAGTGCCTTGTCACTATGTCCAAGAGTGCAAGTAGCAATTCCTGCAACAGCATCTAGATACTTTGTATTTTGTTCATCCCATACCCAGCACCCTTTTCCTTTTATCAGCCTTAAAGGAAGTCTTGTATAAGTCCTCATCAGGGAAGTGGGAGCGGTCGGACTCGAACCGACAAACCCGAAGGTGCCGCATTTTGAGTGCGGTGCGTCTACCAATTCCACCACGCTCCCATGTCTTTAATTTATCTCAGTGGTTGTAATTTGGCTGATGTCTAATTATATGAGCACCGATCCCATTGAGTTTTGACTCAATTTCTGAATAGCCTCTATCAAGATGATTTAGGCCAGAAACCATACTTGTTCCTTTTGCGGCAAGACTTGCCAATACCATTGCTGCAGATGACCTTAAGTCTCTTCCTGAGATTGGTGCAGCGCTGAGCTCAGGTACACCTTCAATTACAGCTGTATTACCTTGCAAACGAATTGAAGCACCCATCCTTTGAAGCTCCGAGACATGCTGCATACGATTTTCGTACATTTTCTCTGTAATTACGCTTGTACCTTTTGCTGTTGCGAGTAGAGACATAAAAGGTGCTTGTAAGTCTGTTGGAAATCCAGGGAATGGTTGGGTTGTTATATCAACCCCAATTATTTCTCTAGGTATAATTTCTATGACGTCTTTTTCAATATTTATTTTGCATCCGCAATCCTTTAACTTCTGAAGTACAGAGCTTAGATGGCCAGGAATTACAGGTTCTATTAAAAGGGGAGAACGTGTTATAGCAGAGGCAATTAAGAAAGTTCCAGCTTCAATTCTGTCTGGAATAACTTTGTATTCACATCCATATAAAGTTTTTACGCCTTCTATCATTATTTTAGGACCCCCTGCTCCTGAAATCCGTGCCCCCATTCTGTTAAGCATTCTTGCTAAATCTTTAACTTCTGGTTCTTGAGCTGCATTCTCAATTGTGCTATTACCTTCTGCTAAAACCGAGGCCATGAGTACTGTTTCTGTGGCTCCAACACTTGGACAATCGAAGACAATATGTGCACCTTTTAGGCGTTTTTTTGAACCACATACAGAAGCTGTTACTACTCCATGCTCGACACTTACTAAAGCTCCTAATGATTTAAGTCCTTTGACATGTTCAGCAACTGGCCTTTCTCCTATTTGACATCCACCTGGCAGTGAAATTTTGACTTTTCCTAGTCTTGCTAGCAGTGGTCCTATGCAAAAAAAACTTGCTCTTAAAACATGTACTAGTTCATAAGGTAATTCCGTATGTTTCAAATTATCAGCTTGTATTTCAATATTTGGAAGAGTTTTTTTTAGTTTCACTCCTATCTTCAAGAGTATTTCAGCCATTCCATGAATATCAGTTAGATCTGGGACATTATTAATTTTCACTTTCTCTTCTGTAAGAAGAGAAGCTGCCATAAGCACTAGGGCTGAGTTTTTTGCTCCACTGACCTCTAATTTCCCCGAAAGACAACGATTGCCTTCTATCTCAAGGTACGGCTTGAAAATCCCTTCTGAGATTGTCGCCGCAACGGGCATCACGCACTTTGTCTAACTTCCACCATCTTTGCATCCAAATTGCGCACGTCTAGATGGTCGGCATTGAAAGTGGATTCAGGAGAGGGGGAAAATCAGGTTTTTGCATCCTGAGTATGTCTTATGTTCCTTTAGTCGCTATTGCGACCTATTTAGCGGATGTGGCGGAATTGGTAGACGCGCATGTTTCAGGTACATGTGGCCTAGTGCTATGGGAGTTCAAGTCTCCCCATCCGCATTATCTTTGAGCAAGAAACACAACCTTTTCCCTGAACAATGATTTTGCTGAAAATTGGAAATGCTTCGGAGCTTGTTGCTGCAAAACTTGGTCAATTCCTTGAACGTTTAACTCCTGATCAAATTGACCAATCAGCAGTGGAAGAGCAAGTTATTAAAAAGATGATTGAAAGTCTTTCTGAAGAAGGACTTGAAGGTGAGATTACGTCTCTCAATGGTTTGGAAATTCGTGAAAATGAAATTATTATCAGTGAAAGTTTGAAAGTCAAAAGTCATTTGACATTCTAAATTTGGAAAGCTTTGGAAAGGATTTATTTGAAATCAGAATTGATTACGAGTCGACGTAATCCTTTAGTAAGGCGATTAAGAGATATGTGTAAGCGCTCTAGTAGTAAAGGTTCTCCTATGTTGTTATTGGAAGGTACTCATCTGCTTCAGGAGATTTTAAAAACAGATCATAAGCCTGCAGAAATAGTTGCAACTCCTGATTGGATAGATAGTCACAGAGATATTTTTCAAATAATTCCTGAAGAGGTTTGTATTTATACGGTTACACCATCTGTATTAAAGGCCTCTTTGACCACTTCTACCCCAGATGGTGTGGCCAGTGTTTTTAGTGTTAATGCTTTACCAAAACTTGTTAACGAACCTACTTTTACTTTGGCTTTGGACCGATTGCAGGATCCAGGCAACCTTGGAACCTTGTTTAGAACTGCTCTTGCAGCAGATATTGAGGAAGTATGGCTGGCTTCTGGAGCTGACCCGTTAGGTCAAAAGGTTCTTAGAGCTTCTGCTGGCGCAATCCTTCATCTTCCTTATGAGCGCCTTGGGCCTTCAGAAGAGGAGGGCTTAAATGCCCTTTTAATAAAGTTAGAAGAAGCGGCTAAGAATGGGCAGCAGGTTTTAGCTACTGTGGTGCCAGGTTCTAAGGCTTCTGAGTCTGTTACTCCATATTGGGAAATTGATTGGATGAAGCCAACAGTTTTAGTCTTAGGGAACGAAGGAGCAGGACTGCATCCGAGCCTTAGGTCTTGTTGTACGCATGAAATTTGGCTGCCACATAATGAAGCAGTTGATTCGTTAAATGTCGCATCTGCAGCTGTTCCTCTGTTATTGGAGCGGCGAAGGGCCAAAATGACATTTGATATGCATTCTTGACCAGTGATTGAATCAAATTTCGATTTCGATTTAGTTGTTATAGGAGCGGGTTATGGCGGGTTTGACGCAGCCAAACATGCTTCAGAGAATGGGATGAGAGTAGCCATAATTGAATCGAGGGAGATGGGAGGTACTTGCGTAAATCGAGGGTGTGTACCTTCTAAGGCTTTACTTGCAGCGAGTGGAAAAGTTAGGGAGATGGCTGATGCAAAACATCTTTTGGATTTCGGGATTCATGCTGCACCTGTGAGGTTTGAAAGACAGAAGATTGCTGACCATGCAAATAATTTGGTTGAAGCTATTAGAAATAACTTAACTAAAACATTAGAAAGATCTGGTGTAACTATTATTCGTGCTCAGGGGAGATTGGAGGGACCTCAAAGAGTTGGTTTAAGAGAAAAAAATGGAGTTGATAGAGTAATTACAGCTAGGGATGTGATCATTGCAACTGGTTCAGACCCTTTCATTCCTCCTGGCATTGAAACTGATGGAAGGACAGTTTTTACAAGTGATCAGGCTATAAATCTTGAATGGCTGCCAAGATGGATTGCAATTATTGGAAGTGGATATATAGGTCTTGAGTTTGCTGATGTTTACACCGCGCTTGGCTGTGAAGTCACCATGATTGAGGCATTGGATAGAGTTATGCCTACTTTTGATCCAGATATTGCAAAATTAGCTGCCCGTAATCTGATAGATAGTCGAGATATAGATGCTCGCTCTGGAGTGCTAGCAAGCAAAATAAAACCAGGCTCCCCAGTTCGCATTGAACTTTCTGATGTAAAAACAAGAGAGTTCTCTGAAGAATTGGAAGTAGATGCAGTCTTGGTTGCAACTGGTCGAGTGCCAACTAGTAATGGACTTAATTTGGGGTCAATGAATGTTGAGACTAATCGTGGATTTGTACCAATTGATGATCAAATGAGGGTGCTCTTTAAAGGGAAACCCATCCCTTATTTATGGGCAGTAGGAGATGTGACAGGCAAATTAATGCTTGCGCATACCGCTGCAGCTCAAGGGACAATTGCAGTGGAGAATATTCTTGGTAACTCACGTTCTATTGATTATCGAAGCATTCCAGCCGCGACTTTTACTCATCCTGAAATTAGTTCGGTTGGATTATCTGAAGAGGATGCAAAGAAATTAGCCACTGAAAAAGACTTCTCCCTTGGATCTGTTCGAAGCTATTTCAAAGCAAATTCAAAGGCTTTAGCTGAATTGGAGAGCGATGGACTGATGAAATTGTTGTTTAGAAAAGATAATGGGGAGGTACTCGGAGCTCATATTTATGGGTTGCATGCAGCTGATCTTATTCAGGAAGTAGCCAATGCAATAGCTCGTCATCAGAGTGTCCTTGATCTTGTTAATGAGGTGCATACACATCCAACTCTTAGCGAAGTTGTAGAGGTCGCGTATAAGCAAGCTGCAAAGTTAGTAAAGAGTTCTTGACCTGTCGGGATTAATTCCTCTAAGGCCAATTCTTACTTTGCTTTTGAAAGAACTTTACCTAATTAAACAGTTATGCAGATTCGAAGAAGACCACCAAATCCCAGTATCAAAGTTGCAAATCTTGAATATGGTATCCCTCATTCTGAAGGCGCTCCAAGGAATATCCTTGAAAAGATCGTATGGCAGAAAGATCGTGAAGTTCAGATTGCCCGAGAACGAGTGCCTTTGGAGGTTTTGAAGTCTCAGATAGCAGATTTGCCATCTCCAAAGAATTTCCTTCAGGCTTTGCAAGAAGCATCAGTAATGCCAGCAGTTATTGCTGAAATAAAAAAAGCTAGTCCTAGTAAAGGCGTGATTCGTGAGAATTTTGATCCCGTAAGTATTGCTAAGGGGTATAAGGATGGTGGAGCTAGCTGTTTATCTGTTTTAACAGACAAGACTTTTTTTCAAGGTGGATTTGAGGTCCTTGTAGATGTCAGGAAAACTGTTGATTTACCAATTTTATGCAAAGACTTTATTGTGATGCCATACCAGTTATACCAAGCGAGATCTGCTGGTTCAGATGCGGCGCTTTTAATTGCTGCAATTTTGTCTGATCAGGATCTGACCTATTTAAAGAAGGTCGCTATTTCTCTAGGACTTACAGTTCTTGTAGAAGTTCATAACTCTAGTGAATTAGATAGAGTTCTGAATCTTGGTGGGTTCCCTTTGATTGGTATCAATAACCGGGACCTTAAAAGCTTTCAAACTGATTTATTGACTACCGAATCACTTTTAAAAACATTCGGGTCAAAATTAAAAGATCAAGGTGTGCTTGTTGTTAGTGAGTCGGGGTTGTTTAAACGATCTGACTTAAATAGAGTTCTGGCTGCAGGTGCCAATGCTGTTTTAGTTGGAGAATCCTTGATGGTTCAGAATGATGTCTCTAATGGACTTCGGCAGCTTATAGGTAGTTGAAGAGGTGTTTTATTAGGCTTTTATCACAACGGATTTTCCTGTAGAGGTGATCTAGTTAGAACATAATCATGCAAATCCAACTTTCTGAATTTTCGACTTCTCTAGATATATGTTGATTAGCATCCTTACTGGCCTTCTTGCTGGCTCTTTACATGTAATAGGTGGTGCTGATCATTTGGTTGGGATTACACCAATGGTACTGCGACAACCTCGTTTGGCTTTAAGAGCAGGTATGGCATGGGGGTTAGGTCATTCAGGTGGAGTGGTTTTTCTTGCCTTAGTTGCAATCTTCTTAAAGGATTTCACTGATTTGCATTTGATGTCATTTATGGCTGAATTCGTTGTTGGAATAACTCTTTTGATGGCGGGCTTTATCACAATTAAAAAATCTTTGGGTTTGAATATTCATACGCATGAGCATGTACACAGAGATGGAAGTACTCATACTCATATGCATTTACATTTTATGGGTCAACGTAAGCATTTAAGGCATACCCATGCAGCAACAAGCTTGGGCTTGTTGCATGGAGTGGCAGGGGCTGGACACTTGCTTGCAGTTTTACCAGCCTTTGCTCTTCCAACTTTTGGAGCATTTGCTTATGTTGCTGCCTATTTATTAGGCTCAGTAGTAGCTATGGGAGTTGTTGTTATAGCAATATCTTTTGCAACTATGAAAGTAGGAAAAAAAGCTTTGCCATTCTTATTTGGATTTACTGGATGGGTCTCTGTTTTTACAGGCTTCTTCTGGATTTATCGGACTTCAGGAATGATTTTTTGAATTAATTCTCTTTTATTGTTAGAGGTTTGATTTGATATCCGCTTGTCAACAATTCCTATGATGTTCTTTAAATTAACAAGGCCAAAGTGCCTACTATCTTTGCTTTCTTTATAGTTATCTCCTCGAAGATCGACTCCATTATTGCTGATTAGGTAAATTCTTTTTATTAAAAGAACATTGATTTTAATAGGGTGTCTTGCAATTACTAGTGAACCTTCTTTTAGTGATGAATTATTATTTATAGAAATAGGATTATAGATAACAATATCACCATTAAAAAGGGTTGGTTCCATTGAATTTCCAAAGACACGACAGTACCTCTGGCGCCCAATTGCTAATAAAATCAGAGTAATTAGGAAACTCAGCTTTTAGGAGAACTTTTTGTTTTAGCTTGCTGTAACCCAGTTGTCGGAACGTCCTTTCGACTTCCAGAACATGTGATGGACCTTTTCTACGGCTTGCATAAGCTCTTCAGCTTTTGCTTGGTCAATATTTACTTTGCAAGCACTGCACAGTTTTGCCGCTTTCCAAAAGGTTTGATGTAGATCTGGAAAAATCTCAAGATGCTCAGGTTTGAAATAATCTGTCCAGAGGATTAGTAATTCTTTTTTTGTTTCTTGAGCTTGCTCCTCTTTGATCGCTACATAGCGTGAAAAAGTATTGTTATAAGAAGCCCACGCAGCAGGATCATTGGCTTGGGGAGGGCTTAAAGACAAAAGTTTTTTTGTCATGGAAAGGACAGCTTCAGCTGCAACTCGAGCTGAGGCTGGGTCATAAACACCACAAGGTCCGTCGCAGTGGGCCTCAACAGATCTAGCTGGGAGGTGGTTGAGGATTGTTGGAAGTGCCGAACGCAACATCTGGCAGGAAGTAAGTAGCCTTTATTAACCCTACCCGGCAATACTCAAAACTGGGGGTTTTTGTATAGGTAGTTGCTATGAAATAAAAATTAGCTGACACCAAGTAACTCAACTTCAAAAATCAATGTTGCATTTGGAGGGATTACATTCCCAGCCCCTCTGGAGCCATATCCAAGTTCTGAAGGGATGACTAACTTTCTTTTGCCTCCTACTTTCATCCCAGCCACTCCTTCATCCCATCCTTTAATAACCTGCCCTGCTCCTAAGGAAAACTTAAAAGGACCTCTGTCATAACTACTATCAAATTCTGTACCATTCTCTAGTCGGCCTCGGTAGTTAACCGAGACTTTTTGCCCTGGTACTGCTTCGGCTCCATCACCAATAATTAGATCCGTAATTCTGAGACCGCTTGCAGTCACTGTTGATTCTTTAGATTCCACGGGTTTCCCTAAGCCTGAGATGGCAGAATTTGCTTTTTCTGATGCCATTGTAAATAGCTTTGGATTTTGTTCTTCAGGATCTAGTTCGAAAATGTTGCTTTTAGTTGAAGGCTCCTTTGTAGTTTTCAATTCTGCTTGAACTACAGCATCAAAATTACTTGCCTGGATCTCTGTGGGCGCAATGACCTGGCTTATCAGAGCAATGACCAAGAAAGTGAGAAAGACAGAAAAACTAATTAAGACTTCACGCACGGAGCTTGTTTTATTGAATCACTATCAATACTAAGAGAATTTTGTTGATGGTTCCAATTTATCTCTGTTAGAAAGCATGTCTTTATATTTGGGTGTAATGGAAGTTTCTGCTTTTAGAGACAACCCTAAGGCTTTGTCTTTTAAAATTAGAACTAGATAAACTAAATTCTGTTCAAGGTTTTTGGGTGGAAAATTCCTCCATTAGAGCCATTGTTCCTGATCGAAAACAGGCGCTCCTACAGGGCTTGATTGGAGGAGTTTTAAGCGGAATTGGGATATTTACTTATGGGGTTTGGTTGATGCCGATAGGCCTAGCTTTCCTTTGGGCTGCTAGCAGATTTAATTTTGCAGGAGCTTTATGGGGATTGGTTGCCGTTTTAGTTAGCCATTCTTGGCTCTTAGCGTTACATCCTCTTATGTGGATAGGGGTTCCTGAGCTATTGAGTTTGCCAATTGCTCTAGGAATTTGGATTTTTTGTGGGTTGTTTGGTGGTTTTTTGGTATGGATCTGGTGTTCTCTTGGCAAGGGATTTTCAGTAGTTTTTACCAAAGAAATTGATTTAAGAAGAAATCTATTTTTTATTTTTTTAATGGCTGCAATTTGGGGTTTAGGGGAAGTTGGATTAGCTAGGCTTCCTTTCTTTTGGATAGGAGTTGGCGGAAGTGTAGCGCCTAGCGATCGTATTCTTGCTGGAATTGCTAGATGGACAGGTGCAGGCGGATTGGCAATGGTTCAATTATTATTGGGTTGGTGGTTATGGTGTATTTTAACTTTAATTAGGAATCGAATTCAATTTGTAAGATCATTCATAATAGGTATAGGTTGCTTATTTTTACTTCATCTGATTGGTTGGAATCTCCTGTTAAAAAGCTCTACTCCATTATCTACCTCTAGTATTGCTATATGGCAGCCATCAATTCCAACAAGAAGTAAATTTTCGGAAAAAGAAATTAATCAATTACCTTATAGGGTTAAATCTGCACTTCAAATTGCTAGTTCGATCGGGGCGGATTTTCTAGTAGCACCGGAAGGTACTTTATTAATTGGACAGGAACTTCTCAATCCTTCTCCATTACCTTTCCTTTCAGGCGGCTTTAGGTGGGAAAGGGGAAGACAAAGAAGTGCATTGCTTTTTTTTGATCAAAGTGAAAAGAATCCTTCAAAAGTTATAGATAAGAATCGTCTTGTCCCTCTTGGAGAATGGACACCTGATTTGTTTGGTTTTTCTTTCCCTGGTCTTTCAGCGGTTGGTGGATTAGAGCCTGGCGAACCTTCAAGGCTTTTTACTTGGACTGGACCTTCTCTGGCGGCTGCTATTTGCTATGAGCTCAGTGATGGCTTCGCCTTGGCTAATGGTGTTTCTGATGGTGCTCAGTGGATACTTGCAATTGCTAACCTTGATCCATATCCGTTGGTACTTCAAAGGCAATTCCTTGCTTTGGCTCAATTGAGAAGTATTGAGACTGCCCGTAATGTTCTTATTGCAGGGAATACAGGGCCTTCTTCTTTGGTGACAAGCTCAGGCAAAGTTAATGCATTAATTGAACCCCTAGAGGATAAAGTTAAGGCTGTTGAAGTTAGCTTCTATGGCGGTAAGACTGGCTACCTTTTATGGCGAGAGGCTCCTATTATTTTTATTATTATAACATCTTTAATTAAGTTAATTGTATCAAAGAAATATATATAGCACTTTCGTAGATTTGCTTAGAAAAGATCAATCAATCCTCCTCCTAGTAAGTAATTGCCAGCGTAGAAAACTGCTGCTTGGCCTGGGGTTACAGAGAATTGCTTTTCTTTAAAAATAATTTCGCATCGATAGGGTCGCATGGCATCGATGTCAGTTTTATTTGGCTCAGTAGGTATTATTTGTGCTTCTATAGGTTTTGCTCTATAGCGAATTTGTACATTTGCATTTATAGGTCGGTTGGGAGGATTTATTGAAACCCAATTTATCTTCCCGACAATACATTTAGAGATTCCAGATTCCTGCCTAGTTGCTACTACTACTTGATTATTTTCAGCATCCAGGCTGATGACATGCAGTGGCTCACTCCATGATATCCCTAGGCCTTTTCGCTGCCCTATTGTAAAATGCTCAATGCCATCATGCTTCCCAACGATTGTCCCATCTTGTAAAATGATATTTCCCATTCTAGGCGGTAAGTAGTTGTCGATAAATGCTTTCATTGTTCCATGGTGTTCTGCTAGGCATAGGTCTTGACTTTCTGCTTTCTTGGCTGTTTTAAGACCAAGTTTTTGGGCTTCTTTACGAGTATCCTCTTTTGTAAGATCACCAAGAGGAAAGATTATTTGTCCTAGAACTTCTTGCGATAAATCATAAAGAAAATAACTTTGATCCTTTTTAAGATCTATTCCACGGAGAAGTTTATTTCTGCCTTTTGAATCTCCAGGTAACGGTGGTTCTATGGTGTCATTTTGGTTTGAATAGCTTATCCTTGCGTAATGACCTGTCGCGATATATTTAGACTCACCTTGTTGTTTGTTGGCCCAATTAATCATTGAGGAAAATTTTACGGATTTATTGCATTCAGAACAAGGTAATGGAGTGATTCCCATTTTGTAGCCTTCTATTACTTTCTCTACAATTTCACTTTGGAAAGTTGTTCTCGTATCTAAAACATGGTGCTTGATATTTAACTGTTCACATAGTCCAGAAGCATCAATTAGGCCTTCTGAACAACAAGAGCCTTTCCCGCTCATTAGCCAGAGTGTTATCCCTTCTACTTTCCAGCCAGCTTGAAGGAACAAGGCTGCTGTTAATGAGCTGTCGACTCCACCTGATAGCCCAACTGCAATGTGATGGTTACCTTTGAAGGCTTTTAATTTTTTGAGAGCTTTTGCCCCAGCTTTCGTTGCTGACTCTGAGGTCATGACTGAGTCGTTTTCGATTGTGGACGTCATTGCCATTAACTCTGTTATCTCTTCATAGTGTGGGAAGAGAAGCGTTCCTAGTGTCCTGGCCAAAATTTGATGTTGACCATGTAATGGTCACCTCCGAGCAAATGCTAAGGGTTGAGAAGGAAATCATTGAAAGTGGTTTTCCTGTTGAGGCCTTAATGGAAAAAGTAGGCCATAAAATGGTCGAATGGTTAATTCAAGTACCAGATCTTCTGGATAAAGGAGTACTTGTATTGGTGGGACCAGGACATAATGGTGGAGATGGTTTGGTTGTCGCAAGAGAACTTCACTTATTAGGAATAGAAGTAAGTATTTGGAGTCCATTTAAGAGGCATAAGCCTTTGACTTTTGCACATCTAGAACACTTGAAATGGCTTGGAATAAAGCAATTACAAGTAATTCCAGAAGCCTCTAATCCAGCACTTTGGATTGAGGCAATTTTTGGGTTAGATCAATCTCGGCCTTTGGAACCATTATTGGCAAATTTATTGAAATCAAGAGAAGAAGTTTGTCCCAAAAGGTTGATTAGCTTGGATGTTCCCGCAGGAATGTGTTCGGACTCTGGAGAGATGTTGCAGGAAGGTGGAGCCTGTGCTGTTTTTACGCTGACCGTTGGCTTGATTAAGCGAGGTCTTATTCAAGATCAGGCTATAAAGCATGTTGGGCAGATTGTAAGGATTGATATAGGGATTCCTGATGTCTTTTTGAGATCTCTAATATCTTCTGAACCTAAGCTTATTTCTCCAGCTGATTTATTTACTTTTGTATTGCCTATACATAAACCAGAAGCAATGAAATATGAACGAGGTAGGTTGTTACTTATAGCAGGTAGTAATGAATATAAAGGCGCTGGATTCCTGGCAATTAAGGGGGCACTTGCAAGTGGTGTAGCGAGCATAAAGTCTATTTTGCCTGCTTCCATAGCACAAGAGATTTGGCATTTTACGCCTGAAGTTGTCTCTGCAGGCTGTTTAGAGACATTGCCTAATGGTGAGGTTACTTTGGAGAGACTTTCAAAAAGTTTTTCTTTAGAAAAGTTTGACTCCTTATTAATTGGCCCTGGGTTGGGAAAGGCAGATGAATCTTTTGTTGACTTGGCTGATTCTTTTCAGTCTTTTGGAGGATTATTAGTTCTTGATGCTGATGGTATCAATCGGTTGTCTTCTTCTAGTGGAGCATTGCAATGGATTCATGATCGTTGTGGTCCTACATGGTTGACACCCCATCGAGCTGAATTCCTACGCTTATTTCCTGATCTAGAAGGCTTGAATCCTCTAGATGCTGCTGTTAAGGCAGCCAAATTAAGTGGTTGTGGGATTTTGCTTAAAGGAGCACATACTGTGATTGCTGATCCTTCTGGAACTTCATGGCAAGTTTCTGAAAGTTCTCAATGGGTAGCTCGCGCTGGTCTTGGGGATGTTTTGGCTGGTTTCGTATCGGGACTTGGTGCTATGGAATTTTCGATTTCGTCAAATGCATCAACAGAAC